>JAKEEM010000052.1 GCA_022616535.1 Chlorobiota bacterium | reverse complement strand
GGAATTTATTTCTTTAAGATTGAAACAGAAAGTTTCATTGATACAAAAAAAATGATTTTAATTAAATAAGTTTTAAAATGAAAACTAGAATAATTTTTTTATTAATCTCAGTTTTAACGCTCTGCATTTTATTTTCCAAATTTAATTTTAATAATCCGGAAGTTCAAAGAAGTCCTTTTGAAACTTACAGCCAGGTTAAGATTAATATAAGAACTTCCAATGATATCTTATTGCTTCAGCAAAATGATATTACCATTGAGCATTATCACGGGAATTTTAACGAAGGAATAACTTTGGTTTTAAACCAAAATGAGATTGGAAGATTAAGAACCACAGGTATTCAATTTTCTGTCGAAATTCCCAATCTTGAGGAGTATTACAGAAACAGGCAGTTGCCTAGCGAATCAGACATGATTTTGAGCAGGCAGATTATGCAGAGTGATAATGTGACAAGCTTTTCATACGGAAGCATGGGAGGATATTACACTTACAGCGAGGTGGTTCAAAAGCTTGATTCGATGAGGCTCCAGTACCCGACACTAATTACGGCAAAGCAAAACCGGGGGACAACCGTGGAAAACAGGGTAATCTGGTCGGTAAAAATTTCGGACAATGCGGATGTAAACGAATCTGCAACCGAGCCGGCTGTTTATTTTGATGCTCTTCATCATGCCCGTGAACCACAGGCAATGGCGGGCACAATGTATTTTATGTACTGGCTTTTGGATAATTACAATACGAATCCGGAAGCAAAGTATCTGGTTGATAACAGGGAAATATACTTTGTCCCTGTTGCTAATCCCGACGGTTATGTTTATAACCAGACAATCAACCCAAACGGCGGGGGAATGTGGCGAAAAAACAGAAGAAATAACGGCTCATGTTTTGGAGTCGATTTAAACAGGAATTACAATTACGGCTGGGGATTTAACAGCGGTTCCAGCAACAACCCTTGTTCTGATACTTACCGCGGGCTCTCCGCTGCATCCGAACCTGAGACACAGGCGATAAAAAATTTGGTTCTTTCCATCCAGCCAAAAATTTCGTTCTCAGTTCACTCTGTTGCTGGAAGGTATCTCAATCCATACGGTTATACTGATACCTCCATAGCTTATGAAATGTATTCGGATTTCAGCGGCGATTTTGCTTCAGAAAATAACTATACATACGGAACGGTTATCGAGATGCTGAATTATTATTCAAGCGGAACTACAAGGGACTGGCTTCATTCAATCGGCTGCTACGCATGGACTCCAGAAGTAGGCGGCAGCGGCTTCTGGCCAAACATTTCAGAAATAATTCCGATTGCAAACGAAACTCTGCCCGGCTATAAATATTTGTGCTGGGTAGGAGGCGCTTATGCGAAGTTTCAAAACCACTCAGTATTGGGGAGCGGCTATGTAGAAAGTAACGATACCCTAAGAATGAATATCGGGGTTAGAAACAAAGGTCTTTCACTGCCTTCCCGAAATGTTGTTGTGAGCGTTTCATCTTCCTATCCGAATATTGTTTCTATGGTTTCATCAATTAATTATGACAGCATTCCAGCAAGGCAGATTAAGTATAATTCCTCTCCATTTATGTTCAGGCTCACTAACTCAGCCAATTATATGGATGAAATTAAGTTAATTGTCAGTATTAAACAGGAAAATATTGAGACGTCGCTGGATACAATTTCGCTTATTGTTGGCAGGGCAAATGTTTTGCTTTCGGATAATGCCGAGGGTGGAACCGTGAGATGGAGCAAAAGCGGTAACCAGATTCAGTGGGATACATCTTATGTAAGTTTTTGGAGCGAAAGCCACTCATTTGCAGATTCAAGGTATGGTAATTCGAGGAATTCAACAAATAATTATTTTACTCTAAACGATACAATTAATCTTACGAGCGCCGTTAACCCGAGACTTGAATTTATGGCAAAATGGGCGACGGAAACGGACTATGATTACGTTAGGGTTCAGCTCAGCACAAATTTCGGCTCAAGCTGGATAAACCTTGCCGGCCGATTTACAAGTATTGTTGGCGGACAGCCTTCGTATCACGGAATTCAGCCTTGGGCTTATGAAAGGATAAACTTAAATCCCTACATCGGACAAATGGTTAGAATAAGATTTAATTATTTTACCGACAGCGGTATACCGGGGGATGGTTTTTACTTCGATAATTTCAGAATTGTAAACTATACCGATGGTCCGGTCGGAATTTCGCAAAATGAGGGTGTAGTTCCAAAGAGATTTGCAATGTATCAAAACTATCCGAACCCGTTTAATCCAGTTACAAAGGTAAAGTTTGATATTCCCAGACAAACATTTGTTAAAATTACCGTCTTTGATGTTCTTGGGCAGGAAATTGCTCTTATTGTGAATCAAAATCTAAATGCGGGTAGCTACAATGCGGATTTCGACGGTTCAAACCTGCCAAGCGGCATTTATTTCTATAAAATAGAGGCAGGTGAATTTACGGTTACAAAGAAAATGATTTTGGTGAAGTAGAATTCACCATATTATTCTACGACATATTTAGATAAATTAATCACAGGACTTGAAAGTCCAACAGGCGGAGGAATATTCATCATCTGACCGCTTTCAACCACAGTTCCTAGAATCAAACTCTCCTGCTGATTGACTGAATTTGTTTTTTTGTACTGCACAACCCATAAGTCATTAGGGAATCCTGTTAAGTTCTGAATATACAGCGGCAGGTTCAGCGTTCCGGCGACGGGAATTAATATCATATTTATCGTTTTACTTGTCCCAGTTGAAAAGAATACATTCCCGTTCAGTGAGCTCGTATCAGGCGAAAAATTTTCATCAAACTTTATTATCGTGTTCGTGTTATTCGCAAGGTTTAATGAAACATCACTGTCAGTTAAATTTGCGGTTGACGTGGTTATGGTTATATTTGAACTTATGATTACTTCAAGCGCACCCGAAATGATATTCCTTGCCGATGTATCCTGAATTAGACTCACCATTGTGTTGATGTTAAAAAGTGCTGTCAGCTCAATGCAGTTTGAACTGCCTGGGGCGGGATTTGGAGTGTAAATTCTGAGTGAAGTATCATTAGGCGATTTGAAAATATAAAGCCACGCGCCGATTGAATCAGGATTGGTTATCCCGCTGATTATGGATATGTCCGTCTTACCGTTTGATTTAACATTCCTGCCCAGAATTAAAACTAGATTTGTTGTATCTCCGTAGTTTGCCTTTGCCTGAATAATTGCAGACGATAATCTTTCCTTTGCGGTAACTTCATTGCTTGCAGCGTTTTTTATGATTGTTTCAGGGTCTTCGCATGAAATAATATAAATAACTATAACTATAAATGAAAATCCTCTCAAAATCCAGCCTAAGACGTTGATTTTCAGCACTTTCCTCTTCCTTTCTAGTGATTCTTTAAATAAGACAAAGTCTGCAATTATTAACAAAAACCATAATATTTATGGTAAGGTTTCTGGTAAGGAACAGATTTAAGTTTGTATCATTAGTTAATAAAACAGAAAATGAAAAAGAAAAAAATCGTAGCTGTAATTACGGACTAACCCGAAACCATTTATTAATAAATTAAAATTCGAATTATGCCTAAACAAGAAAATTTAATGTATGCTTTGAATATTATAAGAGTTTTTGAAAAAGTTAAAGAAACGGAAAAAGGAAAAGACGAAAAGAAAAAATAGTTAAAGTTTTCCTGTGATAACCTGTGTTTCGTATTTAATAGTGACTTTGCCGTTTTTATTGTGCAAATCAAAAATCCTTTTGAGCTCTTTAAGCATAGGCAAGTAATTTGGGTTGGTTTCTTTCGGAATATATGATGATGAAAGCAGTCTGCCTTTGACTCCGTCATAATCAAACACTTGCCGGTTTTCAAATGTCTTAATTTTGTATTTCCCTTCAAAGAAGTCTTCAAATACAACTTTACCGAAATTCTCATGTCTGACTTCTAGATAATCGGTACCGTATTTTACAAGCATTTTTTCGTAGTCCTTTAAAAAAGGAGTTGTATCAGTAAGCCTTGCATTCCATAATAATACTACATATCCTTTGGGTTTTAGGATTCGCTTAAACTCCGATTTTGTTTTATTCAAATCAAACCAGTGGAATGCCTGTGCTGCGGTGATTAAATCAATGCTCGCATTTGGCAGAGTTGTTTTTTCGGCGGTTCCGTTAACGCTTATGAAATTTTTGTAGTTACTCAAAGTCCGTTCTGCTGCTTCACGCATTTCTTGATTTGGTTCTACTGCGTGAACTGTGTTGCCGTTTTTCAAAAACATTTCTGTTGATATACCGGTACCTGAGCCGATATCAGCAATTACTGAATCGTCTTTTAATATTTTTTCAGATTTCAGATAGTTAATCACCTCCGCTGGATAGTGCGGACGGTATTTTATGTAATTTTCAACTTTGTCTGAAAAACGGGTTGTGGAGTTGTGCATATAATTTTTTTAAATCTCAATATTTTGCAATGACATAATATCATTTGCTTTAAATGGGTCAAGCATTTTTGCAATTGTTTTTGGCAGCGGTTTACCCAGCCAATGAAGTCCTCCTGCTTGAAGGAGATAACCAATGAAATTCCAGTTAATTATCGCGTTTAAACGTTTTATGTCTTCCAAATTTTTGTAATTTCTGTGTGAACTATCGATATCCTTGGTTCCCTGCTGCAGGTAACATATTGCTTTTGGGATAAATGCAAGCTCAGGCGGGGCTGAGCGGTAATCGATTCCCTGCCACTGGATTATTTTGATTTTTTCAATAAATGAGTCACTTAGCCGAAGTGATAAGCCGTAACCCAGCTTGAAATCCACTGAGCTGGTGATATGAGTAAAGCGTGAAATATCCAGCATAGCGTCTTTTGTGTGCAGATGCATGAACGAAGTTTTTGGGGAGAGAATGTGAGCAAGCTTTGATTCGGATGCAACAGCTACTTCATCCAGCCTGAGAATGTGAACACGGTCGAAGCTCTTTAAATGTACTTTCCTTTTTTCAAAAAGAGAGCTGCTGATGCCAACGTCTATATCTGTTCCCGTATCACGGTAATTGCTAAGCAGAGGGAGAAATGAAAGCGAACCGGTTACAAAGTATTCATCTGAATTTCCTATAAATTCAAACAAACATTTGAAAAGATTTTTAGTCCGCTCTATTGCTTGCTCGGTCATATAAGTTTCTTGAGATGTTAATGATTGAATATCTAAATTTTTCCTGTTATTTATGGATTAATTAGGCAATATTTGTAAATATTTTGTGAAAATAAATGGATAATAATTCCAAAGTTAGAGTACGTTTTGCACCGTCGCCCACAGGTTACCTGCATCTGGGAAGTCTGAGAACTGCGCTGTTTAACTATCTCTTCGCCCGCCATAACAAAGGTAAGTTTATTTTAAGGATTGAGGATACCGACCAGTCGCGTAAAGTCGAAGGTGCCGTAGAGAACCTGATTAATGTTTTAAAAACGATGGGGCTTGATTATGATGAAGGTCCCGATGTTGGGGGCGATTACGGACCGTATTTTCAGTCCGAAAGACTTGAGATATACAAAAAATACTGCAGCGGGCTTCTGGAAAAAGGTTATGCTTATTATGCTTTTGAAACCGAACAGGAGCTTGACGAGATGCGACGCGTTCAGCAGATGCAGGGAAGGCAGACAATGTATAACAGGAGGGCAAGGCATTTAACTGAAAATGAGGTCAAGGAAAAGCTTGCTTCAGGTGTTCCTTATGTTGTTCGGTTGAAAGTCCCTTTGGATACTGAAATTAAATTTACGGATATTATCCGCGGCAATGTGAAAATTGAGACAAATTTGATTGATGACCAGGTCCTGCTCAAAAGTGACGGCTACCCTACCTATCACTTAGCTAATGTTATCGACGACCATTTAATGGGAATAACGCATATAATCAGGGGAGAGGAGTGGCTGACCTCCGTGCCAAAACATATTATTTTATATAATGCATTTGGCTGGGATGTTCCAAAGATGGCACATGTGCCGCTAATACTTAACCCCGATAAAACAAAACTGAGCAAACGCCAGAGTGACGTTGCGACAGAAGATTACCTGAAGAAGGGCTTTTTAAAAGAGGCGCTTGTAAACTTTATGGCGCTGCTTGGGTGGAATCCCGGCGAAGGCGAAAGCAGGGAGATTTTTTCAAAAGAAGAATTAATCAGGCTGTTTTCGATTGAAAGGGTTAACTCAGCCGGTGCTGTATTTAATATTGAAAAGCTTAACTGGATGAACTCTGAATACATTAAAAATTACGATTTGGAAAAGCTGGTTGATTTGTCGATTCCATATCTTAATAAAGGCGGTATTGATACAAGCGACTTAGTAAAGACTAAAAGAGTAGTATTTGCCATTAGAAATTATATTAGTAAACTTGATGAAGCTCCCCAACAAGCGCGAGTTTATTACAAAAATGACAGCTTAAACGATGAGCAGAAGAAAATCATAGGAAACGAAACATCAAAGAGAGTTCTGTCGTTGTTAATTTCAAAGCTTGAATCATTGTTAGAAATCAATGCCGATAATTTTAAACCGCTGCTTAGTGAAGTTCAAAAGGAATCAGGCGTAAAAGGAAAGGATTTATTTATGCCTGTGAGGCTTGCTTTAACAAGTGAAGAACACGGGCCTGAGCTGGGATTGATTGCTTACGTTTTGGGCAAAAATGAGGTTTTAAATAGACTAAAGACATTTCAAAAGTAAAAATGGAATGAAATTTATCTGCTTAATTATTTGCTCATTATTTTTTGTTGCTTGCTCAAAACAAGAGAAGAAAAATATAGATAGTGAAAACCAAAGCTCCACGCAGGATTCCGGTAAGGGAAATATTTCCGGCCCGCAAAACGAGGTTTTAAAAAAATGGGTCGGCAAATATGAATTCGATGAAGGTGTTGAAGGAGTTACCGAAGGAACAGCCCAGTCGTGGCATTATTCAGTAAATGTTTACTTTAAAAGTGATTCAATATTAATAGCACTGATTGAAATCGACGGGTTCCAGACAATGACAAGGCTTGAAGCCGATGTTAAGGCAGATGAAAAGAGAGCGGAATTTTTCTTCAGCAAATACGTCAAAGATAACATGTTTGAGATTTATAAAAACAGCGACAGGCTGTTTGAGCTTGAAATAAACGAGAAAAGTGAAATTATTACAAATTGGGATAAAGTGAAGCCGAATGTCATAAGCAACAGAAAAAACGGTAAGGTAATGTTTCAAAAATCTGTTTCATAATTATTTATTTTTTTGTTTTTTATTTCACCAGCACCATTTTTCTGATTTCTGTGTATTCACCGGCAGTTAATTTATAAAAATATACTCCGCTGCTTAAAACACTACCATTTAAATTTGCATCAAATACAATTTCATAAGCACCCTGATGCTGGTACTTGTTTACAACCACAGCAATCTCCCGTCCAAGAATGTCATACACGGATAAATTAACACTGGACCCTTTTGAAATATTATATTTTATTTTCGTAGCCGGATTAAAAGGGTTAGGGTAGTTTGGAAAAAGATAAGTTCTTCCTATGAGTGTCGATTCCTCCGATTTTCCGACAGGGGTAAGGGTTAAGTCGCATTCAAACACACCTCTTCCGAAAGTTGCTGCTCTCAATTTGTTCCTGTGGATTTCAATATCCATTACGATGCAGTTGGGCAAACCATCGTAGATTTCACGCCAGATTCCGTCACCAAGGCTTCTGAATACGCCGATATCCGTGGCAGCAAAATACTCACGCCTGCCGGTCGACGTATCGTAATCAATTTCTAGGTCGTTAACTGGCACATCGGGAAGACATGGTTCGATATTGTTGCAGTCAATAGCTGTCCATTGGACTCCGCCGCTGGTGGTTCGGAAAATATGGTTAGTACCGAAACCGGCAAATGATATAATCACATCGTCAGGATTATCCTTATCTATCTTTATTGCCGATGCATACCTGTTAGGCAATGAGCTAATCTCATTCCATGTCAGTCCCCCGTCGATGCTTTTATAGACCCTGTGCTGATAAGACTCTGGCATGTATTCAAACGGACCTGTCGCTGCAAACATTATATTTGAATTGCCGGGGCTTACAGCAAGCTCAATAATTTTATCGCTAATTCCGGTGCTATTCAAAGGACTCCAGTTAAATCCGTAATCCGTGGATTCATAAATATCATTTGAATAAGGTGTAAAATAGACACCCTGTGCCCCGGGCTCTTTTACAATTGGTCTTAACCAGGCATATTCTCCCTGTCTCGGAAGTCCACTGGCTTCGAACCAAAAAAGTCCACGGTTAGTTGATACATGAATACCTACCTCGCTTGCGGAAAGCTGAACAATGTAACGGTTGGGCTCATCAGGGTCAATGACTGCGCTGGTTGCATCAAATCCGGATATTACTTTCCATTCATTGCCGGGTGGAGGATTGATTCCCCTGTCGAATAGTCCGTTATCCTGAGTGCATGCAACCAAATGGAATTCCTCGGTTGGGTCTGAGCAAAGGGAGTAACATTCCATTGCTGACAGTGTGAAATTAAGGTTGGTAAAATTGTACCCACCGTCTGTAGTTTTCACAACACCACCGTCACAACCAACTATGAATTCATTCGGATTTCCCGGTTTGAAAGCTAAACTGTGAATATCGGCATGGAAGACAGGCAAGGCTTCTTCGAATTTAACACCGCTTGTAGAGGACCTGTATAATGCAACAGTTCCGGCATACACTATAGTATGATTAACAGGATGAACGTTTACAGTCATATTGTATCCGCATTGATTGCTTGCAAAAGATGAGCTCATCAATACCCAGGTCTTTCCGCTGTCAACTGACCTGTAAATATTTGATGAAAAACAGTCAGCTGCTGTAAATGCATAAAGTACTTGAGGACTGATCTCGGAGATACTTAGGTATCCGGTTCCGGCTAAATTTGTATTAATTTGGGTAAAAGTTTTGCCGCTGTCTGTTGAAATCCTGTATCCTGTTCCGTTTTCCCACCAGTTGGGGCTACCGGTTCTGCTTGGTCCGATTATGTAAGCCTTATTACCGTCGCTTGAAAACACAACATCATTGCACACCAGGCCACTTTCAGTTACCGATAAAGGAACTGCTCTGGTCCAGCTTTCACCGTAATCGGTGCTTCGGTACAATCCGCCTGTATTTACGGGGTTGGCGTAATTTGTTCCAACAGCGGCAAGCAAGACATTGGGAGATTTTGGGTTTACTGCTATTTTAAAAAAGTATGTGATTGGAGGCAAGCCGTTTGTTATTAGTCTCCAGGTTTCGCCGCCATCGGTAGATTTTAACAAACCTCTGCCGTAATAGCTGTAAACAAATCCGAAACCTCCCTCACCGGTGCCGTAATAGACAATTCTTTGGGGTGGCGTTGTGTTCCAATCATTGTAAACTGCAAGTGCACCTGATGACAGGGAAGCCCCATTATCTGTTTTAGGTTCCCAGTTCAGACCTCCGTCTGTAGATTTCCATAGCCCCCCGTTTGATGTACCGATATAAATTATATTTGCAGAGTCAGGGTCATAAACGACCTCTTTAACTCTTGAAGCAGTAAATTGGTTTTCACCGTAAAATGCCGGGGAGGGTCCAAGACTGACCCATGACTGGACGTTATCCGAGAATCCTTGCTCTCTGTATGAATTTCTTTTATTTAATGCTGTAATAATCAGGTTATGATTTTCATATGGGAAAAGTCTTTCGTTATAAAACCAATGGTTTCTTTTTAATAGATCCTCTTTGAAAGTAACTGATGTTCCGCCTGATATAAACTGTGCAAATGCTGATGAAGCTGCTGAAAGGTATAACACCAGAAGAAGTCTTTTGTCAAGGAATTTTCTATACAAATTTCAGAATAAAATTTTTTTGCAAAACTTAATATATAATATTTGACGCTAAACAGCAAAACCTTTTTTTGGGGATTTATTCGAAGGAAATTTAATTTACAGCTACCATTTTTAAGTTACTTAAGAGTTAAAAAGCGCTCTTCATTGGACGAGCTCAATTTCCATTTAAAATCCCAAAATATTTTATAAATATTTTAGCTGATACAGCGCTACAGGTTTTACAAAAAGGGGAAGAATATTTTTTTGGTTAACTAAATATCTGCCTCGTCTGATTCGATGGCTTTCAGTTTCTAAAAAAAATTATTTTTAAATCTTTTAAACGCGTTTTAGTTTCCTGTTGTAAAGCGCCAGCTGTTTTCAGACCAGTAGATTGTGCTTCCCGAAGTTTTCCCGACTCTCCAAAAATAAACTGTATTGGCATCAAGAAGAGTATCAGTCAGCTGGTATTGTGTCCCGCTTATGTTTCTTCCGATTGGATTTGAGAAATTGGAATTTCTTGAAACTTCAAGCCTATCGGCTTCACCGCTCCATTTAAAAGTTGGATATCTTGAAACACCTGTTGCATTGTCAACCGGTTCAAGGAGTGATGGACGAGTAACGGAGGTTGCCTTGCTGTCTGTTGCTGAATCACAACCTATAAAACTGTACAGAATGGACACAATTATTAATATTAATCCAAGTTTTTTCATTTTAAGTTATGATTTTTAATATGCCTAAATTAATTAAATTTGGATTTAAAACAAGTCTACTGCATATGATTTATATAATGAAAACAGGTATTTAAAAAAGCTATTTCAGTTAGCTGAATCTGTTATCTTTATATACTTCAATCAATTTTTTTAAAAAAAAAGTAAATTTTAAGCAGTAATAATTGAAAACTTTTGTTATGTAAAATGTAATATAAAATTCGTGATTCTTTTTGAATTTTACCGGATTCTTTTTTAAATTCCTTTCTCAAATTTTCTCCTTTATGATGGATTATCTTTGAATAAGGATAGAAATAATTTTTGAATCCGGATTTGTGAAGTCTGAAGCATAAATCGATATCCTCGTAAAATAGAAAGAATCTTTCATCAAAGCCACCGACTTTATCGAATGTGTTTTTCTTTATGTAAAGAGCTGCCCCTGTAACCCACTCTACTTCTTTAATTTCGGAGTATTTCGATTCACGTTCTTTTATGAATTTCAAATGGTTTTTTCTAAATGCGAGCTCTGTTTTTTTATTTCTGTATTCGTTAAGTATTGTTGGAAACAGTCCGAAAGAATTTTGAAACCGTCCATCTTTATACTGAAGCTTCAAACCCACAGCTCCGAAATCAGTATTTTGAAATTTGTTTATAAGGTCCTCAGTAAAGTCATTCACGATCTCCATATCAGCATTTAAAAAAAGAAGATGTTCACCTTTAACAACTTTTGCAGCCAGATTATTTGCTTTTGAGAATCCTGTATTTTCACTCTCAATTATTTGCAAATGAAAGGATTTTTTTAAATCAGATAAATTTTCTTCTTTTGAGTTATTGACTATAATAACTTCAAAGTTATTATTATTTAAATTGCTGTAAATTGATTGAACGCACTTTGCAAGGAAATCCTTTTGCCGGTAATTTACAATTATAATGGAAATCATCAACTAGCAGCGCATACGGGGATCGAACCCGTACTTTCCGCCTTGAGAGGGCGGCGTGTTAACCAATTACACCAATGCGCCAAATAAATCTGAGATTTTTAGATTTCAGATTTGCCTGCCTGCTGCAGGCAGGAGATTTAAAAGAACTAACCCCCGTCATTGAGGAAATAATTATTCAAAATTACGAGTTTGAAGTTACAAGTTCAAAGCAAAAAAGTTTACTAATCAAATGCGATATGACATATTGGGGTTAGGTAAAATCTCCCTCCGCAGAGAAAAAATTAGTCGATTATAAATATCTTTTTTCTTTTCCTTAAATATTCTATATTTTAACTTAAACATTTTTCAGAAAAAGAAATTAAAAAATTACCAATTATATATCAGCTTTATGGTTATTTAATCAGGAATATTTTTGAATTCAGATGGAAGTCCCGTTTTAGAAACCCTCTTATGAATTTTATTCAGAAAAAAAGCAAGAACAATAAATACTATTGCTATATAAAATATTCGGATAGCATAAAAATCCGGCTTGATCTCTACGATTGGCTGCCCCAATTGATGTTTGTCTGGGGTGATATTGAAAGGAATGCAACTGAATGTTTCAGGGGTTTATTAAAACCGGGAATGGTCTTTGTTGATATTGGGGCAAACATAGGCTACTATTCATTGATGGCTTCAAAACTCGTTGGTAAAAGAGGTAAAGTTTTTTCATTTGAGCCATGGTCGAGAAACCTGGCCATATTAGAAGAAAACATAAAGCTTAATAATTTATCCAATATATCGGTAATCCCCAAAGCTTTATCAGATGAAGCCGGTAATAATGTAAAAATTTACTTGCCGAAAGATGATAATTGCGGAATGCCTTCTTTAAAAAAATTGAACGAGGAAAATTTCACAGATGATTTTGAATTAACAAGTACAATAACTTTCCAGGATTTTCTGAATACCTTTAAGCCAGGCAGAATTGATGTGATAAAAATTGATGTGGAGGGAAGCGAATTGAATGTTCTAAAAGGCATGTCTGCTTCCCTGGCTGATGAAAATTTCAGCCCTGTAATATTAATGGAACTTATTGAATTTACTTTATCCAAATTTTCCACTTCGGTTAAAGACGTTATCGATTATTTGGCCGGTTTTGGATTCAAGGCGTATAAAATAGATAATTCTTCTAACATTTCTGAAAAAAATGACTACAATGAGGAATCTACGTTATGCTATTTTCAGAGGTCATCATAGGTCATAAGGGTTCTTATCTTAATCAGTCTGCGTAACGGTTATTTAATACAACTTTCATTCTCGCATCAAGGATTTTACACTCTTCCTTTTTGTCCGTAAATATGAACGGATTCAGGTCAACTTCGGTAAACTCAGGGAAATCCTCAATTAATTGAGAGAGCCTGAGTAGATTTTCTTCAATGTAGTTAATGTCAACTGCTTTTCGAGCTCTAATTCCTGTTAGTAGTTTATAGCTTTTAATTGAACGAACCATTGATTTTGCCTCTGAATTTCTAATCGGCAAGAGTTTGAATTTTACATCGTTCAGAACTTCGACGAAAATTCCCCCAAGCCCGAACATAATTAAATGTCCTGCATTTTCATCTTTAGTAATACCAATTATGGTTTCTACCCCGCATCTGATATATGGCTGAATTAGAAAATACTCAAATTGCTTAAGTTTTTTATGTCTGCCAAGATTTTCAAGAATGTTTCGTGCAGCTTTGATTAAATCTGCCTCAGTATGAATATCGGTTTCAACTCCGCCCACATCGGATTTATGAATCAGATTCCTGCCCATTGCTTTAATTACAACAGGATATTTCAGCTTCTCAGCAATTCTACTCAATTCGTTAATATTTTTTGAATTAATTGATTCAATAACCGGCATTCCGTAAGCATTCAGTATTTTGCTCACGTCCTCGAACTTTAAGTAAACTTCACCGCTTCTTTTGTATTTGTTTAATATTTTTCTAACTGAGTTTTTATCGGTGTTAAAATGTATTATTTCGCCCGTTTCTGATTCCTGCCAATTTTTATATTCAAGCAATTTCCCAATCGCTCTCACAGCGTTCTCTGGGAAACGGTAAACGGGCGGATGAAAAGGAGCTTCATTGCGAAGACGGGAAATTACCTCATCCTGGGACATTAAAACAAGCATACAGGTTTTACGAGAATCTTTACAAGCGTTGCTGACAGATTTAGCAATTTCCAATGTGCTTAGTGATAGTGGCGGGCCTAATATCACAATCAATGAGTCAATGTTAGAGTCTTTTAACATGATCCTCGTTGCGCTTGAATAAAGTTCCGCTGAAGCTGAGGGAAGTAAATCGACTGGATTAAATACCGGAGCTTCTAAGGGAGCTGCTACTCTTAGTTTTTTTTGCGTGGCTTTGGAAAGTTGCGGGACTGTGAGACCTGCTGCGGTCGATTCATCAATAGCAAGTATTGCAGGTCCTCCGGCGTTGGTTAATATACCAAGCCGGCTGCCTTTTGGAAGGTTGGCTTTATCAAATGCTTTTGCAATATCGAACATTTCATCTATCGTGCTTACCCTTATAACGCCGCTCTGCTCAAACAAGGCGTTTGTAACTGTATCTGAGCTTGCAAGTGCTCCTGTATGCGATGACGCAGCTCTTATTCCCTGTGCAGTGCGGGCGGATTTAATTGCAATAATCGGTTTAATTTTTGTTATTTCCCTCGAAAGCTCCATGAATCTCCGCGGCTTGCCGAATGACTCAAGGTAAACGGTAATTACCTTAATATCAGGGTCATCCTTCCAGTATTCAATGACAGCATTACCGGAAATATCAGCCTTGTTACCGATGCTTATAAATTGCGAAAGTCCAATATCATTTTGCTGAAGTGTTTTTAAAACGGCGGCTCCCAGTGCCCCGCTTTGAGATACGAAGCCTATTCCTCCTGAAATCGGCTCTCCCTGAACAAATGTTGCGTTTAGTCTGATTTTATTGTGAGTGTTTATTATACCCATGCAGTTAGGACCAACAAGGCGGATTCCATACTTTTTAATTCTCTTAACAAGTTCTTCCTCAAGTATTGCGCCTTCTGCACCAGATTCCTTAAATCCTGCTGTTATTACCACAACCGAGCTGATTTTCTTTCTGTGGCAGTCGTCAATTGCATCCAGTACAAGCTTGCGTGACACCATCATTATTGCAAGGTCTATACTGTCCTCAATCTCCGAAACACGCCTGTAAGATTTAATACTGTGAATTGACTCTGCATTTGGATTAACGGGGAAAAGCTTGCCTTTGTAGCCGAATTTAATGAGGTTATTCAAAAGCTCCCAGCTAAGGGTCCCTTCCTTTGCAGATGCACCTATAACTGCAATAGATTTGGGATAAAAAAGATTATTTAATGAGTCATTCATTAAGGAAAATTTATACGATTTGAAAGGACTGGTTATATAATTACTTCAAAAGCTCCGCTTCGTAGCCGGCCTCGGCTATGGCATATAAAATGTTATCTGAGTTTGTTATTGAATCATCAAACGAAACAGTTATAATTTTTGTATCAAGATTGATATCCAGTTCCTTAATCCCGTTAAGCTTGTTAATTGATTTTGTTATGCTTCTTTTGCATCCCTCGCATGTCATTTCGGCGCATTTAATTTTTATGGTTGTAAGCTTAAAATCCGAATCTGATTTATGCTGAATCGATGTTTGAACCATTAGAGTAACGAAGGTTAATATTAATAAAATAGATTTCATTTTTTGGCTGAGTTTAAATCCGAGAAATAATATGTTAAATTCAGGTTAAATGTAGTCGAGCCGGGTGCATTTTTGCCGAAATTATCTGAAGGCAGTGTCCACTTAATCGAAGGTGTAATTCTAAAGGGTATGGTTGGGTAATACGTATAAGCCAAAACAAAATTGGTGATTCTCTCGTCTGAATTCTGCCCGGGAACGGTTTCCTCAGATTTTCCTGTCGGCAAGGTTAAACTGAAAGTCAAAGCAAGGTAGGGTAGAGTTTTGTCAATTCGCGGCTTGCCCCCTTTTTTTGAAACT
>JAKEEM010000051.1 GCA_022616535.1 Chlorobiota bacterium | reverse complement strand
GGGAGTACGATCGCAAGGTTGAAACTCAAAGGAATTGACGGGGGCCCGCACAAGCAGTGGAGCATGTGGTTCAATTCGATGCAACGCGAAGAACCTTACCTAGACTTGACATGTAAGCTAAGGCGAATGAAAGTTCGCGTCCCGCAAGGGGAGCTTACACAGATGCTGCATGGCTGTCGTCAGCTCGTGCCGTGAGGTGTTGGGTTAAGTCCCGCAACGAGCGCAACCCCTGTTTCTAGTTGCCACCGGGTAATGCCGAGCACTCTAGAAAGACTGCCTACGCAAGTAGTGAGGAAGGTGGGGATGACGTCAAGTCCGCATGGCTCTTACGTCTAGGGCCACACACGTGCTACAATGGCTACTACAAAGGGCTGCAAAACCGCAAGGTGGAGCCAATCCCTAAAAAGTAGTCTCAGTTCGGATCGGAGTCTGAAACTCGACTCCGTGAAGCTGGAATTGCTAGTAATCGCGCATCAGCACGGCGCGGTGAATACGTTCCCGGGCCTTGTACACACCGCCCGTCAAGCCATGGAAGTTGGGGGTACCCGAAGTCGCCTTTAAAAAGCGCCGAAGGTAAAACCAGTGACTGGGGCTAAGTCGTAACAAGGTAGCCGTACCGGAAGGTGCGGCTGGATCACCTCCTTTCTAAAGAGATTCGATTTGATGAAACTCTTGGAGGTTCACGCACACTTTATAATTTTTATAATTGCGAGCGAAAGCGAAGCAATCTCATAGTTCTTTAAAATAAATTTTTGCTTTAAGAGATTCTTTCGTGCCGTAAACGGCACTCAGAATTATGTAAAATTTGGGCCTATAGCTCAGTTGGTTAGGGCGTCCCGCCGGAGGCGGGAAGGTCAATGGTTCGCAAAGCAAATTGAATGACAGTGAGCTTTTGTTCTTAAATATAAAAATGACAAGATAGACTGTCATCTAAGTTTTTTTAAGATTGGGCCTATAGCTCAGTTGGTTAGAGCGCACGCCTGATAAGCGTGAGGTCAATGGTTCAACTCCATTTAGGCCCACGTTTAGAAAGCACGCTTAAAAAAAATCAACAGAGTTATGGGGCCATAGCTCAACTGGGAGAGCATCTGCCTTGCAAGCAGAAGGTTATCGGTTCGATCCCGATTGGCTCCACAAAAAACCTGAGCCGAAGGCAAAGGATCTCGTTCTAATATAAATGGATTCATAGCTCAAGAGGATGAGCACCCGTTATAATCGGGAAGATACCGGTTCAATTCCGGTTGAATTCGCAAAAATCCAAAAGCACTCAGTGCGAGGATACAATGGTTGTTCTTTTAACAAAGTAAGTTTTTCCGTAACAAGTTTATCGATGCATAGCTAAATGAATAATCGTTTAGCATTCTATCTGTATTGATAAATGATTTTTGGTAAGTTACTAAGGGCATACGGTGGATGCCTTGGCACTGGCAGGCGAAGAAGGACGTGGTTACCTGCGATAAGCCTCGGACAGGTGGAAGCAACCTGAGACCCGGGGATTTCCGAATGGGGCAACCCGGTACGAATAATGTCGTACCACTCAGCACTGAATTCATAGGTGCTGAAGAGCCAACCAAGAGAACTGAAACATCTAAGTACCTTGAGGAAAAGAAAACAATAGTGATTTCCCCAGTAGCGGCGAGCGAAAAGGAAACAGTCTAAACCTTGTGATGTGTTAAAGACTCGAATCCTTGCATCACAGGTGTTGCGGGACTTTCAGACCGATTTCGAGTAGGTCAAAGGTTACACTGATTCGTTAGCTGAATCATTTTGGAAAACTCAGCCATAGAGCGTGATAGCCGCGTAAGCGAAAACGATAGGACCTTGAAAGTATCCCAAGTACCACGGAATAAGTGAAAGTCTGTGGGAATCTGCGAGAACCATCTCGTAAGGCTAAATACTCACCAGTGACCGATAGCGAACAAGTACCGTGAGGGAAAGGTGAAAAGTACTCCTGACAGGAGGGTGAAATAGTACCTGAAACCGTATGCCTACAAACGGTAGGAGCCTCGTATATAGAATTCGTTCTTTATACGGGTGACTGCGTGCCTTTTGCTTAATGAACCAACGAGTTGCTCGTATCATGCTAGGGTAAATTCTTAAGGGATGCACCCGCAGCGAAAGCAAGTCTGAAAACGGCGATTAGTATGATGCGGCAGACGCGAAACTGTGTGATCTAGCCTTGGCCAGGATGAAGCAAGGGTAACACCTTGTGGAGGTCCGAACTAGTGTGGGTTGAAAACCGCTTGGATGAGCTGAGGCTAGGAGCGAAAGACCAATCAAACTCAGAGATAGCTCGTTCTCTCCGAAATAGCTTTAGGGCTAGCCTCGGAAGGAGCATTATGCTCCATATAGTTTGACGGAGGTAGAGCACTGATTGGGGTAGGGCCGTCACAACGGTACCAAACCCAGACAAACTCCGAATTCCGTTCAAATGTTTTCCGGGAGTCAGGCAGTGGGGGATAAGCTTCATTGCCAAAAGGGGAATAACCCAGACCACCTGCTAAGGTCCCCAAGTTTATGTTAACAGACTAAGGATGTTAAGTTGCTGAGACAACTAGGATGTTGGCTTAGAAGCAGCCATTCATTTAAAGAGTGCGTAATAGCTCACTAGTCAAGCGACTTAGCGCCGATAATACTCGGGACTTAAACATAACACCGAAGCAGTGGATCCGCAAGGATGGTAGGAGAGCATTCTGTATGCAGCGAAGGTTTGAGGACAACTCAGGCTGGAGCGTACAGAAACGAAGATGTTGGTATAAGTAACGATAATGCATATGAAAAATATGCACGCCGAAAATCCAAGGTTTCCTGAGCAACGTTAATCGTCTCAGGGTTAGTCGGTTCCTAAGCCGAGGCCGAAAGGCGTAGGTGATGGATGACAGGTCAATATTCCTGTACCGCCGAAATTTAAACCGGAGGGACGCAGAAGTGAAAGGAGAGCCGCCTGTTGGATGGCGGTCTAAGGGCGTAGGAGCAATCTGAAACCCGAACGGGATGGCGCAAGCCTACAAACTCTCCCTAATCCTGCTGCCAAGAAAAGCTCCGGCGTATACTAAGGCGACCGTACCGCAAACCGACACAGGTAGATGAGATGAGAATTCTAAGGCGCTCGAGTGAGCCGTGGTTAAGGAACTCGGCAAATTAACCCCGTAACTTCGGGAAAAGGGGTGCTCCGATTTATCGGAGCCGCAGAGAAATGGGCCAAGCGACTGTTTAACAAAAACACATGTCTATGCTAAGCCGTAAAGGCGCTGTATATGGACTGACACCTGCCCGGTGCTGGAAGGTTAAGGAGAGAGGTCATTCCGCCGAAAGGCGGAGGCAGCCTTGAACCGAAGCCCCAGTAAACGGCGGCCGTAACTATAACGGTCCTAAGGTAGCGAAATTCCTTGTCGGGTAAGTTCCGACCTGCACGAATGGTGTAACGATTTGGTCACTGTCTCAGCCACGGGCTCGGTGAACTTGTGGTACCGGTGAAGACGCCGGTTACCCGCATATGGACGGAAAGACCCCGTGCACCTTTACTGCACCCTAGCACTGGATTCGGGTAATCTATGTGTAGAATAGGTGGGAGACTTTGAAGCGGCGGCGCTAGCCGTCGTGGAGTCGCAATGTGAAATACCACCCTTGGCTTATTTGAACTCTAACCTCCATCCGTCATCCGGGTGAGGGACACTGTTAGGCGGGTAGTTTGACTGGGGCGGTCGCCTCCCAAATAGTAACGGAGGCTCCCAAAGGTATCCTCAGCCTGGTTGGTAATCAGGTGGTGAGCGTAAACGCACAAGGATGCTTAACTGCGAGACAGACAAGTCGAGCAGATGCGAAAGCAGGGGTTAGTGATCTGCCGGTTCCGAGTGGAAGGGCCGGCACTTAAAGGATAAAAGGTACGCCGGGGATAACAGGCTGATCTCCTCCAAGAGTTCATATCGACGAGGAGGTTTGGCACCTCGATGTCGGCTCATCGCATCCTGGGGCTGGAGAAGGTCCCAAGGGTTTGGCTGTTCGCCAATTAAAGCGGTACGTGAGCTGGGTTCAGAACGTCGTGAGACAGTTCGGTCCCTATCCTATGCGGGCGAAGGAAACTTGAGAAGGGTCGTTCTTAGTACGAGAGGACCGGAACGAACGAACCTCTGGTGTACCAGTTGTTTTGCCAAAGGCACCGCTGGGTAGCTATGTTCGGTTGAGATAAGCGCTGAAAGCATCTAAGCGCGAAACTCGCTTCAAGATGAGGTTTCCCTGCTCCTTCGGGAGACTAAGGCTCGTCGAAGATTACGACGTTGATAGGCTGCAGGTGTAAGCTCCGCGAGGGGTTCAGCCGAGCAGTACTAATAAGCCGAAAGACTTTACCTTTAATTATTTATCATTCAGATAGAAAGCATCGGTGAGCTTGTTATGGAAAAACTTACTTTTGATTTTAGTTAATAGGTTAATTAGTTGATTAGTTAATCAGTACTCAATTAACTCAATGAACTTAATTAACTCCTGCCTGCAGCAGGCAGGCAATTAACTTATAATTTTTCTGGTGACTTTAGAGCGGGGGACACACCTCTTCCCATTTCGAACAGAGCAGTTAAGCCCCGATTCGCCGATGGTACTACTACCGAAGGGTTGTGGGAGAGTAGGTAGTTGCCAGGATTTATTTTGAAATGCCTGATGTGGTAAAACATGTCAGGCTTTCTTTATTATGGAATGTTAAGATGACTCTTGCCCGCCCACTGGCGGGTTGCCCTCGAGGTATCGGGACAGGCAGGATTTATTTTGAAACGCCCGGTATATATTACTTATGCCGGGTGTTTTTATTTATGATTAGTTAAGATGGCTCTCGCCCCGAGAACTCCAGGGTTGCCCCCGAGGTATCGGGACAGGCAGGATTTATTTTAAAGCCTCAGTTTAGTTACTGGGGCTTTACTTTTTACAATAAAATCCTTATTTTTGCAGGAATTTAAGCGGAAAAATTGAAGAAAAAGGGCGAAAAATACCATTTTCCCAAACAAAACTAAAACTTAACTCTTACCCTTTGAAAACATATTCATATATAGATTTATTTTCCGGAGCCGGTGGCTTATCTGAAGGTTTTATACGGGGAGGTTATTTTCCTGTCGCACATATTGAAATGGATAAAGATGCATGTAATACTTTAAGGACGCGGACAGCTTACCACTATTTAAAAAATAAAAAAATCTTCAAATCTTATATAAGTTATTTAAAAGGTGAGATTACAAGAGATGAATTGTTTAAAAAAATACCTGCAAGTTTGTTAGCTACCGTTTTAAATGAAAAGATTACAGAAAAAACCATAAAAGGGATTTTCGAGAAAATTAAAACAAACCTTAAAACTTTTAAAAAGCAAAATGTTGATATTGTAATAGGGGGTCCTCCCTGTCAGGCTTATTCAAATATTGGGAGAAGTGTGGATGAAAACGGAATGAAAGATGATGAACGGAATTACCTTTACAAAATGTATGCAAGATTTTTAAACGAGTTTAAACCTAAAATATTCATTTTTGAAAATGTACCCGGTATTAAAACTGCAAAGGATGGTGAAATATTTAAGAATTTAAAAAAATATTTCAGAAGAATCGGGTATGAACTGGACGGTAAAGTGCTGAATGCTTCTGATTTCGGAGTTTTACAAAACAGAAAAAGAATAATAATTATTGGCTGGAGAAAAGAACTTAATTTTAGTTATCCTGAATTGGATAAAATTAAATTTAACGCAACAGTCTGCGATATTCTTACCGATTTGAAACCATTAAAACCCGGAGGTGTTGTTAATAATGGAACTTACTTAAAAAAGTCAACTGAATATTTAGCAAAATTTGAAATAAGAAACGGACTCGATTTTTACACACAACATATAACAAGACCCCATAATGAAAACGACCTCGAAATTTACAGACTGGTTATTGATAAATGGAATAAAGAAAAAGTTAGACTGAAATATACAGACCTCCCCAAAAAAAACAGAACACAAAAAAATCTTAAGTCTTTTCTTGACAGGTTTAAGGTAATTAATAAAAAAAGCAACTCACATACGCTCGTTGCGCACATTGCCAAGGACGGGCATTACTACATACACCCAGATATTAAACAGCTTCGCTCTATCTCGGTAAGAGAGGCTGCAAGAATACAGTCATTTCCGGATGATTATTATTTTGAGGGTTCCCGAACATCAATATTTAAGCAAATAGGTAATGCAGTGCCTCCATTAATGTCAGAAAGAATTGCAAAAAAAATTGCCAAGTTATTGTAAATGAGGAAATTTATTTTTAAGCCCAGAGCCCGATTATTAATCCAGCTGGGCGATCAGTTAATCAAAAATGAAAGTATCGCTCTTCTAGAATTAGTGAAAAATTCTTATGATGCAGATGCTAATAAAGTTACCATTAGAATGGATAACTTAGAAAATGTCAAAAATGGAAACATTACAATTAAGGATGACGGGGAAGGAATGGATTTAACAATTATAAAAAATGTTTGGCTGGAACCAGGTAGCGACTATAAAGAGATACTTTATAAGAAAAATGTAAGGACAACCAAGTACAAAAGACTACCAATTGGTGAAAAAGGCATCGGCAGATTTGGAGTGCATAAATTAGGAAAAGAAATTGAATTAATATCTAAAAAAAAGGGACACAAGGAAGTTTGTGTTAAAATAAACTGGATTCAATTCTCCAAGAAAAAATATCTAGAGAATGCACATATTGATGTTAGAGAAAGATCACCAAAAGTCTTTAAAAACAGAAAAACGGGCACACTAATTAAAATAAAAAATCTCTGGTACCCATGGGATAGGCGTGGTGTTAGAAGTGTTTATAAATCACTTTTTAATTTAACTTCTCCGTTTGAGTCAGAAGATACATTTAAAATTAATTTTAAATGTGATAGAAATGACTGGCTAACCGGATTAATAGACTGGAATAAAATAAAACAATATTCTCTTTTCAATTTTTCATGTTCAATAAAAGGTTCAGGAATTGATAGGTTTACCTATAAATTCACACCATTCCCAACAATGACGGAACTTAGACCAAGAAAAATTACAGAACAGGATGAATTCATCAAGAAACATTCCATCATAGTCGGTAAGCATAAAGAAGAACGTAAAAAGGAAGAAATAATTGATTTGGACAAGTATAAAATCGGAGAGGTTTTTTTTGAAGCTTATATTTTTGATAGAGATCCAAATATACTTTCATTTGGGATACAAAAAAGTGTTCCATTAGTAAAAAATTATTTGAATGAAAATGGAGGGATTCGAGTATACAGAGATAATATAAGAATTAATGAGTATGGTGAGCGGGGCAACGACTGGTTGAACTTGGACATCAGAAGAGTAAATGTCCCTGCAAAGAGAATAAGTAATAATATAATTTTAGGCGTAATCAAATTAAAAAGAGAAAATAGCAGTGACTTAATAGAAAAAACAAATCGCGAAGGGTTTGTTGAAAATGAAGCATTTAGAGATTTCGCAACAGCTATTTTGTATGTTATGAATTTGGTAGAAACTTTAAGGAGTATTGACAAGGCAGATTTAAGGGATAAATATAGCCCTACACAAAAATCAGAACCCGTGTTGGCAACAATTGAAGATATGAGGAAAGTAGTAAATACTAAAATCAAAGAGCCAAAAACGCGCAAACTAATTAATACTTATGTGGACAGAATTGAAGATGAATACAAATTCATTAATGAAGTGTTATTAAGCAGTGCTGGTTTAGGTTTAAATTTAAGTATTTATATTCATGAAGTGCAAAAAATCATTGATGAATTAAAACATGTTTTAAGAAAAGATATTGCTTCAAAAAGAATAATAAGTTTATTTAAACATCTGGCCGATTTAATTGAAAGTTATGCCGAATTAATAAAAAAATCGGAGTATGGAGAAAACGATTTGAAGCAGTTGGTCAATAAAGCTTTATTTAATATAGAGTATAGAATAGAAGCCCATAATATTTTAATTATAAAAGATTTCACAAAATTTAAAAAAAATGCATCAATAAATTGTTCAAAAAAATTAATTATAGGCACTATTCTTAATATTTTTGATAATTCAATTTACTGGTTGGATAGAAAAAATGAACAATTGAGGAAGATTAAAAAGAGTTTTAAGAAAAAAATATATATTTCTATAATCAAAGATACTAAAGAGACTATTAAACTATTAATTGCTGATAATGGTAATGGATTCAACTTGCCTCTTTCAAAGATTACAAAACCATTTATTTCGGCTAAAAATGACGGGATGGGGCTTGGTTTACACATTGTAGACGAGGTTATGAAAGCACATGGAGGTAAAATCATATTCCCTGAAGAAAGTGACTATAAAGTACCAAAAGAGTTTGATCATGGTGCCATAGTTATTTTAGAATTCAAACAAGAAAATTTATGATTTTACCGGAATACGGAAAAATAGTTATTATTGACGATGATATAGATGAAGTAAAACCCTTAATTGAACTTTTATATAAAAACGGACTTCCGTTCTTATATTACAGTGACGTTTCACAATTACCTAAAAAACCTCTCGAAGAAATCAGAGTACTTTTTTTAGATTTAAAATTAATTATGACAACTAATGTGCGTCAGGTTATTAGTTCAGTGGGTAATTGGATAAAAAAATTAATAAAAACCAACTGTGGACCTTACATTATTGTAACGTGGAGTAAGCACAATGACGATTATTTAAATGAACTAATAGAAGAATTTAATAATGGTTTAAAAAAATATAAACCAATAGCAATTATTCCATTGGCCAAAAACATTTATTTAAAAACTGATCAGAATGGTAACAAAGTTGCAAAGAAAGGAGCATTAAAAAGAATAGAAAAAAAATTAAATAATGAACTTAAAAACTTTAATATAATTAAAGTATTCATTTTTTGGCAAAATATAGTACAAAAATCATGTGATACAACTTTAAACCAATTTGCATCCCTTTCCGCACTAAATGAATTATGGAATAATAACATGAATAATATTTTTCTAAAAATGGCTAAGGCGCAGGCTGGCCAACATTTGGATACGAGCAATAAAAAAGATCTTATTCGTTATGCTTTCCAAACTTTGAATAGTGCTTTTTTAGATAATCTGGAAAGCGCAGCCGAAAATAAAAGGTTAACTAATATTATTAGTATCGAGGATAACAATACTATTTATTCAGAACTTTCAAGAAATTATGTTTATAGTATTAATAAAAAAATTGTTAATCAAAATTCAATTACATATGATTTATTCAGGGATAATGTTAGACTTACATCAGGAAATAACCTGGAAAATATTATAAATGGGATTACAAATGGTATCTATAAAAAAAAGTTCGAAAAAATTCTTACCAGATATAATTTAATACCATCAAAAATAAATAAACGCATTCTTACTTCTGACAAGGCACCAAATATAATTTATCCGGGTAATGTTTATCAAGTAAACAATTTGACCGATATAAGAAAAAAAGAAATTCTTAAAAATTATTTTTCTGAAAATATTATAAATTCTGGACCAATAGATAAAATAAGTTTAATTGAAATTGAGACTTCACCAGCATGTGATTATGCGCAAAAAAAATGGCATAAATCAACGTCTAGTTTCCGGAATACTAGCACCTGAAAATATAGTTTCAAAATTAAAGAACGGTAGAGCATTATATATGTTTACTTCACCAGCGATTGAACGGAAGAACAATAAATACAAGTTCGTTGTTGACTTTAGAAGATTAAAATCCGAGAAAATGAACAATAATTTTATGCAAAATCGAAGTTTTATGTTTAGACTAAAACATGAATTGTATGTTGATTTATTATCATCGATTGCGACTCATGTTAACAGGGGTGGAGTAGTGTATGTTGAATAATTCATGATTGATACCTTGAATATTTTTTATTTTGCATGCCCAAATATTGATCACATTCCATCCAAGCTTTTTCAATTCTCTTTTTACTTTTTTATCACGTTCAATATTGCCGTTAATTTTATTTATCCACCATTTGGTTCGTGTTTTCGGTAAAACAAAATATCTGCATCTCTTATGCCCGTGCCAGAAACATCCGTGAACAAAAATCACTGTTTTATACTTAGGCAGTACAATATCAGGTTTCCCAGGCAGTTTTTTATCATGCAGTCTGAATCTGTAACCCTGCCTGTGCAGCCAGCTTCTTACAAGCATTTCCGGCTTTGTATCCTTAGAGCGAATCCTGCTCATATTGTAGCTTCTTACCTTTTTCGAGTGAACATCTGCCATAACTTCAAAATTAAATCATAATAATAACGTTTTTAATCCAATTCTAAATGCTTGCTCTTACTAATTCCTAATTGCTTTTAATCCCTCCCATTCATCCGGATTTAAAGACATCCGCGGCTCGCCCATTATATTAAACTTGCTTTGGTTTTCCTGTGGCTGCTTGGCGCGGATGCTGATTTCGGCTTCCTCCTGAAGCGTTCTAAAAGCGCCCACTTTCATATTATGCTCCACCCGCTCTTTGCCGAGATACATTTCGTAAAGCTTTACGTAAGCGCTCATCAGCTCGGTGGTGTGCCCTTTAATCCATGGGAAAACCTTATCGGGGCCGGTAATAACCGCCTCGCCCTCCTCAATGGCATACTTTAGCCCGTTGAAAAGCTCCGTATACTCTGCAAAATCAGACTGGCGGAGCAGCCACGTTTTGTAAGGCACAATGTTCCGCGTGGAGCCGGTAATTTCATCATGGTAGCGCATAGCAAGCGAAAGGAGCTCGGAGTAATCGGCACCCGGCATTAAATGCGTAACCACCGCCACGAGCACCCTGTAATCGGGCGAAAAGCCCTCAAGCTCCCGCGCTTCGAACTCACTGTACATACGGTTAAGCTCGCTGATATCCTTAAGCGAAACCGCGTGCTCGCCTGATGAAGCCGCCCTGCGCAGCTTGGAGGCGATAAGGTGAAAAATCTTGCGCCTCATATACTCAAGCGGCGCCTGCCCGCCGCGTGCTTTTGAGTTTGTAACAATAAGCGTGATGTCTTTGATATCGGTATAGCTGAGCTCAAATTTTTCGCCCCCCGCGCTTACCGTAAGCTTGCATCCGGAGTGGATGTTATCCAGCTCAAAGAGTGATTCGATGAAGTCCCTAAACTTATCGCCGAATGCGGTTTCGTCGGTAATTTCGCCGGACACTTCGGGGGGTTCGGCGGGATTTTGGGTTTCGTTGTTTACTTCATTATCAACTTTTTTATCAAGGCGCAGATCAATGATTTTGCGTATTTGGGTGATTCTGTCCCACGTGTATTTATCGCCGGTCTTTTGCTGCATCAGCCTGATGATGTCCTGCACATCCCGCCCTTTGAGCAGCAGCTCGGCAACCATTTGGATTTCTTTTTCCGTTACCGGGCGGTGCGGGGGATTGTAATCGGGCTTTTTGTAAAAGCCGGGGGTTTCTTTTTTCATCTCACGGTAAACGGTTGCCTTGCTTACGGAATGCTTCAGCATTAATTCGGATTTGAGGCGGTTGAAATCGGTTTTGTCCTTCTTCGCATGGAGAATTTTTAATTTTTCGATGTCTTGGTTAAGTTCGTGGTTGAAAGATTTCATTGAGTTTGTTGAGTTTGTTGAGTTCATAGAGTAAGGCAAAACAAATATAGTGGTAAAAAGGAAATAAGTCAAGAGCAGCAGATGATATTTTATGGTAAATATATGTAATTACCCGAAAAGGGCTATGAAAATTCGCTTATTTGGTTAGCTGGTGTGCTGTTTACACAAAAATCATTTATTGCTATATTGCATAACTCAATTCAGCACAAGCTATGCTAAGAAGGTTCATCTGCGCCGCAATCAGGCGCCGTGGGTTTATTTTAAATGAGTTTATTTTAATTCTGATTAAAAAATTCCCGCAGGTAAAGCGCGAAATTTTATCATTAGCGGTGTAATCGGCTCCGGTAAAAACGTCTGCGGTAAAAAGGGAGCTAAAAAAGAAAACCCTCTGTCTCTCATCAGAGGGTTTTGGATTTTGGGGTGGGAATTAGGGGAAAAATTTACTGAAGCTTAATAAGAGAACACAATCAATTAGTTATTGATTCAAAATTAATACAACTGTCCCTTACTGCATATAGCACAATTAACCAATCTTTTGTAGTTGATTTTATTACACTTGTAAAAGGGGTAAAAATGGCTGTTTTAGCCCATTTTCAAAAAAAACTACACCCTTGATTTGTACTTAATCTCTTTGAAGTTCACGCGGATTTCCGCGCCCGTCGTGCCGTTCATATTCAGCTCGCCATCAAGCTGGGAGCAGAGAATCTGTATGAGCTGCATACCGAGCGAGTTCAGTTTTTCGGGCTCAAGATTCTTCGGCAGTCCAACGCCTGTATCTTTGATTCTAAGCGAGTAACCGTCGCCTTTTTTCCTGCATTCAAGCAGAATTTCACCCTTCCTGCCATCCGGAAAACCGTGCTTCAGCGAATTGGAAACCGCCTCGTTTATCAGCAAACCAAGCGGTATGGATGTATCAAGCCCGAACTCGATTTTGTCTTCAATCTCAGAGCGGAAGCGAATCTTATCCTCCGCAACGCCGTATGTGTAGAAAATATTGCGCACAAGCGTGTTAACATAGCTGTTCAAATCAACTTTTGTGATTTCCTTCGACTGGTACAGGTTCTCATGCACAAGCGCCATTGAGTTAATCCTGTTTCTGCTTGTCTTAAGGGCGTTTATGGTTTCGGTGCTTCGGTAAGTCTCCGCCTGCATCTTAAGGAGACTTAAAACAATCTGCAAATTATTCTTAACCCTGTGGTGAATTTCCTTTAGCATTACTTCCTTCTCGAGCAGAGTTTCCTCAAGCTGTTTATCCTTCTGTTTTTTTTCCGTTATATCCTGTTCGATGCCAACGCAGTTTACAGTGTTTCCGGCTTCATCCTTAATCGGACCAATCTGCACGGATGACCAGTAAACCTCGCCGTTTTTCTTTTTATTTCGAAACTCACCTTTCCAAACATTGCCTGAGCCGAGCGTCATTCCGATATCCCTGCCAATTTCAGGGTCAACTTCACCCCGCAGAAGAAGCATCGGGTGTTTGCCGATGCACTCTTCAAGAGAATAACCCGATTGTTCGCAAAAAGCGGGATTTACGTACTCAATGGTTGCATCGAGTCTTGTAATCATCAATCCGTTGGGATTCTGTTTTATAGCCTCGGAGAGCTTGCGTATTTCCTTAAGCATAGTCTCTTTTTCATGCAATGAGTCTTCGAGCTGCTTATCACGGCGCTTCTTTTCGGTAATATCCTCCTCAATGGCAACCATGCAGATTGGCATTCCGTTTTCATCAATAACCGGACTTATCTGCACCGAAGCCCAATAATTTTCACCATTTTTCTTTTTATTAAAGAACTCCCCCTTCCATACATTTCCTGCAAAAAGAGTATTTCTGATTTCGTTATCGATTTCAGTGTCCTCTGAGCCGTGCAGCAGCAGCATTGGATTTTTCCCAACCGCTTCGTCAAATTCGTAGCCGGAGATGGAAGTAAAATGAGGATTAACGTACTCAATCGTTCCCATCAAATTAGTTATAATAACAGAATACGGGCTTTGCTTCAACGCCTCGGAGAGCTTGTGGATTTCTTCCCTGTAGAGTTTCTTCTGGGTTACATCTTCTATAAAAGCGAGTATTCTTGTTATGTTTCCTTTTTCATCAGGTATGGGACATGTGTCAACGTTAATGTAAATATCCTCGCCTGATTTTTTCCTCCTCAATATGTTTTTTAAAACCAGATGTTTATTTTCAAGTCCATTTTTTACATTCGCCTCAAATTCAGCTTTCCCTTCTTCCTGAATGTAAGGCAGATATTTTCCTATGACCTCCTCTGCTTTCCAGCCGAACATTTTTTCCGCCGCTTCGTTCCATATGCTTGCAACAGTCCCGTCTCTGTTTAAATCAAGGACAGCAAGAGGAGCGGATTCAATAACAGTGTTAAGGTAATTCGATTCCCTTAATAGCTTTTCCTCGGCATTTTTAATATCGGAAATATCCAGTAAAATCGAAAGCACGGATTCGACTTTGCCTCCGCCGTCGAATTCCGGAATCAGCTGCCACTTGTAATAAACCTCGCCCAGCGAAAACTCATCGGTAAAGATTTCCTTTGATTTAATTACTTCATCGATTTTGTTTTCAAGGTATATTGAATCATCGGAATTCTTATATAACTCGGTCGGCTTTTTTCCTAAAACATCTTTTTCGGCAAAGGAATATTTCTGAAAGAGGTTTTTTGCCTCTTTATTTAGATAGACATATTTTTTATCCAAACCGAATCTCGAAATAAAAAGAGCGAGGTTTTCCGAAAGCGCCCTGTATTTGTGCTCGCTTGCCAGAAGCTCGGTATTTTTTTTAGCTGTAAAAAGATAATGGCTCTTGATGATTATAAAAAGCAGCGCCGAGACAATGAGCGAATAAATAAACCCGCCTAATAAAGCGAATAAGTGTTCATTAGTCCCCGCCCCCCTGACCAGGTTAAATGTTATTATGAACGAAATGGTAAAAAGTATTAACGCCGCACTCGCATTAAGCCCGTAGCGGTAGGGGCTTGCCTCACTGCCAAAGACGCGGCGCAGGCATGCCTGTAAAAAAGAAAGCTTGTTTTCTCTCATAAGAGTAAACTATATTATTTTATAATACCACCAATCTACGGTATACGCAGATATAAAGGAAACCTAGCTGATGCAAATATAAATAAATTGCCCGCCGGATAAAATGACTTTTATCCGTGAAAGAAAATTTTTTTGGTGAATTTTAATTGTTAAAAGCTATCCGGGAATTAATTGCGTTTCAGTGTTTGTTAAAAACCTAAAGCTTCACCTCAACACGGTAGATGTCGTTTCCTCTTGATGCGATGAAAGAAAGCACGCCTTCGGCAGATACCTTCAAATCGGAGATTGAGGAATACTCACTCCCTGCGGGCTGGTTATCAACATAAAGGCGGTAGTTGTATTTATAAAAATCCTTGTCAGCAAGCGTGCCTGCGGTGAAAATAACTTTCCCGTTTGCAAGGCGAAGCTCATAAATATTATCAAACTGCTCTGATGTCCACTTATTTGTGTGAACGGTATACTTGTAAATGTAGTTTTCCTTATCGGTATTTTGACCGGTAAGAAATGCATAATTGCCCGATTTATCGCTTAAAATTACCTCGCCCGTAGCATAATCCGAAGTCGAAACAAGCTCGAATGGTCCGAGTTTTTTGCTTCCGATAAAGACATAATTTTCATCCGCTATGCGTTTCTCATAGTCGCCGTAGTTAGTTCCTATATAGGCAAAGCTCCCGTCGGCAAGATAGCGTTTATCCATTATGTAGTCAAATTTCTCGCTGATTGCCTCATTTCCTTTAACTACAAAGCTTTTTCCGGAGTGGTCTGTTGCAACAAAAACGGGGTCCGATTTAACGAATTCAATCTGATAAATTGAGCTGTAGCTTTTGCCTGCCTTTCCGTTTACGTAAAGCGAGTTTCGCCACTGGGTCTCCCCGCCTTTGGTCTTTTTTTCCTTCGATACAACATAAACAGGGTTGCCGTCGGGCGAAAACGTCAAATCGTAAACGCTCCCGTTATACGTTTTATGCACTTCGTTACCAATCATAATTGTTGAGCGGTATTTGTTTTCGCCGAGCGAATCCTGCCCGACATAAACGGGCATATTTTCCTGATTGAACACGATAGGACCGTAAATCCAGTCAAACTTTTTATATTGCTTTGTCCCTTGAACAACAAAAGTATTGCCGCGCACTTCGTACAGCTTCCCCTTGCTTTTGGCAATATAGCACGGCTTACCCCCGGAATCAAATTTTACGCTGTAATAGTCAATGTCGCTGTAATGCTTGGCTTCCTTATCGCCGATAACAATGAAAGTTTCATTATTTTCAAGCGCTGCATAAAACGGCTTGCCGTCTTTTGTAAAACCGACTTCTCCTAGCGGCTCGCCTTCGGAGAACTCAACGGGGAAATAAACGAGGCGTATTTCATCATAAGGCCTGCTTTTTGTAAAAGCACTGCTGGAGGTATTATACGTAATGAAATAAGATTTATTTGTATCGCTTGCAGTATAGTATATCAATCCGTTTTTTTCGACCCATCCCTCGTTTATATAATCATGCTCGGCAATAATTTCATTATTTTTTAAAATGTAATTCCTGTATGTGTTATGTGTAATATTTCTGCTCGCAATCGTATAGCAGTTTCCCGACTCATCAAAAAGGGACAAGTATTGCATTAAATAGTTATACTCAGCCGAAGTGCCTTTGGGGGTAACCAGAGTGTAGGTTTTAGCCGTTGTATCGTAATTTGCATAAACCCACGAGCCGGTTTTGCTGTCAAGCTTTATTGACCAGGCATCCGCTCCGGCAGTTGCATTCGGGATTAAGGCAATCAGGATTTCATTTGGAGTCTGTGCAAATAAGGCAGGGCTTAATACAATAAAAAACAACAAAAAACAGCTTTTTTTCATAGCTTTATTTATTTTCCCCCTCTGACTGACACAAAGATAACAAAACTTTGCGAAGTAAAAAATTATGTATTCAGGTTAATTTATTTTAAAATAAATGAATTATATTATGTCGGATGGGCAGTTTACGGGGTTTTTCGCAGCTCAGTCATCTCATGCGGTTTCTTTAAGTTTGCCTGATAAATATTTATGCAAAATGCTTGAAACGAGCGTTTGATAAGGAATACCCTCCTCCAAGGCTTTGGATTTCAGCCTGTCCAAATCTCTTTTTGCAATTCTTATATTCATTCTTCTGTCTTTAAGCATGGTTTTTCTTGCTGCATCTGCAAGGTGCTTTTTATAAGTTTTAAGGTCTTTAACAGAAGTCCATTCACCTGATTGAATGCTTTTTAGTAATTTTTTTTCTTCACCATCAGCTTTCATTGTCATCTTTTTTATTTTTCAAATATTTGTTAGTATATTTTCTGCTTGGGAAAATTGTTTTAAGAAAAAATTCCCTATCTGTTTTAACTGCCGGAACCGCATAAGCATAGTTTTCATGATTAACTATTATAATTATCTGATTTCTATATTGAGGGGAGGGATTTTCAAGAACGTCCAGGACTCCTCCCTCTTCAATCGAAACGACGATTTCCTCAAATCCAATATTCCGTGTTTTCTTTAAAAACTCGTTTTTTTCATCATTCCAGTTAAAAACCACAATCAAAAATAGTTGAATGTATGCCTTTTGTCAATACATTTAGAAATGAGTTCTTTTAGGATTTTTAGAGAAACAGCTACCTCGGTTAAAAACAAATCAGTTGAAAATATGATTTTTATCTTTTAATTTTGCCATTAGGTTTTCGAAAACTATATACTTAATGCCACCAATGGAAAACGTAAAAACAAATTCACACACAATTTTCCCGCCGGCAGGCAATTGGGAAAGCGCAAATGAGAAATCTCATTCAATCTTCCCCCCCGCCGGTTCATGGGAGAGCGCAGCAGAGAAATCGCACTCGATTTTTCCGCCCGCAGGCAGCTGGGAGAGCGCGTATGAGAAATCTCATTCGATTTTCCCTCCGTCCGGCTCATGGGAATAATTGTAGAGCAGCTTTTGTAAAAGCCTTGGGTAAAACTCAGGGCTTTTTTAATTATTAAGGAATTATGACCTCACCCGCCTTTGGCACCCCTCTCCTTATAGGAGAGGGGACGGGGATGAGGTAAAAAAATTATGGAAAGAACCGAACTCATAAAGCTGAAATGCGACTTGCTTATTAACGGCCTGCGACTGGCTGAGCTGAGGACCGATTTAACTAAAGAACACGGCTGGGACTCAGAGCGCGCCAAAAGATTTCAGCCGGCAGAGCTTAAGATGCCCAAGGAAGTCTGCGTGCAAATACGCGAAAACAGCGAGGCGAACTTCCGCCTCAGAATAATGGAAAACAGTCTTGTAGTTCAGGATAAGGCGGGAAATATTATCTGCACATCGGATTTTGTAAACCTTCCGCCGTTCGGGCTTGAAAAAACAAGTGATGGCACTTTGTTTAAGGACATCGTGGTTTATAACGGAAGCTGCAACTTAAACTTCACGTGGAATTATTTCTGCGATTATTTCAGAACTAAGACTGCCTGCAGGTTCTGCAATCTTACCCCTGCACAGGATTTTTACCCCGAGGAAAACATCACAAATTCATACAAGAACGCGGTTCAGATTGCCGACGTGATCGAAATTGCAAAAAAATACCACACTGACCCCAAGGCGATACTCACGAGGGGAACTCCCCACGAAAAGCACGGGCTCGGCGGAACGGTTCAGATTCTTGAGGAGCTTGCAAAGAGATTTCCGTTCAACGGAGATAACGGCAGGACAAAGGTTTTGTTTACAATCTCCCCCTCCAAAGATATAAATGACGTAAAGCTAATGTATGAGCTTGGCATGCACTCGGTTTCGTTCAATTTCGAAGTCTTTGACCGCGGATACTGGAAGGCAATCGTTCCCGGCAAGGATAAACACATCGGGAGGGATTTGTGGGAGGCGTCATTAATAGAAGCGGTAAAATATTTCGGCGAAGGGCGGGTTTTTTCCGCGATGATTGCGGGCTTAGAGCCAAGGCACACACTTTTACAAGGGGTTGAATGGTGCACCGAACGCGGGATTATTCCAATTGTTGTCCCCTTCAGTCCCGAAACGGGGAGCGAGTTCGAGGGTTTCCGCCCCCCTACGCATAAATGGATGACCGATACAATGCGTATGTCTGCAGATATTATACTCAAAAAAATGTCCTTAATCGGAACCGAGGATTACTGGCTGAAGGAAGCGCCAATTTGCGCTGAGTGTTTCACTGGCGGATTTATTTACGACATAATAAAGGAAAATGCATCGCTCGTAAACTATCACTCCGGGCATAAGATGAATAAAACACAAGTCCTGAGCGCAGCGAAGGATTTAATTAATTTGAATTAATTCCCTTTCAAAAGAGCAGGCAAGGAAGAAGAAAAATATTTGTCGGAATTAGATGAGATATCTAAAATTTTCGGTTCAAGCATTTTAACATTAAAGAGCAAAAGTTAATTTTTTAATTCTGATTTGTCATTTTGATTTTTAACTTTTTATTTTTTAATTGACGTTTGACGACGCAATAAGATTAAAAACTCAGCTTCTGGTTAACGGACTGACCATTACCGATGAAGCAATGGCTACCGTAGGGCATGGCGGACTTGAGAAAGTCTTCTGGGTATTTGAGATGACGCCGGTAACACATCACGGCTCAGGCGAAGGAACCCGCCCGCTGCCAAACGATATGCTTTTGCCGTATGATTTATATGTTGATGTAAGGTATAACCCGGAATCACCCTTTAAAGTCCACGCCAGTGAAAATGCAATCATTCTGCTGAAGGATAACAAGGAAGTTTGCGAGGTGCGCTGGCCGACCAGACCCGATTTTTACGACAGGAAAACTTCAAGCGGTGAGCTGATGAAGAAAGTCGCCTCTATGCGGGGTGACTGCGGATTGAGAGTCTGTTTTGATAATGCCTGCAATTACTTTGCAAAGAGCGTGCAGTGCAAGTTCTGCAATATTGTGCCTGCGCGCCAGAGAAACCGCGACCATGTTGTTACAATCAAGGAATCGGGTGATGTTTTTGATGTTGTCAAGGAAGCAATTATGGATAACCCGGTCTGCTCACACCTTGCAATGACAGCAGGGGCCGCTAAAGACGACGGGCTTGGGAATCTTCCCCAAATACTCGAAAAGTTAAAACCGCTGGTAAAGCAAAAAAACTTCCCGATTGTAACGGCAATTACCGCGACAAGAAATAAAGAGGAAACAGAGTATTTATGCGGGGCGGGAATAAGCTCCGTTGCGTTTAACCTTGAAATATGGGACGAAAAGCTTTTCAGCGAAATCTGCCCGGGCAAAGCTAGTAGAGTTGGCAGAAAGCGGTGGATTGAATCATTAAAGGAGGCGCGCGATTTGCTTAAACCCGCAAGAACTCTGAGCAGCTTTGTCATTGGACTTGAGCCGAAGGAATCGGTTTTAGAAGGTATTGAATACCTGTCGTCGGAAGGCATTTGGCCGATAATGAGCCCTTTTATACCGATGGTTGAAACCGAATACGAAGGCAAGCAGCCGCCGGGTGCTGACTGGCTGTGGGACGTTCACGAAAGAGCGACCGCTATTATTTACAAAAACCTGCCTGAGGCGTTTTGCGAGGAAATTTGGGAGGGTGATATCGGAATCTGTCCGAGCTGCACGACAACGAAGCTGTTTTTTGACTTTATGCGCAGAATCGCCCCCCGCGAAAACCCGCGCAGGGTTTTATCTCCCCAAAGCGTCGAAGCGTTTGTTTAGCATCCTTTGCTAATTATGAATGAAAAAGTTTCGTTGCTGATAATTACAGGACCCGTTGGAGCGGGAAAATCCAAAGTAAAGCTCTTGGCATTCGGCATTTGATAATCCCAAACGTAATTGAAAACCGTGAGGAAATCGAGAAGTTCAAATCGGTAATTCCTAATTCTCATATTACAGTTGTCAGATTAACTGCAGAAGACTCTACTTTACATAAAAGACTGGAACACAGGGAAGTTGATGAGGCATTAATGTGGCACAAAAACCGCGCCAGTGAGCTGCGCGAACAATTTGAGCAGCGCAAGCTGGAAAATTTTGTTATAGACACTGAAAACAAATCAATCACCGAAGTTGCCGAAGAAGTTATCTCTAAATGGTTCCCGGGAGAAAATGCTGAATCTTAATGTTTTCTCTATTCTAAAACTCAATTCACATAATTTTTAAAGCGGTGTGCTTTGCAATTAAATCAAAATCCGAATCGTTGTGTAATAGAGGTATGTTAAAGTACAATGAATAGTACGCAATCAAGCAGTCATTTGATTTTTTTATTGTGAAACCTTTTTTTCTAAGGTTCCTGTAAAGCTCTGCAGCCCCGATTGCTGACTCTATATGCTCTATTTCAAGCATTTCCATACTTAACATCATTTCTTTTAAGGTAAAGTAGTCTGAATCCTTTTTGACACCCTGAAGAATTTCCATTAGTATTACAGGACAAATAAAAAAAGGCTCATTTGTGTAAAGAGCATTTGTGAGTATTTCGGTCTCCCTGTTTGATTTATCTCTAAAGAAATTAACCCATACAGAAGTATCTGCTAAAAAACCATCGCTTATGATTTCCTCATCTCCTTCAGATTTCCTTCCCAAACAATTTTTCCTTTCAGAGAAATAAGGGACCTTTTATTAAGGGTTTTGACAAGGTTCTCCAAAGCTAAATTTACAACATCTTTCTTTGTTTTTAGCCTTGAGAGACGTTTTGCTTTTGACATCAGTTTATTGTTAATTTCTATGTTTGTTCTCATACACAAAAATAACAATATTTATACACATATACAATGCTTAATGTTTCACTCTCACCTGGTCGGTTCGTTCGAGGAATTCCCTTACAATCGGGTCAGTGGTTGAGCGAAGCTCATCGGGGGTGCCTTCAAAATGTATTATCCCGTTATGCATCATAGCAACCACTTCCGCTATTTCATAAACGGTAAAAATATCGTGAGTAACAATAATCGATGTTACCTTAAGCTCCTTATTTCTTGCAACCGAATCCATAAGCTCGTCAATGGTTTCGCTTGTAATCGGGTCAAGCCCCGTTGTCGGCTCGTCATATAAAATATACTGCGGGTTGGTTGCAAGCGCCCTTGCAAGCCCCACGCGCTTTTTCATCCCTCCTGATAAAGCTGCGGGCATAAGACTTTCTGTGCCGGCAAGATTTACAAGCCCCAGCTTTTCGGCTACAATTTTATCAACTTCATTTTTGGATTTGCCCGTATTTTCTCTCAAAGCAATCGACACATTTTCGCCCACCGTCATCGAATCGAACAGCGCCGAGCTTTGAAAAAGAAATCCGAACTTCGTTCTGATTTTATAAATCTCATCCTCTTTCATTTTAGTAATGTCATCGCCGTCGATTAATATGTTTCCTTCATCCGGCTTAAGCAAGCCGACAATGTGTTTAAGCAAAACGGACTTGCCGCATCCGCTTGAGCCGATGATAACCGTCGTTTTTCCCTGCTCAATATTAAGGTTAACGCCTTTTAAAACATCGTTTGAGTTGAAGCTCTTTTTCAGGTTTTTTATTTCAATCATTGCATTGATTTTTAATACCTCACCCCAGCAATTTCTTCCTAAGTATTTCCAGTGCTTTTTTCGCCATAAGCCGCTTATTCTTTAAACGGTTTTTGCCAAATACAAACTTTTCTGCAAATGTAACGTTTTTATCTGAATATCCAATCCAAATAGTACCAACGGGTTTTTTCCTGCTCCCGCCCGAAGGTCCTGCAATCCCCGTGGTTGAAATGCCGATGTCTGCGCTCGAACGTTTTCTGATTCCCAGCGCCATTTCTTTTGTTACTTGACTGCTGACTGCACCGTATTTTTTTAAGGTTTGCTTCTTTACACCAAGGAATTTAATTTTCGCTTCGTCAGCATAAGCAACAACGCCTGATATAAAGTAATCCGAGCTTCCGGGCACATCGGTCAGCAGTGAGGCAATGAGTCCTCCGGTGCATGATTCAGCCGCGGAAACAGTCAGCTTTTTTTTACGCAAGAGCTTTCCGATTGTTTCTTCTATAAGCATTGAATTGTTTGCAGGTTACAGTTGCAGGTAAAAATTAAAGACTAAAGAAGCTATCACAAAAGAATTTTTCTCAAAAACTGGTACCATGCAAAGTGCGTAAAGACGGCACTCATAACACCCGCATAAAGACCCGATGCAATATCGTCCATCATAATTCCAAAGCCGGAGTTTTTATTATCAAAGTATTTTGCAGGCTCAAGCTTTACGATATCAAAAAACCTGAAGACAACGAAGCCGATAAAACCGAACGCCAGCTTTGCCTCAAACTGAATATCGGGGTCAAATGATTTGAAGCGGAAAAAAACCTCAAAAACAAGAGAACCGATAAGATAGGTAAACCACTGCCCTACGATTTCATCGATAACAATCTCGGGCGGGTCTTCGCCGTAACGCGGGAGCATTTTACCGGAGCAATAAACCCCAATGAAATAAAATATTAAAATCAAGGCGGTGATATACAGCAATTCCGAAAAATGAGGCAAAAGGTAAATGCCGAACGCAAGCAGGCTTCCGAAAGTCCCTGATGCAATCGGTATATGTCCAACAAATAACCCGCTTCCGAGAAGATTAACAACAAAAGGAACTTTTGCATCTTCGTTTACGGGATTCTTTTCCTTAATTAACTTAAACGAAATAGCCAACTTTTAGAATTTTATATATTTTGCTCCGGTTTTGATTCAAATATATATGCTGCGCCGCTTGCAACCGTTAGTATAGTGATTAAAAGCAATAAATAATAGTTAATAATTGAATGTAAATAGCTGATTAAAAACGCATTTAAAGCAGTATTTTGAAACAGTGAAGCAAGCGCAAGTGAGCCGATGATTAAGAAAATAAATGTCATTTGAGCAAATGTTTTTGTTTTTGAGACCATTGAGGTTCTGAATTGTTTCCCTCTTAATTCCTGAACGGAACGCGCTGCCGTTAAAACAATGTCTCTGATGATAATAATTGCTGCCAGATAACCAACCGGAATGATTTCCGAACTGCCGAAAAACTCAGGGTCTTTTCTGTTCAAAAGATAAAATCCGACAAAAGCGCTTGATGTTAGAATTTTATCAGCCAGCGGGTCTAAAAACTGCCCCCAAATTGTTTTGAAACCGTATTTGCGCGCATAGCGTCCGTCATACCAGTCAGTAAGCGCAGCAAGCGTATAAACTAAAAATGAAAGAAACACATAAACCGGGCTATCGGAAAGAAGCAGAAACAAAAAAACAGGAGCAAGAACAATACGCAGCAGACTTAGTGTGTTCGGTAAATTCATCAGCTGATTTTAGATTTGAGATTTTCGATTTGAGATTTTCTGTTTGACTTTAAATCACCCATCTTCAATCTTACATCTCAAATCCTCTCGATAATCGTTGTGATTCCCTGCCCCACTCCGATGCACATTGTAGCAAGACCCCAGCGCAGCTTGCGTTTTTCCATTTCGTAAAGCAGGGTTGTGATAATTCTCGCTCCGCTCATTCCCAGCGGATGCCCGAGCGCAATTGCTCCGCCGTTTACGTTTACTTTGCTGATGTCAAGTCCAAGCTCATCGATGCAGGCTATCGATTGCGAGGCAAACGCCTCGTTAAGCTCGATTAAATCAATATCCTCCAGCTTTAATCCTGTTCTTTGTAAGGCTTTTCTCGTTGCAGGTATCGGACCGAGCCCCATGCAGTCCGGCTCAACCCCCGCAGCTGCGGAGGCAACGATGCGCGCTCTTTTTTTAAATCCAAGCTCATCGGCTCTTTCACCAGAGGCAAGCAAAAGTGCGCATGCTCCGTCATTAACTCCCGAAGAATTGCCCGCCGTTACTGTTCCGCCCTCCTCAGAAAATGCGGGCTTAAGCTTTGAAAGCTTCTCCATTGTTGTATCAAGGCGCGGGAATTCATCGGTATCAAACACAAGCGTTTCTTTCTTTGAGATTATCTCAACTGGAGTAATTTCATTTCTGAATCTTCCCTTTAAAATCGCTTCCTTCGCCTTCATTTGTGAATCGAATGCAAACTCATCCTGCCTTTCCCTCGAAATGTTGTACCGCTTCGCAACGTTTTCGGCAGTCTCGCCCATTGAGTATGGATAGTACATTCTGGCAAGCTTGGGATTTGTAAAACGCCAGCCGATAGTTGTATCGTAAACGGCGTTGGTGCGTGTAAACGCCTCGGATGATTTTGGCATAACAAAAGGCGCACGTGTCATCGATTCGGTCCCCCCGGCAATCATTACATCTCCTTCGCCTGTTTTAATACCCCTTGAGGCATCGATTACCGCCTGCATTCCCGAACCGCACAGCCGGTTAACCGTCACCCCTGCAACGCTTATGGGAAGTCCCGCAAGCAGCAGACTCATTCTCGCAACGTTCCTGTTATCTTCTCCCGCCTGGTTTGCACAGCCAAGGATAACATCTTCGATAAATTCTTTTGAAATGCCGTTATCATCAAAATTCTTTTTGACAATTTCCTTAATCACACCGGCTGCCATATCATCGGGTCGGACGTCTTTTAGCGAACCGCCGTATTTGCCTATGGGTGTGCGAGTGGCATCGATTATAAATACTTCTTTCGTATCCATTAAACGCTTATTTTTTCGTAATTTTTGATTGAATCTCTCCAAAATACACAGTAATCAAAGATTAAACAAGGAATGGAAAATTATGCCGGTAATATATGGCAGCTACTCCGCTCCGAAGGAATCCTTTGGAGGGAAAATAATATCATATTTTTGTAATTTGCATTCATACAGGGAGGAAATTCAATGAACAATTTTAAATCAATTATGAGTTTTACTTTGGTTTTTCTGCTGCTTGTAAGCTGCTCACTTACCGAAAAGCTGAAGGAAAAACTCAATTCCGAAAAAAAGGATACTGATACAAAAGAAGAAACCGTTAAGGAAGAAACAAAGGAGGTTACATCGGGAGATGATTTAAATTTTTATAATAAATACATCGACGTATCAAATAAAATACAGGAATCAGGCGACAAGGTTTACAGGGATTATGTAAGCGATATACCCGAGCCGAAATCCCTAACCAAGGGAAGCTTTATAATTGCGGTGAGTCTTTCACTTTCGGTTAGTAACCTTGAACGGACAATAAAAGATTACAAACGCTCATATTATGACGGGGGTGAGCTTTCGAAGCTGAGCGCGGCAAGCGAAATGAAAAATGAAATCGAAGGCGAGCTTGTAAAGCTGCTGAAGGTTCTCGAGGATTATCACGGCACGGCAAGCAAAGTATCGGATTATTACAGCAAGGGCGAGTTCAAAAAAGATTTATCCAAAACCGTGCCTTATGATGAGGAGATGAAAAGCGATTACGAGAAATATAAATCCGCTTTTGACAAGTTTGCCGCCGCAATTAAAAAATACAAGCCGAAAAGAGAAATCCGCGACCCTAATACGATTTCCAACCCGGACGAGAAATCAATTGCAATACTTATGAATGCATACGAAAGCACGCTTGATGCGGCGGAGGAGTTTTACGATAATTTTAATGCGGTAGAATTTAAAGGCGATTTAAGCGCATCCAAAAAAAGCTTTGAAGAATTTGAAAAAACTTATAAAGAAGATAAGAATACGGTTTTAAGTGCGGAGTTCACCGATAAAACCAAGTATATGAAATACAGCTACGAGGATTATTTTGCGAAAATGACAGGTAATTTTTTGGATGCGGGGAAGAAGTTTTTCGATGAAGCGCCGAACGCAAACAATGTAAATGAGTTCAACCGCCTATATGACGATGTGGTGAATAACTACAATTACATGATTACGGCGTATAACACAAATATTAATGTGGTAAATACATTTAAGGTTTGGTAAGTTATTTTTTCCTAGGTATATCGGAGCCGTGAGGGTCTTTTTCGGGGAAGCCAAGCTCCTCGTCAAGCTCGTCGGCAAGCTCTTCGGTGAGAAGGTGCTCGATTTTTTCCGCCTCGGGGTGAATGTGCTCGATATCAGTAACTTTTTCCTTTGTAATATAGGTTTCCCACAGGCGGTGAATACGGATTAACCTTAGCGCTTCCTTTTTTCCGGTTTCGGAAAGCTCATATTTCCCGTCCGAAGAAGAAACGAGTCCCACCTCAACCAGCCGGCTGATTAAGGATTCGATTTTCGATGCTCTGAAGCCAAGCTCGCCTGAAATTTTTTCGACGAGCTCTTCTTTTGCCAGGACTGTCTGGAATTTATATGCAAGCTTTATAATATCCTCCATTATAACGGCTTTTGAAGCTTCCCGTCGCCTTAAGAACCTGGTGAGAAGCCCTTCCTTAGGGGAAAAAACAAATGCCAGCATAAAGAAGAATACCGCAACCAGGACAATCGATGCACCGGAGGAAAAATTGAAATGGTAAGACATATATAATCCGATAACCGATGCAGCAACTCCGAGAACCGACGAAAGCACCAGAATTTTCTTTAAGCTTGTTGTTAGCAAATATGCCGTTGCGGGGGGTGTGATTAACATTGCAACCAGAAGCACAACACCAACGGACTGCAAGCCGGCAACTATCGACATCGAAAGGAGCGACATTAAAAGATAGTGGACAATCGTTACTGAAATTCCGATTGTCATAGCCATAGTCGGGTCAAACGAGGTCAGCAGAAGCTGTTTGTAAAACAAAATTATGCAAGTTAGAATTACAAACATTATAATCATCGATAGTATTATATCGCCTGTCGAAACACCGAGCACATCACCGAAGAGGTATGAAGATAAATCAATATGCACCTGCTTTAACTGCGAAACAAGCAGCACGCCGAGCGCAAAAGCTCCCGTAAAGATAATACCTATTGACGTGTCTTCCTTAATCTTTGAGTTGCGATTTACAAATCCGATTAAAAGCGATGTAACAATACCTGCAATAACCGCCCCTATAAAAAGACTCAGCTCGCCCTTGCCGGCAATCATAAAACTTATTACAACGCCGGGCAAAACAGCGTGAGCTAGCGCATCACCGATTAATGACATCCTGCGGAGCATTATGTAAGTGCCGATTAATCCGCAGCTTATGCCAATTGTAATCGATGCAACCAGTGCCCGCTGGATGAATTCGTATTGAACCGGCTCTATTATGTATTTATAAATTACTTCCATTATTGACCAACAAGCTCTTCCGTTCTTTGCAGTATCGTCAGCCTGCCGCCGTAGGTTTTGTTTATCATTTCGGCAGTAAAAACATCTTTTGTATTTCCGTAAGCAATAAGCGTCTGGTTAATCAGTATCAGCTTATCGAAATATTCAAGCACTTTTCCCAAATCATGGTGAACGACAAGAATAGTTTTGCCCTCGTCTTTCAGCTCCTTCATAAGGTTAAAAATTGCTTTCTCGGTTTTCGCATCGACTCCCACAAAGGGCTCATCAAGAAAATAGATATCACTCTCTTGCGCAAGCGAGCGCGCGAGGAAAATTCTCTGCTGCTGCCCGCCGGATAAGTTTCTAATCTGCCTCGAGGCATATTTCAGCATTTCGACCTTCTGCAGTGCCTGGTCCACGATTTCCCTGTCCTTTGCCTTTGGAAAGCCAATCATTGGCAGGTGTGCGTAGCGTCCCATCATCACAACATCATGCACATTAATCGGGAAATCCCAGTCAAACTGCTCACGCTGGGGGATGTATGAAATGCGTTTGCGTGATTTATCGATATCCTTACCGAAAATTTTAATCTCGCCGCTATCGAACGGAAGCAGTCCCAATATTCCCTTCAGCAGTGTTGATTTACCCGCACCGTTGGGACCGACAATTCCAATCACACTTCCGGAATCAATTTCAAGATTAATGCCTTTGATAGCAGGTTTTTTGTGATAAGATACAGTTAAGTTTTTTACTGAAATTACGTTCATTTTTAAATATGCTTGACTAAAAATAAGTTGCAATTGAAGCTGTCATCAAAGCAGTATGCGTTAAGTTATTTATTCTGTCGTAAGACCATCCTCTTGAATAATTAATCCTGAATACCGAATCCTCAAACGGCCTGAAGTTTAAGCCAAGCGAGAACTGCCTTGTCAAATCTCCATCGATATCTTTGTTTAAATGAATTTCATCATACCGGAGAGCAAAAGTAAAGTAAGACTTTGGCAGAATTTTTACAAAACCCTTGAGGAAATCATATGCCAGGTCTACATAATATCCCTGCTGTTTTCCTGCATAAATGCTTGCAAGGTTTTCAGGTATATCAATCTTTGCGTAAGCAAATTCACCGCTTAACCTGAGAGTACCGAATTTAAAGCTTCTGGAAAAATCCCAGTCAGCCGCTAAGATTAACTCATTTCTTTTTTCATCTATGTCCACGCCTTCAACCGAATACGTATTATACGCACCTGTATGGAATGAAAGCCCTGCCTCAATTCCCGGAACAGGGATAAATCCAATCCTGCCGGTGTATGAGGGCGCTGTATTATTATCTTCGCCGAGCGAAGGTTTGCCCGCCTGGAAGCTTGTACCTCCCTGCCCATTCAAAATTATTCCGTCAGTAAATCCGTTAGTTAAATACATATTGTAAGCGAATCTCATTCTCCCCGCATAAACATTTCCGAATAACCCGCCGCCGACTTCCGAGAGAGTTGATGGAATAATTTCTGTCGAAACAAGCGGTCTTCGCGTGAAATCATTTTTGGGTGAATCATGGTTTACGTTAAACCTGCCGAGCGGCGGCAGTAAAATTCCGGCGCGCAGGTTCAATGCTTCGGTTAATTCAAAATCAAGCTGCGCTATTTCTAGTGCAATTTCCTCCGCTCCTTCTTCAAATTCTATTTCCCCGAATATTGTTGCCCTGTTGAAAAATCTTGAGTAAACAAAAATATTAAACCTGTTGGCTTTGAATGTAGCTTCTTCCGTGATGCCGTTTTCCCTTTCAAACTCATAGCTCATATCAGTATATCCGCCAAGCTGCAGGTTGCCGAACTTAAGCAGAAAAGGTTTTTGATATAATGGGTCAGTAACTTTTGCTGTGTCTTTAGACTGTGAGTATAAAGACTGAAATACAATCCATTGAATTATAAGTATTATAATTATTTTTTTCATATGTAAACTTACTTTAGGAAAATTGTTACTGTATTTTTGCCGTCGAACTCAGTTTTAAAGCTCTGCAGCGGCTCGCTAGCGGGACCTTTTATCACTTTTCCGCTGAAATCAAATTCCGAGCCGTGGCATGGGCAATCAAGAAAATCCCTTTTCTTAACCAGCTCGCACCCCTTATGAGTGCAAACAGAGTTCAGCGCCGTGAAGCTGTTTCCCTGCTTTTTAATCAGCAATATCTTCGAATCGGTTTTCTCTAACTCCAGCAATTCACCGTCACCCGGGTTTTTAAGCGTGCCGGCGATATTGTATTTAATAATTCCCTCCGGCGAAACAGTAACCTTCGTTGATTCCGCGCTGGCAGAACACCCCGATAAATTCCCAATCACAGGGAGTAGAATTAATCCGCCTGATAGGAGTGTTGTTTTCTTTAAGAAATCTTTTCGTGAGATATTCATAGTGACTTTAAAAATGCAATTACATTCTGCCTGTCCGTTTCACCCAGGTTCATGAACGCCTGTTTTATGGCTTCGGCTTCACCGCCGTGCAGCCGTATTGCTTCAATCAGGTCAGAGGTTCTGCCATCGTGCATGTAAAAAGGCATTCCTCCTGTTGCATTATGGATGATTCCGAGTCCCCATAGCGGAGTTGTTCTCCATTCTCTTTCATTTGCTTTGCCTTCGATAAAATTGTCAGCTAACTCATCCCCCATATCGTGGAGCAGCATATCGGAGTATAAATTCACCTGCTTATAGCTTAAAGCGTTTATGGGGCTGTAACCGGTCTGCATTGAAGGAACGTGGCATCTGTTGCAGCCAATTTCGTTAAACTTGGTATTTCCGGCTATTACTTTGAGGTCATTTTGCATTCTTCTTATTGGAGGTTTCAAAGTTTTCAGATAAAAGACTACGAACTGAACTGTATTTGATGTAACTTCGGGGTCTGGGACCGGATCAATATAGCCGCCCGCTAACGGATTGTAATTTTCAGAGGGGATTAAATCAGTAGTTATTCCAATATCCTGATGATAAGCTTCAACTGTTTGCTGAAGCAGATTTATTGCCCCCGCTTTCCTTCCAAATCTCCCAAGGTATTTACCGCCGTAAGGTCCCGGAGGAAGGTTTAAAAAAGAAGGTGCGCTTATTAGCTGCGGCTTACCTGAAATTCCATCATTGTTCTGGTCGTTGGGGTCGGCATACGCAAGTATTGTTGAATCAGAAATGGCTTCTATCAAGCCAAGTCCAACTACGATAGGTCCGCTTCGCACGGAAATTGCGTTTGCCTCAGGCGGAATGGTCTCAGCAGGATAGCCTGGGATAGACTTATCCTGAAGCTGTAAGCCGCCGAGTTCTGTGAGCGGGTCATAGGTTCCATTACCTAAATTTTTCTGGAATCTCTTCAGATTTGCAGAAGGATGACTTTTCCCGTCATCAACGTGGCAGCTTCCGCATGCGGTATTGTTAAAAATCGGTCCAAGCCCTTCATTAAAGGAAAAAACTTTGTTAAACTGTTCATCACCGAGGAAGAACATCCGAAGCTGGTCGCTTGTAAGACCTTCAATCGGGCCGTCAAGTGTTTCATCATCAGCTACAGGCGGGGTCAAAAAGAAATCACATGAATGAAAGACCGCCACAAGAGCAAGCGACAGGGAAAATATTACAAGATAATTATAAATGTATTTTTTGCTCATATTATTTAATACAAGTTATTTCAGTGCATTTACAATCGTATTAACATTGTGCGTTACCGCTCCTATATAAGTCCCTTCGAAAGTCCCCTCATCGCCTACGGAGTCCGAATACAATGTGCCGCCGACTCTGGCGCCGGTTTCCTTGGAAATCTCCTCAAGCAGCTTGGGGTTAACGCTTGTTTCGATAAATACGGAGCTTAGCTTTCTTTCCTTTATCAAGTCAACAAGATTTTTCACGTCTTCGGTCTGCGCTTTAGCTTCTGTTGAAATGCCCTGCAAACCCCTTACTTCGAGTCCGTACGCCTTGCCGAAATAACGGAAGGCATCGTGAGAAGTAATCAGCACACGTTTTTGCTCGGGAATTTTCTGGATTCCGGCTTTGACCCAATTGTCAAGCGAATCGAGCTTTTTCAAATAGCTTTCAAGATTTTCCTTGTAATAAGATTCGTTTTTCTTATCCATTTCAATAAGCGTCTTTGCAATATTATTTGCATAAGTTTTAACATACTGAACGTTGAACCACGCGTGCGGGTCGGGGTCCCCGAAGCCCTTTTCATCGGTCATAGGAGTTATGCCTTCGGTAACGGTAACGACTTTCTTATTGCCGCCTGCATTTCGCACCATTTCTTCAATCCAGTGCTCAAGCCCGAACCCGTTGATGAAAACCACATCGGATTCGGAGACAGTTCTTGGGTCATTGGGCTTTGCCTTGTATGTATGCGGGTCGATACCCACACCGCAGATGCTTCTGGTTTCCACCTTATCGCCGCCGATATTTTTTACAACATCGTTTATGATTGTAATCGTAGAAACGGTTATGATTTTATCCGTTTTTTTTGTGTCTGCACTCTGCTTCCCGCCGCAGCTCATTAATGAAAGGGCAAAAACATAAATCAGGAGCATTAACAAAATTTTCTTCATTTGGTTCTTACTTTTCATTTGGTTCTTACTTTTCATTTGGTTCTCAGCAATTAAATTTTAATAATCAGTCAACAACAAAAATATTTTCCGACATTTTCTGGCTTAAGAGATGTTTCTTCCCGCTCAGAGTAATTAACACCGAGCCGTCGAATTCAATTTTTTCGCTTAAGTGAATTTTTGAATTAAGCTTTAACCCGATTTTGGAAAGATACTTTAATATTTCCCTTGACGAATCGTTAACCTTTGCAATTGTATAATCTTTTTCCGGTGCAGCACTGTTTAATAATTTGTAATGTGTCGGTGGAATTTTCCCGTTCTTGTCCGGAATCGGGTCGCCGTGCGGGTCAAACTTCGGGTATCCGAGATATTCATCAAGCTTATCGATAAATTTATCGGATACCACGTGTTCAATACGCTCTGCTTCGGCATGGACTTCATCCCACTGGTAATTCATGTTCTGGTACAAAAAAACTTCAAGCAAACGGTGCTTGCGTATCAAAGCAATAGAAATTTTTTCGCCCTCGCCTGTAAGCTTAAAGCCGTGGTAAGGCTCGTTTTCAATCCATCCCTGCTTCGATAGCTTTGTAACCATCTCGCTTACAGAAGCGGGTGAAACCGAAAGAATCGAAGCAAGATTACCCGTGTTTGCTTTGCCGCCTTCTTCCTGAATGTGATAAATGTTTTTTAAATAATCTTCTATGGACTGTGATGGCATACTTAAATAAAAGAATTAGGTTAATCTCATTACAAATTTAGGTATACCTAAAATTAAAATCAAGAGGATTTTGAGAAGTTAAAAAAAGAGCAATATAAATCATTAAAATTTCAGGTATTTAATTAGGTTGGGGTGGAGATAAATTTAAGACCTCTGAACTTTGACACAAAGGATTAAAGGATTGCCTTGACGGATTTATCATGATAATCATATAATCATGAAAATCATGGTTCAGATAGTTACTTTAACTGAGACGTAATCTCTTCATCAAAGGGTTTTACCTTCATGGAATAATATTTCACAAGCCCGCCGGTTTCATCAATTAAGTATTTGCAGAAATTCCATACAGGTGCCTGGCTGTTCCAGCCGTTTAGCTCAGAATTTGTGAGCCATTTGTAGAGGGGGTGCTGCTCGTCACCGGTAACGGAAATTTTTTCAAACATCGGAAAAGTTACGCCGTAGTTCTTCTGGCAGAAGGATTTTATTTCCTCGTTAGTTCCGGGTTCCTGACCCCCAAAGTTATTTGCGGGAAAACCGAGTATAACGAGCTTATCCTTATTTGCCTCATACAGTTTCTGCAAATCCTCATACTGGGGCGTGTAGCCGCATTCAGACGCGACGTTAACGATTAAAACCTTTTTCCCTTTATACTGGCTGAAATCGACTTCCGCACCGTCAATCGATTTTATTTTTGCCGATGGATTGGACTGAATGTATTCGTAAATTGAATTCTTCTCCGAAGCCATTGTATTTTCAGGTCTTGTTTTAATTTGCTTGCAGCCCAAAAATATTAAAATACTATATAATAATCCCATTAAAAAGAAATAATTTGTTTTCATTGCGTGTTATCTGTAAAATTATTAATGTAACCTCACCCCGTTCTCACGGACACCCACTCCTATCAGGAGAGGGGAAGGGGTAAGGTGTATAATTAAAATTCTGCATATGTTTTATACTCAAGCTTTACGGGTGACTCAATTAAAAACAATTTTCCTTCTTGGTTTGATTCAAATTCAAGTGAGTCCTCATCTTTAATAACTGCAAAGTCATTTGCCTTTATCAGCTTATCACCCGTTTTAATTTCACCTTCGATTAAATACAATGAGCTTATTTTGTCTTTGCTCAGGCTGAGCTTATGCGGACCTTCCTTAAAGGATATTTCAACTGCTTTTATACCGGGTGATTCCATTTCAACGGGTGCATCCGGACCGACAAAAGTCTTAACAGTAAATCCGTTTACGCTTGCAACGGGAAAATCATTCGATGAATAATCATTATAACTTGCGGGTTCGGACATAGTTTTCCTAACGTCGGGGTCAAACCAAATCTGGAACACGTGCGAGCCGGCGTTGAGCTTTTCCGAATGGCTTATGCCGCTTCCCGCCCTTATGAGCTGTGCATCACCCGCGTTTAACGGAATCCATTTCCTGTTTTTTGTATCGTAATGCTCGATTGTGCCTTTAAGAATAAATGTCATAATTTCAAATGCCTTATGCGGATGTTCACCTATGGTGCTGCCATTATCTGACCATGCGTGCGCCCAGTAAAATAAATTTGAATACGGCAAAAGGTGCGCGGGGTTGTGCGACATAACTATCGGGCGGTTTTCGAGGATTTCGCCGTCGTTAAATCCACCCGGTTCCTGCTGCTCAAACGGATATATTGTAATTGGCATAGTTATTATATTTAGTGTAAATACAAATTTATTAAAAATAACCGATATAAGCACAATTAAATTCCTTATATTTGTCTGAACCTTAATTAGGTTAGTGGTTTATTTTCCCGCTCTGATTGTCATTCCTGCGACCACAAAGTAGCGACGAAGTCAAAGCAGGCTCAGCGCAGCGCGGAGCCATCTATTCATGCATTTTTCGATGGATTCCGCATCAAGTGCGGAATGACAATTGGAGGGATAAAGGTAAATATGCAAGAACATTGACTCAATAATGTTTTTTATCATAAGGCGAATCACGGTTCAGACAATTGAAAACAAAAACAATAAAAAATAACAGGGTTAATTTAATTACTCTCGGCTGCTCGAAGAACATTTACGACTCCGAAGTGCTTATGGGACAGCTGCGCGCAAATGATTTCATTGTTTCGCATGAGGATGATTCCGCAGGCGCGCCGGTTGTAATTATCAACACGTGCGGATTTATCGATAACGCCAAGCAGGAATCGATTAACACTATACTTCAGTGGGCTGATGCAAAGCAAAAAGGGCTTGTTGAGAAAGTCTACGTTACAGGATGCCTGAGTGAAAGGTACAAACCGGAGCTTGAGAAGGAAATCCCAAATGTCGATGAATACTTCGGCACAAGGGATTTGCCGCGGCTGCTAAAAACTCTGAACGCAGATTACAAACACGAGTTAATTGGCGAAAGATTATTAACAACTCCACTGCACTATGCATATTTCAAGGTATCCGAAGGATGCGACAGGCCGTGTTCGTTCTGCGCGATTCCGATAATGAGAGGCGGACATATTTCGATTCCGGTGGAGGAACTTATTAAGCAAGCAAAGTCACTGGCAAGGCAGGGAGTTAAGGAGCTGATTCTCATTGCGCAGGATTTAACTTATTACGGAATGGACATTTACAAAAAACGTGTTCTCAGTGAGCTGCTGAAAAAGCTCTGCGAGGTTGACGGAATAGAGTGGCTGCGTTTGCATTATGCATTCCCGCAGGGATTTCCATTAGATGTGCTTGAAGTGATGAGAGAAGAACCCAAAATCTGCAAATACCTTGATATGCCTCTTCAGCATATTAATGACGATATTCTGAAATCAATGCGCCGCGGAACGACAAGGGAGCGGACAATAGATTTGATAAACACAATAAGGGAAAAAGTCCCGGGAATTGCAATCCGCACAACTTTGATTTGCGGATACCCCGGCGAAACAGATGAGCATTTTGATGAATTAAAACGCTGGGTTGAAGATTCAAAATTCGAGCGGCTTGGTGTGTTTACTTACTCGCATGAAGAAAACACTCACGCTTACAATTTAAGTGATGACGTTCCCCAAAAAATTAAGCAAAAGCGTGCCAATGAAATTATGAAGCTCCAGAAAAAGATTTCGCTTGAGCATAATAAGTCGCTCATCGGGAAAACTCTGCGTGTACTTTTTGACCGCAAGGAAGGCGATTATTTCATCGGCAGAACGGAATATGACTCGCCCGAAGTTGATAATGAGGTTTATGTTGATGCAGCAACTTCCCCTTATCAAAGGTGGACCAGCGAAGCGCGGAGCAATAAAAGGGGGTTGTCAAATTATATCCGCATCGGTGACTTTGCCGAAGTCAAAATTACCAAAGCAAAGGAATATGATTTAATCGGGGGAATTTGAGCTTGCATAAAGGGTATTCATTTTCAATTGTGTAAATTATTAACGTTATTTTCAATAAAAATAGCAATTTATTTACTAAAACCAACTAAACCCTTTCCTGTTAAAAAGCATCATAATTATGTAATTTAGGAGAAAATATGCGGTCTAATTTAGCTGAAGGGGGAGCTCTGGAGCTGGTTACGACAAGTCCGGATAGGGAATTTGAGCTTGTCCGCCAGGCGGCGGCGGGGAATTCCCACGCATTTAAGGAGCTGTATAATAACAATGTTTCACGCATTTATGCAGTATGCTTAAGGATATCGCAGAACACAGACACGGCCGAAGAGCTTACGCAGGAAGTGTTCATCAGGGCATGGGAAAAGCTGAACACATTCCAGTTTGAAAGCAAGTTTTCAAGCTGGCTTCATTCGATTGCAGTGAACCAGTTTTTAATGATGAAACGCTCAGAAAAAAGATTTTCCGAGAGAATCTCGGAACTAAACGAAATAATGAACCGTGAAAATCCTGTTCATAAATCAAAGCATCATTATGATTCGGGAATCGATATCGAACGGGCGCTTAAAAAACTGCCTCAACAGGCGAGGATGGCTTTTGTGCTGCATGATATCGAAGGATATAAACACCATGAGGTTTCGGAAATGATGAACATTGAGGTCGGCACTTCAAAAGCCCACTTGCACAGGGCAAGAAAAATGCTCAGAGAGGAGCTAATGAAATGAAAACACAAAACACCAATACGAACAAAAGCTGCGAAGAAATCCAGCTGCTTATTGATGATTACCTCGACGGAATGATTTCCACTGAGGACAGAAATATAATGAACAGCCACATCGCCGGCTGCACCGAGTGCAAAAAATACCTTGAAGATACGGTTGTAATCCTCGAGAAGGCGGCATTGCTTTCGCGCCTGCCTGCCGAAAGGCATGGTGACGCAAATATGCCCTCGAAAGGAAAGAAGACGGAGATGTGGAATAAGATTGAATTCAAAATAAGCTCCGTTAAGCCTGCAGGCGATACGCACATTTATAATATGAGCGGGCTTGAAGACGAATATATTCCCTACACTTCAAAAGATGAGACTGCTAAGCAAACCAAAACGGGCGGGTGGGGCTCGTTCCGATATTATATCTCAGGCATTGCAGCAGTTCTTGTTCTTGCATTTGTAATATTCGGAGTTACTCAGTTTTTAAAACGCGGCTCTGATACTGTAATCACCGACGGAATAGTTGATGTAGCTTCACCGCACTGGAAAGTTGTTCCAATTAAAGGAAACCCGATGATTAACAACCTTGTAATGAAGGCATACGACAGCCTCGGAATAGGCGGCTATATAGTTACTGACGATTCTTCCAGGGCGGAGCTTTATGTAGCAAATCTCGGCAGCGTAATAATGGAACCCAACACAAAGGTAAAGCTTGTAAAGAGCACCGAAGGCGAACACCGGATTGAGCTTGATTACGGCTCAATAGACGCTAGCATAATTGCTTCACCTCGCTCTTTTTACGTCGATGCAGGGAACGTTACCGCTGTTGACCTCGGATGCTCATACAAGTTCAGCATGGATAAAAACGGAGACGGCCTGCTTTACGTGCGTTCAGGTATGGTTGCACTCGAATCGGCAAGCGGGAGAGAATCAATTGTTCCGGAAGGAAAATACTGCGTAACCAAAAAAGATGTCGGGCCCGGTACACCGTTCAGGGAAGATTCAGCACCCGAGCTTAAGAAGGCACTGATGGAGTTTGATTTCGGAAACTGCGGAGCGCAGTGCGTGAACGTAATACTGAAGAATGCAAATAAAAACGACGCTGTTACGCTAGTGAACATTATTCCGAGGGTTGACGATGAGTATAAAACAAAGGTTTATGAAAAGGTCGCTAATTTCTGCCCCCCGCCGGAAAGTATTCCGACCGACAGCATTCCGAAGCTTAAAAAGCTTGAGAACCTTAACGAATGGGTTGATAAAATTATGATAGAGGTTCACAAAAACATAGAAGAAAACATGCAAAAAGTCGAAGAGCAGATGAAGAACCTTGACCTTGAAAACTGGGATAAGGAGTGGCAGAAAAACTGGGAGAAGAACTGGGACAAGAACATAAAAAAGAACTGGAAGTACTATTACTATACTCCCGAAGGCAAGGATACTATTATACTGCATGATTTTCAGTATGCCCCGACACCGGAGGAAATGGAAGAGCTCGAGCGCGATTTGAATGAAATGCACAACGAAATCGAGTTCGATAACGAGGAATTCAAAAGAGAGATGCAAAAGGTTAAGGAAGAGCTCGAGCGGGTTAACGAGGAACTCAAGCGCGAGATGGAAGGTGTCCAAAGGGAAATAGAAAAAGAAAAACAGGAAATTGAAAAAGAACAAAGAAAAATTGAAAAAGAACAAAGAGAGATTGAAAAAGAGCAGCGTAAATTAGAGAAAGAGCAGAGAAAGCTTGAAAAGGAAAAAGAAAAGGAGAAAGAACTGGAAGAAGAACAAAAGGAAAAAGAATCTGAAAAAGACGAAAACAAATAAAATATAAATACTTACCTCCGTAAGAGCTACGAGCCTGTTTTTCTATAGAATGTTATTCTTTAAAACAGGCTTTAGCATTTATAAAAATTCACATGAATATACTTTATCGATTAACATCAATTCTGCTTCTGTTCACAAATATATCCTGCTCGCAGGATAAGAATAAAACGGATTCCTTCCCCAAACAAAATGTAGGTGGAATGTGCGAGGGGTGCGAAGCGGTTTATGAAAGTCCAATACCGCTTGAGGAGCTTAACTGGATTGATACTTTGCCTGACTTCAGCGAATCAGGACCAAAGCTTGAAATAAGCGGAGTAATTTACAAATCAGACGGTGTTACTCCCGCCCCGGGTGTGATTTTATACATTTATCACACTGACCAGAAGGGCTATTACTCAAAAAAGGGAGGTGAATCCGGCTGGGGCTTAAGGCACGGATATATCAAGGGATGGATTAAGACAAACGATATGGGAGAATACAAGTTTTACACTTTAAAGCCGGCGCCTTATCCAAACGGGAGCGACCCTGCGCACATTCACCCTGTTATAAAAGAGCCCGAAAAAAACGAATACTGGATAGATGAATTCGTTTTCGAAGACGACCCGCTTGTTAATGAAAGTTACCGTAAAAGAATTCAAAACCGGTGCGGTTCGGGTATAATTTCCCTCACAATGAATTCCGATGGCATATTAATCGGTAAGCGTGACTTAATTTTGGGGAAGAATATACCCTATTACACGAAGTAGACCTGAAAGTAAATATGGAATTTTTATAATCTTTCTATTTTTCGCGAATCCTTATTGATACTCTTATTGTTTTGTATACCATACAAATAACGTTATTGAATAGTATATATCAGCTACTAAAAGGATTTATATCAATATTGAATTAATAAAATTTTATGCAGAAATTCCCGCCATACGATGGAAATTTTAAAGAAGAACATTCTGAAAACGCTTTTGTATTATGATATATTTTCTCATCCGTTAAAAGATGAGGAGATATTTACTTTCCTGCCCAAAAACTCAATACCGAAGGAAACCATTGGGTCACTGCTGAAGCAGTTCAGCGGAGACGAGTCCTGCCGATTTGCCGAAAAGGAAGGTTATTATTACATAAAGCCATATGCTGAAAATATAAATAAAAGAATATATAAAGAAGACTATTCAAAAAAAATGTGGAGCAGGGCTGCTATTGTAACTCATCTTATAAAACGCTTTCCGTTCGTTAGAGCGGTTATGGTGACCGGCAGTCTTTCCAAAAACAGCTCTGACCCTTCGAGCGATTTGGACTTTATGGTAATTGCCTCCGAAGGAAGGCTGTGGATAGCAAGAACTCTGCTTATGCTTTTCAAAAAAGTATTTCTGCTGAACAGCTATAAATATTTCTGCATTAACTATTTCATTACTGAAAATCATCTTGAAATAGAGGAAAAAAATATTTTTACAGCTACGGAGATTGCAACCATAAAGCCTGTTTATAACTCTGATTTAGCTGTCAGGTTTATAAAAACCAACGCGTGGATAAATGATTATTTTCCCAATTACTTATTATGCGACCTGAGACTTCACGAAGCGGGGTGCAGGGTGAATAACCGCTCGAACAGTTTACAAAAAGTCTTTGAATTATTTTTTATGGGAAAAATCGGTGATAGGCTTAATAAATATTTTATGAAACTGACAATTAAGCACTGGAATAAAAAATACCCTCACATTGATAAAAAAGAAAGGGAGCATATGTTCAGGTCAACCGAAAATGTTTCAAAAACCCACCCCAATAACATGCAGAAAAAGATTTTAACAGAATATGACTCAAAGCTGAAAGAGTTTAATCTACGTGAAACGTAAAACGAGAAACGCAAAACTGAAAAGTGAAACGTTCGTTTGACGTCTCACGTCTCAAATATAATGGCTGACGTACTGTTTGCAAATTCTCCATACAAATCCGTAGCGTTCGTTCTCCGAACGAACAAATACAGGTTTACATTAATTTTACAAAATGAAGGCGTTTAAAAGAAAAAGCATAAGATTAAAGAATTTTGATTACAGGGACGGTTATGCTTATTTCATTACCATTTGCACAAATGAAAATAAATCTTATTTTAAAAATACTGAGTTTGCTATATTTATAGTAAATACCATAGATTATAGAATTATGCTTGGAGAAGTTACGATGTATTGTTATTGTATTAAGCCGAACCACATTCATATTTTGTTATCACTTAACGAAAACTATAAGAAAAGTTTGTCGGTTTGGATAAGTTCCTTTAAAAGATATATAACGAAAATTGCCAAGGAGAAATTTAATATACCGCATGTTTGGCAAAAAAACTATTATGACCATGTTGTAAGGACTGATGAATCTTTGACTAAGATTGCAGAATACATTTTAAATAATCCTGTCAGGCGGGGATTGGTTAATAAGTGGACGGAGTATCCATTCAGCAGATTGATTGATTAAAATGTCCGTTCGGAGAACGGACGTTACAGGTTAATAATCTTTTTAAAAAATGGCTGACGTACTGTTTGCAAATTCATATTTTCTGAAGCACGACCCGAAGGAATACCGTGCGATGAACCTATACGCCCCGCTCGGAACTCTCTACGCTGCGGCATATATTAAAAGCAAGGGATATGAAACAGCTTTGTTCGATACAATGCTTGCTGACTCCGAAGAGGATTTAAAAGCAGAGCTTTCGAGGCACAACCCGCAGGTAATGGTTATATATGATGATGTGTTTAACTACCTCACCAAAATGTGCCTTAGCAGAATGCGCGAGGCGGCATTCAGGATGAGCGAAATTGCAAAAGAGCACGGCTGCAAGGTAATAGTCTCCGGGTCTGATTCAGCCGACCACATTGAAAAATATTTTAACCGCAGCGCAGATTATGTTATTTGCGGGGAAGGCGAAATCACCCTAGGTGAATTAATTGGCACAATTGCGAGGAACGAAGTGACGAAGCAATCCCTAACCCAAATTTATGGACTCGCTTACATAGAAAACGGTAATATCGTCAGAACCGCTTCCAGAAAGGTTTTAAAAGAGCTTGACACACTTCCCTATCCCGACTGGAGCTTAATTGATGTTGAACGATACAGGCAACTTTGGCTCAAGCATCACGGGTATTTTTCGATGAACCTTGTGACCACGCGCGGATGCCCGTTCCACTGCAACTGGTGCGCCAAACCGATTTACGGGCAGGTTTATAATTCACATTCGCCTGAGTATATTGTAAATGAGATGAAAATGCTCAAGGAAAAATACTCACCCGACCATATCTGGTTCTGCGACGATATTTTCGGCTTAAAGCCGGGATGGACCGCTTCGTTCAGCGAAACTGTGAACAAAGAAAACGTGAAAGTGCCTTTTAAATGTTTATCCCGGGCTGATTTATTATTAAAGGAAGATAACATCACGCATCTTGCAAATTCAGGTTGTGAGTCCGTTTGGATGGGCGCTGAATCAGGCTCGCAGAAGATTCTTGACGCGATGGATAAGGGCACTACTATTGAGCAGATACACGAATCAACCCACTTGCTTAAGAAGCACGGGATTAAAACCTGCTTCTTCCTGCAGTTTGGCTACACCGAGGAAACGCTGGAGGAGATTAAGCAGACCATCCGCTTAGTAAACGAACTAATGCCCGATGATATCGGTATCTCCGTTTCTTACCCGCTTCCGGGAACAAAGTTTTATGAAAGAGTCGCTGCGCAGATGAAAACAAAACAGAACTGGGAGGTTTCGGATGATTTTGAAATGATGTTCGACGGGGAGTATTCAACCGAATATTACAGGATACTGCACAAATTTGTGCATAAGCAGTTCCGCTCACGCCAGCTTTTGAGTGAACCCCTTAAAAGATTCAAATCATTATGGAAGCTGCCGTTTTATCTGCTTGGCTGGATGTGGTACGGAATAAAGCTGAAAAGACAGGAGAGAACGGAAAGTATTACAAGGAACTCTAACGTTGTCATTCCCGCGAAAGCGGGAATCTAGAAGCAAAATAGTGAAAACCCTTAGCCACTAATTACATTAAAAACACTAATGTTCGTCCGTATTTAAGTCATCATAAATTTTCCATTTCTCGTCATCCATTTTTAACCATATAAATCGATTGTTCGACCAATCCGAACTTGAATATCTAACAAATATAATAGCCCTACCATATTTTTCATCTACAAATGGCTTGGAAAGCTGAGTTGTCATTAGAGGAATACCTAAGTCGATTTTATTTTGTCTTTTGGTATAAGACAAAATATCTTTCTTTGTTGAATTAAATTTTGAATCAAGTAATCTTCTTCAGAATATTTCACTCTGTGTCTATCTATCAACCAAGGTTTTGGTTCAACAAAAAAAGTTGAATCTAAAATAATATCAATTTGTACATTTTCATCTAAAGAAGGTGGCATATTAAGTTCATTTAAAGCTGCTGCAATTACTTCATATTCATTGGGATTAATTTCATTTTGAACATAAAGTGCTTTATTGCATGAGTATAGGGTTAATAATATCAAGATTACCAATATTTTCCTCATTTCACTCCCCAGCCCTTCTCAGCTGTTTTATTTTTCTTCCCGCTTCGGAGTCTTTAATTAATTCCTCAAGCCGGCGCAGGCGCGTTGCTTCCTGTTTTGCGCTTATTACAAGCCACGCTGCGGTCCGCCTGTAGCCGGGGGGCATTCGGTTAAAATTCACCCAGGCTTTTTTGTTTCGTTTGAATTTCTTTTCAAGCTTGGCGGACAGTTTAATCTTTTCCTGTTCAAATGAATACTGGTTGGTTAAACTCTTATCCCGTTCGTTAAACGCCTTCAATCCTGCGGGCATCATCTTTCCGCTTTTTATAAGAGTCTTAACTTTCTTAATATTCACTGCGCTCCAAACACTCTTGGCTTTACGCGGAGTAAAACGCTGGCAGTATTTTTCGCTGTCGATTCCTTTTGCGATACCGTCAATCCACCCGAAGCAAAGAGCTTCGTTTACAGCTTCATCATAAGTTACGCTTGGCTTGCCTGAGCCCTTTTTATAGATACCGAGCCATTGCTCCTGAAGCTTATTGTGATTTTTTAGAAACCACTTCCTAAGCTCTCCCTGTGACTTAAAAAATTTTATATTGTTCGGCTCAGGCATTCTATTTAGATAGTAGTTTTTTTATCAGCACAATTTGCCCCAGGTGATAAGTGTCATGCAGCATAATTGATACTGCAAGCTCATAATAAGAGTAGCCGCTTGAGGGTGAGACTTTTTCAAGCATTGAATCACCGGAGTTTTCCAGAAACGACAAAATATCCTCCTGCGAGCTTTCAAACTTCTTTATTGTATCCGCCCACGCTTTTTCAGAGGTATCATTAAGTTCTTCGATAAAATTGTTATCGGGAACGTTTACCGGTTTATCCTTCAGCCTGGCAAGAAGCGCCAGGCGCCAAGATATCATATGGTTTGCAATCTGCCATATTGAATTGAGCCCTTGTGTTTTTTCCGCCGCCTCTGAGGCTGAGACATTTTTCACAGCACCTGATATATTAACGTCAATCCACGGCTCACCGTTAAAATGGTCTTTAAGCAGTTTTTTAATGTATTTTAAGTTATCCATAGAATTTCGCGATTAATTTGAACTCTGAGCCCGCATTTTTTATCTGCCTGCAGTCTAAAGCCAGCTAGGCAGCAGGCAGACGCTAAGTTCAGAATTAGAAAACTCTTAAAAGCAATATAAAGTGATTTCATTGAAAATAAAATAATTAAAGTCTATTTTACAAGGGTGTATATTTTTATTGAAACATTTTCCCAATTTTCGTCTATAAAACTTAAAACGCTTAATAAAACAATAAAGGATAAAATATGAAAATATCGGCACTTTTAACCTTAACTATTTCACTTTTGCTCATTTCAACTTACAGCATAAACTCGCAGTCAGCCACAACAATGCAGGATATACTGGAAACTGCTACCAAGAAAGTGGTTGAGCTTGAGGACCAGAAAAATATGGAAGTGGTGAATATGACCTTTGACCTGCTTGTTAACCAGGGGAAGAAATCGCTTTGGAGGTATCTTGACCCTTCATTTGATTATGATGTTATCGTACTTGGCGACAGAAGAATCAACAAAATAAAGCTCACCGTTTACAAAAAGGATAATCCTACAGGCAATTGGCTTTTAGTAGATGAATACTCCGCCGATAAGCCCCAGCTTCGGCTTGACCCGCAGGATTTCGAGCAGTATGAGTTTACCGTTACGGTGGATGAGTTTAAAGCGGGTGAATCGACGGGGCACTTTGCGCTTATTTTATACCACCAGAATCCGGAAAGAGACAGGTAATAAACTCAAAGGTAAAATTTTATATTTTTAAAGAAGCTCGTTTTGAAACGGGCTTTTTTCATTTTATATTAGCTATTAAAATGGAATATTAAGCAAATAAACATGATAGATTTCCTGCAAAAAACAAAAGAGGCGTTTGACAACACAGCCGCAGGATTTGATGAGGACGATTTTAAAAATCCGGTTCTCCAATGGATGCGCTCGGTTGTTTACGGAATTTACCTCGATAATTTCAGAAAAGGCAACAGACTTCTTGAGCTGAACTCGGGAACAGGAATCGATGCAGTTTTTTTAGCGAAGAACGGAATTAAAGTCTATGCCACAGACATTTCACCCAAAATGCTTGAAATACTTGAGGCAAAAATTCAATCAAACGGACTTAAAAGTGAAATAAAATATGCTGTGAAATCATTTGATGAAATCAGGGAAATTCAAGAAGATAATTTCGACGGCGTTATTTCCAATTTCGGAGGATTGAACTGTATAAATGATTTCTCAAAACTCTCGAAAGATTTATACGCAAAATTAAAACCCGGGGGAAAAATTATTGCAGCAGTTATAAACAAGTATTGCCTGTGGGAAATATTTTTTTACCTTCTCAAGCTAAAGCCAAAGACTGCATTCAGGCGTTTGGGTAAAAAAGGAATTGATGCAAATCTAAACGGAGGCAAGGTAAGAACATTTTATTTTACTCCCAAACAATTCGCACGGTTTTTCAAAGGGGGCTTTAAAACGGAAAAAATCTACTCGCACGGATGTTTCACACCCCCGCCCTATCTGACGGGATTTTACAAGGGATTAAAACTCATTACAAAAATTCTTATGAAAATCGATGAATTGACTAAAGGACTGTTCCCTTTTAACCGGCTTGGCGACCATTTCATAATTATAATGAACAAAAGTCATTAATATGCGTGTTGCGTGGATTACAACGGGATTTGTTGAAAATGAACAAGATTATAACGGAGCAGCGTTTTTGCACAATCTAGCCAAAGAACTCTCATTAACGGGAAAAATTGACCTCAACATTTTTGCCCTTTATTATCCAATCAGGAACAGCGATTTCAGCTTCTACAATGCAAATGTTTTTTTATGCAGGGATAAAGGAGAGAAAACTACGCGTGTGCCAAAGATTGAAAAGCTTAAAGCATTTATGAAATGCATGCAGAAATTTAAAAAGGAACACACAAGAATTAAATTCGACGTTATTCATTCAATTTGGTCAGGTGAATCGGGCTACATTGCTTCGCTCTTAAGCAAAAAGTATGATGTACCGCTTGCAACGAGCATAGGCGGGGGCGAGCTTGGTGAAATTCCCGAAATCAAATACGGCTCACGGCTTAAATTCTGGCAAAAAAAATTCGTTAACCGCACTTTTAAGCAGGCAAAAGTTATTGTAACAGGCTCGGATTACATTACTTACAAAATAAAGCAGTACTTTGCTTATGAATTTCACGTTAAAACCGTCAAAATTCCCTTTGGGGTTGATGAAAAAGTATTCTTCCCCGCACAAAAAAGCAGTGACGGCACGATTAAGCTTATTAACATTTCAACAGCGTTTGCCGTTAAGGCGCACATCGATTTATTTAAGGCATTGAAGATTGTTAAGGAAAAATACCCAAATGTTTTGCTTGAATGTTACGGTAAGAATGTGGATAGCTCGCTTCAAAAAATAGCGGATGAAATGGATTTGAAAGAAAACGTAAAGCTTAACGGGTATATTGAATATGAAAAAATTCCCGATGCATTACACCAGTCAGATATTTTTGTATTAAGCTCATTGTATGAATCGCAGAATATGGCAGTGCTTGAGGCGGCTTTTTGCGGACTTCCTGTTGTATCAACCGATGTCGGAGTAGCTGCTGAAATAACACCTCACATCGTTAAGCCGCATGACTATGAGGGTCTTGCAAAGAAGATTTTGTATGTGATGGAAAATCCGGCTGTTGATTACAGAAACCTAAGTGAAAGGTTTTCTTTAAGCAGCTCAGTTAAGGGGTTTGCAAGACTTTATTATTCTCTAAAAAAGTAAGGCTTTTTCGTAAATGAATTCGGGCGTATAACGGGTAAGACAATGGACATCGCCGTATTTGCAGAGGGGCTGCATACAGTTACCGCACTCCAAATCAGATGAATTGAGGCATATAATATGCCTCCCCTCATGGCAGGTCCAGTCGCTTCTTGTAGAGCCGAGCATTAAAATCGTTTGAACACCCAGAGCCCATGCCATATGGGCAAGTGCTGAATCTTCACTGATGACAAGCGAACAGAATTTAAGTGCTGCAAACGCTTCGCAAAGAGAAGTTTTTTGTGTAAGGTTTATCATATCACCGCCAAGAGAGCGCTTAAGCTCCTCAGCTTTTTCCTTTATCCTTAAGTCGCCTATTACTATTAATTGCGAGTCATTTTTCTTAACCAAGAGCTTGCCAAGCTTCACATAATTTTCAAGCTCCCAGTTTCGTGTAATCCACAGTCCGGCGGGATTTAAGACAACAAGCTTTTTATTTCTATACCATCCGTTTTCGGCTAAGATTTGCCTTGCCCGGGTGATTAGCTCTTCCTTAATTTTAATATTAAAATCAGGTTTGATTTCACCAAATCCTGCTTTTTGAAATGTTTCAAGCGCTCTGGTTGAATGCGGTTTGGGCGAGTATCGGTCGAATTCACTGTAATATGGTGGGTTAATTACTTTCTTAAAAATTCCGCTCGTTGTGTTATTCTGAAGGTCGATAATTAAATCATAAGAGTTTTTCTTTAGCTCAAGTACAAGTCTGATTGCATTTGATTTTATTTTTAATTTGAGATACAATTTTTTTAGGGGGTTTGAAGATTCAACAGCGGGATAATACATTTCCAGGGCGTAAACATTGTCAAATATTTCCGATGCAATTGGCAGACCCTCGCAATAATCGCTCGTCAGAAAATCAATTTGTGAATTAGGAAAAAACTCTCTGAATCCGTTAAAGGCGGGGAGTGATGCGGCGATATCGCCGATAGCGTGAAATCTGATAACAAGCACTTTTGATGGAGGGTAATTTTTATCCCTGCTTTTGTTTTGCGTTTGAGTCATAAAGTCAATAATACAATTAAGAGTTAATAAATATAATGAAGTGATTAGTGCCAATAAACTTTTTGGTTAATATAAAGCAGGTATTTTTATTAATTACAACTATGAATCGTTGACTTTACATCTTTTGACAATTATATTTGAAAAAGCAATGATTAAATGAACACCTTAGTTTATTTTTTGACAATCGCCCCTCGACTTTATTAATAAGTAAATAAAATTTTTTTTAGGCCATCGCCTTAGAAGCAGACTATTTCTGCTCCTTAATTAATAATTTATTTTGAAAGGAGATTCAAAATGAAACGACTTAATTTCACCTTAATTCTTTTTTTTCTGGTTTTTTCCCAACTTTCTTTACATTCACAATTACAACAATGGTGGGAGCAAAACGGCAATGATATTTACAACACAAACTCAGGAAATGTTGGAATTGGGACATCTACAACTTATGATAAATTAACATTAAACGGAGGTATGACTATATTAAACCCAAGCAATAGCGGCAAAAGATTAACTATGGGTGTTATAACAGGTTCAAATTGGGATTATGTTCATATTTCTACTTATAATCCTGGGGGAGGTAATCCTCTTCATATGATTCTTGGGGCAGAAAGAGTGGGAATTAATACAGGAAGTATTGCGCCAATACAAAGACTGGACGTTGGAGATAAATTATGTGTTAGAAACGGTGTTATTCAAGATATGGACCAATTAAATCCCACAGCCGTAACAGGCACAAGCGATTTGGGTTTATACTCACAAAGAAATGGATACCATATGAGGTTTGTTACATATAACGCACCTATTAGATTTTTTACTGACGCCGCTACTAACTTAATTGGTAGTACAGCAACAATGGTAGTTCATAATAATGGCAGTGTCGGAATAGGAACAGAATCACCAAGTTCAACTTACAAGCTTTCTGTAAACGGTAAAATAAGAGCAAAAGAAATTAAAGTAGAAAGTAACTGGTCAGATTTTGTATTTAAATCTGAATATAATTTAAGAACGCTTGAAGAAGTTGAAAATTATATCAAAGAAAATGGTCATTTACCCGAAATTCCAAGCGAAAAGGAAGTAACCGAAAATGGAGTTGAGCTTGGCGATATGACAGCAAAATTGTTACAAAAAATTGAAGAACTAACATTATATATTATTGAACTGCAAAAAGATATTGAAAACTTAAAAGAAAAAATTAATGAGGAAAAGTGAGGTAGCTATGTACTATTTAAAAATTTCACTTTCTATTGTTACATTATTTTTTTTTGTTTTAACTTTAAAAGCAGAAAAAAATTATTTTTATTATTACTACAACGAAAAGTTAACCTTACAACCAGATTACTCTGAATTCAATATTAAGCTAAACAATTCTACAATCAATAGAAACTTCAATGCAATATTCGAAGATTCTGAAATTCAACAAATCGAAAATTCTGTATTTAAGGTCAAAACTAAAAACAAAGAATTATATAATCTTTTAAGTAGGTTTGAAGGAGTTATTTCCTATTATCCTGTTCTTTACAGAGGTGCAAGTAATTATGTATTAACTGACAACACCTTAATTTGTCTTCCCAAAAATGGTATATCTATTGAAGATATAATACAGGAACTTATAGAATATAATCCTAATGTTGAGGAGATATTTAATGTCGGCTATGCTGAAAAATATTTAATCAGCATTAACTACGAATACAACGTTATTGACGTTGCGAACCAATTATACGAAAGTGAGTTAGTTGAATTCGCACATCCAAATTTCGACAATATACTAGAAATTGATGAACCTTTTGGAACAGGTGAAATATTGGATGCCGAATCTGATTGCTTAGATGATCCTTACTTTGAACCAAATGATCAATATTATTGGGGAAAGCAATGGTATTTAAAGCGGTGTGAAGCCGCCAGAGTTCCCTATGCGTGGTATATAACACAGGGTTCACAATATGTAATCGTAGCAATACTTGATATGGGCTTTGATTTACCGCACCCTGAGTTCACTGGTAAGTATTTAGGACAGTATAATGCTATTGATAACAATTATAATGTTGTTGCTAATTGTTATGAAACTCATGGAACAAGAGTGGCTGGAGTTTTAGGTGCTTTATCAAATAATGGTAATGGAATTGCTTCAATAGGCTTTAATACTAAATTTTTACCAATAAGAATAATAAGTGTTGATTTAAATTACCCTCATAATCAACATCTGAAAGAATCTGATTTAGTAAGGGCTGAGCAATATTTGATTAATAATTACTTAAACACGAATGTTGTTGCCATAAATTGTAGTTGGAGAATTCAACAAACCTCCAATGTTGAAAGTGTACTCCAGAATCTTAGAAACAATATGAGAGGAGGCAAAGGAACTTCCATGGTTTTTTGTAGTGGAAATGAGGGTTCTAATAATATATGGTATCCTGCCAGTTCCCAGTATACAATCGCAGTAGGTGGCACATACCTTTACGTAACTGGAATAATTCCTCATAGCGAACAAAAAAAGTGGCCTTCAGCGAATTATGGTGCAGGATTAGATTTAGTTGCTCCATCTTGGCACATGTTTACAACTGATGTTAGAAGTTCATTCAATTGTAGTTTTCCTGGGAATTATACTTTTGATTATGGACCGGACGGCACTTCTTTTGCTGCGCCTTTAGTGTGTGGTGCTATTGCGTTAATGGCAGCTATTAATCCAGACTTAACGAGAGCACAATATGAAACTATTCTTTTAACCCATACAAATAAATTCGGTGGTTATAATTACAATGAATACCATCAATTCGGAACTTGGAACTATGAAGTTGGATACGGTGTCTTAGACGTAAATGCATGTGTCAGAAATGTTTACCCTCAAAACCTATGTCTAAATGGACCCGCGCAATATATGGGTACCTATACATTTCAAGCTACTAATGATTTACAAGCCTCTTGCAATGGAAGTTTGATTGAAGTTATTGGTAATATAACTTTTGAAGCGGGAAATTCTGTTATCTTAACACCCCCCTTTACAGTATTGCAAAATGCAACTTTTACTGCTAAAATAGTAACAATGGATAATCCAATAACAAATTATGATTTTACATCGATTCCTTTTAAAAACTCTTCTACTTATTTAAGTGATGGCAAAATGCTCGAATCAAATAATAAACCATTGGAATTTTCTTTATTACAAAATTACCCCAATCCGTTTAATCCATCAACATTAATGCGATATGCACTGAAAGAAAATACATATGTGAAAATTACAATTTATGATATTTTGGGCAGAGTTATTAAAACACTTGTAAATGAATATCAAGATGCAGGTTATAAATTCGTGACGTGGGATGGAACAAATAATCAAGGTTCAAATGTTTCTACGGGTGTTTATGTCTACAAAATTGAAGCAGGTAATTTTGTAGACTCAAAGAAAATGGTATTGTTAAAATAATTGTAAAATGATAATGAAAGTATTTATTTTTTTATTTCTTTTAAATACGTTGTTTAGCATCAACTCTCAAATAATTAATGAGTATGGTGTTAAAGTTGGGCTAAATTCTGCATATCAAAGTTCATATATAGAGACAGATGAAGATAGCTACCCTATCGACAATTCAGAAAATCGTTTAGGATATAATATCGGCATTTTCGCGAGTGTTATTAATAGTAATTATTTCAACTTATTGATTGAACCAAGAATAACACAAAAAGGGTTCACTACATTTTTCTCCACATATTTTGAGAACTATGGTAATGTAAGCCCTTCCTTAACATATTTTTCAATATCATTGTTGGGTAAGCCAAAGCTTACCGCTAAATTCATTACTGGATACCTTCTTTTGGGAACTTCTATGAACTGGCTTATAGCGCGAAAAGAAGATATATTTAATGGCATTTTCAAAAATGTGAGGACAAACACTATTTCACTTGATGTTGGAGCAGGTATTCAAAAAACATTATCGCAGAAAATCACCATATCATTTGAATTTAAATATGATTATGAAATGCACTCCAGCCCGATACATGACTTCAAATATAACGGGGACCTATATACTTTTGAATATGGTCAATCTTTTAGAAATAAAACATTTGAGTTTATACTTGGCATAGGTTTCCGGTAAAATTGTAACTCAGATCTACATTTATTTAACCCCGATTAATTTCGGGGTTTTTTATTTATGTATATTATATAAATTTGAATTAATGTTAATCCGCAGAATTTTAATTATTATATCAATTCTATCCGCTGTATTATTTCTTACTTACTCTGCTGTTAAATCAACAAAACTGACAAACGGATTTGCTTCGCATTACACCCTTTCACGCCTGCTGTTAACCGAGGGTACAATTGAAAAAGCATACGATACTACCTATTTCAATCAGAAAATTAATGAATACGGTTTTAATAACATAAAGGACCTTCCCAATACTCCAACAAGTTCATTTTCACTCTTGCCAATTGCGTGGATGGAACCAACACCCGCAAAAATGGCATGGGTTGGTATTTCAGTAATAGCTGTCTTTTTATCTATAGCTGCACTTTTTACCGCTTTCGAAATAAACTATAAAAGCAGCCTTGGACTGGTTTTAATAAGCATAACATTTCTTTTCTATCCGCTATATTACAATTCCCTTTTGGGACAGTCTTACTCAGTAATGCTGTTGTTTTTCTCAGCTGCAATTTACGGATTAAAGAAAAATAATCTATGGCTTGCTTCGGTTTCAATTGCCTTTATACTTTTATACCGGGGCTACGGAATTATCCCTTTGCTGGCTCTTTTACTTTCTAAAAAATACAAGGAGTTTTTTGCAGTTGTGTTTATCACTTTAGTGATAATTTTGGTTACGCTTCCCTTAATACATATTGATAGCTGGATTCTTTTTTATACGAGAATTTTCTCTATGTTTGGCTTAAATGAGGATGCTTCAAATACCGCGTATCAAACCATAATCAGCTTTTTAAGCCACCTGATGGTTTTTAATGAATTCAAAAATCCGCACTCTTTATTAAATATACCACAGACATATATTTATTATACAGTTCAAATCTCAGGGTTAGTAGCTGTTTATTTTATTTCTAAAGGATTATATAAAAAAAATATTATTGCATTATTTGCAGTATCTATTGCTCTAAACGTATTATTTGCTCCAATAGCCGAAGATTACAGCAATGTACTTTATTTACCATTAATATACCTTGTAGCAAAGCTAATTTACGAAAATCGTAAAAGTCTTAAATCTGAGCAAATTTTTTTCATTTCGGGAGTTATTTTACTTGCTACATCTATAAACTTCAGGGCACTTCAATTTTCGGACTTCCCAATATATCTTTTGGCATATCCCAGACTTTACGGAGCAATTTTAATAATTACAACATTGCTTATCACCGTATCAAAAACTAAAACCCCTCTACCCTCACCCAATAAAACGGTAAAAGAGAGGGTTTAAAAAATCGTTTAAATTTGTTTAAAGCTGAGTTTGGGTTATACAATATTGAGTAATTGAACTCTTTTAATGCATCCAAGCTGTGGTGATTATAATGTTTCGCCATTTCCGGAAAACCGATTTGATTGTAATAAATTTCTGAATTACGTTTTGCTTTTGCAGTATCATTGTAAAAAGGACTATCTATTATGTGAATCTCTCCCCCGCTGTTTAAGTTGTTAAGCAGTGCGGAAATCAATTTCTTCAAATCATTAAAATACGCAATTACGCTTGCAAGAATAATGTAATCGAATTTCAGTTCAAGTTTAAAAATATCCCCGCATACAAAGGCTAAGTTAGGTTTATCGTTAAAGACCCTAGCCGCCTGTTCAAGCTCAGTAATATTTACATCCATTCCAATGACTTCGAATTGATTTATTTCACCAAGCTTATGTGTAAGCCATCCGTTTCCCGAACCCAAATCCAGAATACTTTTATGATTTTCTTTCTGCCTGATGTAATCAACGAGCATTTCTGATGATTTCTTTCTAACCTGCCATTCTTTATAATGTTTATGGTTTGGACTGATATCAGGAAGCGGCTTCACCTCTGAGTCGCTGTACACTCTGCCCTCGGCGCTTCTAAGCTTTATGTAAATATCTTCGAAATCCGGCTTGGATTCATCCAAATAATAAACTCTGTTTACCTGCTTGTATTGGCTCTTTATTCGATTTAAAGTATTCACTATAAGTCTATAATATTAATAAAATAAGAGCACAAAAAGGTAATTAAGAAAATGTGCCGGAATTGGTAAGGCGATTTGAATTTACAATTATTAAAAAAATCAGAAAATTGTTTGAAACGTTTTAAAGGATAGAAACAGTTATCAATATATTATGTGGAGATTATTACCGTTAATTATTATTGGCTTACAACTTCTTGTTTATTTCACATTTATCAATTACTTAAAGACTACAAGAATTTATAAGCCCTCGCACAGGTGGTGGGCTTTGGTTCCCTTTGTGCTGTTTAATGTATCATTTATTGTAATTAACCTAACGTGGGGGAGAAATTTCGCCCCGCCTCTGTGGTTTAAATACGCGGGAGTCTACCCTTTTTACATTTGGATGGCGGCAACGTTTTTCATTTCCCTTTGGCTGTTAATCGGGAAGCTCATTAAGCTTCCGTTCAAGATTCCTGTTTGGATTGCAAAGCTCATCAAACCGCTAAGGAAAAAAATTGGCGAGTGGAAAGAGCATAAAGCAATAAAACGAGTCGATTTATCACGCAGAAAATTTGTCCGCTACGTTACAATGGGAGTAAGCACATACGCATTCGGCGGCGCCGCTTACGGAATGATTCGCCACGATGCATACCGAATCGAGCACAAGGATATTAAAATCGCTAACCTGCCTGAAGAGCTTAAGGGAACTACAATTACTTTGATTTGTGATATACACGCGGGACAGTACATGGATGAAAATGATATGAGGGAATATGCGGAGATTGTAAACGAGATGAACTCGGACATAATCTGCATACCGGGTGATTTTGTGAACTTCGATGTAAGGGACATTCACCCGCTTGCAAAAGCTTTCCGTGACATGAAGGCAAAATACGGTGTTTACGGCTCGCTCGGCAATCATGACTTCTTCCAGGACGTGGAATACGTTGCAAAGGGAATCATTAACGAATCACCTGTTACGCTGCTCAGAAACGATGCAAAGAAAATTACAATCAAGGGAAAAGATTTATATATTATTGGAGTTGATGATACTCGCGGCGCAGGCGCCTATATGCCTGAAGTTATTAAGTATTATGAGAGCGTTGAAAATAATTTAAAACAAAACGACCCGAATTTTAACAACGCTCCGAAAGTTCTTCTCTGCCACAAGCCGTACGGATTCGACGCGCTTGCCCAAAAAGAAATCGACCTTGTACTCGCGGGTCATACGCACGGGGGACAGGTTGTCCCCATAAAATTCGGAAACTTCAATCTCTCATTCGCCGCTACTGTGAGCAAGTATATCGAAGGACTTTACAAAATCGGAAAATCAAATATGTATGTATCGCGCGGGATTGGAACCGTGGGACTTCCAATCCGCATCAACTGTCCCCCCGAAATTACCAAAATTAAGCTGGTGTAGTTTTTAATTGACCCCCAGTTCTCGGGGGAAGCACCCGCAAGGGCTACGGAGTGAATCTCATATTGAACCTTAATTATAACCTGCAACTTGTAACCTGAAACCTGCAACCTGAAACTTTCAACCTGCCCTATGGGTCTATCGACCCGAAGGGTCGTAGACAACCGTTTCATTAAACCTTTTCCCTCATTTCCTTGTCTAATTTTTGTAAAGTAAATTAACCCCGTGAGATAACTGACTATCTCACCGGGTAAAAACGGAGACCAAAAAAAATGAAGTCATTAATAGCAAAAATGCTCGTTTTGGCTCTGCTAACCTCATCCGCAGTAATAACAACAGCTTATTCACAGGACAAAAACCCCCCGAAAAAGGGCAATGAGCAGATTCAGCAAAAGAAAAAAATACAGCAAAAAAAGCGGGACCGCATTAAAAAGCGCGATAAAAGCTGTACGAAGGATAAAAAATATTTAAAGAAACAGAACCGGAACAAAAAAGGCAGCGGAAATAAAAGAAACAGAAGGTAAAGAGTTCCAACATCGCAAATTCCTCACTCAGCGCTGGAGAGACTCTGTGAAAACTAAAAGGAAATGTAATTAGTATCACTGAATGATACCCCTAAGCCTCTTTATTAACTTAATTTTGTAATTAGGATTAAAAAAATGGGTTTGTTATTGCAAAATCATACAAAAATCAATATTTTCGTAAGGATTTATTCTTGAACATTTTAAAATAGCAGTTAACAAACCTAATTGGGTAAAATGACTATCGTACTAACTTAGGGTAATTATTTTAGAACAAAATTCATATTATAAGACCTTATGCGTTAAGCCAATTAAAAAAGTTTACATGATAAAATGGACTTTCTGAACAAAGTATATTACAAAGACGCAAGGGAAATGACAGAATTACCTTCAAACTCAATACATTTGATAGTCACTAGTCCTCCTTATTTTAATATAAAAGATTATTCTTTGGACGGTTACCAAAAAAACAAAAGGACTGATAAAATAAATGGACAAATTGGCGATATTCATGATTATGATAGATACATTGAAGAAATGTTAATTATATGGAAAGAGTGTGAACGAGTATTAAAACCAAATGGTAAACTGGTGATAAATTCTCCCTTAATGCCAATGCTAAAAAAAGTTCTAAACACACATTATAACAGGCATATTTTTGACATTAATAGTGATATTCAACATTCAATTTTAAAAGGAACAAATTTATTCTTACTTGATATTTATATTTGGAATAGGACTAATCCTAGCAAAAGGTTAATGTTTGGTAGTTATCCTTACCCTAGAAACTTTTATGCACAAAATACAATAGAGTTCATATCTGTTTACGTGAAAGATGGTGTATCTGAAAATAACCTTCCAATTGAATTAAAAGAGAAAAGTAAATTGACAGAAAAAGAATGGGTTGAGTTTACTAAGCAAATATGGAACATTCCAATTCCTGGCAAAAATGACATTGCATTTGGCGAGCATTCAGCAATTATGCCTGAGGAAATCGTGCGCCGATGTATTAAATTATATACTTATGTCGATGATAATGTTTTGGATCCATTCGCTGGTTCTGGAACAACCCTTAAAGTCGCAAAAGAATTAAAGCGTAATTACGTTGGTTATGAAATTTCTAAAAGCTATGAAAAAGTTATCAGCACAAAGTTGAGTGACAGTTTGTTTTGAACACCATGCTCGAATTAAATCAAATCTATCAAGCTGATTGTTTTGATTTTTTGAATCAGGTTCAAGACAACAGTATCCATCTTGCCATTTTAGACCCTCCATATAATTTGAATAAAGCAGATTGGGACACATTTGATAGTCCAGACCAATTTTTCAAGTTCACATTTCGTTGGGTTGATACATTAATTCCCAAATTGAAAGACAACGGGAGTTTATATATTTTTAACACTCCACATAACTCCGCTTATATTATGTTGTATTTGAAAGAGAAAGGTTTAAATTTCCAAAACTGGATAACATGGGATAAAAGAGATGGATTAGGTGGAGCAAAAAGACGCTACAGCAACGGCCAAGAAACCATCTTATTTTTTACAAAAAATAATAACCATACTTTTAATTATAATGCTGTACGTTTGCCTTATGAATCCACCAGCAGGATAAAACACGCGGAAATAAAAGGTATTTTAAAAAATGGAAAACGTTGGTATCCTAACCCCGAAGGAAAACTATGTGGAGAGGTCTGGCATATTACCAGTGCAAGGCATAAAAATAAAATCAATGGGAAAACACCTAAAATGCCTCACTTAACTCCAAAGCCATTGGAAATGATAGAAAGAATAATTTTAGCCAGTAGTAATGAAGGCGATATTGTCCTCGATTGCTTTGCTGGAAGCGGAACGACGGCTCAAGCCGCATTGAAATTAGGTAGGAAATTCTTGTGTTGTGATTCTAATCCGAAATATGTAGAGCTAGCAAAACAAAATATAAAAAAAACCCTTAATAACTATGAATCCTAAAGAAATTTTAAGAGAAATTATCTCTATAAAACACAGTAATCTTTTTTTGAATTACATTGTAGAAAGAATTCAAGATAAGGATTATAGAGGTCGTCACATAACTCAACATAATAGATACGATTTGGATAGATTGAGCAATATATTAAAAGGTATATATAAAATTGTTGGAGATAAAATGTTCCGTATCCCTTTGGGCGATGATAAAGGTATTTATAACCCTGACTGTAATGAATACTATCAAATAGTTAAATCAGTTAAGGATTCTGCTGACTTAGGAACCATAAATTCATTAAAAAAGAATTTCTTTGTAGATTTTCACAGAATGGGTCTTTTGAATCGTTTTAATATAAAACAACAATTGATTCCTCCAAATAAACGAGGCGTGGTTCATTATGCAAAATTAACAGATAAATCTTTAATTTTTTTAAAAGACACATCTATTATTGAACGACATAAAATCTTTACTGATGCTATTGATAAATTGTTTGGAGATGCAATTACACAATGGGCGGAAACAATTTATTATAGCAATTATAAAAAGGATCGGATTGGAATATTTGAATTTATGCTTATTCTGTCGGATGACCGACCAGGAACTAATAAGAAAAAAATCTCGCTTATTGATTCATTCCGCGAGTTGGAGCGGTGGCAACGAGAAAAAGCAATAGAATTAATAAGACAATATTGTAATCCTTCAAATTTTAAGGGCAACAAAACAATACGAAGGGATTTTGGTAACTGGAAAAACGAAATTCAACAAATATTTACTTTACTTAAAAACACAGTTTATTTTGACATAACTGAAAATAGTTTAAGACTTAACACAGGTACTTACGGAATCTTTAGTGACAAACTGATTAAGAAACGGAGTCTGGGTGCTAAGCGCGAATATTTTAAAAAGCATAGAATTTCGGATAAAATTAGAAGAAGCTTAATTTTTGAGCTTGACCATGTTGTTCCTTTTTCATCTGCAAGAAATAAAGTTGAGTTCAAGCTTATTGATAACTGGCAAAACTTGATATATTTAAAAAAAGATAAGCATGCGGAGAAAACTAAAAATGATAATAAGAATATGGTATTGTCTGCAACACCATTAGAAATTCATCTAGATGATATTGACGGAAAAAGCAGGATAACAGCAAAAAATGGCCGCACCGCCCTTTATGAAGGAAGTTTAGTCAATAAAATGCAGAAATATAATCAAGATATATTGAAAGAGGTTTTTGGTTTCACAAAAAGCTAAATAATTTTTGTAATTCTTACAAGGACAAAAATTCCCTTGATAAACAATTTTAATAGTGTTATATTTACCCCGTGAGGTAGGTGTTCTGTTCTAAAATGTTGTAAAATATAGCCCTGCTAAAATATTAATCAAAAGGATATTTTTTCAGCTTATCTCACGTAGTTTGCACCTGTAAGCTGTAGGGTGCGACCCGGCGGGTCGCCCCTGCATCGCAAGAATTAAAAATGGACAAAATGTCAAAATATCAACACAGCGAAAATGAGATAAAAATAAGGTTTCTAAATTACCAACTTTACATAATGCCGGATTTGCAATATGGTTTTTTTTCTGCCGTGTTGTTTTTTGCTCAATACGGCGAAATTTTGCAACTGCCATTTTGCCCTATCCTTTTTTGCCGAAAACGGAGGAGTTTTGAGGCCGCCCCGTCCGCTAGCTGGCGGATATCAATCCTTGCTAAGGAGGGGACGAGAAACCGTCTCCCCCTTAGTAAGGGGGAGATACAGCCTGCCCGCAGCAGGCGGGAGAGGGTCTGCACATATGAATTTACCTTTTATCAAATATTCACTATTTTTGCGTCATAACTCAAAAATCAAGGAAGGATAAACGTATATGAACTCGGCTCAAAATGCTTCTGCATCCAAATCCGCCGCTTACATTCAGGCAGTACGGACATTCTCGTTCCCCGCATCTATGATACCCTGTCTGCTGGGCGCAATGCTTGCCCTGCTGATGGGTACCGGAGTCAGCTGGTGGCTGATGCCATTTATAGTGGTGTCGCTTCTGCTTCTGCACGCAGCATCAAACGTTACAACCGATTACGACGACTTCAACCGGGGCGTCGACCGCGAGGAAACAATGGGCGGCTCGCGCGTGCTTGTCCAAAAGCTTCTGGAGCCAAAGCAAATGCTCCGCTTCGGATTCACGCTGTTTGCGCTCGCAATTGTTGTTTCAATCCCCATAATACTTGAACACGGGCTTATAATCCTTCTGCTCGGCATAATCGGAATCATCGGCGGATATTTCTACACCGCAAAGCCGTTCAGCTTTAAATACCACGCGCTCGGCGATATTATCATATTCCTTATGTACGGTCCCGCTATAGTTGCAGGCACGTTTTTCGCCCTAACCGGCACTTTTGACTGGACTACGGTTTACGCATCCATACCGCTTGGACTCTTAATCACAGGCATACTTCAGGCAAACAACCTGCGCGATATCATCCACGACCGCAAGGCGAACATCAAGACGCTTGCAACGATTTTCGGCGGGGGATTTGCAAAGGGCGAGTATCTGTTTCTGATTATTGGCGCCTACCTGACGGTTGTAGTGCTTGTTCTATTTGATGTGTTATCGCTCTGGTCGCTTCTGGTGTTTTTGAGTCTTCCCGTTGCGCTGAAGAATATGAACATGATTAAGGGCGTAAGGATTGAGGACACGGGTAAAATCGCAATGCTTGACGCAATGACCGCCCAACTGACATTAATGTTCGGTATGCTGCTCTCGATATCGCTGGTGATTACAAAGTTCGCGGGGTAGTCTGAACCGTAAATCGGGAAAATCATGGTTCAAGCTTTTTCTGCTCTTTCAATATCAAGTCAATCACCTCCCGCACGCACCCTCTGCCGGCGCGGGTTTTGGTGATGTAGTGGACCTCGTTTCTGACTTCCTCCACAGCTTCGGGCGGTGCGCAGGAGAAGGCAACTTTCCTGAGCAGGGGCAAATCGAAAACGTCATCGCCTATAAAGCACAGGTTATCATCCGTTAAGCCGTATTTGGCTTTGATCTCCTCTGCTGCGGAAACCTTGTCAATAGAGCCCTCGTAAAGCTCCTCAATTTTGAGCCTTTTGGCACGCAACCGGTTAACCTCTGCGCTTTTTCCGCTGATGATTGCAAACTTCAAGCCGTGCTGGCGCCCTCTTTCAATGCCGTAGCCATCATGGGCATGGAAGACCTTTATGACTTCGCCGGAAGGAAAGTATAGAAGTGAGCCGTCGGTTAAGACACCGTCGCAATCCATTAATACAAAGGTGATTTTGGAAAAGTCGATATTGCTGAGTTCTTTCAAATAGGTTTACTTTGCTGATACATTTGTGTAAATTGTGCATAATTTCCCAGTTCAAAAATGGAAAATTTCGGTGTACTCAAATGTATCTTGTGTAAATGGATTTAGCAATCGGAATATGCTTGGGTTTGGGACTTGCAGCAAGCTGCGGGTTCAGAGTATTTGTGCCGCTACTTGTAACAAACATTGGCTCGCTTCTCGGCTGGGTTAAACTTTCCAGCGGTTTTGAATGGATGGGAAGCTGGCCTGCGTTTGCAGTGTTCCTTTCGGCCACAATTATCGAAATAGGCACTTACTACATTCCCTGGCTTGATAATGCGCTCGACACAATTGCAATTCCCCTTGCTACACTTGCTGGAACACTTCTATCGGTAACATTCTTCGCAGAATTACCACCTATGATTCAATGGACGCTTGGGATAATAGTCGGCGGCGGGAGCGCTGCTGTGATTAAAACCGGTGCAAGCATGGCGCGGCTTAAGTCAAGCTTATTCACCGCCGGCTGGGCTAACTGGATTATTGCGACTTTTGAGCATTTAGCGTCAATTATGATGTCAATTTTGACTATTGTTTTACCTATTTTAATGGGTATCTTTACGGTAATAGTTCTTGTGTATTTCATATACAGGGTTTTTCTGAAACCGAAAGAACTAACCGCTCGGTAAAAAACAAATCATTAATTTATTTATAAATTCTTAATTAAACTAATAAAGTTATGGCAAATCCACTTTTAGAACCTGTAGAAGGCATTACGCTTGACCAATGGGCTCAGGCAAACGCAAAGCTCGCCTCCGGCGGCACAAAAGATGATGTTATCAAACAGCTGGGAATAGACGCTCCCAAATGGGACAGGGTTAACAATGAATGGCTTACAAGGATGAGCAACGACACATCATTTACAATTGCAACAAAGTATTCCGCAGCATTTAACCAATCCGCAACCGGCAATCTTGGCAGCGGTGCCGGGATTACGGCTGATTCAATCCCCTTTGAAAAATATGTTGAGGCAATGGTTGCGCAGGATGTACTTGGTAAGCAGGGACGAGACGCGCAGGACGTGCTGAATGATTTCGGAATGACTGTTGCCGATTATTCAAACGTCAGCTCATACTGGAGCGGTAAAATGATGTCGGATTTCTCACTTGCAGCTAAAATGCAAACGTTAATGAACGAGTACCAGAAAAAATACGAAAGCATGAAAACAGATTCACACAGTGACCTTGAGTTTTAAATACAATGGATGACACAGTAATGAATTTTAATTCCGAAATTGAGCAGGCATTCCAGTCCGCCTACCACGCGGAAAAAGGCGGCGATGCAAAATGGAAAGGCGTAATGGATTCATACGGATCAGAAGGGCTTTCACAGGAAATGAAGGAAAAGCTCCTTAACTCCGAAATGAAAATAGTTCGAGGCGCTTTTCCAATCGAACTGAGGCGCGTTTACGAGGCAATTATCGGAAAATATTCAGCACAAGCAGGCGGAAATCAGCCGCTGCAATCGGCGATAAACGGATTTGATATAGAAACTAAGGTGCTTGAGTACTATCAGAAGATTAAGCCGTTTTCGGGACTTGGCGATATTTTCAAAAACGCTTCGACAGGCACAGCAAAATATTCACAGGGACTCAAAGGCGAAAAGCAAAGCACCTACAAATGCAAAAACTGCGGAGCGCCTCGCCTAGAGGAAATGCAGTACGATAATTGCCTTTTCTGCGGAAGCAAATTATTTGAACGGGTATAATTAAAAATATCCATCTATGGGGCATTAATCTACGGGATTATTCGGTAAATCAGCAGATATAACATCACCTGAATTTCAGGCGCTTGTTGCAAGGTGGGGCGAGTATTTAAAAAAACTCGAAGCACGGTATTATGAAGTCCTCCAGCAATCCGAGGGACCTTTAAATGATGTAATTAACAACATCCAGTATGATACCGTGATTATTCATAATATTACGAACGGTTTAAAGAATCAAACCGTAACACAGCTTTCGGAAAAAGCCGATGCCGGATGGGACAAAATGGAAGCCGAGATGAAAAAAATCAGTGCATCGGGAAATGATATTTCTGCACAGAGAATAAAGGCAGCTGAGTTTAAATATTGGGTGGAAATCGAATACGAAAAATACAACATTTCTGTTTACGCAAAGGCTGCGAGGAAAATTCTTGAAAACGTAAAAAAACACATAGACGAAAAGAAAATGCACAAATGCACCCAGTGTGCAGGCGAACTTCCGATTAACGTTTATTCATTTATGGCAATCAATATAAAGTGTGACAGCTGCGGTTCCGTTAACACCTACCAGCCGGATGACAGGGTGAGGGTGCTCGAATATTATGTAATAAATCACTTAGCTGAAGAACATGCTTTTTCAGAGAAATTGAGGTCAAGAACCGATAAAAATGCAATGAAGGAATACTGGAAAAAATACTACGGCTATTTAATGGAAAACGTGCCCGACAAAAAAGAGTTTTACCAAAGACAAATGGAGGAAAGGTTAAATAACCCGTTTTTTACTGCATTTTCATAAAAATTAATTCTAGAACAAAATGAAGAAAGTTCTTTTAATGGCATTTTTAGTTTTTGCAATCAATACCTCGTATTCTGACCAGTTAGCATGGATAACCAAAGAACAGGCGGAAAAGACAGTCTCTTATTTTGAGGATGAAGACATCAGCCGGGTTGTTATCTGGTGTGCCTGCTGTGATAATGACCCGAAAATCAAAGTAAACGTTGAACGCATAAGCTACAAAAAAGCCGACGACCCCTCATATTATGAGATTTACATAACTGGAACGACTTCCGACGGTCGGACAATTAGCCAGCCGGTTGATTTGGCGTATGTGCATGTAAAGCGAAGCGGAAAATGGAGATGCCTGGGCAAGGAGCTTAAGTTTGACTGCGACCCATGCACAAAAGCATTTAAGCTTTAAGGTTTCTATTAATTTCATAATACCAAAAACTAAACCTTCCCCTTGCTCGGACAGTATGAATTAATAGCACAATCATCGCATAGTGGTTTTCTAGCTTTACAGATTTGTCGCCCATGCTCTCCTATTACGTGTGAAAACTTAACCTGTTTGTTTTCGGGAATGATTTGCTTCAGCTCGGCTTCAATTTTATCCGGGACATCCGTATCTACAAGTCCAAGCCTCTGTGTGACTCGGTTTAAATGAGTATCTGTCATAATAGCAGGCACACCGAAACAATTGCCAAGCACTACGTTTGCCGTCTTTCTGCCTACTCCTGCCAGTGCAGTTAGTTCGTCCATAGTTCGGGGAACTTTGCCGTTATGTTTTTCTACAAGCGCTTTGGAGCAGTTGATAACACTTTTTGTTTTATTCCTGTAGAAGTTTATTGAGCTTAGCTCTTTTTCAAGCTGTTCAGGTTTAACCTTGAGGAAATCACCCGGGATTTTGTACTTCTTATACATCGGACCCATAACAGCGTTTACCCTTTCATCTGTGCATTGGGCGGCGAGTATTGTTGACACCAGCAATTGAAAGGGATTGTCATAGTTCAAATGACATTTGGCATCGGGGTATTCATTTTCAAGAATATTGATGATTTTTAAAGCGCGTGATTTCATCTTTTCTATGTTTTCAGACATTACCGTTTGAATTTAATAATTCAAGAATTTATTAAATTATAGCAATAAACTTTTAAATTCAATTGAAGTTTGCAGAACTACTTAAGAGGTAACGAATTCGGAAATGTACCGCCATAAATAAGTCTCTCTTTCCCTCTTGATTTAAAAACCCTATCCCTTTAATTTAGATTTTATGAAAACAAACAGAGATTTCAAATGTCCTCAAATACTTTTTTTATTACTTTCTACGCTCCTTAACTTACAAGCTTTCACTCAGGATGCTTTTACGAAATCTGAATCTGGTACCATCCAGTTAAAACCTAATTTTACAGCTATTACAGTAAAAAACATTGATAGCTCGATTGCATGGTATAAAAAAACGCTTGGACTTGTACAAAGGAACAGGGTTGATTCCGAAGAGCGGGGATTCAAACAGGCGGTATTAACAGGGAGCGGGATTATGATTGAGCTTGTAGAGCTTAAGCTAATGCTCAGTCCGCAGGAATGTTTGAAGGACCATCAGAAAGGAACGGAATTGCTTGGATATTATAAGTTTGGGTTTGTAGTCATGGAGTTTGACGTCTGGATTAAACAGCTTGAATTGCTTGGCGTTAGTTTTTGGGGCAAAGTCGTAACCGACGAGGTTTCCGGACAGAGGACTTTTTTGATTGCTGATCCCGACGGAAATCTTATCCAGTTTTTCGATAGTTAGCTAGTTCAACAATTATTATTGTTCTTTCATTTTTCTCTATTCTCCTGACATTTTTAACAAAACTTAATCTTTTTGTTTTGCTGAGCTCACCTTTTATATCGCCTCCCTTAACTGCCACCAGCTTGCCTGAAGGTTTTAACAGCTCTTTTGACCATTTTGCCAAATCCTGCAGCACTGTTACCGAGCGGGCGACGACATAATCATATATACTTTTATGCTCTGGTGATTGTGAAATTTCCTCCGCTCTTGCGCAAATTACATTTACATTTTGCAGCTCCATTTGCTTAACAATATCGGATACAACATTTATTTTCTTTTGGATTGAATCAATAAGCGTAAGCTCGGCTTCGGGGTGGTGGAGTGCAATAACAATCCCGGGAAATCCTCCGCCTGTGCCTAAGTCAAGGATTTTATTTCCGGGGGTGAAATTAATCGCCTCAAAGAAAAGCTTACTATCTTCAATTAAATCAAAAACGTCGGGTTTTTTGCGTGAAACAAGGTTAATTTTCTTATTCCATTCAATCAGAAGGTCATTGAACTGTTTTTCCTTTAAGATTGCCTGCCAATTATCTGGTTTATTCATTAATTGAAATACACAGCATGGTAAATGTCCGTTCGGCGAACGGACGCTACAACTCTATTACCTATTGCTAATTGTTTATTGTTTATTGTAACTATCCTTTGATGTAAACCGTTAAAATGGAAACATCGGCGGGTGAAACCCCTGCAATTCTTGAAGCTTGTCCTATTGAACGCGGGCGGACTTTACTTAGCTTTTCCCTGCCTTCGGTCGATAGCGATTTGATTTTGCCGAAATCAAAATCCTCCGGTATTTCAATCCCTTCAACCTGGTTAAAGCTTTCTGCCTGCTCAATTTGCCTTTGAATATAGCCCTCGTATCTTAATTCAATTTCAATCTCGTTCATAGCATCAATGTTCGATTTCAATTCATCAACAAGCATATTTTCGTTAAAATAATCTGTTTCAAGAAAATCCTGAAGTTTTGTTTCGTTTCGCTTAATGAGCTGTGAAAGTGAATCCGATTGCTTTAGCTCCTGTGAGCCGACAGAACTAAGGTATGAATTAACATCAGAGGGAGAAACATAAGTGGATTTAAAGTACCCGATTGCTTCTTTTACAAGTTCCTGCCTTTCAACTACATCTTTATAAATATCATCCGGAATTAAGCCGAATTTGCTGCCGTATTTCATCAAGCGTTCATCCGCGTTATCCTGCCTTAAAATAAGCCGGTATTCAGCACAGGAAGTGAAAATTCTATACGGCTCATCGGGGGTTTTATTGATTAAATCATCGATTAATACACCAATATATGCTTCATTTCTTTTGAGTATAAACGGCTCTTTGTCCTGAATCTTTAATGCAGCATTTATACCCGCTACCAGACCCTGCGCTGCTGCCTCTTCGTAACCAGATGTGCCGTTGATTTGTCCCGCAACATAAAGCCCTTCAATCAGCCTGGTTTCAAGCGTGAGCTTTGTTTGGTGGGTGGGCAGGAAATCATATTCAACCGCATAGCCGGCTCGCAGCATTTTAGCGTTTTCTAGTCCGGGCACAGTTTTAAGCGCCTGTTTCTGTATATTTGCAGGCAGGCTTGATGAAAAGCCGTTCATGTAAACAATGTCTGTATTAAGTCCCTCCGGCTCAAGGAATATCTGGTGGCGCGGCTTATCTGCAAAGCGGAAAATTTTATCCTCGATGGAAGGGCAGTAGCGTGGACCGATACCTTTAATTCTCCCTGTAAACATAGGTGAATCATCAAATCCGGTCCGCAGAATCTCATGCGTGTCCTTATTTGTGTATGTTAAATAGCATGATATTTGTTTTAATTTCGGAAAATTACCGTTTGAAAAAACAGAAAACGGGGCTGGGTTTTCATCTCCGGGCTGCTCTTCGCAGCTCGAAAAATCAATTGTATTAAGAGCCAGTCTGGGCGGAGTTCCGGTTTTTAGCCTGCCTGTTACTAAACCGTTTTTAAGCAGGTAATTCGAAAGACCCTTTGCGGATTTCTCGCCGAACCTGCCCCCCTCTGTTTGCCTGCGGCCTGTATGCATGACTGCATTTAAAAAAGTGCCGCTTGTAATAATGACAGCGTTGCAATCTATTTTACGTCCGAGGGAGGTAAAAATACCTCTCACTTTTTTATTTTCAGTAATTAGCTCTTCAACAGTATCCTGAATCAATTCCACATTTGGACAATTTAGAATATATTCTTTTGCAACTTTTGAATATAGTTCCCTGTCGTTTTGGCAGCGGGGTGACCATATTGCGGGACCTTTGGAGCGGTTAAGCATTCTAAACTGAATTCCGGTTTCATCAGCAATTCTTCCCATAGCACCTCCGAGTGAATCGATTTCCTTAACCAAATGCCCTTTAGCAGACCCACCAATCGCCGGGTTGCAGGACATTCTGCCAATAGCATCCAAATCCATTGTAACCATGCCAACGGAAAGTCCCATTCGGGAAGCAGTCCATGCTGCTTCAATACCAGCATGTCCTCCGCCGATTACTATTATATCATAATATTTAGGCAAGTTTTGTCTCAATTGCCCCGTTTAGTTTGTGTATGTTTTCACGTGAAACATTTGCTATTTTTGTTGAATTTATACCCATTTCGGACCATTTTTTGTCTCAATACCTTCTGAAAGGGATACGAACTTTCTCTAAAAAAAACCTCAAAATTTGAAGAAATTTACAATCACATGTGCGACATTTTCAGAAGGTAGTGATACAAAACACAAAAATGCTTAAAAATTTAAGAAAATTAAAGTCAATTTTCTTATTTGTCTCAAATGGTTCAAAGGTATAGTAAAATTGGTTATTTTGCTATCGTTTGCTAAGCTAATCGATGTAGTTATGGAATTCTTTCCTGCCTTCTGCAGGCAAGCACCCTCCTTAGGCGGGTTCTGAATTGACGTTATTTCCCTATACAAAACTTAGAAAAGATATTATTCAAGATATCAACATTTGATGTTTTGCCGATTATCTCAGAAAGTGAATCCATTGCAGCTCTTATCTCAAACGAAATCAATTCATTACCACCCCCCTGTTTTATTTGTTCTTTTGCGTTCACAAGAAATTCACATGATTTCAACAAACAATCCCTGTGCCTTTGGTTTGTTATAATCAAATCGGAGCTTTGGTCAGATTTCATTAAAGATTTTGCCTTTTTTACAATTATTTTCTGCAATTCACCCATTTTAGCTCCCGTTTTAGCTGATACACAAAGACCGTCCATTTTTCCGTTTCTTGATAAATCAAGTTTGTTGTAAATCTTTATAATTTTGGATGTATCAACATCATTGACTAGCTCAGCGCCACTGGACTTCAAATCCGTTAAATCCTCAATTTCTAAAACTATATCCGATTCGTCAATTTTCTGGATGGAACGCCTGACACCCTCTTCCTCAATTATATCTCCGGACTTACGTATTCCCGCTGTGTCAATAACGTTGAATTGAATTCCTTCCATAATTAGCGGCTCCTGGAGGTAATCACGGGTTGTTCCGGGGATATCACTTACAATAGCTCTATTTTCTTTCAATAAATAATTGAAAATTGTTGATTTACCAACATTTGGCTTACCTACGATTGCCAAATTGACACCATTTTGTATAATTTTGCCGCTTTCATAAGATTTTGTTAATTTATTGAATTTTTCAATAATTCCATCAATTTTTGAAAGCAGTTCGTTTTTTGAAACAAGGTCAATCCCCTCCTCGGAAAAATCAAGCTCAAGCTCAAGCAGTGAGCAGTAATTAATCAAATCTGCCCGAAGCTCATTTATTTTTTTTGAAAACTCACCCGTAAGCTGCTTAAGCGCGAGCTTGTTTGATTCTTCCGTTTTTGCTTTAATCAGTTCAGCCACCGCTTCTGCCTGAGCAAGGTCCATTTTGCCGTTTAGATATGCGCGTTTGGAAAACTCACCCGGCTCTGCATAGTCTATTCCCTGCTTAATAAATAACGAGCAAATTTTTCTGTAAATATATGAGCCGCCGTGCGAGGAAATCTCCGTGACATCTTCGCCGGTGTATGAATTAGGCGCGCGGAATATTGTTAATATGACTTCATCAACAAGCTCACCTGAATCCCAAAGCCAGCCGTGGTGCGAGGTGTGGGTCGCAAAATTTTGGAAGTCAACCCTGGAAAACCTCTCATTACTTGTTGAAAATACGTCACTTATAATAGAAAACATCTCCGGCCCGGAAATCCTGAAAACGGTGATTCCGGACTCGCCTACGGCTGATATCGGGGCGAATATGGTTTTGTTATCGTATGGCATAAAAACCGAGACCCTTCCCCCGAGTCCTCGGGGTCAGGGGTTGGCAAAGATACCTAAATTTGTTCGGGTGAACAATGAATAAAAAGAAATGACAAATTCCGAATGACAAATGTCAAATAAATATCAAATAATCAATTACAAATAATAAACTTGTCCTCGCCACTGTTCCGGTTATATTAAAAATACTCCTGTAGGGGTGTTTAACTGAACACCCCGCTTTATTATTTATTTTTTTAGGACGTTCTTTCCTGCAGGCAGGCGAACATCTTTGCATTTATTAATAATATAATGTCAAAATTTTTGCTAAAATCAATTTCTTGCAAAATGTTATATTGAGTTATTCAAACTAACTTATGCTTAAAATAATCCTAACCGGCGCTACAGGAATGGTGGGCGAGGGAGTGCTGCTCGTGTGTCTTGCCCACCCGGAGGTTGAGAAAGTTCTTGTTATAGGCAGACACTCAAGCGGAAGAAATCACCCCAAACTCACGGAATCTTTGACTAAAGATTTTGCGGACCTTTCAGCTATTGAAGATAAGCTGGCTGGCTATGACACTTGTTTCTTCTGTGCGGGAGTTTCGTCAATTGGCAAGAGTGAGGACGAGTATTATAAAATAACTTACGGGCTGACTGTTAATTTTGCCGAAACATTTAAAAAACAAAATCCCAAAGCTAAATTTTTTTACATCTCCGGCTACGGCACTGACAGCTCAGAAAAAGGGAAATATATGTGGGCGAGAGTCAAAGGGAAAACAGAAAACCGCTTATCGGAGATTTTCGGAAAAAATGCCTATATGTTCCGCCCGGGATATTTGAAGCCTACGAAAGGGCAGAGAAGAATTTTAAAAGCATATTGGGGCTGGCAAATATCTTACCCGTTTATGAAGCTCGTAATGCCAAAGTTTACCTGCACTTTAAAAGAAGTCGGCATAGCTATGATTAACTGTGCGTTAAACGGCTATTCAAAAAATATTCTTGAAGTAAAGGATATAATTCAAAACAGCGAAGGGCTGATTAAAGGCAATTTTTGACGAGTAGGTTTCCGGGCTCCGCTATTTAACCTCACCCCTCGTTCCCCTCTCCTATGAGGAGAGGGGATGTTAAGCGGTCGATGTCTATAGCTGATGTGGATTAATTAAGGAATTTAAAGCTATTACCCTAAAACTTTTCATTAAAATGCAGATTGGGGTTCAGGACAATTAAAATTCATTTACATTTAGCTTTGAAGACATTAAATTAAGATATTAAATTAGTTTTTTTGAAACAGGAGCTTCCATACGTTAGGCGATAACCTCACCCTCGTTTCCCTCTGTCTGTTGCTCCACTAGTCAACGACTCGCAGGAGTCGTGGAAAGGCGGGTCTCCAATTGGGAGAGGGGATGGCTGCGAGCTTATATCAAAAAATGACAAAAGTTTTGGCAGGCATACCAAAAGAAAGTTACGGAAATTTTTGTAAACATCGGATAATTGTTAAATTTGCGTTAACGTAGTAGCAGTATTTTAACATAAAAAGTTGACATAATTTTTTTTTTTAATTATTATGCAAGGCGAGTCGCTGAATTTTCATGTTAACAGATTGTGAATAAATGTTGAAAGCTTAACCTATGTTGTTCAAATCTGTCACCTTCAATAAATGTGGTTGAGTGCTGCTCCAAAAAAGTTATTAACAATTATATGTTAATAACCCTCTGAAGACGTTATCAAAGCATTAAAATACAAGGGTTTATTATTTGATTTGGTTGTTAATTACTTTGTGATTTAAAATTATTTTGTGTAGTTATAGTCATATACTTAAACTTAATCTTAAACTAACAATCTTTCTTTATTTAAAATATAAACTTAACATAAATTGAACGGATTCGATTTTCAGGAAGAGAGTTTGCCGGGCAAAGAGAGTTCTTCATCAGATAGTGTCGGGGAAAAGCTGCCTGCTCAGCAAATGGCCGTTGAAACGTGGGTAAAGTTTATGGAAATTTTCAGGCAGGGTGTGTCCGAGCTTAAGTTTAATACGTGGTTTAAGCCGATTAAGGCAAAATCACTTGAGAATAACTCACTTTTAATTGTGGTCCCAAGCCAGGATTATTATGAGATGATAGTCTCCCGCTTCGGTGATGTCGTTTCAAAAGCAATTAAAGCTATACTCGGCGATGGAGGCAAAATTATATATGAAATCGATACTTCGGCAGGTTCTTCTTCAGATAGCTCTGTTTACAATACTGAGCCGTCGTTTTTTGATAAACCGGCTGAGCAGCCTTCGCAAAATTTGCCGCGAACTGTAAACGCAGATGAGTTCGGTTACCCAAGTTCCGGCAATGAAAGCTCTTATTCCCCCAAATGTATTTTAAATTCCGAGTACACTTTCGAAAACTTCGTTAAGGGAAAAAACAACGAGTTTGCTACTGCGGCGGCAATTTCAATTTCAAGCAGGCCCGGAGCGCAGTATAACCCAATGATGCTCTACGGCGGCGTGGGTCTCGGCAAAACTCACTTAATGCAGGCAATCGGCAATCACGTTAAAGCTGAAAATCCGCCGATGAAGATTATGTATATTTCCGGACCCGAGTTTACAACAAGCTTCGTGCAGAGCATAAGAATGAACCGGGCTCATGAATTTGAAAAATTCTATAAATCACTGGATTTGCTTATTGTCGATGATGTCCAGTTCTTAGAGGGCAAGGAAAGCACACAGGATTCATTCTTCCAGATATTTAATTCGCTTTACCAGCTGAAAAAGCAAATCGTGCTTTCGTGCGATAAACCCCCTCACCAGCTCGAAGGGCTTGAAGAGCGCCTTATAACCCGCTTTCAGTGGGGGCTAACGGTAGACATACAGGCGCCGGATTTGGAAACAAGGATTGCCATTTTAAATAAAAAGTGCGAAAAAGAAGGGTTTCCGGTTCCCTATGAAGTTCTTGAGTTCATTGCGCTTAACATTAAGGATAACATCCGCTCCCTTGAGGGCTGCCTGAAAAGTCTTATATTTGACGCTGAGATTACACGCAGCCCGATAAATCTGGACATGGCAAAAAGAAGCGTGCTGAAATTCGGGGGGATTAAAAACAGAAAGCATAATATTGATATAAGCTCTATAATTTCTGCGGTTGCGAAGTTTTTTAATATCGACGAGTCGCTGCTGAGGCTGAAAACCAAGCAGCAGGAAATAGTTCAGGCAAGGCATACGGCAATGTATCTTTCCAAAGAGCTTACGTCCTCATCTTTGCAGACAATCGGAGCGCATTTTGGGGGAAGAAACCACGCCACGGTAATTCACGCCTGCCGGTGTATTGAGGATTCTATTAACAATGATTCCAGTTTCACGGATAAACTCGAGCAAATCAAAGAGATGCTGTTAACATAAATTTGTTGATAATAATTTATAACCCGCAAGCTGTCCACATAAAAAGGACGGCTTTTTATTTTTCACCCGTTTGCATGAGAAAGTATGTTAATAAGTCTTCTGCTTTTCAACATGTGCTTCAACAAGAATATAGTTTATTATTCCTATTTATATTCTAAATATGAATAATTCTGTTTAATTTTACATTTATAAACAGAACTACTACTGCTGCAATTTTATTTATATAATAAAGAATAAGTATAGTAACGCATGCTTGAAAATTATGTTAGAAAAACTTATAATAAAAAATTATCTGCTTTTAAAAAATATTGAGATAGATTTCTCCCCGCGCTTTAATATAATTACGGGCGAGACCGGAGCGGGCAAATCCATTTTAATTAATGCGCTTTCGCTGCTTATGGGCGAAAGAGCGGATTACTCCATCATCAGCAGCAACAGGGAAAAGATGTTCATTGAGGGAATTGTTAAGATTTCAGAAGACAGTAAGGATGTAATTAATAAAATACTTAACGATAATGAAATCGATTCAATTGGCGATAATTTGATAATAAGAAGGGAATTATACTCAAAAGGATACAGCAGAAATTTCGTTAACGACAGCCCTGTCCCGACAAGTGTTCTTGCTTCGCTTGGCGATGTAATGGTGGACATACATTCGCAGAACGAACACCAGTCACTGCTTAAAAAGGAAGTGCATATTGAGCTTTTGGATTCATATTTATGCAAAACAGAAGGGAAGAAATTTATAGAAAAGCTGGATAATTATAAACAGGAATATGTTAATTTGTTGAATAAAACGAGTGAGTATGAAAATATTAAACAAAAAAAGGAAGAACTGGACAGTAAAAGAAATTTCCTAGAGTTTCAGCTGAAGGAAATTAAGGAGGTAAATCCCGCCCCAGGTGAAGATGACGAGCTTGAAAACGAACTTAAAACAGGGGAGAATATAGAAAGCATACGGCAGGGGCTAACTGCAGCGTATTTGAATTTATACGAGGACTCAGGCTCAATAAGCGAAAGATTAAAAATTACGGAAAAAGAGCTTGCTAAAACAGCAGAATACAACTCCGAATTCCGGAAAATACTTAACGAAATCGAGACGACATCAACAGCTATAAACGAAGCAAGCAGGCAGGTTCAGCGCTTAATTGAGAATTTGAGCTTTGACCCCGGGCAGATTGAACAAATCCGCGAGCGGCTTTACAAGTTGCAGTTCATTAAGAAAAAATACGGCGGTTCGCTTGATGAAGCGATAAAGCTGAAAGAAAAGCTGGAAAGTGACCTCGCTTTAGTAGATAACTTTGATGAGAAAATTGCAAAGCTTGAAAATGAAATCAAACAAGCAAAAGAAAGCCTTTTTAAAAAAGCAGGGGAAATATCAAAAATCAGGAAGGAAAAATCAAAGACTCTGGCACAGGATATAGTGAAAATACTGAATGAAGTTGGGTTTGAAAATGCGGAGTTTAAAGTGGCGCTTACCCTGGTTGAATCCTTAGGTCCAAGCGGGACTGACGATGTTGAGTTTATGGTTAAAATTAACAAAGGCGACGCATTTTCCTCGCTCAGAAAGACTCCCTCGGGCGGCGAGGTATCGCGAATTATGCTTGCGGTTAAAACTGTTCTTGCCGATGCCGATAAGGTCAACATGCTGGTGTTTGACGAAATTGATATCGGCATAAGCGGGCGCATAGCGCAGAAGGTGGGCAGGGTTATGAAAAAGCTTTCCGAATACCGGCAGGTAATTGCAATAACTCATTTAGCCCAGATAGCTGCTCTTGCCGATGAACACCTGCTTGTTGAAAAAGAGACCGAGGGCGATTCAACAATTACGAAAATCCGCCCGCTTGATAAAAACGAGAAAGTTATCGAGGTTGCAAAGCTTTTAAGCGGCGAGAAGGTTACCGATGCAAGCATTAAAAGCGCAAAAGAGCTGATAGGGCCATAGTTTGGTTATTACGCGGTTATTCTGAAAAATATGAAGGGAAATGAATTAAAAATATTTCGAAGGCATTTACCTCACTGGACTTTGGAAGGTTCTGTTTATTTCGTCACATTTACTTGTTTAGCCATTAAGTTATCAATTAAGGAACAGAAATTACTGTTAGAGCATATCAAAGGGGGCGATAACAAGTTTTATATTCTTTATGCGGTTATTGTTATGCCTACCCATGTGCATTTGTTGCTGAAGCCAAATGAGAGTTATTCTCTAAGCAGAATAATGAAAGGAATAAAAGGTGTTACAGCACATCAAATTAACCAATTAAGAAACACCAGTGGTTCTATATGGCTTGAAGAATCATATGATAGAATAGTCAGAGATTACGATGAGTTTATGGAAAAACTTGCATATATGTTTAATAATCCAATTAAAAGCGGTTTCACAGAAGATACTGAAAACTATCACGGCTGGTATCTTAACGAAGAGGCTCTAAAATATTAACCGACAGGCAGGAATGCCTGTCGTACCGGGTGGATTTGTTCGCTCTGAGAGCGAACGCTACTTTAATCTTTTCTGTTTTATAACTTGCATATACTTCAGGACATAGTAATTATTCTGCTTTCGGCGATTGTAATTATTGTAATCTCCGGCAAGCTTAAAATACCTTCGGTCGTCGGGTTTCTGCTAACGGGACTTGCAATCGGACCTTATACAACTGGCCTGATTAAAAACACGCATGACATAGAAATTCTCGCCGAAATAGGCGTTGTGCTGATGATGTTTATTATCGGCATTGAGTTTTCCATCAAAAAGCTTAACCGAATAAAAAAACTTATCGCAGTCGGAGGCGGCGGGCAGGTCATTTTAACCATTACAGCGGTTACGGCAATTTCCGTTTTGCTCGAGTTTTCCTTTGCAACCGCCATATTTTTCGGCTTCCTTGTCTCGCTTAGCAGTACAGCGATTGTTTTAAAACTGCTTCAGGAAAGAAGGCAGATTGACTCCCCGCAGGGAAAAATTGAGCTTGGTATTTTGCTCTTTCAGGACCTGTGCGTAGTGCCGATAGTTATTCTCATACCCATTTTAGCTCTAAGAGGAGATATGGATATCTATACAGTTCTGACAAGAGTAGCAATTGCATTCATTGCAATAAACGTAATATTTTTCACTGCAAGAAAGATGATGCCCTATCTGTTAAATGTAATTGTCAAAACGCGGCTGAAGGAAATATTTATAATCGCCTCGCTTTTTCTTTGTCTGGGGATGGCGTTTTTAACAAACTCAATGGGGCTTTCCCTTGCCTTAGGAGCGTTTATTGCAGGGCTTATAATTTCCGAATCACGTTACAGCCACCAGGTAATTGCCGATATACTTCCATTTAAGGAAACTTTTTACAGCGTGTTTTTTATCTCGATTGGAATGCTTATGGATTTAAGCTATGTTTTGCAAAATATTCCCATGGTATTATCACTGGGACTCGGAATATTTCTGCTCAAATCGCTTATTATTTATGTTCTGGTTGCGGCATTGAAGTATCCCATCAGGGTTGCCGTAATATCGGCAATGGGGCTTGCGCAGGTTGGCGAATTCTCATTCATTCTCGCAAAGCTTGGACTGCAGTATGAGCTTATTTCAAACGAGATTTTTCAGGCGTTTTTATCTTCATCGATACTGACAATGATTTTCACTCCATTTGCTTTTAAGCTTTCACCCCGCGCGGCACGGAGATTCGAAGAAGGAAGGATGTTCAGACCCCTTGCAAGACTTGCCGCAAAAGAGGGAGTTGCTGATTCGGGAGAAGAAAAGCTTTTGCTTGAAAATCATGTGATTATTGTCGGCTACGGACTGAACGGGAAGAATCTAGCCAGAGTTTTAAAAAAGAGAAGGATTCGCTATTCAATAATCGAGCTGAATCCCGATACTGTTACCGAGGCAGCAGAAAGGGGCGAGAATGTAGTTTACGGAGACGCAACAAGAGAAGGTATTTTAACTGAGGCGGGGATAAAAACTGCCAAAGTCATAACATTTGCAATCAGCGACCCGCTTGTAATTGACCGTGCCGTGGCAATTGCAAGGGATTTGAATCCAACGATTTATATTATAGCAAGAACGAAATATGTTTCGGAAATCGACCGCCTGTATGAGCTTGGAGCCGATATGGTTTTTGCGGAGGAGTATGAGACTTCGATAGAAATCCTTGCCCGCGTGATGATGTCATACGGATTTTCAAAGGAATCAATCAGCAGGGAAATTAACGAGCTTCACAAGCAGAGATATGCCGAGATACGAAATAAACGCGAGGAGAGAAAGCTTACCGATAGAATTCACAGTGTAATACACGAGGAAATAAGTATCGATTCATTTACAATCAGCCGTAAATGCTCCGCTGAAAGCAAAAGCATCGCAGAGCTGGATATAAGAGCAAAAACCGGGGCTACGATAATTTCAGTTGTGAGAGATAAAGAACATTTTTCAAATCCCGCCGCGGATTTAAAGCTAAAAGAAGGAGATGTTATTATCCTTATGGGAACCCATGAGCAGGTGGAACAGGCAGTTGGGTATTTATCGTAAGTGTCATATTTCACCACCCCTCGATTTGTCACCCTGAACTTGTTTCAAGGTCGTTCATTTGATTTTTTTATGAGATTCTGAAACAAGTTCAGAATGACATTTTTTTAGAAGAATGAGCCGGCAAAGTAAAAATGATATGCCTTAGGGCTTTATATGATTTTTATATGCGTCTAATAGATACTATGTGTACTGCCGCAGTTTAGGTTTATTAACTCATTGCCTGTTCCCTGAAAGCACTGGACTTCATCTATGCAAAAATTAGCATTCGAGTTATACTCAATTGAAAAATTTACATGATACAGGGTATCCCTTCCGTTTCCGACAATCCAAACAGAATCACCGGTTTGAAACTGGCCAAAAGAATTGGTCAGCAGGTTCACATAATATCCTTCTTCCTGGAAGGGGTCGCCGGGCCAGTAATAGGTCTGCCAGACCATGAAATTGACGATTGGTGCCGGACGGTCGGTTGTAATGGATGGTTCCAAAGGGGAAAAATTATCGGAGCAGCTGAAGATAAATAATGCTAATCCTAATTGCAGCAGGGCTGCAAGCTTTTTTTTCATTTGATTTTTTTCTTTCTGGTAACGGTTAAAAATTTGTATCATACAAAAATATTTACGTAAGCCCTGAAATAACATAGCGTAATCAATGAAAGTTGTGTAACATTTTTAATTACAACCAAGGCACAAACCCAAAGGACGTTTCAGCAGCTTTTAGAGTTTTCTATTTTTTTCTTAAAACTCTTTGCCAATTAAATAAATAAAGTTATTTTTGTAAATAAGCAGCATAGTTCTTTTAACTTAAAAAGGGGAATACTACATGAAGCAAAAACCAGGGTTTTTAATCTTTTGTTTTCTGGTTACACTCTCAGGCGCGGCTTTTGGAATCACGGCTCCGCCAAACAAAGTTGGAACCCTAAGCGTTAAGATAAACGGCGTGCAGTACACAGGCGATTTGTTCGCCGAGTTAAATCCCTATTCGTATGAAGTAAGCGCAGGCGATAAAAATTACGAAGTCAAGCTTGCGTGGAATTACATCAGCGGTCCTTCCGAGATAAAGACAGGCATCTTTGATTTTTACGGAAGCAGCCCCGGTGTTGTACTTCGCTACGTAAACTTCAACAGCTTTGCAAAATTTGTGACAAAGGCAGGGTTTTTGAATGTGAGATACAATGAAGGGGGAAGAGTTTACGGTGAGTTTGGATTTGTTGCATCGGAAAGCGGGACCGCAAGCAAATATGCCGACGAAAAATATTTTACCGACGGCACATTTGAGATAAATTACGGAAAGTAACCTTTAAATGAAATTACAGTTTTTCAACACATTAGGCCGCCAAAAGCAGGTCTTCGAGGCTATCGCTCCCCATAAAGCGGGAATGTATACCTGTGGGCAGACCGTTTACGATTACCCGCATATAGGGAATATGCGAACATATTTATTCGAGGATTTTTTAAAACGCATACTGATGTATAATAGCTACGAAGTTACCCATATTATGAACATTACAGACGTAGGGCATTTGGTATCGGATGCCGACGAGGGCGAAGATAAAATGGAAAAAGGTTCTGCGCGCACGGGAAAATCCGTTTGGGAAATTGCAGATTACTACACAAAAGCCTTTATCGACGATGTAAAGCTGCTTAATATCATTCCGGCAACAAAATATACCAAAGCAACGGATTACATCAAAGAGCAGATTGATATGATTAAATGCCTTGAGGACAAGGGATTTACCTATATTACAAGCGACGGGGTTTACTTTGATACGTCCAAGCTGAGTGATTACGGCAAGCTGGCGCAAATCGATGTGGAGGGGCTTGAGGAAGGCAAAAGGATTGAGTTTTCCGCAGAGAAGCGCAACAAGACTGATTTTGCACTGTGGAAGTTTTCGCCAAAGGATACCAAAAGGCAGATGGAGTGGAAGTCGCCCTGGGGGATTGGATTCCCCGGGTGGCATATTGAGTGTTCGGCAATGAGCAGAAAATTTCTCGGCGATACGTTCGATATACACTGCGGGGGAATAGACCACATACCTATTCACCACACAAACGAAATTGCGCAATCCGAGGCATGCACGGGGAAGCCTTTTGCGCATTACTGGCTCCACGGGGCATTTCTTGAAGAAGATGACGGAAAGATGAGCAAATCAAAGGGCGAGTTTCTGTGTCTCAAGACTTTAACGGATAAGGGCTATTCGCCGCTTGATTACCGCTATATGTGCCTGGGCACGCATTATCGCAAGAGACTGCTTTTCAGCTGGGACGTGCTGGATTCAGCCAAGAATTCATTTAACCGGCTGAAGCAAAACATAATCAGGATGAAGGAAGAAAATGCTCCGGGCAAATCAGGAGAGCAGGACAGGGTTAATTTATATAAATCGGATTTCCTGGAATCAGTAAACGATGACCTCAACATGCCGCAGGCGCTTGCGGTGACGTGGGAAGTTGTAAGGAACACGGGCATTTCGGACAAAAACAAGCTTGAGCTGATTTATGATTTCGACCGTGTGCTTGGTTTGGAACTTAAAAAATTTGTTGATGAATCGAGACGAGGACAAATTAGTTGGGCGGAGTTTGAAATTCCAGATGCTCCAATAAAGCAGGGGATACCCTCTGAGGTTTTGGAACTTATAAACAAGCGCGCAGAAGCGAAAGCGGCTAAGAACTTTAAGCTGGCAGATGAATTAAGAAATAAAGTAAGAGAGCTGGGGTATGTGATTATAGATAAAAAAGGCGGGGTGGAAGTGAAAGAAATTAAAAATTAGAAAATAAACTTGTTGCATTGAGTAGGTAGAAAATAATGCTTAATTTTGGATATAAATTGTTATCATGGCCTCAATAAATGGTGATTGGTTTCATTCTAGGAGTAGCTCAAATTTAGAGGAGCTACTTGCGGTTAGAGAATTAGTAATTGAAAGCCAAAAACCTGATTATTCAGGATGGAGGTGGTCGGGTAGTAGGTATACTGATCCAATGCAATATAGATTTGCAGAAATCGTTGGAGTGCAACCCTCAACAATGCAAACCAAAATACGCACGATGATAAGATATGGATTTATTAAAGAAGGGAATTTGTGCCCCCTTATATGGACGCGAATGGGCTCGATATGGAACGATCTATATACTATTGGTAATTACATTGCAGCGCAACAAATTTATGAGCTCACCCTTTCGATTTCATTAGCGATTTTTGCTTTTAATGATTCTCATGCACAATATTCGACAAATCCCGCTCAAGGTGATATCCCATTAAAATTTTTATTGAATAACCTTGACAATGATAATTCAATTTCCTTAACAGAATTCTCAGCTCTTGTAGATGGTACAAAGGAAGGCGTGGCAAGAGATGCATCATACTGGAAAAGAGATCTGATTAATTCAGGTCTTTTTAATGAATTAAATGATCGACTAATTTATACGAGCAAATACCCAAATTTTGTTAGAGAAATAAAAAATTTTACACCGAATACTTTGTTAAGCGATGCAGATTGGGAATCGATAAGAGATAATCCCTTAATTGAAATCTCACCTTTTAAGGTATCTATAAAAGAAATTTTCGAAAACATCACACAACAACAAAGTATTGAGGAGCAAATCACAGATGAAATTTATACGGCTCCCTTAGTGGAAGCTGTTTCCGAAGAAGAAGAAAGTCAGATACCGGAATTAGATATATTAAGCACAGATTTAAGATTTGCAAATAGTACAAGGAGGATGAGGAATGCTGCATGGGCAATTAGGATAAAAAAGAAATATAATTATATTTGTGCTGTACCTAATTGTGATGTAAATGGTCAAATTTTTGTGGAAGCATCGCATATTAAACCTGATAATGTGCCTGATGGTGCTCCACCTCATAGAACTCATATTTTGAATGGAATTTGTTTGTGTCGACACTGCCATATTGCGTTTGATAAGGGTTATTTTTCTTTAACCGATGATCATAGAATAATAACTTCTCCAAAATTCTCAGAGATTGTAGATCAAAATTTAAAAACTGTAATTCTTTCAAGTAATAGTATTGTAATAAAGAGTCGGATTGATAGTAAGATGCCCCTCGCAGAATTTATCCGGTATCACCGTAATTTTAAATTTAAAAATTAAATGTCATTGACTATAGTGCCATATAGGGAGTATTTTGATGAATTTAGGGTTACGTTTGTTAACGAGCAAGTAGACGTCTTCCCTTTATTTGAACCAGAAGTTAGCGGTAAGCAACATGAACAATTAAAGATATATAAAGATTTAGAACGAAAATTTGTCTTGTTCAATGCAAGCTCATTGCGAAGCCAAGTACATTTTCAAAATGCATATAGTATTCCCGTTCAAAGGTGGTTCCCTTATAGAGAGGGTTATTCCTTAAGGTTAGTGAATGCTTTTATAAAAGAATTCAATGTTAAGGGTAACATTTTTGACCCCTTTTGTGGAAGCGGAACAACATTACTCGCTGCGCGCTTAAGCGATCTACAAGGAATTGGCATGGATGTAAACCCCATTTCTGTTTTAGTAGCAAGGGTTGAAAATACACATTACACTATGGATGATATAAAAAAAATAAAGAAGGCAATTCAAAGGTTAAAATTATTGAAGAATAAAGAAGTAGAAATTAACATAAATTTTGAATTAGTAGCCAAGGTTTTTAATTCCGATATTCTAAACTCATTAATTTTATTTAAAAATTATATTCTAAATATAAATTTTGAAAAGGCAAGAAATTTCCTTTTTGTTGCATGGCTTTCAATCATTGAGAGCGTGTCAAATATTAAGAAAGAAGGTAATGGGATAAAATACAAGAATAGAAAAAGGACACGGAACGGTTATATTAACATTAAAAAAGATATATGGGAAAAAAAAGTCTATCCAATTGATAAATTCAATTTCGTCAAATCAACGTTACTAAAACAATTGGAACTGATGTTATCGGATCTGCAAAATAACTATGGATCAAGTAATTATATTCCACGTATATTTGAAGGGAATAGCTTAAAATTTGATGATTTCTTTACAGATGAAATAAACTTTACTTTCTTTTCTCCGCCGTATTGCAATTGTTTCGATTATTTTGAAATTCATAAAATAGATTTATGGCTGGGAGGATTTGTTTCGAATAAGGAAGAATTTCGTATATTAAGAAATAATGGACTGAGGTCAAATACAAATTCATTAAATCATAAGACTGTTCTTTATAAGAATAAAAGCCTTGAGAAGTTAATAGGAATGTTTGATGTTGCTAAATTATGGAGCAAAAAAATACCTAGTGTAATCAGAGGTTACTTTGATGACATGAATATTTTACTTAGTAAGACCTATATTCAAACCAAAAAAGGCGGAATTGTCGGGATTGTGGTGGGTAATTCAGCGTATTCTGGCGTGATAGTACCTTCGGATTTACTTATTTCAGATATAGCAAGAGAAATTGGGTTTAAAGTAAAAGGTATATATATAACTAGACATTTAACAACAAGTTCACAACAGAAACAAAATTTAGAATTTCTGAAAAGATATTTACGCGAAAGTATCATATTGCTAGAGAAATGAAAGTTAAGCCGGAATTTGTTTATGTTAAGGAAACTATTCCTATTGAAGTTGAAGAAGGTTCGATATTAAACATCTCAACGAAAGAAGTAACTTCCTTTACCCATGGATTCCATAAATACCCCGCAAAATTTATTCCACATTTGCCTAAATGGGCAATATCAAAGTATTTAAATGGTTTTGAAAACAAAACAATTTTAGAACCATTTTGCGGTTCAGGGACAACCCTCGTGGAAGGTATTTTGGCCGGTCACAATGTTATAGGGTTTGATGTTGACCCTTTATCTGTATTAATTTCAAAAGTTAAGATAACAAGGATCGATGTCCCTACATTAGATATAATTTGTGATTGGTTAATTAAAAATATAAAAAGAAAACGTAATGGTAATTTTAAACCGGCATGTGAAAATTTGAAACATTGGTTTACTGAAGATGCTATTAGAAAACTTAGTTTAATTAGGGGTTTGATTGACCAGATACAAGTAAGATTTGGAAGCGAAAAGGAAATTAAAGACATTGTAGATCTTTTGATTATTTGTTTTTCATCCATTATCAGGCGAGTATCAAATGCTGATAATGAGTCACAAAAAACATATGTTTCCCATACAAAATTAAAAATGCCAGAAGAAGTAAATAATCTGTTTTTTCAACAACTAGTTTTATTTTTTGATCGAATAAGGTTATTTACAGATATTGTAAACCCTAATTTGCATAGTAAAGTGGTTTGTACATCAAGCAACGTATTTCTTCTGGATAAGCTCGAAGGTCATAATATTGATTTAGTTATTACTTCTCCACCCTACATTAAATCCATAGATTATATTTACAATCAAATGGCAGAATTATTTTGGGTTGGCGATTTGTTTGATATGCAAACTCAAGATAAACAAAATGGTAAAAAAAGAGAATATATCGGTAACAAACATTTATCCAAGGTCGAATTTAAACATTATACTCCAATTAATACGCCGTTTGGCATAGAAAGTTTAGACAAGAAATTACAAATAGTTTTTAATAGTGATAAGAAGAATGGCCACAAACACTCCTATATTACATATAAGTATTTTTTAGAAATGGAAAAACACTTTAAAGAGATGTCAAAATGTTTAACAGTAGGTACACCCTACATTGTAATAATAGGCGATAGTAAAGTTAGCGGCACCTATTTTGATACTGCGAATATTGTTATCGAAATTGCCCGAAGAAATGGTTTTAAACTTATTAATAAATGGGGGTATAAAATTAAGAATCGTTATATGCGTTTTGATAGAAAAGGAAGAGGTGGAATTATTGAGATAGATTGGGTTCTTGAACTAGAGAAACAAATTGAAATGAGTTTAATAGATTGAATTAAATTATTCACATGCACAAACACATAACATTCATCTTCGCATTTCTTTTCATAACATCAAGCGCCTGCGCGCAGGAGATTGATACCTGCCGCTCATATACGGATTTAGAGGCGCACCAGAATCAAAATGCGTTTGTTGAGGGGAAGATTATTGAGTATGTTCCGCCGCGCGACAGCTCGAAGCTCGGCGATGAAAAAATCTGGGACTGGGAGCTTGTCCTGCCTGATAATTATAAGTACCCCCTCACTGCCAATGCGCCCTCGCTTGATGTAAACAGCTTTATCGGCAAAACTGTTATTGTAAAGGCGTTTATAAAATACGGTATAATTTTCGGCTACGAAAACACCGCAAACATTCAGGGCTACAGAATCGACGCGGAGATGATTTATTTAAAGTAGCTAATCCAATGCAGCATAAGCGGCTGAGCAAACCCATATTTTTCCCGCGCCGGATTTTTTCAGCACCTCCGCGCATTCAAGTATAGTTGCGCCGGTTGTAATCACATCATCAACTACTATAATGTTTTTAGCCGTGATTTTATCCTTATGCTTTTGATTTACCTCAAATGCGCCTTTGACATTTTCTTTTCTCTCGGCTTTGTTAAGCTTAGTCTGCGTTTGAGTGTAACGTATTCTGATTAGAGCATCATTTAAAACTTTTGCGTTAAGGACCTCGCTCATTCCCTTTGCGATAAACTCGCTTTGGTTATACTGCCGGTCGCGGATTCTTGCTTTATGCAGGGGAACGGGAACAACATAATCAAATGTCATTCCGTTCAGCTCTGCAATTTGCCTGCCGATTTGGTTTCCCAGCATTCTGCCGACGGATTTCATTTTCTCATATTTCATACAATGGAGCAAGGTTTGAATTGCCGTTCCTTCCCTGAACCAAAATGCACTGAGCGAGTTATCGATAACGCTTTTTGCAATAAATTCCTCTTTCCAGGGGTGGGGCAGGCCAAATTTTTCAAGCTTTTTGAAGCAGTTCATGCAGATAAAACGTTCATCGGGAGCAATGGGTGACTCACAGCATAAGCAGCTGTTCGGTAAAACGAAGTTAACGATTTCGTCTAAAACCCTGTTTAAAGTTCTTCGGAACATATATTAAGATAGTTTATAGAATTTTAAATTCAAAGTTAATTTGGTAATTTTGGCGTTCAAACAGGTAAATGAAGAACACAGCCCGAAGGACTCACTCTATTATAAGATTTGATAACAGCATCAGAGGCAGGTACGGCGGGCTTTTGTGCGGCGTCGACGAGGCGGGCAGGGGTCCGATTGCGGGTCCCGTTGTGGCGGCTGCGGTGATATTCAGCGACGACGTTTATATTGAAGGGGTGTATGACTCAAAACAGGTTCCGCCTGCCAAAAGGAAAGAGCTGTACGAGGAAATAATAAGCTCGGCGCTTTCATACAGCATAGGGGTATCGTGCAACAATGAAATTGACGAGATTAACATCCTTGAGGCGACCAGAACTGCGATGGATAAGGCGGTTTCAACGCTTAATTTGGTGCCGGAATTGATAATTGCAGACGGGAATTTTTATAAAAACGGCTCGGCAAAGGTTGAAAACCTAATTAAAGCCGACGAGAAAAGCTTTACGGTTGCGGCAGCGTCTATAATTGCAAAGGTAACAAGGGACAGGATTATGACTGAATACGAAAATCTTTATCCCAACTTTACTTTTTCCCATCATAAGGGCTACTGCACGCAGAAGCATGTTGATGAGCTGCTTGAGTTCGGATACACGGGCATCCACAGGCGTTCGTTTAATATTAAAGTCCTGCAGGGAGAATTATTTTGAATCTCGGCAAAACCGGTGAGGAAATTGCGAAAAAGCATTTTGAGAAAAAGGGGTTTAAGCTGGTTGAGCAGAATTTCCGATTCGATAGAGCGGAGATTGACTTAATCTTTAAAGATGACGAAAGGAAAATTCTGATTTTTGCGGAGGTCAAAACGAGAAAAAACAAATTCTTCGGAGAACCGGAGGAGTCAGTTACAGAGCAGAAGCAGGAGCAGATTTTGAAATCAGCCGAAGGATTTTTGATTGAGCACGATGAGTATACGGATTACGAAAAAAGGTTCGATGTAATTGCAATAACATTCAACGGCAAGCAGGAGAAGATTAATCATATTGAAAACGCTTTTTGAGTGTTTATGCTTGAGAGGATAAATTTAAAAAACGTTCTTGTTATAGATATAGAGACTGTTCCGCAGTACGCGAGCTATTTTGAGCTTCCAGAGCCGTGGAAAGAGCTTTGGAAAAAGAAAATGCAGAGGGAATTGAAGGAAGGGCTCTCCCCAGAAGGGCTTTACCAAAGAGCTGGAATTTTCGCCGAATTCGGGAAAATTATTTGCATCTGTGCAGGATATTTTTATGATAACGGAGACGGCTTATCATTCAAGGTAAAAGCTTTTTACGGCGATGATGAGAAAAAGATTTTAGCTGAGTTTTGCGAAACGCTGAATAAAAGCTTCAGCACCGATGAGCATATGCTTTGCGGGCATAACAGCAGGGAGTTTGACTTTCCTTACATTGCGAGGAGATGCCTTGTAAACGGTGTCGAGATCCCGCACCTGCTGAATAACTCCGGCAAAAAACCGTGGGAGGTTCAGCTGCTTGATACGATGGATATGTGGAAGTTCGGCGATTATAAAAGCTTTACATCGCTTAACCTGCTTGCGGAAGTGTTCGGGATAGAATCACCAAAGAATGATATTGACGGAAGCGTTGTGTGGAGCACATACTGGATTGAGAAAGATTTGGAAAGAATTAAAAATTACTGCATGAAAGATGTCGTAACCGTGGCTCAGCTTCTGTTGAAGTTTAAGGGATTGGAATTACTGAAAGAAGAAAATATAAGTTTTACAAATTAATCGTATAACAGGGTTATAAAATGTTTGACTTAGTTTTAATTAAAAAGATTTATTCCGGATTTAAAGGCAAGGTTGATGAAGCTAAGAAAGTTCTAAACCGCCCTATGACTTATGCTGAGAAAGTACTTTATTCGCATCTTTGGAGTAAAACCGAAAAACCCTTTTCAGGCGGGAAGGATTTTGTTGAATTCGCTCCCGACAGAGTTGCAATGCAGGATGCAACGGCGCAAATGGCGCTGCTTCAGTTTATGTCAGCCGGCATACCCAGAGTTACAGTGCCTTCAACCGTGCACTGCGACCACTTGATTCAGGCGGAGGTTGGCTCAGCAAAAGATTTGCTGAGAGCATTCGACGAAAACAAAGAGGTTTATGATTTCCTCGCAAGCGTGTCTAATAAATACGGTCTTGGTTTCTGGAAACCGGGAGCCGGGATAATTCACCAGGTTGTTTTGGAAAATTACGCTTTTCCGGGGGGAATGATGATTGGAACAGACTCGCACACGCCAAACGCAGGGGGTCTCGGTATGGTGGCAATTGGAGTAGGTGGCGCTGATGCGGTCGATGTAATGGCAGGCATGCCCTGGGAGCTCAAATGGCCTAAACTCATCGGAGTTCACTTAACCGGAAGAATGAGCGGGTGGACTTCGCCAAAAGATGTAATTTTAAAAGTTTCCGGTATTCTCACAGTTAAAGGCGGAACGGGTGCTATTGTTGAGTATTTCGGCGAGGGAGCAAAATCGATTTCATGCACAGGCAAGGGAACAATTTGCAATATGGGCGCGGAAATCGGAGCTACAACATCAATTTTCGCTTATGATGAAAGGATGTTCACCTACCTTAAAGCAACCGGCAGGGAAGAAATAGGCAATTTGGCAAGCGGGCTTGGAGATTATTTAAAACCCGATGCGGGGAGCGAGAAATATTATGATGAAATTATAGAAATCGATTTAAGTAAGCTTGAGCCGTATATTAACGGACCGTTTACTCCCGACCTCGCCTGGCCTGTTTCAAAATTTAAGGATGCGGTGAAGGAAAAAGAGTATCCCGAGGAATTAAAAGTTGCACTGATTGGAAGCTGCACGAATTCATCATACGAAGATATGGAACGCGCGGCATCTGTTGCAAAGCAGGCGATTGAAAAAGGGCTTAAGGTAAAGTCAGAGTTTACAATTACGCCGGGTTCCGAGCAGATACGCGCAACAATCGAGCGTGACGGGCAGCTTGAGTTATTCGAAAAAGTCGGCGGGCTTGTGCTTGCAAATGCCTGCGGACCCTGCATCGGACAGTGGAAGCGACATGATGTTAAAGAGGGTGAGAAAAATTCAATCATTACTTCTTATAACCGTAATTTCTCAAAGCGCAATGACGGAAACGCCGCAACACACGCATTTGTCGCATCGCCGGAAATTGTAACGGCGTTTGCACTGGCCGGAAAGCTTACGTTTAATCCATTAACCGATACGCTTGTAAATGATATGGGCGAGCTTGTTACTCTGGATGAACCGAAAGGCGAGGAACTCCCTTCGAAAGGATTTTTAAAAGGGAATGAAGGATACGTTGAGCCGGCAACAGAAGGTTCTAAAGTGCAGGTTGAAATTGACCCGAACAGCAAACGACTGCAAAGACTCTTCCCGTTTGTTCATCCAAATTTCGAAAAAGAATTTAAGGATATGAGGGTGCTGATTAAAGTGAAGGGAAAATGCACAACCGACCATATTTCAATGGCGGGACCGTGGCTCAAATTCCGCGGACACCTTGATAATATTTCAAACAATATGTTTATCGGCGCGGTTAATTCATTCAATGATAAAACTAACTCCGTTAAAAACCTGCTCACAGGCAGCTATGATGAAGTCCCCAATGTTGCCCGTGAATATAAGGCAAAAAATATTCCATGGGTTGCAGTTGGCGAGGATAATTACGGCGAAGGTTCATCGCGGGAGCATGCGGCAAT
>JAKEEM010000050.1 GCA_022616535.1 Chlorobiota bacterium | reverse complement strand
TGGGTTGTCCGCAAAATATGGGACCAGATGCCCGACCCCAAATGGTGTATGGCGATGGGCGCCTGCACTTCATCCGGCGGTATGTACAGAAGCTACTCCGTCGTGCAGGGAATCGACCTGTTCCTCCCGGTTGACATTTACGTTGCGGGCTGTCCCCCCAGACCCGATGCTCTAATTCAGGGCTTGATGGATATTCAGGCGAAGATTAACAAGGAAAAATCCAAGCCAATCGAAAAAAAGGGAGAGCGGGTTAAGTAGGTATTTTAGGAGTTCTTTGCTTAATCAGAAAGTAAATTGCAAACACCAGAACAAGCGCACCCCATACAAGCTTGTATTCAACAGCCATGTTCTTATCCCCGATGATGAAAACCAAGGGACCGAGGACGGCAGCCATCACAAGCGGTACTCCGATGAAAACAAGGAGTGTGAAAAGCGAGTTTTTGATTTGCCTGTCATCAAGCTGCTTCATCTTACGCGGTACGGTTTTGAAGATAAGAAGAGCAAGTACTGTTACTGCGAGCCAGATTACTATGTACAATGTGTAATTGTCTGTCATTCGTTCTTTAGTTACCCAGTTTTTGCTTCAGGTGTTTCGGGATGTAGATTCGCTCAATCATCTCGAAGGCAAATTCAACCACAATAGCAAGCATTGCAGCAGGCACCGCGCCGCGTAGAATAAGCTCGGTGTTGTTAAGCGCAAGACCCGTAACGATGAACTCACCCAAACCGCCTGCGCCGATGAAAGCCGCAAGCGTTGCAGTCCCGATGTTAATCACCGCAGCAGTTTTGATACCTGCGAAAATGGTGGGCATAGCAAGGGGGATTTCGATATACCTCAGCCGCTGCCAGCGTGTAAGTCCCATACCGGTTGCGACCTTCCTCAGGAGCGGGTCAACCGAGAACAGTCCGATAGCGGTGTTCCGCAAAATAGGAAGCAGCGCATACAGGAACAGCGCTACCACAGCTGGAACAAGCCCAATCCCGAAAAGCGGAATCATGATTGCAAGCAGGGCAATCGATGGAATGGTTTGCAGCAGTCCAGCAATGTACAACATCGGCTTGGAAACGGATGAGTAGATGTACAGCACTACACCAAGCGGAACAGCGATAACTAGTGCAATCAGCAGTGAGACAAACGTTATCTCAAGATGCCGCAGCGTTTTGGATGCAATCTCCGATGAAACTGATTGGGTTACAGTTTGGGTTTCTGCGGTTATCAGGTTTCGGCTCTTTAGAAATTCCGACGCTACCTCAGCAAAGGTCTTCTTCTCGTAAAGCACTTTTGCATTCATTGACTGCATCAGCGAGTCGGTAAGTGTGTTTGATAGCTTTGCTATTATGGATTTGACTTTATCATCCAAAGCTGTTCGGTAAAATGCAACGCCGTAGTATTTCGGGAAATAACTTTTGTCGTCGGCAAGAATCTTAAGGTCATACTTTGGTATTTCTCCGTCGGTTGAGTAAACGTCGGTCAGGTCAATTTTGCCGTCATCAAGCGCCTGATAGGCAAGCCCGTGTTCGATTCCGACCGGCCTGTTGGTCAGCCCGTAGGTTCTCGCGAGGTTCTCCCATCCGTCCTTCCGCTTTAGGAACTCGTAGCTGAATGCAATTCTGAGGTTTGGGTGTGACTTCAAATCGGAAATGGAATTAACGTTGTACTTTGATGCTGCAGTTCTTTTCATAGCAAAAGCGTAAGTGTTGTTAAAGCCGAACGGTTCGGCAATTTCGAGTCCGTATTCGGTTTTTAGCTTTGCATTCAGCTGTTCATTATTAAGGGGTTCATTTAGCTTAAGGATTGCCTCTGTAATGGTTCCGGTGTATTCGGGGTAAACGTCAATTTGACTGTTCATTAATGACTCAAAGCATACGAGTGTTCCGCCAAGGTTAAATCTGCGTTCGACCTGATAACCGTTTGCTTCCAAAAGCTGGGAAATGACTTCGCCGAGAATGTATGATTCATTGAAATGCTTGGAACCGACTCTGATTACCTGTGAATTCAGACTAAGATTTAGCAGCAAAGCTAATGTTATAGTGAGTTTTGTCATTTAGTTGATGTGGTTCATGTAGTTTTTTACAAAATCGTTTTGGGGATTGTTAACGATTTCATCCCTTGTTCCGTATTGCTGTATAACGCCGTTTTCAAGCACCATTATGTTATCACCGAGCTTAATCGCCTCGTTTAAATCATGTGTTACCAGGACAATTGTTCTCGGCTCTGTTTCCTGCAGCTTCAGTAACTCAGCGTGGATTTCATTTTTGGTTGTCGGGTCCAGGGCAGCAAACGCTTCATCGAGCAGAAATATCGGAGGATTCAGAAGCATCGCTCTGCAGATTCCGACTCGCTGCTGTTCGCCGCCGGATAATTGATGCGGGTATTTTGTTTTAAAATCGGGAGTTAAGTTTACAAGACTCATAAGGAAATCTGTTCTTCTTTCAATATCGTGTTTTAACATACCCGTAATCTTACCAAGCAGAGAAATGTTTTCGTAAACAGTCATGTGAGGAAACAGCCCCGTTCCCTGAACCGAGTAACCGATTTTTAAACGTAGCTTATTGATTTTTGTATAATCTAAATATGAACCTAAAACAAATACCTTGCCCTTTGTTGGAACTATTAATCCGTTGATAATTTGCACCAAGGTTGATTTCCCGCTTCCGCTTCTGCCAATAATGGCAGTTATCTTATTTTCCGCAATTTCAAAAATAAGGTTATCCAGTGCATTTGTGCCCGAATATGAATGGCTTACGTTCTCAAACTGAATTAAACTCATCGGATAAAATGGGTTTTTATTTTCTTTTTTAAATTTTATATTTAACTGCCTTCCACGTAAAACTACGAATAAATAATTAAAATGGAAAATCAAAATAAAATTCTAAGTTTACTTGATGTTGATAATTCATCCTCGGGTGTGGATTCCGAAAAATTGTTTTCGCTGTTTATGAAGGTAAGAAGGATGACGATTGAAATATGCGAGCCGCTTGAAATTGAGGACTATGTTATTCAAACTGATGTGTTTATGAGTCCACCAAGATGGCATATCGGGCACGTAACATGGTTTTACGACCAGCTATTAAAGAAATTTTATAAAAATTATAAATCTTATAAGGAAGATTATTCACATTATTTGAATTCATATTACCAGGCATTCGGACAGCCGTTCAACAAGGCAAAAAGAGGAACTGTTTCCCGCCCGACCGTTAAGGAAACGCTCGATTACTGGAATTATATTAATAATGAAGTAGCTTCGTTTTTTAAAACCGCAGAGATAAAGCTTAACGTATTAAAGAATTTTCTTCTTGCTTTTAATCATGAGTGGCAGCATCAGGAACTTTTGGTTTACGATATTCAGCACCTGTTGCAAAATAAATATATTCCTAAAGAAGTTAAAAATCCTCCCCGTTCAAACGGTTCAGCAATCAAAAAAGAAATGCTCAAAATCCCGGGTGGAATTTTTGAGCTTGGGTTTGATATTTTGAAATGGAAAGACCAATTTGCTTATGATGTTGAAATGCCCTCCCATAAGGTCTGTTTAAATGATTATTATATTGATAACACACTGGTAACAAACGCCGACTTCCTGCAATTTATTCGCGACGGAGCGTACGGTAATTATAAATACTGGCTCGATGAGGGATGGCAATGGGTGAAACAGAATAAAATTAACTCCCCGTTGTATTGGGAACAGGATGAAAATGGCAACTGGGTTAAATGCGACTTTAAGGGCAGGAGATTTATAGAGAATTTTCCCGATGAGCCGGTTACAAATGTCAGCTTTTTTGAAGCCGATGCCTATGCGAGATGGGCAGGCAAGCGCCTGCCGACCGAAGCCGAATGGGAAAAAGCAGCCGGGTGGGACGAAGATAGAGGCGAAAAAAGGCTTTATCCCTGGGGTGATGATGGACCAAATGAATTCAATTCAAACCTTCTTGAATCCAAAATCTGGGCGTCCTGCGACATATTTGCTTATGAGAAGGGTAAAAGCTATTACGGGTGTTATGGAATGATAGGAGAAGTATGGGAGTGGACATCGTCGGAGTTTGTTGCTTACCCTGGCTTTAAATCGGGTTTTGCCGAATATAACGATAAATGGTTTACAAACCAGAAGGTTTTAAGGGGCGGGTCGTTTGGCACTCCGAAGCTTTTGACACGGAACACTTATCGCAATTTTTTTAAAACTCATGAACGCTGGCTTATAAGCGGATTCAGATGCGCGAAAGATGCGTGATTAAATCAGTTCAGTAATCGAGTTTATAATATAGTCAGGTTTAACTTGTCCGGTTATGTTTGATGATTCGGAGTTTTGAACGAGTATCGATTTCATTCCAGCGTTCTTTGAACCTACAACATCTCTTTTATAATTATCGCCTATATACACAATCTCATGAGAGGGTTTATTGAAATGGTCAATTGCCATTTGAAACAGCTTTTGTGATGGCTTTGCGATATTATAGTCAGCTGAAAATACTGCTATTTCAAATAAATCATATATCTCTTCGTCTTTCAGCTTATTTTTGAAGTATATACTTTCGCACCAGACATTTGAAATCAGCCCAAGTTTATAGTACTCCGAAAGTTCTTTAAGTGTATCTTTGCATTCCTGCGGTACAACACCGCATTCATGATGAGCAAATACCTTTTCTAAGATAACTTTATCGTCCTTGCTGTATTTAACAAAATATGAATCGCTTTCAATAAACTGTTTAACTGTAATCATATTATCAAGATACTCTTGAGTCCGTGACCGTGCTAAAAGTGTTCCGTATATATAATATATAATTTCATGAAGTTCTTTATTTGTAAGTGTTTTGCCTCCGTACTTCTTATATGAAGCTTCATAATTCTGTTCCTTATCAAACCTGTCTCCGCCGAACATTATGGTTTTGCCCATATCAAATATTAGGACTTCAAAATCCTTTATAAATTCCTTGGCTGTCATAGAATATAAGGATTAGCTATTTCTTCATCAAATAAAGCCCGAAATAATTTTCAGGATCTTTCCAGGTTTTATTTACGGTGAGGTCTGCGAAAGATGCAAGTTCGGAAATCATTTCATCTGTAAATTTGTAGGAGTTTTCAGTATGGATAGTTTCTCCTTCTTCAAAATGGATGGATTCATCAATATCCCTCATATAAACCAACTGTTCTTTAGTTGATTCAAGGTGCATTTCAACCCTGCTGAAATCAGTATTAAAAAAAGCTTTGTGCTTAAACTTACTTAAATCAAAATTCCCGCCAAGCTCTTTATTAATACGACTCAGTATATTTATGTTGAACTTTGCCGTTACACCTGCACTGTCGTCATAAGCGGCATTTAAAACATCGATATCCTTCACTAAATCAAACCCGATTAAAAAGGAATCATTTTCATTCATAATGCTGCTGATACATGCAAGAAGCTCACTGGCTTCGTATTGCGTGAAATTACCGATGCTTGAACCAAGAAACAAAATCATCTTCGGAGAATCAATAAGTTCATTAATTACTTCAAGCCCTTCTTCGTATTCAGATATAATACCCTTAATGCTCAGACCTTCAAATTCATCAAGCAGCTTCTTTGAGCTTTGCACTATTATATCGGATACATCGACCGGCATGTAGGTTATACTTCCTGAATTTCTGATAAAAGAGCCGAGTATATATTTTGTTTTAATGGAACTCCCGCTTCCTAGTTCAACTATATTTTTTTTATCGCAGTTTAATTGGGCAATTTCTTCCGAATATCTTTCAAGTATCGAAGCTTCGGTTCGGGTTACATAGTATTCCGGAGTTTTGCAGATTTGTTCGAATAATTCCGACCCCGGGCTGTCATAAAAATATTTCGGATGAAGTCCCTTTGGAAATGATGTAAGCCCTAGGCTCACGTCCTCGGCAAAAGTATTTTTCCCGTTGCCGTTTTCAACTCTTAACACGCTTAAACGCTCATTAATAACTTCTTCAGAATAAACAGATGATATGTTTACTGTTTCTTTCAAAAATTGATTTAAAATTGTGGGAGGCTTTTTTAAATTAATAATAATTGTTTTTAAAAACAAACTATCTTAGTATTTCAGTTTCAAATACTTTTATTTCGGAACCTTTTGCAAATGTGACATTATACGGAGTTTCATCGTTCAAAATTTTCCATTTTTTGCAATAAATCGCTCCAAAATCAAAATTATGCTCAAATTTTATAATTGGGCAGATTTCCCAATACGGGTGTTCAACTCTGTAAATTAATGTTTCGCCTTTATTATTTATTCCAAAACCCCATTCGTGTTCTTTAAAAAAATGTTCTTTTGAATCAACCGAAGGTAGATAAGGCTTGTCTTCGCATTCAACCATAATTTGATATTCATTAATTTGATTTTTGCTGCTTTTTAAATTAATTGTGTGGTTTAAGGATATGTTCTCGTTTATGTTTATGTTCGATTTCATATCAATACACTTATAATTTTCGTTATAAACTCTGTTAGCAATTAGAGAAATGAAGAATTTTGGAACGAATTCCCTGATAAATACAACTCCCCGCTCTTCATTATTTTTTACATAAAATCTAAGGTTGATCTCCGGGAAATTGATGTGAAATGGAATTTTCAGTCCTTTGAGTTTAGTGTTGGTAAAATCAAATGCTACAAGACTTACAAAAGCATTTCCGTCAATTGTATCAAGTAACAAACCTTTTGGCAAATGGGTCTCAAGTAATTCCGGTTTTACTTTGTAAGTGGCTATAACAAGATTAGTCCATCTTGCAGTGAGAAATATTTTATTTTGCTGTTTCACTGGAATTTGCTTCAGCTTCCTCATCAATCTCAATTAAAACTTTGCTGATTAGATAAGCCACAATTGCTCCCGTCAGGACGTCTGAAAACCAGTGCTGCTCGTGGTAAATCCTGCTGAGGCATGTGATTACTGCAAGGAGGTAATAAAAAGTCTTTAAATAAATATTGTTTGTAGTTGAAGCTAAAATTGTCGAAAGTGCAAATGAAACCGATGCATGACCGGAGAAATACGAAAACATATCATTGTTGGAGAGATTCCAGCCGTAAAACGATAAATCACCCTGATTTGTGTATGGTCTGAATCTGCCGAAAGCGGATTTGGCAGTTAAAGTAACTATCCCCGAAAATATATATGCTTCACCAATTAGCAGCCCCGTTTCGCGCATTTCATACTCCTTAAAAACTAAGCCTATAATATATATTCCAAGAAATAATATTAAAGTTGGCTCCCCACTTCCGTACCACCTGCCGAATACGAATATGGAATCGATTATATTGTTATTAATTCCGGTAATTAATAATCTTACTGTTTGGTCGAAATAAAATGCGGATAGTATTGCGAATAAGGAAAATAAAGTTATTTGCCAGTGGCTGACAATTTTTCTGAATGTTGCCGGGTATACTCTGATGAAAGCCCTGCCGAAATGCTTTAAATCTTTCTTTATCGGATTTTTCATCCAGCAATTATATTAATTATTATATTAAATATTAAGAGTATATTTAATGGAATTTTTTTGAAATTTTATTTAGCTGTTATCTTTTATTTAGCTGTTATCTTTTATTTAGCTGTTATCTATGCCCATTCTTAAAATATTTTCGCCGTATTTATCTTTCAAATAATCCATTTGCTTGTATGGTATTAGATTATCGCTGTGGAAAAAATTAAGATTGTAAGCATCTACACGGTAGAGCTCGAAAACAGAAACCCCGAATGTTCTGATTTTGTGAGAGCTGTCTGGCGGGGGGAGAGTCTTGTAAATATCAACGGCTTTTTGGAAAATTTCCCTCTGGCTGTTTGTAGGCTGCCATAATCTTAACTTTCCGCCTTTGTAGCCAAGGTCTTCGTAGCGGACGCTCAAAGCAATGTGGTCTGTTATTAAATCCTTTGCCCGCATCCTGCGGCACACGTATTCAGTCATCCTTTTAATTTCGTCGATTGCCCTCGGCTCCTCGTAAATCGAATCAGACAGCGTATGATTATGGTTAAATGATTTTTCCACCCGCTCGGTTTGCACTGAGGAAATACCGCTTGTATCTTCGCCCCTTGCAAACTTGCGGAGAACCACCCCGTTTATTCCGAACTCCTTGTGAATTGTATGTATGCTTGATTTTGCAAGTTCCCCGATAGTCTTTATTCCAAGGGCGTTCAGGCGGATTTCCATTCTGTGTCCGATGCCCCACATTTTCCGCACGGGTAGATTGTATATTGTTTCCATGTTTTTTTCGCTTACCACGGCAAGCCCGTCGGGCTTATTGAACTTCGATGACATCTTAGCGAACGATTTATTGAACGAAACCCCGATGGAAACCCTGAGATTTTCAATGTCTCTTATCATTTTCTTTATTTTCCATGCAAACTTTGCCGCCTGGAAATAATCTTTGACAACGGGAGTTATATCCAGAAAACACTCATCAATGCTGTATTGCTCGATGCAGTCCTCCGGAAGCAGCTTAGACATGTGAAACAGAATGTTTTGCAAAATGGCTTCATATTTTGTTCCGTAGCAGGGGACAGAAATCAGGTCGGGACAAAGCCTTCGCGCTTCAACGACCGACATCCCGATATCAACCCCTTTTTTTCTTGCCTCATAGCTTGCGGTCATAACAATCCCCTTATCGCCTTTGGTGCCGCCGACTGACACGGGTTTGCCTCTTAGTTTCGGATTATCCCGCTGCTCCACCTGTGCGTAAAAAGCGTCAATATCTAAATGAATAAAGAATTTATTGCGGTTCTGGTTTAATCCGTGATTGAGATTTCTATGGTGGGGGAATGAATATAAGGGAAGCATCCGGATTCTTTTAAACAGGTGGGCTGAGCGGGTCGCCTCCCTAGGGATAAAAAAAGATGAGCTTATCTTGCCTGTATTTCTCGCCGTGTTCATTGTAACGGATTAAACAGTTGTATAGTCTCTTAGCAAACCCACAACAATGCCGAGGATTTTAAACGGCTTACGGATTGGGTCATACCTGCTGTTTGCCGGCTGAAGGTATGGCCTGCCCCCGTTTTTCTTAAAGAGTTTTACCGTGACTTCATCATCAAGCAAAGCTACTACAATATCGCCGTCATTTGCAGTATTTTGCTTACGGACAATCAGCTTATCTTTTTCAACAATTCTTTTTTCAATCATGCTGTCCCCGCGCACCGTTACGGCAAACATAGTCCCCGAGGTTCTTCCGGGCTTTTCCACCGCAACGTAGCCCTCAATATTATCATCGGCAAAAACCGGCTCGCCTGCTGCAACATTGCCGTATAAGGGGATTGTAATAATGTTTGATTTGGCCTGAGCGGGTGCAATGTTTTCCTTTACCCGTAATCCTCTTGCAACTCCTCCCGTTTTTTCAACGTAGCCTTTTTTTACGAGCGCAATGATGACCTGCTGTATTGCGTTCACGTTGTTGCCGAATTTCTCGGCAATTTCTTTATAGGTCGGAGGGTACGAACGGGTTTCTACGGATTTTTTGATGAAGTCTAAAACACCTGACTGCTTTTTGGTTAATTTTTCCATATTAGTGTATAAAAATACAATGTATAAATATACAGTATATAAACTCAAAAGTCAAGCATATTTTTATGTTATTGCGTGAATCGAGTGGCGGAATTAATTTTGAGAAAAAAGGATTGCTGTTATGACGTACGTGCAAAATCAGGTTTATAAGCCTATTGAGGTAATATCCCATTTTCAGAACACTAGGGTGAATATTTTGCGCTTTAAATGGGATAGCCGCTCATATAAAGTGGACCGTATTGCCAACACCTGGCGTATTCCCGATAACGAGGAAGGATTTAAATCACATTTTACGGTGATTTGCGAGGAGGCGGGCATTATCTGCGAAATTGCATATTACCACAAAAGCATGAAGTGGGAAATTGTGCAGTATGATAATTTAGACTAGGAATTTATTTATAAAATCCGTCGATTATATCTTTATACCGTTCTTCTATAATCCTTCTTTTAAGTTTTAGTGTGGGAGTAAGCTCGCCGCTCTCAATGGTAAAGGGTTTATCCATTAGGACGAATTTCCTCACTCGCTCGTATTTGGCAAGCGGTCTTTGAAGAACATCGATTTCCGATTCATAGAAGTTGTTAATAACATCGTTTTCAACAAGCTCACCCGGGTTTGAATATTTAACATCAACTTTTTCGGCAAATTCCGTTAGCTTTTCAAAATTGGGAACAATTAACGCGCTTACAAAATGTCTTTCATCGGATGCAAATGTAATTATCTGCTCGATAAACTCCGAGCGTGCGAGTGTGTCTTCAATGTGTGTTAAAGATATATACTTTCCGCCGGAAGTCTTAATAAGCGTTTTCTTTCTATCAGTTATTTTAATAAAACCATCTGAATCGATTTCGCCTATATCGCCCGTATGCAGCCAGCCGTCAATAATCATTTCAGCGGTTGCCTGCTCGTTTTTATAATAACCAAGCATAACGTTATCGCCTTTCACAAGTATTTCCCCGTCATTTGCAGTTTTTACTTCAACTCCTGTTAGGGGCGGACCCACCGTACCGTATTTGTTTTTTCCCGGTTTGTTTACTGAAATTACAGGTGAAGCTTCTGTCATTCCGTATCCCTGCATGATCGGCATTCCTATTGAATCAAAAAATTCAGCGAGTTCCTTGCTTAAAGCCGAACCGCCTGAGACAATCAGCCTTAATCTGCCGCCCGTCCTCTCTCTGATAGTACTGAAAACTTTTTTATCAGCAAGCTTCCACAGAAAATGATTTTTATTGTTCATATATTTTCTACCAATCTTCAAAGCCCTTTTGGCAATGAGCTTTTTAACCGCGGACATTGAATTGATATTTTTCATTATTCTTCCCTGAATCCTTGAGAATAAGATAGGGACGGCTAAAATAACAGTCGGCTTTACCTCCTGCATTTGAACCTGTAAAGTATCGATACTTTGTGCATAATAAATTTTCACTCCTCTGGAAAGCTTGAGATAATATCCGGCTGTTCTTTCATAAGTGTGAGCAAGCGGAAGAAATGACAGCACAATATCATTTTTGTTAACTGAAATTGCACTTAAAGATTGCTCTATATTTATCAAAATGTTTCTATGTGATAGGCATACACCTTTCGGAGTCCCTGTTGTTCCTGAAGTATATATAATTGTCAGCAAATCATCCGGCTTGTGGTTTTTTGAACATTCAGCAAAGTAATTATCCGTATCCTCCTCATTATAAGGTTTATTGTGGATTAGCTTGCTATAAATCAACTCCTCAAAGCTGATAATTTGTCCTGACTTGCCGTCAATTCTATTAAAGGAAACAATTTTTTTAAGTTTCGGGAGTTCATCAATAACTGCGCTTACTTTATCGGCTATAAGCATGGACGAAACAAAACACAGCTTGCATTCTGAGTGCTCTAAAATAAACTTAATCTGCTCCGATGTCATTGTTGTGTATATCGGTACCGTCACAATTCCTTTAGAGATACAGGCAAAATCGCTTACAACCCATTCAAATCGTGTTTCGGATATTATTGCGGCTTTATCGCCTGCTTTTAGGTTAAACTTTTCTAGACTTTTTGATGCAAGGTAAACAAGCTCTTTCAGCTTCTTGCCGCTTAAGCTTTCATACTTATCGTTTTCTTTCCAGAATAATGCGGGACTGCTTCCGTACAGTCCGGTTATAAATTCGAAGAATTCCGAGAAATTGGAATATTCACCCATAAAGCTTTTTAATGTATTGTACAAATTTACAAATAATTATAATTGAATTACACAAAATAAAGTTTTAATTTGTATCAATTCAGGAGGCAGAATGAGATATTTCCTTTTATTGTTATTTTCCATTAGTATTTACTCACAGGTCGTTAATATTGAATCGAAGCGAATGCGGTCAGATACTACCGGCTGGTCTGGCAGTGCGGAGGCAAATTTCCAGCTTTCCAAAACAACTGAGGAAATTTACGATTTGGGCGCAAGACTTCATTTTCAATTTAAGCATAAAAATTATCTTTGGCTTTTTTTAAACGAATATCGCTTAATTAAAGGTGCGGGAACGGAGTTTGTTAACTCCGGATTTGCTCACGTTCGCTACAACCATAAAGTCACTAAAGAGCTTTTACGATGGGAAGTATTTACTCAGGTACAGTTTAACGGCGCGCTTGACGTTGGTCTGCGGGGACTCGCTGGCACTGGACCAAGATTTAAAATTTATGATTCGGATGAATTTCGTTTTTATGCCGCATCGCTTTATATGTTTGAATATCAGGAAAATGTCAGTAAAACTATCATTGAACGTAATCACCGCTCAAGCAGTTATTTAAGCTTTACAATTGATGTTGGTAAGGTTGAGTTCAGCAATACTACTTACTGGCAACCGAAGGTTAATTATTTTAAAAATTACAGGATTCACTCCCAAACCGATTTGCTTTTTGAGATTTTCGAGCAATTGGATTTTAAAACTGGCTTTACATATAGGTATGATACAAGACCGTTCCCGGGCATTCCTAAATCAACCTACTATCTGATGAACGGACTGGTCTTTGAGTTCTAAAATAGCTTGCTTTTTTAGTAATATAGCTTATATTTGAAAACAGAATATTAAAACCATTGAAAAACTTGCAATAACTGCCTAATTTAGCCTATCGAAATTCTCTACTTTTTGTTCTCAAATTAAATTTCAAAGCTTGCATAGACTAAAATATTTCATTATACCAGTAATTGCAGGGATTGTTATATCCTCCTGCGAAAAGGATGATGATTCGGTAATTGACCCAATTTTAAATTTCCCAAATTTGTTAAGTACTTCATTTACTCCAATTCAATTTGATTCTGATACAGTTAATGCAATCGCAACGGCAGTGGTTACTTCTGAAGAACCGATAAGAAGGGTTATCGTTACAGTGTTTGACCCGTTAAATTCAACCGAGGTATTTGAATTAAAAGATGACGGCGTTTCGCCTGATACAACTGCAAATGACGGAACTTACAACGGCAGGGTTTTCTTTGTGAGAAGCTGCCGCTTAGTCGGGGATTACAGAGCGGAATTTATCGCTGAAAACGTATCGGGATTGTTTAGTGGCACCGATAGCAAATCTTTTAGTGTTATTCATTCGGGTAATACTCCTCCTGTAGTTTCCAACATAATAATTGTTCCCGATAGTGTTCAGGCAGGTGATTCAACTTTCTTTATTTTTATGATCACAGCAACAGATCCGAATGGGCAATGCGATATTAGAGACGTTTTCTACATAGGATTTAGACCTGACAATACCCAGTTATCTCCGTTATCATTATTCGACGACGGAAGTTGTTGTATAATACCACCGTTTAATACGACAAGCGGTGATACTACTGCGAATGATACCAAATTTACTAGAAGAGCATTTGGGGGGCCGAACCAATTAGGTTACTACCGATATTATATTAGAGCTGTTGACCGTTCAGATGATACAAGCAATGTTTTAGCTGATTCAATTTACGTTTATCCATAAAACAAAATGAGATAT
>JAKEEM010000049.1 GCA_022616535.1 Chlorobiota bacterium | reverse complement strand
TAAAAAAATTATTCTAGTTTTCATTTTAAAACTTATTTAATTAAAATCATTTTTTTTGTATCAATGAAACTTTCTGTTTCAATCTTAAAGAAATAAATTCCACTTGTAAGCCTTGAGCCGTCGAATTCTATGCTATATTTTCCACCGCTAAGATTTTCATTCACCGGCTTTGAAACTTCCTTACCAAGAACGTCAAAAACGGTAACTTTTACATACGATGGTTTTGGAATATCGATGTCAATCCTGGTTTTAGGGTTAAACGGATTCGGGTAGTTTTGATAAAGTCTGAAAACGGCAGGGATATTGCCGGATACCGGATTTATTCCGATTAACCCGCTAAGATTGGCTGAGTAAATTTCCTGATTAGGAGTTCCTGCACGCTGGTCAGTCCATACAGGTATAACTTTTCCCGCAAATGCATCAATTCCTATATAGTCACCAAATCTAACATCGCTGTTCGGCGAAGAGTTGGTAAAGGAAGAGTCACTCAAGCGCTGATTAACCCAGTTATTACCAAGGTCTGTTGAATATGCTATCCATGAATTAATCTGAGTTGACCCAAGCCTGGTATCGTAATAAATTACATATAAATTGCCGCTTGTATCACACTGAACAGCAGGCCAGTATTGGTTCAAAGCCGTCACATCATTAACCCTAACTGGCGTTGAAAGCCAGCTTGCTCCAGCATTAGTGGAACGCTGAATCCAAACATCAGAAGTACCGTCTCTATTATCTGACCAAACTACATACGCATTTCCTCTTGATGGTCTGTTTGAATAATCACATGTTATGAAAGGAAAGCCGTTTACGCTTGTTACACCGCTAAGCTGAAAATCCGTTCCAAAACTTGTTCCGCCGTTTGTGGATTTATCAAACCGTATTCCGTTTGCAGCCCACACAACATAAATCTGGTTACCAGTGCCTGAGCATACATTCGAGCCCTGCCCGGAAGTATTATCGCCTACATTAACTGTTGCTGACCAGTTAAGTCCGCCATTTGTCGACTTCCTGAACTTTATCCCCTGTGAGGCACCAAAGCTTGTCCATGTAATAAACACATTATTGAAAGTTGAATTAGTAGGCACGAGGTCGCAGAAAATCCATTCTTTATCTTCACCGGCACCGCCGCTTCCCGGAACTGCAATTGAATGAAGGAAGAAAGTCTGACCGTTGTTTGTTGATTTATACATAAGCATCTGCCTGTTGTAGCCCGAAACCGGCTGCCTTGAGGTGCTTGATAAATAAAAATGCCCTTGTGAATCGCTTGTAAGAACAGGGTCGCTTTGTGAAGTATGGTCAGGATTGGGGTCAGGAAGCAGCTGAGAAACCGACCATGTCTGCCCGCCATTAGTTGAATATGTATAACCGATTCGTCTGATAACCGGATTTGTGAAACCAAGCCTGAAATCACGCCATGCTGCAACCACTATGTTCGGATTGGTTCTGCTTATTCTGACTGAAGGCTCGTTCTGCGGTGCGCTGTTAACGGATAAGTTCTGGTTTGGGAAAAGCAGGTTATCATGATAAAACTGCTCATATACTTTTTCTTGCTGAGACGGGGGAACATTTGCCTCTGCCTCAGTTGAATTGTTCTGTGAGTACAATTCAAAACATACCAGTAAAGAACAAGTTAGTAAAATTATTCTCATATTCTATATTGAGTTTCAATAGCAATCTAAAGTATAAATATAAATGAATATCAATTTAAATGATAAGTAAATAATATTACGAAAATTAACGTAGTATAGTTAACTGTAAATATGAAAGTTAAAATAAGGAAAGCAAAAAAAAGCGACTTTGAAAGTGTTTTAAATCTAATTGTTGAACTGGCAAAATTCGAAAAACTTGACCCGCCCGACGAAAAAGCAAAAAAAAGACTTTATAAAGACACCTTCGGCAAACGGCTCAGTTTTAGAATTCTAGTCGCTCAGGCTGATAACGAAATCATCGGCTATGCATTTTACTTTTTTACTTATTCATCATTTCTCTCTCGGAAGACTTTATATCTGGAAGATATATTTATAACCCAGTCTAAACGCAATCTGGGTGCGGGGAAACTCTTTATGAGAAGACTTGTTAAAATAGCAAAAAAGCAGAAATGCGGAAGAATGGAATGGGCTGTGCTTGACTGGAATAAAAATGCAATTGAATTCTACGATAAATTAGGCGCTAAACAGCTAAAAGACTGGATTTATTACAGGATAAACTTTCACTAAAAATTTAACTATATTTATTAATTATGGGTAGAAAAGAATCAGAATTGCTTCAAAGAATAACCATTAATCCTGAAATCTGTCACGGAAACCTGTTATAAGAAATATGAGGTATCCTGTTGAAACGATTCTGGAACTTTTATCCTCTGGGATGACCACTGAAGAAATCCTAAAGGATTATAAGGACTTAGAACTTGAGGATATACAAGCAAGCATGATATATGCTTCAAATTTAGCCAAAACTAAAGATATTTTTTTCTTTTTCCGCACACACTAAATCTGAATAAAGTTTTGCTATGGACTTCATTGTATATTCTATGTTACCCTTAAGTCTTTCAAATTTTCTTATCCAAAACGGTCACAATTCAATTCACACCTCTCAGCTTCCAAATAAAAACAAAACAAAAGACGATGATTTAAACGAACCTTCAATCACTCAAAATAAGGTTCTTATTACAAAGGACTCCGATTTTGAAAATGATATAAGGATAAAAAATGTTCCTTGCAAATTACTTTTGGTAAAAACCGGCAATATACCTAATTCCCAATTATTAGCTATTTTTAAAAATAATCTCCCCAAAATTGTCAGCGAACTAAATGGTAAACAAATTCGTTGAAGTTAGTTACCTCGGTATTGTATCGCATTTCTGAGATTCTTTGAAAAGTTACCAAAATAACAGCTTAATAATATTATTCGATGGTGTTTGCAATTTCTGCAATTCGTCGGTAAACTTTATAATGAGCCGGGATAAGAAAAATATTTTTAAGTTTGCAGCAATTCAGTCTGATCCCGGAATTGAGCTTCAAAAAAAATTTGGTTTAAACCCAAACGAATTAGCAACATTTATCTTTGTTGAAGGCGATAAATATTATACTAAAACCACAGCCGCCTTAAGGGTCGCCAAAGAATTAAAATTCCCGTGGAATCTATCATACTTCTTTATTATCATTCCTCCGTTTATAAGAAACATCGCATACAATATAATTGCCAAATACCGCTACAGGTGGTTCGGTAAGCGCAATGCCTGCAGAGTTCCGACAGATGAAGAAAAAGAAAAGTTTTTGTGAATTTTAAGCGGGAGCAAGCAGGTTAAGTTTTATTTATATTTGACTTTACGATAAAACCCCTCTATTGGCAAAGAAAATTAAATTATTAGCATTTACACTCAATTTTTCATATATTTGTGTAGATTTTTAGTAAATTTCTTCAAATATCACCAGATTATATTGAATTTTAATGTGAGAGTTTACATATGGCTTTTCCTGTTAGTTTTCCTCACTTTCGCATCTCAGCTAAATTCCCAAAACAGATTACTAAGCAGAAACTCTGCCGAAATTCCGGAAACATACCTAAGTAACCTCCAAAACCAATACAGGAAGGTAATAAATATAAACGGCGAGTGGGCAATTACTTCAAATGAACCGGCTCTCAATACAACAATTCAGGTCCCCTTTTGCTATGATTTTAAAGGCAAGATTACTTGCAAAAGAAATTTCACTGTAGAGTTTGAAAACCCGAATGACTGGAATTACACTATGCACTGCGACGGAGTCAACTACCAGTGCGAAATCAAAATAAATAACAATTTTATCGTAAAGCACGAAGGCGGGTTTACCCCGTTCTCATCGGCTATACCGGAAGGATTCATCAAGGAAAACTCTAACACAATCGAAATTAAAATCGATAACCGGCTCGATAATTCAAAAACAATCCCTTTCAAAAACACGTCAAACTATCCCAAAAACTACGGCGGCATATACAGGGATATTTATATTCTTGCTGTTCCTAAAGTATATGTTAAATCCGCCAATGTTTACTCAGAAATTGACATTAATCTTAATGCGGATATAAAAAACACTGTTACAATAACTGCAACAGATATAACAAGGTATCAGATTGACGAGAGAAAACTCTCGGTTAAAACAGAGCTTATTGATACCGGCGGAGTAAAAGCATCAAGCGAATTGAAAAACTTTTCGATATCTTCGAATTCGACAATCCAGATAGAAAATATCTTTACTGTTATCAATCCGATATACTGGTCTCCAGAGATTCCGCATCTGTACAAACTGAAAGTTATGATTCTTTATGGTGAAGATACCGTTGATGTATTTCAGACTGATTTTGGAATTTATGAGCTTTTGCGGAAGTCAGGCAGCATTATAATAAACAAGGCTGAATTAAAATTTAAAGGAGTTAACTACATCGAGGAATTTGGAGGAAAAGGAATTTGTCCCTTATATGAAGATATTGAACGGGACGTAAAAAACATAAAATCGCTTGGGTGCAATATAGTCAAAGTCTATGGCAGACCGGCAAGTTCATATCTTATAGACCTGTGCAACAAATACGGGCTTCTGGTTATGGAAGAAATTCCGGTTTACACAGTTCCTTCGGATATTTTGGAATCGGAGACCTTCCTTGCACTTGCCGAAAACCAGCTGAGCGAGATGGTGTACGCCCATAAGAACAACCCCTGCATTTTCGCTTACGGACTCGGCAATGATTTTGATGTTACGGGGGAAGAAGGACGGGAGTACATTAAGCATATGACTGAGTCTATCAAAAATCTTGACAACCGGTTAATTTATTACTCCACCAGAAATTATTATAAGGATAAATGCCGTGACCTCGTCGATATTGTCGGTATAAATTTTTATGACGGCGACCTGAACACCTTAAAAAGCATAGCTTCGGATGTCAAAATTAAAAAAGATAAAATATTTATTTCAAACTACGGAAAAGTTATAAGTCCCTTAAATACTTCAGGTTACAGTGACCCTAATTCAATAGAATCTCAGTCAAAATATATAGTTGATTTCTACAAATTATACAAAAGCTCCGCGTTTATGGGAAGCTTTTTTCACTCATATACCGACTGGAATTCAGAACATCCTAATCTAAGGTTTTTCGATAAAGCTAACCCTTATATGAAAACCTCGGGCTTATATACTCTGTACAGAGAGCAGCGTACTCCGGTAATAATACTGCGTAAAAACTTTCTCGACGAAGACATTCCAAATCTAAATATAGGTGCTTATACAAAAGAAGCTCCCCTTGCATTTGTTTTTACAGGTCTGATAACATTTATTTTGTTCTTATACCTCTCCAACAGCGTCCGAAGATTTAGGGAAAATGTATGGAGGTCGCTCTTCAGACCCTTTATCTTTTTCACCGATGTAAGAGAGCAAAACCTGATTCCCACACTGCATAACATGTTCCTTGCTCTAATTCTTTCAATCGGAAGCGGTCTGTTTTTTGCTAATCTTTTATATTACTGGAAGGATTCACAGCTTCTTGACATAATGCTTTCGGTCATTTTATCACATGACAAAATAAAAATATTCTTTGACGAGTATATGCTTAATCCCCTAAAGCTCACGGGGTTGCTTTCAGCGGTTGCTTTCGCAAAAATTTTTATAATAACATTTATAATCTGGCTTTATTCCTTAACCGTGAAATATCGCATAAGGATGAACAATGTTTTTACTGCAGTTGTGTGGGGACTCCTCCCAACGATTCTGCTTCTGATACTCGGAACCTTTTACATAAGAATTATAATGTCAAATACTGATTTCATTATAATAGGGGTTTTTCTGGCAATATTACTGTATTTAATTTCAATTTATAGAATACTGAAAGGTACACATATTGTTTTCGATATTTTTTTCCTCAAGGTCTATACTTACGGAATAGGAACTATCCTCATAATAGCCTCAGCTTCATGGTTCTATTTAAACAGCACGAAGTTTTTATTTGACTATTTCAATCTTGTTATGGTTTTTCTAAAAGGTTAATTTATTTTTAGTAAATATTTGATTTTAAAACAATTTAAAGTAATTTTGAACTGAAGCTGATTGAAAAACTTATTTGTATTTACAAAAGCTCGAAATATTTGGATTTAAATCATTTGCCGACAGAGTTGCTATAGACTTTGACAGCGGAATGACTGCCATTGTGGGTCCGAATGGCTGCGGAAAGACCAACATCGTCGATGCTGTGCGATGGGCAATAGGCGAGCAAAAGGCGAGCGTTCTCAGAAGCTCAACAATGGAAAACGTTATTTTTAACGGCACTAAAGAACGCAAGCCGCTTGGCTACGCCGAAGTATCCCTAACGATTCAAAACTCAAAGGGCATACTGCCTTCAGAATACACCGAAATCAGGATTTCAAGACGCTGTTTCCGCGACGGGACAAGCAATTATATGCTCAACGGTGTCAATTGCCGCCTGAAGGATATTACCGCTTTGTTTATGGATACAGGCATGGGCGCCGATGCGTATTCCGTGATTGAGCTTAAGATGGTGAATGAAATCCTCTCCCACAGAACGCAGGACAGAAGAAAGCTTTTTGAAGAAGCGGCCGGAATTACAAAATACAAGGAAAGAAGGCGCGAGGCCTTATACAAGCTTGAGGTCGCAAGGGAAAGCCTTAACGAGGCAAATATAGAAATCCGCAACAGACAAAGAACCGTTAATGCATATGAGCGAATTGCACAGAAACAGCAGGAAGCTAAGGAAATCAGCGAAAGATTAAAAGAGCTTGAAATTGACTACCACCAAAGATATCTCTCAAAGCTGACAAATGAAACAAAACATCTCGAAGAAGAGCTTAAGCAAAAAGAGCGTGAGCGCGAAGGACTTCAGAGAAAACTCAGCGGAAACGAAAGCATAATTGATAAATACAAAGGTGAGCTGTCTGTAACCGAAAAAAAACTGAACGAAACGCGTGATAGCCTTAACACAATAAACCTTGATATAAACGAAATTCAAACCTCTATTTCGATTGCCGAGCAGAGAATAAAATACCTAAGAGAAAATATCGACCGGTTTTTACGCGAAAAAATTGAGCTTGAGAAAGAAATTGAAAAGCTTAGCAGAGACAAAACGGGAATAGAAGATAAAATTGTTGTTTTGAAAAATACAATTGAACTGATGGAAGAATCCCGCTCGACGAAGAAAACCGCTCTTGAAGAGATTGAAATTAAAGTTAAAACAAGCAAGGAGGAATTAAAAGACTTAACCCAAAAGCACGCAGCTTCTTCAAAATCACTACTTGAAAGGCAGAACGAATACGAAATTGTTAAAAACAAGCTTTCTGACCAGCACAAAAGACTCGGAAAGCTTAACGAGGAAAACTTATCCAACATTAACAAAATTGCTGAATTCGATAAGGAAATACAGCAGCATGAAGCAAGGCTTTCTACGCTTAAGGATGATTACTCAAAACTAAATTATGAATTCAATCAGCTTAAAAAAACAAAGGATACCTCAGCCGATGAAATTAACAAGCTCGAAAAGGAAATAAACCTCCGCAAGCAGGAGGCTGAAAGATTTAAAACCAAAATTGAGCTTCAATCAAGCCTTCTTGAAAGCTTTGAAGATTATTCCGAAGGCGTAAGGCACATAGTAAAAGAAAGAAAAGAAAAAGGTGTTAATGTTGTAATTGAGAAGCTTGAAGTCGATGATAAATTCAAAACCGCAATCGAAACCGCTTTAGGCGAAGTATCGAATTACCTCATAGTAGATAACATTGAATCAGCTGAAAAATATATAAGTATTTTGAAAAATGACAAAAAAGGCAAGGTCACTTTTATAATTAATGATAGGTTATACAATGCAACACTTAACATATTTCAGGAAGAGTTCTCTGAAATCTTAAGCCATGAAGGTGTTTACGGCTGGGCAAACAGGTTTGTAAAATGTCCTGACGAATATCTGCTGCTTTACAAATACCTGCTGGACGAATTTATAATTGTCGAAAACCTTGATACAGCAAGAAAGCTTTCGAAGGATAATTTCATTAAGTTTATAACCCTTGAGGGAGACATTGTAACGAACAGCTTTATAAGAGCAGGAAGCAGTATTAAAGCGGATTCACTCAAAATCGGCAGAGAAAAATCAATTTCCGTACTTAAGGCACAGCTTAATTCTGTTGAATCATTAATTAATCAAGACAGCGAAAGATTAAACCGGCTCAAAAACCAGCTCGCTGCTTTAGATACTGAATCAAAGCTTGAAAAACTTCAGGAAACTAAAGCTGCAATACTTGGATTGGAAAATAAAATCGAGCAGATTAACTATCTTAAATCCCAAATAAACTCAGCAGTTCAGGCACACAAGAAAGAAAATGATGAGCTATCGGTTTCAAATAAAGAGCTTTCATCAAAAATGGATGCTGTAATATCCGAAATTGAAAATGCCGAAAATGTAAAATACCAAAGGGAGAAGGAACTTGAACATTTTACAACCGAGCTTGAATCACTTGCAGATGAGCTAACGATAAAGCGAGAAGATTTTAATAATTTTAATATCGAGGTTACAAAATTAAAAGCTGAACTCTCAAATCTCGAAAATGAGCTTGTGAGAACGTATGAGAATATTAAATCACGACAAAACAACATTGAAGCCAGAGCTTTGGAGTGCGGTGAATACGAATCCGAAATCAAAAAGCTTAACTGTGAAATCGAATTGTTTCACCCTGACGGCACTGAGTCTGGTCTGAAACCAAAGCTTAATATTCTTGAAACGAGACGCGCGACTGTTGAAGCTGACTTCACCTTAATTAGAAGCGAATATGAAGTAAAACGCTCGCTTGTTGATAAAGTCGAACAGGAGCAAAAAGAGCTCAGAACAGTGAGGGATGAAATAATTAATTTCATTCACCAAAATGAAATGCAGCTTACAAAAGACCGGCTGGAAATCAAAGAGCATAAGGATAAAATTCGTGAAGAGTATGATATCGATATTGTTTATACTGAGTACGAGGATAACGGAGTATATGATTTCATCCGTACAAAAGCCGACATTGACCGCTTGCGCAGTAAGCTTCGCCAGCTCGGCGGCTCGGGACAAATGGAACTTGGAATTTACGAGGAGGAAAAACGCGAGCTGGAAAAACTAATCCGCGAAAGAGAAGATTTGGTTCAGGCGGAAAAGGATTTAATAAATTTAATAGATGAATTAAATAAAACGGCGCAGAACAAATTCACCGAGACTTTTGAACATATAAAGCGGAACTTTATGGGCATTTTCCGCGAGCTTTTTATGGAAGGCGACGAAGCAGATTTAAGGCTTGTCATTGACCCCGAAAATCCTGACCCCCTTGACGCTAAAATTGATATTATTGCAAAGCCGAGGGGTAAAAGACCTCAGTTAATCGACCTTCTTTCGGGGGGAGAAAAAACTTTAACCGCGATTGCTCTGCTGTTTGCAATATACCAGGTAAAACCCTCTCCTTTTTGCATTTTGGATGAAGTTGACGCGCCGCTTGATGACGCTAACATTGACCGCTTCATCAAAATAATAAGGAAATTTTCCGAGGATACACAGTTTATAATAGTTACTCATAATAAGCGCACAATGGAGGCAGCTGATTCAATGTATGGAGTAACAATTGCAGAGCAGGGTGTTTCAACGATTGTTAATGTAAGGTTCAACGACCAGAAAGCAGCAATCTGATTTAGCTGCTAAGCCCTAAACAGCATTTATTAAAATTAAAACTTAATGGATTAAAATGACGGACGAACAGAAGAAATTTCTTATAAATTTAGTAAATACTCCCGCCCCTTCGGGATTCGAAGCACCGGTTCAGAAAATCTGGCAGAAGGAAGTATCAAAATTCGCAAAAGATATAAAAAAAGATGTTCACGGTAATCTTACAGCCGTTTTAAATCCCGGCAGGGAAAAATCCGTTATGATTGTCGGGCACTCCGATGAAATCGGCTTAATCGTAAATTACATAAACAAAGAAGGATTTATTTACGTAAGACCCATAGGCGGAGTTGACCAGAATATCCTTGCTTCACACAGGGCAAGGATATTAACAAAAAAAGGAGTCGTCAATGCTGCTATTGCAAGGACCTCGCTTCATTTATTAACCAACGTACAAAGGGATAAAAAGCTTGAGCTTCATGAAATATGGCTGGATATAGGTGCAAAAAGTCAGAAAGACGCGGAGAAGTATATTTCAATCGGGGACCCGGTTGTATTTGGCGGCGATTACGAAGAAATGGCGAACGGAACCGCAATGTCAAGATGCTGGGACAACAGAATTGGAATTTACATTGTCGCAGAAACCTTGCGAAGGTTTTCAAAAGTCAAAAATCTGAATAAAACTGTTTACGGGGTATCATCGGTTCAGGAAGAAACCGGTGTTTGGGGCGCGGGAAATACAGCATATACTTACAAACCAAATGCAGCGATTGCTATCGATGTAATTCCCAGCACTGACCAGCCGGAAATTCCCAAAGAACGCTTCGGCAATACTAAGCTTGCAGGAGGTCCCGTTGTAACAAGGGGTGTTATATCTAACAACAAAATAGCAGATGAGCTTATTGAAGCCGCAAAGAGGAAAAAAATTCCTTTCCAGATTGATGTTGATTACGGAGATACTTGGACGGATGCCGACCCAATTTCAAGAATCAGAGGCGGCATACC
>JAKEEM010000048.1 GCA_022616535.1 Chlorobiota bacterium | reverse complement strand
TTCTTATATACTTTTTGCCAATTGTAATTTCGGTGAAAATCTGGTTCATCAGGGTTGGACTTTTTCTCGTCATAATAATAATTTTAGGGTTGATTTTCATAAATGATTTGATTTCATTTAAAAGCCCTTCCTTATCACGTGGAATGTTATAGCTGCTAATCATTATTTTTTCCCGCGGTGCGAGCTTCGTTCTGAAAGGGATGTATAAAATACTTGATGCATTATCGTCCGCATCGAAAATTAAAGCCGGATAGCTGTTGATATTTTCATCTATGAACTTAATGAGCTTGCGTGATTCTTCCGGTTCGTCTGATGTAACTATGAACTGGATAATTTTCGGAAACAGTTTGTTATTTTGTTCAGGAACAAACTCTTTTACATAAGACAGCGGAATACAGCTGATAATTACAAGTGACGCTATGACATATTTCAATACAGCAGATTTAAATTTGCCTAAATCAATATTCAATCCAATTGCACAAAATATTGGACTGATTAGAAACATTAAATAAATGTAATGAGTTGTGTGGTAGACGGTCGATTTTGCTCCTGCGGCACCGTTTGCTAAGGCGGGGAATAATACAGGAATCAGCAGAGTGATTAAAATAACATTTGGATATTTTTTATAAAAATAAATTAATCCCTTTATAAAATAATAAAATATTATAATTGTCAGCCCAAGGACTAAAAAATAATACGGGAGGAAAAATCCCTTAAGCCGCAGGCCTAAATTCAATCCTTCGATATTTACCGGGTCAGTATACTGGTCAGCGGACTCAATTGTTTGAAACAGAGTTCCGTATGCTGCAAGACTTATTGCAATCCAAATTACCTGAAAAACAAGGGCAAGGGAAATGAAATAACCGTTTCCCCTTTTTTTTGTTAAGGAAGCCAAAACGCACAATGGGGCAAGCACGAATATTGCTTCTGGTCTGGAAAACAATGCAATGAATGCGAATATTCCGGCTATAATAAAATATTTTTTGCTTTCTTCAGATGAAACAGCTTTTATGAAATAATAAACGAGGATGCAAAAGCTTGCAAGATAAGTTTGCTGAGCATACGGCTCAAAATTCAAACGGAATATGACGGGATTTAAGGTAACAATAATAAATGCTATCAGAGCCGTTTTGAAATCCGAAAGCATAAGAGTTGTTTTGAAAATGTATATGTTTGCAATTGTCATAAGGATTATCATAGTTATAATGGAAGTATAGTAGATTTCGCCTGTAGCCATAATAATCGGACCCATAAAATAGAACCAGAAAGGATGCCCTGATTCAGGCATAATGAAGAAGGGATTTTGAGCCCACCATAAAGCATTCCACACACGCGTTGCGGAATCGCCCATATCCATCATGTTGTAAGAGATTAGAATTAACTTCCCGATTACAGTAAATACAACAACCGCCCAAAACGTTATAATTTGGGTTTTGTTCAGGATTTCCGGGTTTAATTTAAAATCACCCGTGCTGAAAAGTTTTGGAAAGTACGTCTTCCTCATTTCACAAAGTATAAATTTGGCTTGCCTTTTTTGTTTAAAATGCCGTCAAGCATTCCCTTCAGATAGTACATTCCAAGCTTAAAATCACAAACTTTTATAAACCACTTCAGCCGCCAAGGGAATTTTACACTATCTGTAAGAATCATTAAAATCATTGAACCATACAACTTATATTTGTGATAATATAAAAATTTATTTCTTTGGCTTAAGTAATACTCCCTGTACCAGGATGTTTTATTATCCCTTACCCATTTATGGTTATGCCAAACTTTTGCTTTTGTCGTCGCAGCCGATATGTAACCAAGCATTTTTAATCTGTACGCAAAGTCAATTTCGTTATTATACATAAAGTACCTGTCGTCAAACAGCACTCCGAGCTTTTGTATGACTTCACGCTTGACAAAAAGCGCCCCGCCTATCGGGTAATCGCAAATGAGTATTTCAGGGAAGGAACTTTCTTCGTAAATTTTTCCAACTCCGATGATTTCGGTTACCTGTGTTTTGAAGTTCACGTTTGCTCCGTAAATTTGAACTTTATTTTTTATTTTATCTTTAGTCCAGTAGAAAAAAATCGGTCCCGTAGCGCCTATTTTTTCATCGCTTTCGGCAAGCTTGTACAGATTTTCAAGGCATTGTTCTTCAAGCTCGGTATCATTGTTTAATACAAATATAAAGTCACACGCTTCATTTAATGCCTGCTCTGCACCTATTGAGTTTCCCTTAGCGTCCCCTAAGTTGCTTTCCAGTTCGATGTAATTTATTTTAAAATTAAATTTTTTATTTAATTCCTCGGAAAATTCTTTAGAACCGTCGGATGAATTATTATCGACAAAGTATATTGCAAAGTTTTTATAAGTTTGCCGGGCTAATGAATCATACAGCATGCTGAGGTTATGTTTCTCATTGGTTACAACAAGAATAATACCGATTTTCTTGGTCATTTAATGCGCTTGCCTTGATTCAATATATTCTTTCAGTCCATGGTCCCATTTTTTGAAAATATTGATTCCCAGCTTTTTAAGATTTTCATTTTCAAGCACAGAATACTTTGGTCTCGGAACTTTCATTGGGAATTCATCGGGGTTTGCAATATTAAGATTAGTTTTGATGCTGCTGAGCTCAAAAATTTTTTTTGCAAATTCATACCATGAGCAGCTCCCTTCTGCAGTTGCGTGATATAAACCCCAGGCATCTGTTTTTATGAGACTTACCATTTGCCGGGAAACCTCTTTTGTAGATGTGGGTGTTAAAAATTCATCATTAACAACCCTGATTTCAGGCTTTTCTATGGCAAGTTTCAGCATAAGTTCCGTAAAGTTTAATCCCTCTTTAGCCCTGCAGGGATTGCGGCCGTATATTCCGGAGGTTCTCACTACAAAATATTTTTTTGCAATTGCTTCAACGAACTGTTCGCCCGAAACTTTTGTGTTCCCGTATACATTCAAAGGAGCTGTTTTATCGGCTTCAACATAGGGCGAATGTTTTTTTCCGTCAAAAACATAATCGGTGCTTATGTGAACTAAAACAGAAGCGGCGTCATTGCAAACCATTGCAAGATTTCTTGCACCAATTGCATTTATGCTGAAAGAAGCAGCTGGCTCCGCCTCGCATTTTTCAACATTATGCATAGCTGCCGTATTAATTACTATACCGGCTTTAATGCTTTGTAGAACATTTGATACCGAATCTAAGTCTGAGATTTCAATGTCGGAATGATTTAATTCAATTACTTCGAAGCCGCTTTTTTTGAATTCTTCCGATATATCGCTTCCAAGCTGTCCGTTTGCTCCAATAACGGCGATTTTCATATCAAGTCAACCTTCAGTTTTTTAAAAACCTCAATGTTGTAATAGTTAGGGTTATCAAAATCCCTGAACCTATCCATATTTTCATGGAGGTTATCTACAATTGTTTTAATATTATTTTTCGGGATGAACTTCAAAATGTCTTTTGCCCTTTGACAGCTTACCTTGTAATTTCTTTTATCATCTATGTTCTTGGTATTGATTGAAATGTCAAGTTTCATAATTTTTCCGACCTCTTCTTTCACATACTCTGCTATTTCACCTACTGTATAATTTCCCGATGCAACGTTGAATATTCCGCTGATGTCGGGGTCTGCATTTATGGACTGTATATATGCCTCAACAGCATCGCTGATTGCCAGAACGGGGCGCCAGATTAAAGGATTATTTACAATAATTTGATTTCCCAGCACCGAAGTTTTAAACATTGTGTTTACAACCAAATCAAGCCGCATACGCGGTGAATAGCCGCAGACTGTTCCCTGCCTGAGTGTTATTGCTGAAAAACCGTAGTCAGCCAGCTGCATTACAGCACGCTCCCCCTGAAGCTTTGAAATTCCATACGGATAATCGGACACAGTCGGCGAATCCTCGTCAAAAAACTCGTTGACGGTATATCCGTAAACAGAGCAGGAGCCCGCATATATGAATTTTCTCACACCTGCTTTTTTTGAAGTATAGGCAAGATATGCCGGTGCTGCGGCATTTGATATAAAATTCATGCCGGGAGAAAACTCCGCCATCGGGTCATTTGAAAGTCCCGCAAGAAAAATCACCACATCGTATCCCATAACATCGGATTCTTCCACGTGAAAAATGTCTTTGTGTACAACACCGGTTTCTTCAGGGAGGTGATTTCCGAACCAAAATAAATCCAGCACATTAACTTTATACCCCAGAGTTTGAAGTTTCGGAACAAGAACCGAACCTATATAACCCGCGCCTCCGGCAATTAGAATTTTCATGTATTACTTTTCAGAAGTAAATTTTTGTCCCGATTATATTGATTTATTTTCAGTATTTAAAATTATCTGAGTCAGGTGTTTTGAGCCACTGGCTAAGAGTTTGTGCATTTTTGTCTTTTTCCGAAAGAATGGGCTCGGAAACTGGCCACTTAATGCCGATTTCAGGGTCGTTCCACCTTATTCCTGATTCTGCTTTGCCGTTGTATACCCCTGTGGTCATGTATTGGATTTCAGAGAAATCCGAAAGAACGCAGAACCCCCTTGCAAAGCCGGCGGGCGCCCATATTTCGAGTTTGTTTTGATGATTGATTTCCATACCGAACCACTGACCGAGGGTTGGGGAGCCCTTGCGAATATCGACAGCGACCAGGAAAGCAGAGCCGAAAGTTACTCGCATAAGCTTCCCCATGGGCGGCTCCCATTGAAAATGAAGTCCGCGAAGCACATTTTTTGAAGAACGGGAATGGTTCCCCTGAACAAAATTATAAGGTAAGCCAAGTGATTTAAACTGGTCCGCCCTGTAAAATTCTGTAAAAAAGCCCCGGGCATCTTCAAATACCTCAGGCTGGATAACAACAATATCGTTTAGGTGCCGTGATTTGATTTTAATCTGCATATTTTAATCTGCATATTTTAATCTGCATATAGCGGTAATTTAAGAATTTTTGCTGTTATTAAACGGCAATTTAAGTTTTTTACTTTTAAAATAATATTGGTAAATGAGGACTTAAATTTACTGAATTTTTTTATATGCCTCTTTGATTAAGCTTAGATAGTAATCAGAAAATTTTTCTATCGTATGATGACTCGTTACAAGCTTCCTTCCTTCAATACCCATATTTTTAGCAAGCGGCGGATTCTTAATAAGCATTTCAATTGCATTGATTAAAGCACCGGTGTCCAAATCAATGAGTATCCCGTTTTTTTCGTTTATAAACAAGCCGGTATCTCCGCATTTGCTTGCAATAACCGCGTTGCCGCATGCCATTGCTTCAAGCACGCTTTGGGAAGGGTAATTGGTGTTTGTCTGCAGAGATATAAAAACACTTGTTTTAGTGAAAATTTCAGACGGATTTTTAAGAAATTGAAAATTGATAACGCTAAGTAACCCGTTATTTTTTATAAATTTCTCGACTTCAGGGACAAGCGTTCCTTCTCCGAGTATATGGAATTTTACTTCCGGGTATTTGCCGTGAATTATTTTTGCAGCTTCCAGAAACATTAATGGATTTTTATTCGGCTCAAGCCTTGAACAAAAAGCGATTTCAAAATTTGTTTTGTCGCCAACTTTGCAATTCTCATAATCAGCAAAAGAGCAGGGAGATACAAAGACCCTGTCATCTTTCAGGCTGAGATTTCTTTTTTTTACTCCTTCAAGAATATAAGGGCTTAAAAAATCCACAAAGTCCGAATTTTCCATAGCGTAGTTAAATGAGTAGTATTTTCTGTACCAGAGCTTTTTCATATCTGAATGAACGTCAGTAAACCAACTGTCCATATTTGAAAAGATAACAGATGCATTCTTGGGTTTTGATTGCATATAAAAAACCAAAGGCAGAACACCGGAAAAAATGCCGGCAAACACTTTTATGCTTAATTCTTTCCTTAGATTTTCAATCTCTTTAAAAAGTTTTTTTTGCTTGTAACGGTTTTTGTAATACCAGTAAATTTTTCTTGCAAGTGAAGCTTGTGCGTCAATTTCAAGCGGGTCAGGGATTGCGTCTTTGTAATATTTTGGTAAGGTGTCAGCTGCCGGACTTGATTCAGCATTTTCTTCACCTATTACTATAATATAATCGTGGGAGAGTTTGGCAAAAATCCTGTTTAGGTGGTTGAATAAATGCCGGTTGACAATAAAATAGAATTTTCCGGGATAAAGCCCTGACAAATACAGAAAAAGGGAAGTGAATCTTTTTTCCGCGCCCCCGAAAGCGCCGTTGTTAAACATTACAAATGCTGCACTATCAGGAGTTTCGAGCCATCGGTTATCCAACTTTTGCGTTATTTCCTTTTTTTAATTTTATAAAGTTCATTTTTGCCCGCTTTCAGAAGCAATGTTTTTTCTGCTGAGATTGAATCGATAAAATTATGACCCTGCTGAATATCCAAAGGGTAAGTCTCGCGGGTAATTAAGACAAAACATTCATCCGAGAAGCTTTCTATAAGCTTTACCTTAGTAAAAATCGGCATACCTGTGTAAACTTCGGAGACAAAAGTGCTGCCGTATAAAGTATCATGTGGACTGATTAACTTTTTAACTCCTGCGTAGAACTCCTTTTGAGAGCCGTCATACTTTATTTCTCCGAACGAACGGCTTTTGACTCCGGAAAGGTCAAACTGCACTCCATCGTTATAGCCAATATAAGCATAGATTAGATTGGTTGAAAATCCGTAAAGCATAATCAGCAGTAACGCTATTGCTGAAACGAATTTAAACGGAACGATTTTTCCGTTTCTCAAATATTGTTCAGAAAATTTTTTAATAATTATTGCAAGCATAATTGATAATGTTATGATACCTATAAAAGGGTGCCTGTAAGTTGAGTAAGGGTAAAGAAATATCCACCAAAAAGTAGAGATGAGTGTAAAAATAAAAATAAATTTTTCGAAGGCACTTTTCATATAAAAAAAGAAAACAAAGGATATCCCTGTAAAAGCCAAAAGAGGAAAAAATCTGTTGTAAAGCTGAAATTTTTCCAAAATCCCCTGAAGTGAATAAGTATTTGCAGATATTCCGGCGAGCATATCCACGATAAGCAGGTTTCTGGCCAGGGAAACATCTTTAGCCATTACCGGGATAAGCCTGATTAAAATTATTATAAATGCAAATATTATTGTGTATGCGGCAACATTCAAAGCTTTTGTTTTTTTATTGGCAAAGTACAAAACAACAAAAGCAGCAGGCAGAATCATCATTAGCTGGAACTTTGTGTGAATCGCAATGGCAAACAGCAGCGAGGTTAAAATGATTTTTCTTTTGTTAATGTTTTCATCCTTACCAAACCATACAAATAATCCATAGAACATAAATGCTCCCTGTAATACTTCTCCGAAAAATGATGAGGCTAAAAAGCCAAATCCCGGCTGCAGAATAAGGAAAAAAACAAAAAGTATAGCAGTTGATTTGTCGTAAAGCGTAGATGAAATTCTGTAAAATACAAAGAGTGAAATTAAGGATAATACAGAACCGAGAAGCTTAAAATGCCATACTTCAGTTAAGCCGAGCTTAAAATTTAAAATTGATAAAATATAATAAGGAAGCATTGTAATTGTATCAATAAGCCCCGTTATGCCGTCATATGAATAGTAAGCGATTCCAGTTGAGGCAAAATTTTTTGACCAAACAATATACCACGCCTCATCAAAGCCGAGGTCATAGCGCGTAACGGCAAGAAAAAATAATACGGCAAGATAAATTAACGAAACAATAAGCAAAACATTTAAATTGAGCATTCGTGAAAATTTCACCAAAGCATTTTCTATAATTTTTTTCACCCGCTCGTTAAAACGGCTATTGGAAACGGTGCTTATAAGTAATCCCAAAATACCCAAAAGCAAAAAGTAATTAATAAAGCGGAAAACTATATTATCTACGCGCGGAGGATTGTTAAACTTTACGCTGAATATTTTATCGATTATTTCTGTTGGGGCTGTAATATAAAAAAAAATTCTGCAGATAATACAAATAAGAATGAAAGCCAATATAAATCCTCCGGCAGGGTTAGATTTTAAGTATTTATAAACATTCATATTCGTTATAAATTAGTGTATTGACGGGAAACCGGGGAAAATTTTCGCATCTATTGGCTTAGAATTAGGCAAATTTTTCAAAAAAACTACGCAAATTTACTAATTTTAAACGTTTAAGTAAATATTGAAAATATACTTTAATCACGGGATTTGGCTATAAAAAAAGACTTGAAGTTAATTTTTGCGGTATATAGTTTTAAGTTTGAAAAAATATAAATTTAACAATGAAAACAACTAAATATTTCTTATTATTAATAGGAATATTTTTATCTGCTTACTGCCTGATTAATTTCAGCTCTTGCGATGATGCAGGCACGATTCCAACAAATATGACTGCGGGGCAGATAAGCTTAAACCAGGCTAATTTAAAGCAAATGGACCCTAATGTGGACGGTGTTTTTCAGTTATGGATTGCCTTGGATACGGCAAGCTCTAGAGAGTGGTATAGCGCGGGCAGGTTTAATATGACTCCATCCGGAGGAATTATCGGAACTGATGGCAATGCCGTTGTTTTTAATTTTTCGGGCGATACAAACAAGCTTCACTTGGCTGCCCATGCGCTTGTAACACTTGAAAAAGATAATGACCTGGTTCCGAGTGCTTACAGAATTATGAGCGGGCCGTTAACTGTATACGCCGATAGCATCACTGGAACTTTGACATTAGCCGGCGGCGAAGCACTTGGAAATGTGGGGGTAGTTTTGGGTGCATTACTGGGACCCAATGACACAAACTATGCCAAGGGATATTATATTTTAAATTCGCCTACCACCAGCAATGCAGAGTGCCTAAGGGGTTTGTGGTTTCGGGACGACCAGGGGAATTCTATGACTCCGAATTTAAACTTGCCCGGCGGTTCCGGGTGGAAATATGAAGCTTGGCTTTACAATATTCAGTCGCAGCAGTATTACTCGATGGGCAGATTCAGGAATTTTAACACAGCTGATGAGGACGGTGCTGGAATCTGTGCCGGACCGGACCCAGGATATGATGTGCCCGGACAGGATTGGATTGTAACCAATCCCCCCGTATGTCCTGCAGTTAGTAACTTAAATAACGGCACATACAGACCTTTTATCTCTTTAGAGCCGGCTAATGAAAGCGGAACTGCTCTGAGTCAGCCTTTTTTCCTGCGGCTTTTTGACAGAGAGAGCCAAATTCCAAATTTACTTTGCGGCCAGCGCGACCCGTTTTTCCGCTCAATGACACATGACGCGAAAGTTCCAAGGGCAACAATCAGAATTTTCAGATAAAATTGAAGTAAAAGTTTTATATATTAAAGAAAGTCCCGGGCTTTAAGAGTTGATGGTTGATTCTTCATAGATTAGAGACGCTAAGTATAATGATAAAATATCCGATAGTCCCCAAAGACGTACCGTTACAAGGTTGTAAGAATAATTAATTAAAGTATCAAACAGCATTGTGGAAAAAAACATGATGGTAAAGAATGTATATACAGAGCTGTTCTTTGTTTTTTTCAGAACCATAAAGCATTTTTGCAGATAGTATATTTGAAATAAAACAACTATAATAAAGCCTGTAAGTCCGTAGGCTGCCAAAATAGCGGACCACCTCACATCTGAAAACCCCCAGGCATAAATTAATTCTTCAGATGTTGCCGGTTTGATAACGATCATCGGGTGCATTCCAATTCCGAACATAACATTGCTGTTCAGCCAAAGCTGAATGAGGGCTGCGCTGTTTGCCATTCTTGTTCCGTAGGTTCCCGTTAAATTTTCAAGATTTTCCTGGCCCTGCTCAATTCTTGCTCCGATTGCTTCGGTCAAATACTCGGATTGCGGGAAAAATCTATTAAAAGAATAAATCATTGCACCAATAAATAACGTTAAAACTATCCCCTGTTTAAGCAAAATTTTGAATTCTCTTTTTTTCAGAAAATTCCACAAGAATATAAGTATGATTGTAAAAGCAAAAAATGCCCATGACGCTCTTCCGAAAGCAAGAATATGAGGGGTTATAAAAAGCATAGCCAGAAGCAGCTGAGCAGGGCGGATTTTATCTGTTATCCATATAAAAACGAAATACAGAAAGAAAAATTCACCGTAAAAGGTGCCGCCAAAGATTCTGTTTACCTGTAACCCGCCCGGGAGGTTTTGTTTCTCAATGCTGATTTCAGGCATCAGCGCAATCCCTGTAATATAGCTTAGTATGTATAGAATATTAGACACTACTGCAACGGGAAAAACCAGCCTTGCAAGATATTGCACCCCGCCCCTTTTTATAAGAAGCAAAAACGGAAAGACAAAAAATGACAGCCATAAAATTTTTAATCTGAAAAAATATTCAATAATGTTCTGTTCATATAATATTACGCTTATAATAAACTGAAATCCAAAATAAAGGAGCAGGATTTTAACAATCAAAAGCACTTTGCTGTAATATAGCTCTGCATATTCTTTAAGATTGAAAAAAGAGTAAACAATTAAAAAATACATTATGAAATCGGAAATCCTCATATTCCTGTAAACAAAGTAATATGACCTTGGCACCAAACCCAGAGTTCCATGTTCTATAAAGGCATAAAAAAAGAAACCCCATGCCAGAAGCCGTGTCTTTAAGGGAAGAATTTTAAGATTTTCCAATCGTTGGGCAAAGGTTCCCGTAAGCGGTCTTCGGCCGTTGTATGCGATTCTCAGGTTATTTGACGCTTTTACTACCACTGCGTGTTTAAAAGATGACTCTTTAATTTAATATATTCAAATTAATTTAATCCAGTATTTATTATTCCCCAGTCGTATCCTATTAATATTGTAAAGTATTGGTTTTTTTAAATTTTAAATTTTTCCCTGTTTTTTTAGATTTTCATATTCATAAATGAGAACAGGGATGAAGAAATAAAGCATAGAAAATAATCCCCAAAGCCCCACGGAAAGGAACATATAAGAAAAATTAACAAGTGAATCAAACAAAAGTTTTGCCAGCAGCATTACTACAAGGAAGAAATAAAGGCTGTCTTTTGAGCGTTTGATAACTTTTACGCTCATTCTTAGATAGTATATCTGGAACAACAAAGCTAAAGCGAAACCTATCACTCCATATGCTGCCAGAACACTCGGCCATCCAACATCGCAAAATGCACTGTAGAATAACATTTCTTCCCGCGTTTCGGGTTTCACAACCCACATAGGATGCATACCAATCCCAAGAATTATATCAGAATTTGACCACAATCTCAAAAGTGCATCATTTTGGGTTATTATTCTCGCTCCGTATGTTCCTTCGGAATACTTTATATCTTCCTGTCCCTGAAATATTCGGGCTTCCAGTGCATCAAAATAAAAATCAGAACCCGGAATGAATTTTATGAATGCGATTAATAATGCAATACCGACCACTGTAAATACCACGGTTTGTCTAAGAAGAATTTTAAATTCTTTTTTACGGAGAAAATTTATTACAAACATTAAAAATATTGTAAAGGCAAACCGCGCCCATGCGTTTCTTCCAAAGGCAAGTATATGAGGGATTATAAATAAAACGATAAGTAAGATCTGTTTTGGTTTTAATCTATCGGTAATCCAGTAAAATATAAAACCGAAGAAAAACATTTCGCCGAAGAAGGTACTTCCGAAAACCCTAAAAACCTCAATATTTCCCGGAAGCTTCTGTGTAATAATAGAGACGTCCGGTGAAAATGGTATTCCTGTCAAAGCTGTTATTATGTAAAGAACGTTAGCAATTACTGCAAAAGGAAGTATCATTTTAAAAAGGAATATTAAGCCGTTTCTCTTTAATAGAAGCATAAACGGAAATATCAGAAACGATGACCAAAGCCCTTTTAAGCGGAAAAAATATTCAATCGGATTGAAACCATACCGTATTGCGCTTACAGCGAATTCAAATAAGAAATATAAAAGTAGTAATTTTACAATAAAAAAAGCCCTGCTTTTAAATAAATCCAGATACTCTCTTATATTTATCCAGGAATACAAGACAAGAGCGTAGAGAATCAAGTCCGATATTCTCATGTTCCGGTAAACGTAATAAACCTTCTCCGGAAGCAGGCCAAGGGTTCCGTTTTCAATGAAAAAATACAGAAAAAGAGCTATTGCCAGAAATCTGGCCTTTAAGCTGACAACCAGCTCATCTTTTAAAATGTTTTCGCTGTAGTAGTATTTTGACTTGCTTGCTGCATAATTTCCATAAATGCCGTAGCCGCCGTTTCCGGATTCTTTTCTGTATTTGAATGTATTTAAAAGCGTTTTTTGCACTTGCTTTGCACTAAAGATTATCGTGGTATTTCTTTATTTTATTTGAATATTCTCTCACGAGCTCGTTTGCGGCTTTTTGGGTTTTCGCTTCTGCGTTGACGTGGAACAACTCACGCTCGCTGTCCGGGATGCACAAAACCCATTTGTAATCGTCAAAAAATATTTTTATGCCGTCTATCAGCTGTCTACTTTTTCCTCCAGACTTTTCGACAAGCTTTCTCATTATTTTACCTTTTTGGTCCTTTGCACAGAAAATATTATTTTTTGCCATATGCAGCCTGGGGGTTTTCTTTTCAATTTCACTTAAGCTTTTGCGCGATTTCGAAGCAAGTTCAAGAATTTTCATAATTGAAAACATCCCGTCGGTCGCAAACAGAAAGCTTGGAAATATTACTCCGCCTTTGGTTCCGCCGGCAAGCTCAACCTCGGGGTCATCGGTGGCATTCATAATGGCAAAGTGTGAATCTTTTACACGTATAATTTCCGTGAAATATTTCTTTGCCGTTATATCTATTTCGCTTGATGCCTGAATTGGAACGGCAATTTTTTTTGTCTTCGGATACAGGCTTAAATACAGGCTGACAACCAGGCTTAAAAAGCGGTCATAGCTTAATATTTTTCCTGAGCCATCAACCAAAAATATTTTTTCCCCGCCTGCATCTATTAAAAAGCCGGCATCGTATTTCAGCGAGGTAACGATATAGGAAAGCTGCTGAAGGGCAAACTTAAATTCCTCGGGGGAACGGGTCTGTTTTGAAGCATCAAGGTGTGAATCCAGAGTAACAAGCTCGATATTGAATTCCCCTATTATGTTAGGTAAAATGGTCGATGTTATCCCGTGAGAAAAATTGATTGCTATTTTGAATTTACGCTTGTTGATAAGTTCTTTATCTAAATTTGCAAGAAAATGCTCGCGGTAGCTTTCATAGGTTCGTTCCGGAAATGTAATATTTCCGATTTTATCAAACGGAATCGGTCTTGCATCCTGTGAGATTACGAGCCTTTCTATGGATTTTGTTTTAGTGCTTGAAAGGTCTTTGCCTTTGGAGTCGAAAAATATTAAGTCGCATTTTGAAGCGTCGAACGGAGACTTTCTCACAAAAACCCCGCCTGCAGATTTCTCTTTCTTGAGCTCATGCCTTAAAATTGGAATCGGCATTGTTTGAAAATCCAGGACGGTGACACCGCTTGAAAGCAGGCCGCTGGTTATAGCGCCCTTTATCATAAGGGAAATATTATCAATATCCCTTGAAACTAATATTTTTGAGCCAAGCCCTGCAAAAACACCATAAGCCATCCCGAGCTTTGCCCCAAATTCGGGGGTTATTTCTATATTAGCAAGCCCTGTAATACGTGAATCGATAAAAATTGCATCCTTCCATCGCTCTTCCCAAATAAGGTTTTTTGTCAAAATTGAATTGGAATCGACACTTTTTCTAGGCCAGATTTTGACGTCTTTTCTTATCGTTACGTTATTCCCGATTGATGTGTTATCCCCTATAAATACGTTTTGCTCTATTTTTGAATGAGCCCTTATCCTGACATTATTGCACAGAACATCATAGTTTATTTTTGTTTCCTCTTCGATATCAGCATAATTCCATATTACCGAATCTTTAATAATTACTTTTGGCCCGATTTTACACTTTGCTCCTATCACGGAGTTTGTAATTTTTGCCGAGCGGGAAATCTTTGACAAAGGTGCAATTGCATTTCCGTTTTTAACTGAACCTTTAACAAGGGGCAAATCCACTTTCTTTTTTAAAGCCTCAAGATTGGTGTTAATGTAGTCTTCAAGGCTGCCGATATCTCTCCAGTATCCGCTTTCAATTGAGCCGTATAGAGGGAGTTTATTGCGGAGCAGATACGGAAACAAATCTTTGGAGAAATCACAGTCGGATTTGCTTCCGCGCGCCTTGGGTACAAGTCCCAAAGCTTCCTTTTCCAGAACATAAATTCCCGTGTTAATCGTATCGCTGAAAACTTCGCTCCACGACGGTTTTTCGAAGAACTTCGTTATTTTGCCTTCTTTATCCGTTAGTACAATTCCGAACTGAAGCGGGTTTTTAGAGCGAGTCAGTACAATCGTTGCAGCTGATTTTTTCTTTGTGTGGAATTCAATTGCATGCGACAGGTTGAAATCGGTTACCACATCGCCGCTTATAATTATAAACCTGCCCGTAATATTTTCATAGCCGTAATAAACTGCACCTGCAGTTCCGTAATCAGCATCAGGTTTAACGTATTGGATTTTAACTCCGAATTTCCTGCCGTCTTTAAAGTAATCGCTGATTACCTCCGCCTGATGGTACAGAATTAAAATCAGGTCAGTGATTTTATGAAATTTTAATAGCTCAATGATATGTTCGATTATGGGCTTGTTGAGTAAGGGAGTCATTGGTTTTGGAATATTAGCCGTCAGAGGTCTGAGCCTCGTGCCAAAACCGCCCGCCATTACGACTGCCTGCATCAGCTTAAAGCGGTTATTATTTGTTGGTTTTTAGTTTCTATTTTCCCTCGTCCTTTTTATACTCGTTCTTTTTTATTTTTTATTTTCATCTTTTTTATTAAAGTCAAACTTAACATCGGGTACTTTTTCTGTTCCCGGAGCGGACTTTAAATACTGTTTTTCTTTAAAACCGAATATTTTAGCTGTTATTAAGGTCGGGAACCGGCGAATCGTTGTGTTATATTCCTGCGTTGTTTCGTTGAATTTTTTCCTTTCCACAGATATCCTGTTTTCGGTGCCTTCAAGCTGCGTCTGAAGCTGGAGGAAATTTTCGTTTGCCTTAAGCTGGGGGTAGTTTTCAGCCACAACCAGAAGCCGTGAGAGTGCACCTGAGAGCTTATCCTGCGCATCCTGAAACTGCCTGAACTTCTCTTCGTCAGTGAGGTCATCGGCAGTTATTTTAATTTGCCCGACCTGTGAACGAAGCTCCGTAACTTCAATTAAAACATCTTTTTCGAAGTCCGCATATCCCTTTACAGTGTTCACAAGGTTTGGAATCAAATCTGCCCGCCTCTGATACTGGTTTTCAACCTGTGCCCACGCTTGATTTACTTTTTCATCAAGTTCAACAAGAGTATTATATCCGCACCCTGAAAGTGTTATTATAAATAACGTTAAGAGGACACCTTTAGAAATTAATTTAAGTTTTGGCATTTTCTTAATATAATTACACTAAATTACAAAACTTAGATTTTAAATACAACTATAAATGTTAACTGCTTTGAGGGAGTGTTTAACTGCTTTGGATTGCAATGGGTTTGGATTACTTTGCTATAATGCTGTTTTGATGCTTTTTGTAGTATTCACTGCTTTGAGTATCTGCAAATATCAACAATGCAATAAATATGAACAAAAAAATCATCACCTTGATGAGCTCATATTTGAACAGCTTAATTATTTTCGGGAAATGGATTATTTTCAGGTTGTCCCTGAGAGTTTTTTGAACGAACAATTTACTACCGGTAATCTATTAAGAGATTGTTAATTTAGAATTAAAGTTGATTTAAGGGTGTGTTAAAACTTCTCTAAAAACATAACCGTTTTATTTTGTCCCGTACTGGATTATCTTTACTTTCTCCTCAGTTATTAGCGCGCTTGAAATCATATTGGTTTTATCAAATACTTTTTTAAGCTCAAGGATTTTGTCTTCAGTGTCGACAATTTCGATTACAATAGGCAGGTCGCTTGAAAGCTCAAGCAAATCTGAGGAGTGGATTTTGCTAGCCTTCCCGAAGCCGATTATCCCTCTTAAAACCGTCACGCCGGAATAATGGTTTTTTCGCAGGTATTCGGTTAAATAGTGGTAAAGATTTTTGCCTTCGTATTTATCGCTTTCACCTACGAAAATTCTAAGCAGTATTCCGGTAGATTCCTTTTGCATTTTATTTTGTTTGCATTTTTTTTCCCTGCATTTTTATTTGCTGAACCAGATTGCAAGCTCCTTGCCCGCGTAAACAGCTGCTATGCAGAGAACTAAATTAAGTAATATGTTTAAAACAAACAGCACGATTTGGTTAAGCTCAAAAAGTCTAAGTGACTCATACGCAAATGTTGACATTGTTGTAAATCCCCCAGAACGCCGATTGTTATAAAATCTCTCACATCTGAAGAAATATTTTTGCCAAGTGCAGCTGAATACACAATAAACCCTAGCACAAAGCTTCCGGCTATGTTTACTACAAGTGTTCCGAGCGGGAACGAAGGGAGCAGGTTGCTGAGGTATCTTGAGACAAGAAATCTTGAAACAGCGCCCACAAATCCCCCGAGGCCGATATATAAAATTTGTAACATTCTATTTTAAAAGCCTTATAAAACAAAAACCCCTGCCAATTTTTTTTCAGCAGGAGTCATCAGCTTCGCCTGCCTGCAGCAGGCAGGTTTTCAAGCAGTTTTAGGTGAACTCCATCACCTTTAATACAAAAATAATGGATTTTTTGATTAAAAGAAACAGCTCTATCTGCGGGCAAACACACCAAAATCAGCAAGACTCACTTTTTTTATTACGTGATTGCAAATCCCTTCAAGATCGCAAATACATCCTTTACTAGGGTTCTTCTCATCAACAAAAGCACATACAGAACATGGGTTTCCATGACATTCATACGAAGTACCGCCGCCTCCCTGCATAAAAATAACATGTCCCTCTTTTGTAATTTAACCGTTGCAGCCCACAGGTGGCAGTTTCTTTTTCTGTCGCGACCGCTTCGCACAAAGTATAAATTTTTGCCCATACGTTTGATTTCAAAAGACGTTATTGGAGTTCCGTCGTCAAACTTCTTTTTAAATTTTTTCTTATCGAGCTTCAGCGACATTGTTTTTTCGTCAAATACTGCAATTGGTCTGGGTTTCCTTTTGGAGATTTTTGCCATGCCTCCTTTTAGAATTAATTAAACGAATTACACTAGAGAAGACAAAATATATTGATTTTCGTCAACTTTCAATCATAAAACCCTTAAGACACTAATCATCTTTTTAGGTGCTATTTGTCATTTTGAGCCCGACTGCCCAAGCTTATTTTTGTAACAAAGGGAGGCCTGCCCGACTTTGGCGGGGATCTAAATATGTACCTTCTTGGAAGAATTAACCTTTGGTCTGAAAAGCATCACCCCTTGTGGATTGATTCATTCAGAGTTATACTCGGATTCCTGCTTATTTGGAAGGGGATTTATTTTATTATCAATAAGCAGGCAGTTGTTGAAATCGTGCAGACATACGGCTTTGGGTTTTACACTATGACGCTTGCCCATATTGTAATCGGCGTTCATTTGGTTGGAGGGGTGATGATTATAGCGGGTCTTTTAACCAGACTCGCCGCTTTATTTCAGCTCCCCATTGTTTTGAGCAGTCTGTTTTTTGTTGTGCTGCCAGGGGGATTTATGGCATTCAGGGCTGAACTTGAGCTTACAATTTTGGTTCTTGCGCTGCTTGTTTTATTTCTTGTTGAGGGTTCAGGTTCGTTTTCCGTTGACGGGTATATAAGAAGGCATCCAGATTAGCGAATATTATAAAAACAACATCTTACAAACGAGTAATATAGAATAATAACGGTATATAGCACCCGATAGGTGCTATTTTAATAATTTCTATACAAAATTAACAAAAACCTAATTTTTACACTTAAAAAATCCCGAAAGGGTATTAAAATTTTAACATTATTCCCTTATAAATTTTAAACAAGATAAAAGAAAATATTTATTATATTTGCCTATTACTCCAAATTATATTTTTTACTGTCATGAAAAAAATTATCAGGTCAATTGTTTTTCTTTTTATTTTTATCGGAGTCTCATTCAGCCAGATTGACGATATACTTAAAAAAATTCCAGGAGTGGGTGAAGTATTTAAAGATGCGGTAACGACAAGCATAAAAGATGCATATCCTACATCATACTGGCTAAGGGATTTAGATAAGCAAATAAGCTTAAATTCAAATTCGGGATTTTCAGTAAATCTTTCACCGGGTTATTACCGTTTTCGCTTTAATACTTTTTGCCTGCATGCGGGTACATATGGTCCGACCGAGGGAGATGGTTATTTAGTAGCTCCCTTAAAAGGCGCGAAAGCAAACCTGATAATAAGCATATTAGGAAGGTCTGCAGAGCATCCGGAAATTGACCAGAAAGATGTGCAATTGCTTATATGGGGGATTGAAGCAGGGCAAAAGTTCAGCAATTACAGTCCGGATTTCCAGCTTCGGGTTCAGCCGCTGCTTAAAGCTGATGAAATTGCATTAATGGAGGTGGATGTCAAGGATTTTGCTGTGGATTTGCTGCCCCAGGAGGCAAGGGATATGCTCAACTTATACAGCCAAATCAGAAATACTCTCAGTAGCGCTGGCTCTACATACGAAGATGTGGAAAGACTCGCCGTAAGAACAGGTATTGCCCCGAAGGGGAAGGGAAGCAGGAACATCGGAGCGGGAACGTGGACATCGCTAGGCGACGGGGTTTATATGAGGTGTTTTCCCGAAAGGTATAGTAAAACTGAGGTTGAGATATATATTCCGGAAGAAGTAAGTATTGCAAAGGATAACACAGGTAACATTGTAACCCTTGAAAACGATTCATTTAAAGTAGAACTGCAGTACGAAACAGCCGGCAGGTTTAAATCAACCCTGATTAAGAATATAATAACAAATGAAGAAACATCAATAGATAACACCCTTATGGATGATGCATCTATTAAAAAAGATTCGGATGAATTTATTAAGCTTGTAAAGAAATCTTTTGGGAAAAAGAAATCAAAACGAATTTCAGGCGAAAACTTGAAAACCCTCACAGCCCTTAAGAAAATTGAAAAATCATTAAGTAACCTCGCTGATAAAAGCGGTTTGAATCAACAAGCATACTTATTATCGGTTAATGCCGTTAATAATTTTGTAGCTGAAATAGAAACGGGCACTAAAAAAGGAGGGGGAAGAAATCATAAAACAGGATTAAGCAATATCAACGGTCTTGTCTTTGCTCCTGCAAATACTTCAAAGCAGCGCCTTGGAAACGGGGGACCTGAAGGCGGCAGCGGGAATGAGGGGGACCCCTGGGAAAAAGAGCCCGAAAAAGAAAAGGAAAAACCGTGTAAGTTTGATTTGGTCATTCATCAGGTCAATGAATCCGAGCTGCCAAAACCGGACTGGGTTTATACAGTTTCGGTGGACATTTTTATTCAGGGGGATGATGAAAAATGTAACGCCGAGGGAATAATGTTCACCCTTTTTGATGTGAGCAAAGAAAGAGGAAGGTATATGAACGATAAGGAGAGGTACGATGACCTGGAGGAGGATTTACAGATGTCTGACCTTAACAGTGATTACACTATAACCAAAACTACAGCGTCTAAGCATATAAGCGGGAAAAACCAGACACAGCAGATTCATATTTTTTGCCGCGATTACGGAGCTTTCGGGAAACTCAAGGCATCCGTGAAGGTCAAAGGGCAGTGGTATGAGGCAGATGCAGACGGCACTCCCGATAAGTTTGTAACTATACCGCTTGATTTAAATGATAATAAAATTTCAGACAGCTGGGAAAAGCAAAACGGCGTTTACGACAAGCCGGGCGAATGGGATGAGGACTCTAATCCGAAAGGACAGGCATCTAACGGTGACGGAATGACTAACTACGAGGAATACCGCGGGTTTATGGTTGATGACGGCTCAGGTGTTAAAGAGCATAAGCGGACAAACCCGATGCAGAAGGAAATATTTGTCATCGATGAAAAGCAGAAATTTGACGTTGCCGCATGGAAATCCGCAAGCGGAATAACTGCCTACTGGCTGACCAATGACCTCGTGTTCGGGGATAAGGGAGGGGGGCTGAAGGACCTGCAGTACCGGCGCGTGGATTTCTGCTACGGGAATGCAGCGGGCGAGAAATACGCGATTAACCTTATTGTTGCTGACGGTATAATCAGCAGTGAGTGCGGCGCAAGCGGGGATATAAATGTCTGGGGCTGCTCATGGGGTCCCCCAAAGTTTGCCGAAGTTACTGTGGTTTTTCCCGACAGAATGAGAGCAATGCTTAAGGATTTCAAGGACAGTCTTGCAGTATGGAAGGTGCGCTTTCCAAACGGATTTATGCTCGGCTCGATTAACGTAACGCCTGCTAAAGCGGATAAATTTATTGCTGCGATGAATAACCCCGCAAAGTTTGATGAAATGGTGAACTACAGCTTGAATCTTACAATAATTCATGAGGTGGGGCACGCGTGCGGCATCCCGCATCACTGTTTAACACAAACATCATCGGGCGAGTGTATAAGAACAGGGGGAGTTAACAGCTGCCCGATGAGTTACGCTGAAAACGGGGGGTTCCTTGGAATATTTTCACGCCTGGAAGGGATTATGAAGCTGATTGATAAAAATGAAAACCTTATGGTTTCATATACGTCGAGCAAGTTCTGCAAAACTCAGGATAAATGTTTCACGAAGCTTCAGGTTAATGACCGGCTGAACTATCTGAAGATTCCGCTGAACTGAAGGGAAAGGTTTGAAGAGGTTTTTATGCAGGAAGGGTGGTGTTTTTTTTCAGACCCCCTCTAAGTCTCCCCGTTGAATTCCCCCGTTGTTGGTCTTGTGACCAACAACAAAGTGACGCTGGTTTCGTTGGTGACAACACCAACAAATGGGGTGAGAGGTTTTTATTCAGGGTGGTGTTTTTTTTCAGACCCCCTCTAAGTCTCCCCTTTACGTTTCGCACTTCGTGCTCACAGCCCTACGGGTAACTAAGGGGGAGATGAGGGAAGAGTGTTTAAGCCGAAAAGTGAACCATCCCCTCCTTACTAAGGAGGGACCAGCGAAGCGCGGAGCCACATAGGGGAGGTCTGTAACCCTGCAACCCTTTCAACCGCTTTTCTCTTGACAATTTAACCCAAATAACATAATTTTACCTTTACTACAAGGGGAATACAGTACTGCTCGTTCGGAGACCCTTCAGTCCAGATTAAACATTTATACGGGGAGTTTTACCTGCCTTAGGTGGGCAAGCTGATAATATCGGCTTATTGGTGTTTTAAAAAAAATATCTAATTATGAAATACAATATCAAAAATTTGTCGTTATTATTGTAATTGAGTAAAATAAATCATATAATTAAGTTTAAGAATCAAAAAATTATATAATTTTGTCAGAGAAAGCAATTGTTAATTCGGAAGTTATTAAATGGGCAAGAATTACTGCAAAAATGTCTATAGAAGAAGTAGCAGCAAAATTGCCTTGCAGACCTGTTAAAATTGAGGAATGGGAGAACGATGTAGATTATCCAACTATAAGGCAGGCAGAAAGACTTGCACAAATATATAGAAGGCCATTAGCTGTATTTTATTTACCCTCACCACCTAAAGATTTTGAAACTTTAAAAGATTTTAGAAGAACCGATAAATCAGGTGAATATAGTACAGCATTAACATTTATAATTAGAGATATTCAAGAAAGACAAATTTGGATAAGAGACTTTTTAATTGAACAGAACGAAGATGGTCTGTCTTTTCTAGGTAATTTTTCAATCGAAAATAGTGTGAATGATATTGCAAATGATATAAAAAAAGTTTTAGAAATTGAGGAAAATATTGGAACTGATAAAATTCTAAAATATTGGATTGATAAGGTTGAGTCTAAACGAATATTTGTCTCGTTAGCGAATAACGTGCATACAAGGATGAAGTTAAGTATTGATGAAGTTCGAGGATTTGCAATTTATGATAATGTTGCACCATTTATTTTTATAAATACAGAGGATACCGAAAACGGTATGCTATTTACACTTGCTCACGAACTTGCCCACATTTGGATAAAACAATCTGGTGTTTCAAATGTAGAATTTAGAGAATCTAATGTAGATTTTTATGAACCGTTGGAAGTATTTTGCAATGAAGTTGCTGCCGAATTATTACTACCATTAAATATGGTTAAAGATTATTTTAAAAATGTTAAAATTACAATAGACGTTATAGATGCTTTTGCAAATAAAATGCATGTTAGTCCTTTTTCTGTTTCTGTTAGGTTATTGAAAAATGGTTATATACCTACGAGTGTTTTTAACGAATATAAAAAAATATTTAAAGAAAGATATGAAAAGCACTTAGAAAACAAACTTCAAAAGAAAAAAAAACAAAAAGGTGGAGGAGATTTTTACCGCGATCAAATTAAAAAAAATAGTAGAGCTTTTACATTTTTAATTTATGATAGCTATAGAGAAGGTATTGTTAATAGCTATGAAGCAAGCTCGTTACTCCACATAAAAATTAATAAGTTCGCTAAATTAGAAACTTATTTGTATAATTAATATTTATTGGAAAGATATTGTTTAGATACTAACTTTTTTATAGAAGGGTGGAAATACTATTCACCCGATTTCTGCAATGGATATTGGGAAATTATCGAACAACTTGCAAAAGAAGGTCAATTATTCATCCCAGAGAAAGTTAAGGATGAAATTGAAAAAAAACATGATAACATCTATCAATGGTTAAAGGGTAAAAGTTTTTTAATCAATCCAATCAACACTAAAGTTCAAGAAGCATTAAAGAAAATTTACGAAAAAGAAGAAAAACATAAAAGATTAGTTGATAGTTCAAGAAATAGATCTGAAGCGGACCCTTGGGTCATAGCACACGCAATTTCAGAGGGTGCTACTGTTGTTACTAAAGAAAATAAAATCATAAATCCAAATACTGACAAAATTAAAATTCCTAACGTTTGTGAAAATATGGGAGTGAGATGGATAGATGATTTTAAATTTATATGTGAGTTAAATATTAAATTCGTTTGCAAACGATAAAATTATAAAAACTATCTCAATAATATTTTAATGAGATATTATTGAGGTGGCTGAGTGGCTGAAAGCGGTGGACTTCTAATCCACAGGGTATAACCCCGCAAGAGTTCGAATCTCTTCCTCTCCGCTAATACGAGCGGGCTAACGCCCGCTCCAAAACGGATTTAAACCGTCATTTAAAATTTTCGTCAGGTGTTCCTCACCTGACGCGAGCCGTGCCTGCAGTAGGCAGGGTAAACCTACTTTAATTTTTTATTAATTTAATTTATTTATCATGAAAATAATAATAAAAATTTTTTATGGAATTTCAATAATTGGAGTTTTTTTTGCTATAGACTGGTTTTTAGCGGCAATGAAATCATCTAGCAGTGCCCCACAACAAGCTGCTGGTTCCGCAATTGCATTGTGCTATGTTGTAATTCCATATTGCTTAGCAAGAGCCATTGAAAAAATTATTGGTGATATTAAATTAAAAAGAAAAAATAATGAAAGTGCTTTGCCCATGGGATAAATAAAATCAAAAACCTGTCAGGTCTTTAAAACCTGACAGGTTTCTCTTCGTTTCCGCAGAGTCTAAAAGGAAAAAAATCGTCAGAGTCCTCTTAAAGAGAGACTCTACCGAAACACCTCGCCCCTACCGCTTCCCGTTAACCAAAATTCTCATTCTACTCTATATGTGCCTAATAGAGTAGAAATATCATCAAGCGCTCTTGACAAAGAAATATTAATGTATTAAATTTACCACAGTGCCTTTACTGCTCCCCTCCTGTTTTTAGGAGGGGAAAGCGTAAGCAGGGGTGGTGCATCTAAATTATCAGACCACCCCGTCCGCCAGTTGGCGGACACACCCCTCCTTGTCTAAGGAGGGGAGCTTAAAATCAACCTAAACACTATGTATTTCAACGAAGAATTAAATAAAGACATCGAAAAGCTTAAAGAGCTTCGCCGGCTCCATTTAACGCGTGACTACCACGTCTATAGAGCCGAAGTTATGAAAAAACATAACATATCGCTCACTACAGTTCTGCGGCATATGGATAAGCCCGCACCCGGCTTAACTATGTCAAATCCCGATACCGGCAAACAGAAATCAGGCGATGAATTAACTGCTGAAACAAACCCTCAGCCAAAACCCGCTCCTGCAATGCATATTAAGGGTTTCGAACACTTAAACGGCGAACCATTAAGCGGTGAGCGCTTAGGCGATGGACCATTAAGCGAAAAGGCGCACAAAAAATTCAGAAAAGAGCTTATCGAAAAAATGCGCGATATGGAACTTTATCTCGACAGGCGGAAAATCAACCAGTTTAGCGACCTCATCCAGAATTTCTTCCGCGATTTATTTGCCTATGCATACGAGGGGCTTTGGAAAAAAGGCGGGCTTTACTGCCGTATCCCGAAAGAAGAATTTGTCATTGCCGATGATTACATCGAGGATATATGCCTCGTTATGGCAAACGCCTACGCGTATTACAAAGTAAGCAATTTGGAAATTTCGCGCGATGAGTATATAAAAATGCGCCTGCGTAATCTTTTTGAACAGCAGCTAAGGCGTACGGGTGAGAGGTGGCTTGATGTCAAAGATGTGGAAGCTTTCACTCGGATGTTTAAACGCATGGAACCGAAACAGGAAAATATTGCCGTCAATCTCAATTTTGTGCAGATTATCTGCAATGAGCTCAAACCCGGCATAACCAAAGATGAAATAATTGCCATTTTCAGAAAAAAATTACCAAATATTGCATCCAACTTTACATAATATCGGATTTACGTCACGGTTTTTTTTCTGCCGTGTTATTTTTGGCGAAAACAGAGGAAAAATGAAGGGTGGATGTCTGAACCTCGATTCGTGGGATTTAGCGAATCATGGTTCAAAAAAAGGAGGGCAAGCTCAATTAACTTGACGAAGTCACCCGCCTATGGTGTGGCAATTGATAAGACCCCCGCCTACGCGAGGGCAAGCTCAATTAACTCAATGAACTCTATAAACTCAACGAACTCTATAAACTCAATGAACTCTGTAATGCCCAACAATCTCCCAGCGGTTGAGAATGTCTTCTTCGGCGACATAGCCAGGGTCAGGGAAATTGTGAATCAGGTAAGGTGTATCTCCGCGGGACTTGTCCGATACAATTCCTATGTGGTCGCCCCATCCGTCGGAGTTCATATCCCATGCAACAACATCGCCCGGCTCGTATTTGCTGGATGTAATTTCCTCCCAGTGCTTGCTGAACCACACCATTTGGTTTGGCACCCTGCGGTGGTCGATGTTCTGGTCTGGTTTCTTAGCGCCCCAGCGTTTCATCGGGTAATCGCTCCAATTCGATTTAACGTCGTTGTAAATTTCCTCCTGCAAATCGCAAACACCGCCCCAGCGGAGAGCGCGTATTGTGACATCGGTGCAAACGCCAAGCGTCGGGTCCAAATCACCGTTCGGGAAAACCTTCGTTCCCGTAAATTCACCGTCTCTGTATTTCAGCACATGGTAAGCCATTTCCATATCATAACTGAATTTTGCCTCAAGGCACTTTTTGGCGCCTTCAAGAATTTTCTTCTGATTTTCGGTAAGATTAAAGCCTTTAACAGAATCGGTTTTGCTATTTTCGTTTTTGCTTTGTGTAGTGCCGGGTGCCTGTCTGCTGTAGGCAGGCAAATCGCCTTTGGAACACGAAACGAAAAATGCTGTAGAAATTACTATAAATACAAGAATTGTGAATTTAGCCAAATTTTTCACTTTAAGTTAAACAGATATGCAATTGAAACAGAAAACGAAAAGCTTCTTTTCAGCCCGTCATAGTTGTAATCACGCTGCAGAAACGGCAGTGCAGCTTCTCCCGAAATTGCAATATTGCTTGATAGCAGGTAATTCACAGCCGCTAATAGATTCACCTGCGGCTCATTGCTTCCGTCAACCTCCACAAAGTTTTCACCGCCGATTGTATCAGCAAGAACGCTTGATGGCTGGATGCGCAGTATTGTCAGTATCTCAGCTTTAGCGTTGACTTTTCCGAACTGCTGGTTATAACCCGCGCGAAGCAGCAGGTCATCGCCGCGTTTAAGTCGCGTAATGTAGTTGGGGCTTCTGCCGAAGGGTTTTTGGTATGCAACTGCAACGTTGTAATTTGTATATGAGTAAGATGCTCCAACAAGCAGGTCATTTGTGCCGAGCGATGGCATATACCTCTGCGGAAGCGAGTCATCGGAGTTGACCCTTCCGGTGCGGGGCTTACCACCGAGTGTAAACGAAAGCGTGTGGGATTTTTCAATCACAAAGCTTCTTGTAAGTGCGATGGTTAAATCGCCAAGCCCGTTCACCTCGCCAAGCGGTCCGTTTACGAATGTGTATGGCACACTCATTAAAAGCCGTGTGTTTTTGAGTATGTCTAAATCCGCCTCAAGCTTAAGGGAGCTGAAGGTAAGGTCGTTAAGCGCGCTGTTAATATCGTTATCCTTGCCGGAGGAGCCGAATACATATCCAAATGTAATGCTGCTTGTGTTTTGTTTGGAATGCTTCGTATGCGGCTTACCGAGCGTGCAGACGCCTGCATCGGAGCATTGGGAGATTATTTTATAAGGCAATGAGAGCGAAACTATAACCACCAGAGCAAATGCGTAATTTATCATTTATTATTAATTTAGATTTATACTATTAAAACCAATTTTAGCGATAGTTGTTTCCAATTTCAATTGAAATAATATTGATAGATATGGAATGAAATTTCTGAAAAATTGACTAAAAATCGTAATAATTGTACCTTGCTTAAGTAATATAAAACGGCTATATTTATATGATTTAATTTATGACTAAGTAATGACGCTCCGAAAAGCGTCATTTTTTTTCTTTGCCTGTGAAATATTAGGTTTTTTATGAAAAAAAGTATATTTTAGAAAGTTTATCTCACAAGGCTTAAATAACATTAATTTTAGCAAATTTTATTATACAAGAAAACAGAAATGAAATCTGACATAGTAGATTCCTTTTCACAAATGGTTAAGGATAAGAAAATCGACCGCGACGTGCTTGAAAGCATAATCAAGGATGTTTTCGGGATGATGATAAAAAAGAAATACGGGCAGAACGCCAACTTCGATGTTATTGTCAATATGGATAAAGGTGATATTGAAATGTATATTTCAAAGTCCGTTGTTGAAGAGATAACCGACCCTGAAACCCAGATATCGGTCGAAGAAGCAAGAGAACGCTCCGGCGAGGAGCTTGAAATTGGAGACGATTACATTGAAGTTCTCGATTATGTGAGCTTCGGCAGAAGGCATATTGTTAACCTAAAGCAGAACCTTAACCAGAAAATCCGCGAGGTTGAAAAGGAAATAATATACAATGATTATAAGGATTTAGTTGGCGAAATAATTGTAGGCGAAATATACCAAATCAAGCCGCAAAGTATACTTTTGATTCACAACGGGCACGAAGTTACTTTTTTGAAATCAGAGCAAATACCGAAGGAAAGATATAAGAAGGGTGAATCCACCAGGGTATATGTTAAAGAAGTTCAGAAAAAAACTTCCGGTCCACCGATGGTTGTTGTATCCAGAGCAGCTGATGAGTTTCTTAAAAAATTATTCGAGCTGGAAATCCCCGAAATTTATGATGGAGTGATTGAAATTAAGGGAATAGCACGCGAGCCGGGCGAAAGGGCAAAAGTTGCCGTGTATTCGTATGATGACCGGATTGACGCCGTTGGTGCATGCGTGGGAATGAAGGGTATAAGAATTCATTCAATTGTGCGCGAGCTCGCAAACGAGAACATCGATGTAATAAACTACAGTGAAGATATTGCTCTGTATATAGCGCGAGCACTTGCCCCCGCCAAGCTGAAGGATATTTATCTTGACAAGGCAAATAAGGTAGCGAAGATAGTAGCCGATGAAGACCAGATTTCGCTTATCATTGGAAAGAACGGCCAAAACATCAAGCTTGCGAGCAAACTTACGGGATATGAAATTGATGTGGAGCGAAAGGAAGGTAAACCCAAGGATATTGAAGAAGCTTTGGAAAGAGAGCTGGGGAGAGAATCCCGGACAGAGGATGAGCCGGAAGACGAAGATGAGAATGCTGAAGAAACAGAGGAAATGGCTGAAGATGTAATAGAGGACTCTGCTGAAGAGGACAGAGTCCCAGAAGATGAAGAGGAAACTGAGAAGAGTACTAAAAAAGAAGAAAGTAAATCGGAATAAAAAGAAAAATACAGGAGCTAAATTTTTAGTTAATGCCCGAAACAACAAATAAAACCGCAAAAGGCGTACAGATATCGAAGATTGCCAAGGAAGTCAACAGGCAGTCAAACGAAATACTCGATTACCTCAAACGTATTGGTGTCGAGGTTGGCGGAGTTATGTCTAAAGTTGATGAAACTGTTTACCATAAGGTTTTGGGGCATTTTAAAACTGACCTTGAAGGAGCAGAGAAACACAAGCAAAAACTGATTGAGTTTAAGAAGACTTACAAGGGCGTTGAAATCAGTGAGATAGAGGAAGATATTAAAAAGGAGAGGGAAAAGAGGCTAAAGGAAGAAGAAGAGAAAAAGAAAAAGCTTGAAGAAGAAGAAAAGATCAAAGCAGAAAGAGAGTCCCAGCTTAAAAAAGAGCTTGAAGAAAAACGTCGCCTGATAAAGGAAAAGGAAGAAGAGCTGGCAAAGCAAAAGATAGAGGAAGATGAACAAGCTAAGAAGCCCAAAAAGGCAGCTGAGGAGGTTGCAAAGCTAAAAGAAAAGAAGAAGGAACCTGTTGCAAAACCCATCGAGCTTAAAAAACACGATAAGAAAGGCCTGAGGAAAAAAGAAGCCTATAAGCCGAAAGAAGTAACCCAGATACGAAAACCCGAGAGCAAGTTTGAAAGAGTAACAATAAAAGAAGATTTCAGAAAACCGAAGAAAACTCTTCACGGGAAAAAGCCGTTCTTTAAGAAGCCCTTCGTATCGCGGGAAGATGAAAAAAGAAAAATTAGCGATGAGAAAGAAAAGAAAGCATCCTCTGAATTCCCTGATTTAATCGATAAAAAGCGCGATATTGATAAAAAGGAGAAATCCAAGAAGCAAAAATACTCCGACGGTATTGATGCAAAGAGGAAGAAGAAATTTGCCGAAGAAGAGCTGACACAGGAAATAGAAGAAGCTATACGCGAGACCATGGCTAAGATGGATGACTCAGGCCTTCATACAGCAAGGCAGCAGTTAAGGAAAAAGAAGAAAAAAGAACGTCTAGAGCAGGAGCAAAAACAACAGGAAGAAATTCTTGCAAGAGCCAACGTTCTTCAGGTAACCGAGTTTCTTTCTACATCTGAGCTTGCTGCACTAATGGCAATCGATGTCAGCGAGCTTATTCAAAAATGCTTTGAGCTTGGTATGATGGTGACTATTAACCAGCGGCTGGATAAGGATTTGATTATTCTTTTGGCTGACGAGTTCGGTTATAAAATAGAATTCCAGAAGGAATACGAGGTTGATGCTCTTGCAGACAAAGATGACGAGCCGGAGACACGGGTCCACAGACCGCCGGTTGTTACTATTATGGGACACGTTGACCACGGAAAAACATCTCTGCTTGATTACATCAGGAAAGCAAATGTTGTTGCCGGTGAAGCCGGGGGAATAACACAGCATATAGGAGCATATCAGGTTAAGCTTGAGGACAGAAGACTAATCACATTTTTAGATACGCCGGGGCACGAAGCATTTACTGCCATGCGTGCGAGAGGGGCACAGATAACCGATATAGTTGTGCTTGTTGTTGCCGCAGACGATAGCGTAATGCCTCAAACAGTTGAAGCTATTAACCATGCACTTGCGGCTAATGTGCCCATTGTTGTGGCGATAAATAAAATCGATAAGCCGGCAGCTGACCCGCTTAAAATAAAAACCCAGCTTTCGGAAAAGGGGATTCTTGTTGAAGAGTGGGGTGGCAAATACCAGTCTGTCGAAATTTCTGCTAAAACGGGGCTTAATGTTGACCAGCTTTTAGAAAAAATTCTCGTTGAAGCCGAAGTTCTTGATCTGAAAGCTAATCCCAGCAGAAATGCCCGAGGTGCAGTTGTTGAGGCAAAACTTGATAAAGGCAAAGGCATCACCGCAACTATTCTAGTTCAAAAAGGCACTTTAAAAACGGGGGATTCTTTTATAGCCGGTAATTACAGCGGAAGAGTTAAAGCGATGTTCGATGAAAGAGGCCACAGGGTTGAAGTTGCTAAACCCTCCGCCCCGGTTCAGCTGCTGGGGTTTGACGGTATGCCCCAGGCAGGTGACGTGCTTGTTGTTCTTGACAGCGAAAGAGAATCGAAGGAAATTGCGCTTAAACGCCAGCAGCTTAAGCGCGAACAGGATTTCCGCCAGGTTCGCTTCACGACTCTGGATGATATTTCCAAACAGATTAAAGAAGGAAAACAGGTTGACCTTAATGTAATTATAAAAGGCGATGTAGACGGTTCTGTAGAGGCGTTGTCTGATTCACTGCTAAAGCTAGGAACGAGCGAAGTTAAGGTCAGTGTAATTCATAAGGGAATTGGCGAAATTTCGGAAAATGATGTTCTTCTTGGTGCTGCCTCAAGGGCGATTATTGTCGGATTTAATGTAAGACCAAATCTTAAAGCGAGGAAGCTTGCTGAGCTTGAAAAAGTCGATATAAGGCTGCATAATATAATTTATGATGTGATAAATGAAATAAAGCTTGCTCTGGAAGGATTACTTGAGCCGGAAAAATCCGAGGAAATTCTTTCTACTGTTGAAGTAAGGCAGACATTCAAGGTTCCTAAAATCGGAACTGTCGCCGGGTGCTATGTTGTCGACGGGAAGGTTGTGAGAAACAATAATGTCCGTCTGTTGAGGGACGGGTTTGTTATTTTTGACGGGCGTATCAACGCGCTGAAAAGATTTAAAGACGACGCGAGGGAAGTTGAGCAGGGCTTTGAGTGCGGTATCAGCCTTGAAAATTATAATGATATAAAAGTCGGGGATATAATAGAATCATACAGGATTGTTGAGATTAAAAGGAAACTCGAGCAGTAAACCCTTGAGCAAAGCAGCTTGCCCGCCTTAGGCGGGAAGGGTCTCTTTTTCAAAAGAACGTATTACCAAATTAACGATGTGAGAATCCTTCACTTCGTTCGGGATTTAAGAAAATGTCAATACGCACAGAAAAAGTTGCCGAAGAAATCAGGCACAGGATTAGCGATGTTCTATCGAAAGATTTGGCTGAGCTTCATTTAGGACTTGTAACAGTTACAAAGGTGAGGATAAGCTCCGATTTGAAGAACGCTAAAATTTATTTGAGCTTTATAGGGAATAAAGAAACTGTTGATGTTTGTTTAAATAAAATAAACGCCCGTAAGAAGCAAATTAGAATGCACCTAAGCTCGAAAATTTATTTGAGGAATGTCCCCGAAATAAGTTTTTATTTTGATGATGCGGCTGAGTATTCGAGCCGAATAGATGAATTAATAAAACAAATTCACAAGGATGATGATACAGACGGCAAATAGCGGGAATAATCACCAAGGATTAATGCTTCTTATAGATAAGCCGAAAGAATACTCCAGTGCCAGAGTCGTTAACATTGTGAAAAAATTACTGGATGTAAAAAAAGCGGGACATTCGGGAACGCTTGACCCGAAGGCAACAGGACTTATGATTGTATGCACAGGAAGCAAGACGAAATTTTTGAATGAGCTTTTAGCCAGTGACAAAGAGTATGAGGGGTTTATGTTAATCGGGGAGAAAACCCAGAGCTTTGATTCAGAAACCGAGGTGTTTGAAACCCGCTCGATTGATGGTATTTCTGAAGAGCAAATTGTGGAAAAAGCAAGCATGTTTTTGGGGGAGATTGAGCAAATTCCACCTATGTACTCAGCAGTTAAGCATAAAGGTAAGCCGCTTTACAAATTTGCAAGAAAAGGAAGAGAAATTGAACGCAAGCCGAGAACTGTTTTGATTAAGGAATTTGAAATTCAATCGGTAAGTTTGCCCGGGGTAAAGTTTCGTGTGGTTTGCTCCAAAGGAACTTATATAAGAACTCTTGTTAATGATTTCGGCGAATCGCTTGGTACGGGTGCGTATTTAAAAGAGTTAAGAAGACTGAGAATAGGCGATTATGATGTTAAAGATTCGATGACCATTGAAGAATTTATAAACAACAATAAAAATTAGATGAATGTTTACAGAGATATTTCTGAGGTAAAGAGAAACGTAAATACCGCTATAACTGTGGGGACATTCGACGGTGTTCATCTTGTGCACCGGCAGATTTTAAATAAGGTTCTGGTGCTTTCAAAACAGAATAATCTCCGTTGTTTTGTTGTAACTTTTGAGCCTCATCCGCAGGAAGTGCTCAAAACTAAAACACCCGATATTAAGCTTTTAACCAGTATTGATGAAAAGCTGAGATTGCTCGAAAAATGCGGAATTGAAAATGTTCTTGTGATAAGATTCACAGAACAGTTTTCGAAAACGGAGCCGAGAGAATTTTATAAAAAGTATGTTTTCGGGCAGATTGGCTTGTGTGATTTGATTATCGGATATGACCATTTATTCGGAAGAGACAGGGGGGGAGATTTTAATACACTTCTTGATTTGGGTAAGGAATTCGGTTTTAAGGTTCACAGGGTTGAGGAAATTGATGTTGACGGCAGGCCGGTCAGCGCTACGAGGATAAGGAAAGCCCTGGCAGAAGGAAAGATTGAAGAAGCCAACAAGCTGCTGGGGTATGAATACAGCTTTGACGGTATTGTTGTCGAAGGCGATAAAGTCGGAAGAGCAATCGGATACCCGACCGTTAATCTGAAATTTGCCAAGGAAAACAAAGTTATGCCCAATGACGGTATATACTGCGTTAAGGTTGTTTATAACAACGATGTATATTACGGCATGATGTATCACGGTGTAAGACCTACACTTACTCAAGGATTGAAAAGCGCTTTGGAAGTGCATATATTTGATTTCGATAAAACGATTTACGGCGAAAAGCTTACAATCAGCTTCTTAACTAAATTGAGAGATGACAGAAAGTTTAATTCTAAAGAAGAATTAATAGAGCAGATTAATAAAGACAAAGAAAATTCTTTAAAATTTTTAAGCATAAAATTAAAACTGTAAAGAAATATACACAATAAAAATATACAGGAGATAAATGCTGACCAAGGAACAAAAGCAGGAAATTATTTCAAAATACGGTGCAAGTGCAAAGGATTCGGGCAAAACCGAGGTGCAGGTGGCAATTCTGACAGAAAGAATTAACCAGCTCACAGATGAGCATTTTGCGACCCGCAAGAAAGACAACCATTCCCGTCTGGGACTTTTAAAGATGGTTGGGAAAAGAAGAAGGTTATTGAGATACCTTGAAAATAAGGATATCGAAAGATACAGAAAATTAATTAAAGAACTAAACATTAGAAAGTAATTCTGACTGCTCGTGCGCAGCCGTGAAGTCATAAGGGTTATTCCGGGATAAGCTGTGCCTGTGCACGCGAAAAATCTCTTTTAAAAAATTAAAGGTGATTTTTCGCTTGCTGGCACAAAAATCTCACCGATTAGCCCGCGCAACTGCAGTTAAGATTCAAGGAGAAAAACCAATACTATGGTTACATTTAAAGAAATCGAGCTGGGCGGAAGGAAGCTGAGGCTCGAAACAGGACGGCTTGCCAGGCAGGCAAGCGGTGCGGTTCTTGCTTCTTACGGCGATACAATTGTGCTTTGCACGGTTGTTGCATCCGAAGAACCCAAAGAAGACATTGATTATTTTCCGTTACAGGTTGAATACAGAGAAAAATCCGCAGCAGTAGGGAAAATTCCCGGAGGATTTTTTAAACGTGAGGGCAAGCCAAGCGAGAAGGAAGTATTATCCGCAAGATTAATAGACAGACCAATACGTCCTTTATTTCCCGAAGAATTTATGTGCGAAACACAGGTTATATGCGGAGTGTATTCATCTGACCAGGAAAACGACGCGGATGTAATTGCTGCGCTCGGCGCATCAGCAGCTCTTATGGTTTCTGATATCCCCTTTGACGGACCTATAGGAGAAGTCAGAGTCGGCAGGATAAACGGTGAATTTATTGTTAACCCTACCCATACTCAGCTTAAAGAAAGCGATATGGATTTAATTGTGGGTGGAACTGAAGATTCCATTGTTATGGTTGAAGGCGAGTCAGCAGAGATATCGGAAAGCGATTTATTGAATGCGATTAAATTTGCTCACGAAAACATTAAGCTTTTGTGTGCTGTGCAGAAGGAACTCGCTTCCGAATGCGGGAAAGCAAAAAGAGAAGTCAAACCTGCGGAAGTTAATCAGGAGCTTATTGCTGATGTTAAATCGCTTGCAGAGGGTGCTATTAAAGAAATTCACAGAATGCCGAACATTACCAAAGATGAAAGAAGCGGGAAATACAAGGCATTGTTTGAATCAATAACCGAATCGCTTAAGGAAAAATACCCTGAGCGGGAAAAAGCAATTGCAAAAGCGTTTGATGATATACAGTATTACGATATGAGAGAGATGATTTTAACCGAAGGCAGACGACTTGACGGAAGAGGGACAAAAGATATAAGACCGATTACATGCGAGGTTGGGATTTTACCAAGGAATCACGGTTCGGCGCTCTTTACAAGAGGCGAAACACAAAGCCTGACATCGGTGACTCTTGGCACTAAAATGGACCAGCAGATACTTGACGGCTTGCTTCCTGAGGAAAACAAAAGATTCATGCTCCATTACAACTTCCCGCCTTTTTCAACCGGTGAAACAGGCAGGTATGGCAATCCGGGCAGGCGTGAAGTCGGCCACGGACATCTGGCAGAACGCTCGCTTGAGAATATGCTTCCCCCTGAGGAGGATTTTCCATATACAATAAGGATTGTATCTGATATTCTTGAATCAAACGGTTCGTCATCGATGGCTACTGTATGCGCGGGAACACTTGCGCTCATGGATGGTGGTGTTAAAATTAAGCGTCCCGTTGCAGGTATTGCTATGGGATTAATTAAAGAATCTGACAGAGTCGCAGTGCTTTCCGACATTTTAGGCAATGAAGACTTCCTTGGCGATATGGATTTTAAAGTCTGCGGAACAACCGAAGGAATTACCGGCTTCCAGATGGATATTAAAATTAAGGGCGTCTCCTTTGAGGTTCTGGAAACTGCATTACAGCAGGCAAAAGAAGGGAGAATGCATATATTGGATGTTATGCGCGGGGCAATTGCAGAACCAAGAGAAAATATTTCTCCGTATGCGCCGCACCTGTATACTATGACAGTCCCCATTGATATGATTGGCGCAGTTATCGGACCCGGAGGAAAGAATATAAGGCACATTATCGAAGAGTCAGGTGCTGAAATTAATATTGAAGACGACGGAACGGTTGTTATTGCGGCGGTTTCGGGTGAATCTGCCCGAATAGCTCAGTCAATGATTGCAAAGATAACCGAGGTGCCGGAGAAAGGGAAAATCTACAAAGGCAAAGTAGTAAAAACTACTGATTTCGGCGCGTTTGTGGAGATACTTCCCGGCAAGGAAGGGCTGCTGCACATATCACAGATTGACAAAAAGCGGGTAAATAAGGTTGAAGACGTTTTAAGACGCGGCGATATGGTTACGGTTAAGGTTCTGGAGATTGACAGAGAAACAGGCAAGCTTTCGCTCAGCCGTAAAGTTCTGCTTGATGATGAAGGCAAGGAAAAGAAAGAAGCTGTTAAGAGCGAATAATAAATAACAAACTTGTCCCCGCGAAAGCGGGGATAACGAATGCGGGCTTTTAAGGTTCGAATTTTTATTTGAATTAATTAATATATATATTATAAGCTGGCATGGGAATAATAAAATATATTACAATTTTTTTAATCTTTTCAGTATTTAGAATTAATTCCTACACACAATCTCTAAGATGGGTTGAGCTGCCTAATTCCCCCTACACTAGTTGGAGATACGACGATATATTTTTCGTAAATGCTTACACAGGCTGGGCGGTTTATAATACAAGTTTTGCTTCAAACCAAGGCTACGTGTATAAAACTACGAACGGTGGTTTTAACTGGCTATTACAATACCAGACAACTGCATATTTGCGTGCAGTCGGATTCGCCGATTCATTGAACGGGTGGATTGGAATTTATGATACTACTATAGGAATTCATAAACCCTTGATTCAAACAACTGATGGAGGCATAAACTGGTTAATTGTTTCGAACATAACTGGTCCGGTTCCAAAAGGGTTATGCGGAATTTCAGTAGTAAATCAATCGGTAATCTATGCATGCGGGAGGATAGAGACGCCTGCGTATGTAATTAAAACAACAAATGGGGGAATGAATTGGCTGTCAATAGATATGAGCGGTTTAGTTTCATGCCTTGTTGATTGCAATTTTAGCAGTGTTGATTCGGGTTTTGTAGTTGGCGGCACTGGAATCTATCCTAATCAGAGAGCTAAAATCTTGTTCACTTCAAACGGGGGCTTGAACTGGGTTGTAAAATACGAGTCCGCCGTAATTGACGCAAGTTGTTGGAAGATAGGTATGGCTCCGAATATTGTATATGCTTCACTAAACTATACCGGTATGCAGCTTCAGTTTTTGAAATCAACTAATGCCGGAAACAACTGGATAAAAACGATTTATAATGTTGGAGGCAATGGTTACTTTACACAGGGGATTGGATTTTTAAATTCATCTTCGGGTTGGCTTGGCGGAAGCATAAACTCTTATGAAACAACTGACGGGGGCATCACTTGGTATATATCGGACATTATGCATAATGTGAACAGGGTTAGATTTGTGAACGATACTCTGGGGTATGCTGTCGGCAGAAAAATTTACAAATATACGGCTGATCAGAGTATCGGAATTAATAACAATAACACAAGCTTCCCAGCAGATTATGACCTTAATCAAAACTATCCCAATCCATTTAATCCAATGACATCAATTAAGTTTTATGTCCCAAAGTTTTCCCGAATCAAAATTATCATCTTTGATATTCTTGGAAATGAAGTACTTGTTTTGCTAAATAACTATCTTTCTGGCGGTCCCTATCAGATTATGTGGAATGGAAGAGATAAAGATAATTATGAAGTTTCATCAGGGGTTTATTTCTATAGATTAGAAACGGAGAAATTTATCGAAACCAAAAAGATGGTATTGATTAGGTAGTATAAACTTTTTTGCGGATTTTCTCGTTTTTTTACTTTATTAACCCTATATTTGCAGATGAATTTTTCCTCCCTCGATGTAATCATTGTAATTGTTTACCTCCTCGGAGTAACTGCCTACGGAATAATAAAAGGCGGCAGGCAGAAATCCGCACGCGATTATTTTGTTAGCGAAAAAGCTATACCCTGGTGGGCGGTTTGCTTTGCAGTTGTAGCCACTGAAACAAGCGCTCTTACTTTCATCAGTATCCCCGGAATTGCCTACGTGGGCAATCTTAATTTTCTGCAGATTGCTATTGGTTATATAATCGGCAGGATTGTAGTAAGCTACTATTTGCTTCCCAGATATTTTGAGGGCGAACTATTAACTGCTTATGCTTACCTTGATAAAAGATTCGGTGCGAAAACAAAGAATTTTGCCTCTTCAGTATTTATGGTCACAAGAGTCTTTGCTGACGGTGTGAGATTGTATGCCACGGCAATCCCCCTTGCCTTGATATTAAAAGGATGGAATGTATTTACTGGTGCTGCTGACTGGCAGATTTATTCATACTCAATAATAATAATGGCTTTAATTACACTCGCTTATACATACCTGGGCGGAGTAAGAGCAGTAATATGGACTGATGTTATCCAGATGTTTATTTACTTAGGCGGTGGACTTCTTGCAATTTTTGTTTTATCCGGCAAAATTCAACTAGGCTTTTCAGAAATAATTTCACAGCTCGCGGAAAATGGAAAGCTTGATTTCCTGAATTTTTCATTTGATTTTACCAAGCCGTATACATTAATTGCGAGTGTTCTCGGGGGCGGATTTCTCTCAATGGCATCGCACGGAACTGACCAGCTGATTGTGCAAAGACTGCTGACAACAAATTCACTTCAGGCATCTAAAAAAGCGCTTATTACGAGCGGTTTTATTGTATTTTTGCAGTTTGCAATGTTCTTATTTATCGGCTCGATGCTGTTTATTTTTTTCGGCGGCGAGCAGATGAAATCAGATGAAGTATTTCCAAGGTTTATAATTAATTTCATGCCGTCGGGGATTTCAGGCATAATTATTGCGGGACTCCTTGCAGCTGCTATGTCAACGCTCTCGGGTTCGATTTCAGCTTTATCATCTACTCTTGTTGAAGACATTTATAAGCCGTATTGGGGTAAGGATAAACCCGAAAGCACGATTTTAAATGCGTCTCGAGTAATTGCGCTTATTTGGTGCGGAGTGCTTGTTCTTTCAGCGTTTCTATTTATGAATTCATCAATAGCGGTTGTTGAGCTGGGTCTTTCAATTGCATCTTTCACGTATGGGGGACTTTTGGGGACATTTTTACTTGGAATATTTTTTAAAAAAGCCAGGCAATCCGCAGCAATTACCGGTTTTGCATGCGGAATAATTGGAATGATTTTTGTAATTTACTTTACTAAAATTGCGTGGACATGGTATACAATAATCGGAGTTTCAATAACATTAATAGCAGCTAATATAATTTCACTTTTTATGAATCACAGTTCTGATAAGAAACAATAATTATAAAAAATATGAAAACTAAACTGTTAATATTTTCAGCCTTACTATTAACCGTTAATTTTTTTGCTCAAAATTACAAGATTAGTCATAAAGCAATAACGGATAAAAACTCTAAGCTGAAATATGAATTTTCCATAAGCTATCCGCTTATTAAGGATTTCAAAGAACACATAACATCTATGAGCTTGTTTAACCGCTTTATAACAAACAAAGCCGAGGGTATCAGAGTCACCTTCAACGTTTGGATGAAGGACTGGGATACAACGACCACTAATCATGAAATGGGGAGTTTTTATGAAGCGGGCGATTCGGTTTTTTATGCGTCCAACGGCTTAATCAGCGTTTTATTTTATGAACTCTGGTATTTTTCAGGAGCTGCTCATCCCAATAATTCAAACTTTAGCATAAATTATGATTTGGAAAATCATAAGGAACTTGGACTGGGTGATTTACTCAGTTCGGGCTGGGGAGGCAAAATCTCGGAAATCTGCATCAGGGAGCTGGATGAGCTTAAAAAGGAGCATGGGATTGAGCCCGAGGACTGGCTTAAAGACGGTGCAGGTCCAAGTGCTGAAAACTTTAAAGTCTTTAACATTACTAAAAAGGGACTCGTAATTACATTTCCAACTTACCAGGTAGGCCCGTATGTTGAAGGACCAAGCGAAGTGTTTATTGCTTATGATGAAATTAGATCACTTATAATGCCGGGTAGTATTCTTGCTTTTGTGAAATAGAGATTAGTTATGGTGTAATCTTTTTTTTTACTTAAATCAGATTTATCCCTTCCTGCCGTCCGCCCAAATTATTAAGCAGCGATTTCATTTAACGAGGCTTACGACAGTTTGTATTACTCACGTCTTAACATATTTCACTATCACGAAAAAAGTAAGAATCCATTAAACCTTTTGAGTGTCTCCTTGTCTTATTGATACAAATGGGTTATAACCAAAAAAGCCAAAAAAACAAGAAAACAATATAAGAAAGCAATAAAGGAGATAAAAAATGAAACATTTAAAAACCTCAAAAAAACTGCTGATTTTGCTTATTTTTACTGCATTTTCAGCTTATTTTTCAGCATGTTCTGAAAGCACGGTTGAAGAAAACCAGACTGACGATGAATTCATAAAGGAAGTTGTGACCGCAGGTATCGGCTCTAACCAGCAGGAAGATGACGACCTGATGTCAAACGAAGCTTATGACCTGGATAACGGAGGTGCCGTTGGAAACAATGGCGGCGGAGATACTCCTATTGATTCACTGGTTAAATGGGGCAGAAGAATTACAGGCACGAGCGTTACCGTTACAATTACAAGCGAAGGTGACAGCATAAAGAACGCAACCATCGAAAGAACCATCAACGGTGTATTTCATATTATAGGCTATGTTAACGGGAATCTTGACAGCATTCAAAAACCGTATACGGAAGTTTTGAGAAGGAAAGCCGTGTTTAAGCGAATTGCGCACACCCCGCGTCCGCGTTTTAACTGGAAGCTCTATAAAGTATCAATGGTTGACGGCGGTACAACCGTTCCCCAGAACAGCAACGATTACGTACAAATGCAGCAAATACAGGTTTACGTAAATAATGTTTTGCAGTATACTTTTCAAGGTCCGGATTTTACTCAGAATGTATTCACCACAAGGCGCTTCAACGGTTCTGGAATACCCGAAGTAAGAATCGGCGACCAGGTAAAAATTGTTGTATCCACGTATTCAGCTCAATCAGAGCAGGATATAGTAGCATGGCATTGGGCAAGAAACACATTCGGTTTTCACCGTGAACCTTTTGTAATGACCTCACAGGTTCCAAGCGGTTCCGGATGGAACAGAGTTTATGAAAAAACTTTCACAATTTATCCGCAGCATAAAATAGGAAAATTCAACGGCTACATCAGTGCGTCTACATATAAATCTCTTTATGACGATAGCCCGGTTGAGTTCGCATCTGATTTGGCAGGCGCACCTTACAGGGTTTTGCCGTAATGTTCTAATTATAAATGTGGAGACAAAAACAATGTTCTGTCCTGCTTAATAACGAAACCCTCCTACTCCCCGGGAGGGTTTTTAATTTTTTAAAAAACAGATATTAACAGAATTTATACCCATTTTAGCTAATTACTCCAGCTATTTACTTCCCTATAATTACTAATTATTTTAGCTACTAAGTTAAACTTTATTTTTCATATATCAAGAGGGGGGAAATATGAAAACTAATCTTAAATTACTATTCTTATTTACATTCTTTACTTATTCATCTTTTAACGTCCTTCACTCGCAATGGTATCCATTGGGTTTAGGAACCAACAATGACGTTAGAGCAATGACGGTTTACAATGGTGAGCTGATTGTGGCGGGCGACTTTACAAGCGTAAGCGGAATCGGTGCAAACAGAATTGCCAAGTGGAACGGAAGTTCCTGGCAGCCGGTGGGACTCGGCACAAACGGAAGGATTTCCGCTTTGATTGTATTTAACGGCGAGCTTATTGTTGGCGGCGATTTTTCACAAGTAGGCGGTGTCGGAGCAAGCAGGATTGCCAAATGGAACGGAAGCAACTGGACACTGTTCGGAAACAATTCGGTCATCAATGATGACATTTTTGCAATGGCTGTTTATAACAACGAGCTTCATATCACAGGACGCTTTACAAGCATCGGCGGCTCAGGAGTAAACAGAATTGCAAGATGGAGCGGCGGCTCCTGGCAGCCTTTAGGGCTCGGTATGAACGAAGAGGGAAGGTGCCTCGCAGTTTACAATAACGAGCTGGTTGTCGGCGGCGAGTTCACAACTGCCGGCGGTATTGGTGCAAACAGAATCGCCAAATGGAACGGTTCGTCATGGTCTAATTTAGGTCTAGGCGTAAACAGCGATATTTATGCAATACATGTAATGAATAATGAACTAATTGTCGGAGGGTCATTTACGCAGGTCGGCGGAGTTGGTGTAAACAGAATCGCTAAATGGAACGGAAGCTGGTCAAACCTTGGCACCGGAATGAACAACACCGTTTATGCACTTGCTGTTTACGGAAGCTCATTGATTGCGGGGGGTGACTTTACTTCTGCCGGCGGTATCGGCGCAAACAGAATCGCAACGTGGAACAGTTCTTCGTGGTCAAATCTATCAAGCGGTATGACAGGCGGCGACCCGATTTTTGTTCTATCAATTGCAGTATATGGCTCATTACCGTATGCGGGGGGAGATTTTAGCAGCGCAGGCGGAACGACTGTTAATAACATTGCAAGGTGGGGCGTAACCACAGGAATTCAGCTGCTGAATAACAACACTCCTTCATCGTATAAGCTCTATCAGAATTATCCCAATCCGTTCAACCCATCAACTAAAATAAAATTCGATATAACTAAAAACGGGATAGTTAAATTAAGGGTGTTTGACGCTTTGGGCAAAGAACAGGCATTGCTTGTAAATCAAGTGCTCGGTACCGGAAGCTACGAGTATAATTTTTACGCATCCGGTCTTTCGGCGGGAGTTTATTATTATGAATTAATTTCGGACAGTTACAGAGAAACGAAGAAGATGGTTCTGGTTAAATAGTTATGGTATAATTTGGTTGGTTAATAATTGCTTGCCAGTCCCCCGGTTGAATAAGCCGGGGGATTTTTATTTTATTTTTTAGGGGGGAGTTTTATGGTTTAATAGAAACTCGCAAAAAGCTATATTTACCGATATTTTCAACTTATTTTAAGATCAACATATGCCTAAACTAGTACTTATTCGCCACGGGGAATCCGAATGGAATAAAGAAAACCGCTTTACCGGATGGATTGATATTCCTCTTTCGGCTAAAGGCGAAGAAGAAGCCCGGCTGGCGGGAGAAAAGATAAAAGGATTGCATTTTGACAAAGCATTTACATCGGTTCTGCAAAGAGCAATAAAAACATTCGAAATAGCAGCACAAACGGCTGGATTTAACCATTTAGTTGTGGAAAAAGATGAAGCGCTTAATGAGAGAATGTACGGTGATTTGCAGGGCTTAAACAAAGACGAATGCCGCCAGAAATTTGGCGCTGAAAAGGTTCATATATGGAGGCGAAGCTACGACACTCCCCCGCCCAACGGAGAAAGCCTGAAAAACACTGCTGAGAGAGTTCTGCCTTACTACCATAAAAAAATTGAGCATCTTTTAAAAGAGGGGAAAGATTTGCTGGTTGTTGCTCACGGAAATAGTCTTAGAGCACTGATAATGTATCTCGAAAAATTAACAGGTGAGCAGATTGTGAAGGTGGAAATCCCAACAGGTATTCCAATATTTTATGAGCTTGATGAAAAACTAAACATAGTCAGCAAGAAAGAATTATAATAATACATGGAAGAATATAATAAAGCTCTCGAGCTGATGCATGAGTTTGTTAGAAATGAAAACCTCCGCAAACATATGTACTCCGTGAGCGAAGCAATGAGACAATACGCGAAAAAATACGGTGACGATGAGGAAAAATGGGCTGTTACAGGCTTGCTGCATGATTTCGACTGGGAAATCCACCCGAATGCCGAAGAACATCCTGTGAAGGGCTCCGAGATACTGAAGCAAAGGGGATATTCTGAGGAGATCAGGCGGGCGATTTTATCACACGCGGGCTATACGGGTGTAAGCAGAGATTCGCTTATGGAGAAAGCGTTGTATGCATGCGATGAGCTATCGGGGTTCATTGTAGCGTGTGCGCTGGTTCAGCCGATGAAAAAAATAGATGACGTGAGAGTTGAATCAGTTAGGAAGAAAATGAAGAAGAAAGAATTTGCCCGAAATGTAAACCGTGAAGATATAATAAAAGGAGCAGAGGAATTAGGGGTTGAGCTTGATGAGCATATAGAATTCGTTCTAAGCGCATTAAAAGGAATTTCGGGAAAATTGGGGCTGTAATGTCAGAAGAAATCATAATAGATAAATCACTGACAAAAGAACAAAAGTACAAGACACTTATTCCTCAGATTAAGTCGTTAGTAGAAGGCGAGGGCAGTTTAATTACAAATCTCGCGCAGATTTGCGGCGCTTTAAAATATTCAATGGATGGATTCTTCTGGGTTGGTTTCTACTTAAGGGAAGGTGATGAGCTTATTTTAGGTCCGTTTCAGGGGCCGGTTGCATGCTCTAGAATAAAAATTCCAAACGGGGTTTGCGGTGCCTCAGCTCAAAGAAGGCAAACCATTATAGTCCCTGATGTAAACCAGTTTCCCGGACATATTGCCTGCAGCAGCTTATCCAAAAGCGAGATAGTCACTCCGATTTTCAAAAGCGGTGAAGTCGTTGGTGTTCTTGATATAGACAGCGATTCATATAATAATTTTGACCAATCAGATAAGCTGTATCTTGAAGAAATTTCAGCAATTGTTTCTCAATTGATGAATTCCTCGCCGTGAAGCGTTATTATTTTATCACACTTTTATTTTTACTGACATCGCTTGCAATGGCACAGCAGGGAGAAGACACTCTTATATACGTTCCGAGCGATACACTGAAAAAGCTTGGGGATACAGTTAAAACTGAGGGTGATATTAATGCTATAATTGAGTATTCTGCGAGTGATTCAGCCATATTCGATATTTCAGGAGATAAGCTTTTGCTTTATAATGAAGCTGATTTAAAATACAAAGAGTATGAGCTTAAAGCCGCGCGTATAATTCTCCACAGAGAAAGCTCCGTTATGGAAGCAGAGGGAATTCCCGATTCTGTCAAAAAAGGTAAATTTATCGGAACACCCATTTTTTTCGAGGGCACCAAACGCTACGACGCCTTTAAGCTGAGATATAACTTCACGACAAGAAAAGGAAATATAGAAATGGGCTCAACCGAAATCGAAGGGGGGTTTTATCTCGGAGAGAAAATTAAAAAAGTGGATGAAGATATTTACTTTATCAAAAGCGGAAGTTATACAACCTGCGATAAAGCTGAGCCGGATTATTACTTTGGAAGCCCAAAAATGAAGGTTATTCAGGGTGATAAAGTGATTGCAGAGCCTGTTTATTTGTTTATTGACGATGTTCCGATTTTTGTAATTCCGTTTGGAATTTTCCCAAATCACTCTGGGCGTTCAAGCGGACTCATTCCCCCCGCATACGGCGAGGACCCGACTTATGGCAGATATCTCTCCCACCTGGGCTATTTTTGGGCAATAAACGATTACGTTGATATTGCCTTGCAGGGTAATTATTATACTAAGGGAAGAATAGATTTAAGCTCACGCTTCCGTTACGTGCTTAGATATAAGCTGAGCGGCAATGTTGACTTGGGCGGCTCAAGAATCCGGCTCGGCGAAGAAACCGATGCCGACAGGCAGTTCAGTGATGAATGGAGAATAGGGGTTTACCATAACCAGACAGTTGACCCGACAACAAATTTAACTGCTAATGTGAATTTTTTAAGCAGCAAAAATTATTACAGCACATCGACAAATAATCTTTCGGACTTATTAAGGCAAAATGCAATATCAAACATAACATTAAATAAGTTCTGGGAAGGAACACCGAACTCCATAAGCTTAAATTATTCAAGAGACCAGAATTTAACCACTGGAGAAGTAAGGCAGGTAATTCCTTCTGTTACTTTCGTCAGAAGCCAGACATTTCCCTTCAGGGGCAAGAATACTTCACTGCTTGATTTGAAATGGTACGAGATGTTCTCCTATAGCTATAATTCACAGTTATTGTACAGAGACGAGAAAGTTTTGTTTAATTCAGCATTAACAGACGGTAATTTCCGCAAAGACAGCAGAGGAGGTTTAAGGCATTTGCTTGGACTGACAATTCCGGTTAAAATTTCAGAGTTTAATTTCGCTCCATTTTTTAATTACAATGAAATATGGTATAATAAATCGATTGAAAAAACTTTTAACTTTGCAGACAGTTCTTTAATTAGCTCCGATATTAAAGGTTTCAAGTCATTCAGATATTTTAGTACAGGAATTAACCTGACTACAAGACTCATAGGCATTTTCAACACAAAATTTTTGGGGATAAGAGGTTTAAGGCATACGATAACCCCGGCAATAAATTATTCATACCAGCCGGATTTTTCGGAGCCGCGCTGGAATGCCTACGGAACATATAGCGGATTAAACGGTCAGCAAGTTAAATACTCGTTTTTTGAACGGGAGGTTTTCGGAGGCGCTCCCCTGGGTGAACAGCAGGCACTTAGCCTTAATGTTGGAAACGTTTTTGAAATGAAGGTAAAAGAAACCGATACAACAGATAATAAATTTCAGCTGCTCAACATAGGCGGCAGCATTTCATATAATTTTGCAGCAGACAGTCTGAACTTCAGTGAAATCGGCTTAGGATACAGAACCGATATAGGAAGTTTTCTGGGCATAGGCGGAGGTGCATCATTTAATTTGTATAAATATATTGAAGGCGTCGGGAGAGTCAACAAATTCCTGTTAAAAGAAGAGGGCAGGCTTGCACAGCTTACGAGCTTTAATATTTCGCTTTCAACATCACTGCAGGGCGGACAAGAGCCGTCACAAGATACTGTCAACGAATATTCACAAACTAAAGCTGATGAAAGCGAATATGTAGGTATTTACGGAGAAGAACCTGTCGATTTTTCTATCCCCTGGTCAATAGGTTTAAGTTATAACTATCTTATAAGTAAGCCGAATCCCTCAATTATAACAAAATTTTCAAACGTGTCAGCTAATCTCGGCTTTAATCTAACAAGAAACTGGAAGTTTACATTTACAGCGGGTTACGATATTTTTCAAAGGCAGGTCACTGCGCCTTATGTAACAATATACCGCGACCTTCACTGCTGGGAAATGAGTCTAAATTGGGTTCCGACCGGCTTATACAGGGGTTTTAAATTTGAAATCAGAATAAAAGCACCGCAATTACAGGATATAAAAGTTACAAAGCAGACCAATTACAGGGGAGTATTTTAAAATAAAATGAAATACGAAATTTACAGCGGAGCAGGAAACGATTTTGTTATGATTGATAACCGTAACAAAGAAATACCTTTTGAAAAACAAGAACAATTTACAATTGATATTTGCAGTCAGCGGTTTAAAGATATTGACGGTGTGATATTTCTTGATTTGCCGTTAAAGGGGGGTTCAGCTGTAAGGATGAATTACTATAATCGTGACGGCAGCTTCGGTGCAATGTGCGGCAACGGAGCAAGATGCATTGCAATGTTTGCATTTAATAATGATATTGTAAACGATAAATTATTTATAATTGAGGCGGTTGATGATACATATAAAGCAGAAATAATTGACGAATTGAATGTTAGAATTTCATTTCCTGAGCCAAAGGAAATAAGACTTGATTTGAACATAGAAGCTGATTTTGGCGAAGGACTCAAAAAATTAATTCTAAGCTACGCAAATGTTGCTTCTGACCATTTAGTAGTTTTTTTAAATGGAAAAGAAAACAAATCAGCACTTATAACTAATTCTCTTGATAAACTTGACTTAAATAAATACGGTAAAATATTAAGATTCCAAAAAGAATTTCAGCCAAGGGGAGCAAATGTAAATTTTGTTTCAGCAATTTCCGGAAATGAAATCAGGATAAGGACTTACGAACGCGGAGTAGAAAGAGAAACCCTGGCATGCGGAACAGGCATTGTAACATCTGCTGTGATTTTAGCTTTAAAGCAAATAGTAAAACCGCCGGTGAGAGTTTTGGTTGAAAGCGGAGAGTGGCTTAAGGTAGATTTCAAGATAAAAGATTTAATGATTAAAGACTTAAGTCTGGAAGGGAGTGCAAAAAAAATTTCGGAAGGTAAGTTAAATTGAATTTTTTCAGAATAATTAAGGCACGCATCAGCAGATTTTTGAATCCTCCAAAAAATATTGAAGATGAGTTCCACAGTAAATACTATTATTCTAAAATCTGGGCGAACACTTATTTTATGGGGAAAAATGTATTCAAGTGCCCGAATGACTTATGGACTTATCAGGAAATCTTCTGGGATTTAAAGCCGGATGTAATTATTGAATGCGGAACGTTCAAAGGAGGAAGCGCACATTATTACGCTAAGCTTTTTGATATAATGGACTTAGATGGGATAGTGATTACCATCGATGTTTATGCAATGCCTGATTTACCGAAACCCGATAGGATAGTTTATGTTTCTGGCTCAAGCATATCTCCCGAGATCTTTGAAAAAGTAAAAGAACTTGCTAAAGGGAGGAAAAAAGTCATTGTTGTGCTTGATTCCGACCACTCCAAAGAGCATGTTTTAAAAGAAATGGAACTGTATCACACGCTTGTATCTAAAGACAGCTATCTTATTGTGGAGGATTCAAACCTAAACGGGCATCCTGTTCACTCCGGCTGGGGAACAGGTCCCGGACCGATGGAGGCAATAAATGAGTTCCTTCCAAACCATCCGGAATTTGAAATTGATAAGACGAGGGAGAAATTTTTAATGAGCTTTAATCCAAACGGTTATTTAAAAAAGATAAAATGAGGAGCCGACTGCTCCAAGATTCAAAGCAACCGGCTTTTATTGAGGATAGATTAGTTTAGTTAATTGAGCTTAAATGTTCCGTTATTAAAGCAAAGTCTTCATCATCCAAATTATAATCCCAATCGATATATGAAACCCTGCCGTTTTTATCTATTAAAAATATTGTCCGTTTATTATAACCCAAAGAATTGTAGCTGCTGTATTTCATGGAAATCTCACCCGTATTATCATTAACAAGCTTAATGTTATTCAGCTCCATTTCATGATTCCACTTATAAAGAATCTGAAAATTAGAAACACTGACCATCAGAATTTCCAAATCACTGGTTTCGGTCAACCGGTTGTCAACAACATTTTGGAGCATTTTTTCCTCTGCATATGTATCGAACTGTGTCACCTCAGCGGCGCAGCTGTAGCTGAATGCCGCAGGGTAGAATGCAATCAAAACATTTTTCTTCCCGAAATAATCCGAAAGCCTTCCGGATTCTGTCAATTTCAAACTGGCTTTTGGTGGACCCGTGTAAAGAAACTCAAAATCAAAATCCCTTGCCTCATCGCCAGGCATTATTGGCTCATATTCAAATTCTGGCTGAAACGAATTTTCATCAATATTATACAACGTGAATAATTCTTTTTGGACTGATTTCAGCTTTTCGCCTTCACCTTTATAATTATAGCTCGCATAAGTAATTTTATTTCCCCTGTTAATTATATATACAAATGAGCCGTCGGTTTCAGAATTCCACTTATTAATGCCAAAAAAATTTGAAATATCCAGATTCATATCCGAAACCATATCAAAGTCCAAATCAAGCCTTCTTAAATAATCATTTAATTCCGGTTCGCTATTTTGAGCGACAACCAGAACTTTTAAATTGCTTGGCATCGTTGAATAATCATAACCTCTTATGAATGATAATCCTTCTGCAAAGTAAGTGTCAAAAGCAGTAGTCATAACCTTTGCATAATTATTTGAATTCGATACGCCTGGCATAAATGCAATTAACAGAATTTTATCCTGCTTATAGTCATAAAGCCTGACAGGTCTTGGCATCTGGTCAAGGTCATATTTATTTAAAATATTAAACTCCGGATTTGGACTTGTTTCCCCGACCTAAAGGCCGTCATTGGCTTTGGTTTGAAAATTTGAGACCGAAAATAAAACTAATGCAAAGTAGATGAAAAATTGGCTTTTTGAGCTTTTTTTAAGCATTTTTGATAGATTTTTTAAAATTTAAATGTGTTAAGGATTTTACTTGTGAGCGGTCGAAAAGTTCCAAGTATCTAAAAATATGTAAAAACCACGTCAAGCATGTGGTCGCCCTGGTAGCGGTTTAAAAAAGGCAGCATAAAGCCGTTTCGAATGATTACCTGCGACAAATCGGATGATTTTTTCATCAATGCGTTATAGTTTACGTTTGGGAATAAAGCGATAATTCTTCCGAGCGGGTAATAAGGATTTTGAACAAATTTTAATCTGTGTTCACGGATTTTTTTTATAACAGCAGTTGAGTCAATTTTTACTGTATCATTTTCAATTTTAAATTCAGGGGTGTAGACAAATAAGCTATCCCCTTTATAAATTGGAAGCTCACCATTTTTTTGTGTGTCGTAAATTGAAAGGTTTAAGTTGTATAAACCGCTTTCAAAAGGGGACGATTTGAATTTAATTGAATAATTAAGCAGGGCAAAGGGTTTCAGTATCATGATATTTTTTATTTCCTCGGTTTCAAAAAATTCCTCGACGTTTCTTTCCGAAAAAACATTAGCGTAGGTATCATAAGCAACTGAATCATTGCCGATTGAGCTTAGTTCAAGCTTAACTTTAAATCTTCCGAATTCGTCCTCCTCTGTTTCAAGGCTGTCCAAAAATGAAATGTCCGCGATTTCCCATTTTAAGGAAACCGTTTGCGGATTCATTCCGAAATTGGAGTTATCAATTCGGAACTCTTTCAATATTAATTTTTTATCAAACGAAATTTCGTCGGAATCGAATTTTCTCCCGTTATTTGACATATCAATGCTTTTGCCTGTCGAATCGGCTTGATTGCCTCTTTTATATTTTATTTTATTTTCAGCTATGTAAAACAGGTGGTAATCTCCAATTTGCTCGCTTTTGTAGCTAAGCTTACGGAGCTTATCGGTCATTAAATCACTCCTGACAATGAACAGCTTTATTTTCTTTTGCTCAATGAATTTTCTCAATTCAAGAATATTAAGCTTTAGCTGTTCTTCCTCTCTTTTCTTTTTAGAGGTTTTTTTGGAAGCCGGCGGGTTGACCGAAAAGTAAGTCGGGATGGTATCGGAGTTAAACATTCGGGGATTATTAGAAATTACCTGAAGTGGATAAATATCATAATAACCCTGCGCCATTTCGAAATAAATTTCATCGCCCGGTTCAAAGTAATTTCTCTCAATCAGTCTTTTTGTGAGTTCCGCAACTTCATAGGTATCCTCCCTGTAAGCCTGCTGGTAATAAAAGCTCCAAATCACATTAACCAACAGCAGCAATGTTACTCCGCCGGTTAGAATATATTTTCTGAAATCAAACAGCTGCCACACGGCAAAGGGAAAAAACAAAATTGAGTTTAAAACAACGTATCGGGATATCATGTTCGTGCCGCCTGAACCGAAAATGCCGCTCAACATTAACAGCATAAGCTCTATTAGGTTAAATAAAAGAAAAACTCTAAGAAGCGAAAAGCTTCCCCCAAATCCATTGTGCTTATTTCTTATAGTGAGATATATTTTCCGCAATCCAAGCGCGGTTGTCAGCGGGGCAATGTAGAAAATGAAAAAAGGATACTGAACAATCCTTTGAAAAATTCCCGCGCTGCTTAAGCCTGAGTAAATTTTCGTCGTTTCTTTTATGAAGTAAAACGCATCTCCGTAATTAGCGGAGTTCAGATACAGCCAACATATAATTGTGACAGTTGAAGTTATTGATAGGGCAAAATTAATATATGTGGTTTTACTGAACCCGTTTCTCCTGTAAGATAACAGCCAAACCAGAATTAAAAACGCCCCGGTGAAGAACCAGCCTTCATACCTGAGCAGGTTGGCTGTATTCAAAGAAATGATGCTGATTGCTAAAAATAAGAGCGATTTGTTTTTATTTTGTAATTCTTCGTGCCATCTTAAAAGCGAATAAAAACATAGTATTATGAAAAAAAAGAAAATCGATTCAGGCATTCCTGAAGCACTGAGCCAAACCTGAAATGGAAAAACCGAGTAAACTAAGCATGATATAACAGCAATTTGCTTCGTAAAAGTTTTTTCAAATATCAGGTACAGAAAAACAAGCGTTAGAACGGAAAACAATGTATTCACAAAGACCGGAGCAAGAGTCAGGTCTTTGAATATCCACATGAAGATTCCGTTAATCCAGAAATGGAGACTCAGCCATACTCCAGAGTATATTCTCGGATTCTGCAGCCAGTCCCATGAAATCACGGTCCTGCTGTAATCATCAGCAGTAAGCCATTTAAGTCCGCTTTGAATGACAACAAACTGAAATATGAGCTTGAATAGTATTAGAGAAAGGATAATTGAAAACCTTTTTGTAAAAAAATTTCCTATTTGACGAATAAAGTTCTTCAATTACTGAGTCTTGGAATGCAGTTTATTTTTTAATTCGCTGTTTTCTTTATACAGCTCATCGAGTTTTTTGCCGAAAAAGTCAAGAAATCTCAATAAAACCTTGTTCCCGAGCCTTGGCTTTATCTTGACAAGGTCATCAATATCAGGCTTTGCAAAAGCTAATAACCGGGTCACTTCCTTAGCCATGCATGAAACTGAATGGTCGGTTTGTGAAAATAAGTGAACTTCGGAGAAAAAGGCTCCTTCTGTAAATTCCTTCAAGACGGACACTTTGCCGCCATCTTCTGTAAATATCTGCACTGAGCCCTTCACTATTAAATACATACATAACCCGATTGTTCCGTTAAAGAAAATTTTTTCGCCTTCAGAATAGTCCCTTATGTGAGATACGGAAATCAGCGACTTAATTTCCGAGACCGAAAGTCCGCTAAACAGCTCGCAATTTTTAATTGTTGAAACAAGAATGTCAGTATCAGATTTTCTTTTGCCGAACATAATTAATATTTATGGTTTTTATTAAGCCTTATTCTAAAAGTAGTTCCTCTATTGGGGTCTGATTCTTTTACAAATAGTTTTCCTCTATGGTAAGTTTCTATGATTCTTTTGGAAAGACTCAGTCCAAGCCCCCACCCTCGCTGCTTCGTGCTGTATCCGGGACGAAATATATCTTTCTTAAAACGCAAATCTATTCCTTTGCCCGTATCGATAACATCTATGAAAATATATCTGCCTTTTTGATGTATATCGAATGTAATCTTACCGCTTATATTTTCTATTGCATCAAGAGCGTTTTTAGTAAGATTTTCCAAAACCCATTCAAACAATTCGCTGTTTAAGGGTGTCTCAGCAGTATCTGAGCCGGTTATTTTAAGCTCGATTTTCTTTTTGGAATTTCCTTCAAAAGTTCCGGAGCTGATTTTGGGAATTCTAATTTCAAAATATTTCACAACTTTTTCAATCAAATTGTGAATGTTTTGAGGCTTTAAATCAGGTTTAGAACCAATTTTAGAAAAGCGGTTTGCTATCTTGCTTAAGCGGTCAACGTCGTTTGACATTTCACCTGCAAGCTGCAGGACTTTTTCAGAATTACCCGAATTGGCTTTGATAAGCTCGTTCCATCCCATTAGGCTGGAGAGCGGTGTTCCAAGCTGGTGCGCTGTTTCTTTCGATAATCCCACCCATATGTTGCTCTGCTCAGTTCTTTTAATGTAATTAAATCCAAAATATCCGAGGAAAATAAATACTCCCGCAACAAAGAACTGAATAATAGGCAAAGTTTTTAATCGTGTAACTAATTTAGACTGACCGTAATGAACATAGCTTAAAATAATTGAATCCTGGTAAGATACCTTAATTGGGGGGTTTACTTCATCCATTTTTGCAATCATTTCCTGAATAAGAAGAGTCTGCTCACCCTGCGGAAGCGTTGTATCGATTTCCATATTTTTCGTGAAGGTGGGTTTTTTTGACTTGGCGTCCGTAACCACTATGGGGAAATTAATTGAATTGGAATTTACCACTGTATTAAAAATAAAGCTGTATTCACCGGACTGGCTTTCATCATTTGCAATAAACTCAATTGACTTTGCATACAAATTCGCAATTTCCCTTTCGCGTTCAAGAATTTCAGCAACCAGAATCTGGGTATAAACAAGCGTTGAAATAATTATAATAATGCCCGTAATTAAAAGCGCAATTTTTATATTTGCCGAACCGTAGCTTTTCATGAAATATTGGAAAAAATAACTGTTAGGGTTTTTAATAAAAATATAAAATCTGTTCCGAAATAAAGGATTTTAATGCTTTTTAAAGCTAAATCACAGTTGCTAGTCGTCAAAGTTTAAACTTGGATACAATGCCCTTATTCTTTCATGGTGTCTTACGTCCGGAACAATTGAGTACTTTTTTCTTTCCTTCATATTCAGAAGATACATTCCGGTCATTTTCAGCTTTTCGGCAGTGCCTACATACCTCCTCTGTGAGAATATATCATAATTGTGGTTTTCAATTTCGGTTAATATGCCTGAATATATCTTATACATTAACACCACTGCAGTTCTTGAGCCGTCATTTGTAAGGTATGGAATTCCATGAGATGCTAATTCATAATAAGCCCTTGCGCGGTCGATGTTAAATTTCATCATCAGCGCGAAATTCTCATTTAATACTTTGCCGCCAATGTTCTGCTCCGAATATTCAAAAGTTTTCATTTCCTGCTGCGGAAGATAAATCCTGCCCATATTGTAATCTTCGTAAACATCCCTTAATATATTGGTTAACTGCATAGCTTTTCCAAGATAAATCGCATAAGGCAGTGCAGCATTGTGTGAATAGCCGAAAATTTCCGTCATAATTAATCCGACTACCGATGCTACCTTGTAACAATAACTTTCCAGCTCCGCAAATGTCGAATATCTTTTTTTCCGAACGTCCATCTGAACACCTTCGATAAGCTCCAGAAAATATTTTTGGGGAATACTATATCTTCTTACTGTCTCTGCAAATGCGGAAAAATTTTCACAGGTAAATTCTTTTCCTGAATAAACCTCGTCAAGAAACTTTTTTTGTCCTTCAAATTTGACATCAATATTAATCCCGCTCGATTTTAAATCAACAATATTATCCGTGTAACGGCAAAAAGTGTAGACTGCGTATGCAGCATTTCTCTTTTCCCTCGGAAGCAAAAACGATGTGAAATAAAAACTTTTTGCGTAAGTGCGGGTGTAGTTTTTGCACTCGTCATAGCCGCATATTAAGGGATTTGTTTTTAAATCAGCCTGTAAAATTCCGTTCATAATTTTAGTTTATTTTTCACTCAGTTTATTAATTTATCGGTAATTTTTGCCGATGATAAGACCCCCGGCAAGCCGGCTCCCGGGTGAGTCCCCGCACCGACGAAATAAAGATTTTCAATATCCTCAGATTTATTATGAGGCCTAAACCACGCTGACTGCGAAAACAGCGGCTCGAAAGAAAATGCGCTTCCCAAATAGCTGTTTAAATTATTCTGAAAGTGCAGCGGGTCTATATAATGTTCTGCAATTATGTTTTCCTGAAGGTTTGGGAGGTAATTTTCCTCAAGAAAATTCATAATCTTATCCCTGTATGGTTTTGCCTCCGTTTTCCAGTTAGTTCCGGACTTTAAATGCGGAACTGGCGACAATACGTAAAAAGCTTCACATCCTTCAGGTGCAATAGTGGAATCTGTGGCAGTTGGCATATGCAAATATAATGAAAAATCATCAGCTAAAACCTTGTTTTTAAATATATCTTCAAGCAGTTCTTTATAGCGTTTTCCAAAAATTATGTTGTGGTGAACAAGATTATTACTATTATATCTTTTCTTAGTTCCAAAGTATATTACAAATAAGGACATGCTGTATTTCATATTTTCAATTTTCCTGTCTGTATTTTTTTTCCTGAGCCGCTTTTCAATCATTTGCAAATAGGTAAAGCCGATGTCTGCATTAGATACTATTAAGTCGGCCTCGATAAATAAGCAGTTTTTTAACCGGATTCCGATTGCTTTTCCGTTTTTTACGGTTATTTCTTCAACTTCAGAATTATAATGAATTTTCCCTCCAAGTTCCTGAAATAATTTCGCCAGTCCATTTACGATTGAACCTGTTCCTCCGATTGCATAATGAACGCCCCATTCACGCTCAAGATGGTGTATTAGGGTGTATATTGATGTCGTGTTAAACGGGTTTCCGCCGACAAGCAGGGGGTGAAATGAAAAACACCTCCGTAAGAAATCATCTTTAATGAATGATGAAACATAGCTGTAAACATTTTTATATGATTTTAGCTTTATTAAGATAGGAGCGATTTTTAGCATATCCAAAAAGCTTAAAAACGGCTTATCTGCCAGCTCCACAAATCCTTTTTGAAAAATTGCCTTTGTTGAGTTTATAAAATTTAAATATCCGTGTTTGTCATTTGGATTAAATTTCCCAATCTGATTTAAAGTAAAGTCGATGTCGTTATTATAATCAAAATATCTTCCGTCATAATTGAATATACGGTAAAAGGGGTTAAGCGGTTTAAGGGCAAAGTAATCCTCCATTTTCCTTCCGGTGAGCTCAAAGAGCTCTTCTAATAAAAAGGGAGCCGTAATAACAGTCGGTCCGCCGTCGAATTTAAAGCCGTTTAATTCCCAAACGTATGCCCTTCCGCCCGGTTTATCGAGCTTTTCAAATATTTCCACTTCATGTCCCCTTGCGGCTAATCTGATTGCAGCTCCAAACCCCCCAAAACCGCTTCCTATAACAATTACTTTTTTACCCACTTTTTATTATAGTATTCCCACAAAACAATGTTTAACGTGAGTAAGCTGAAACCGAACAGAAAGTCTTCTATTGGAATTGTAAAAAGCCTTAAGCCAAGATAAAAATTCTCACCGTAAATTACTACCGGTCTCCATGTGAGATAACCATTCACTATAAATATCAGCACAAACATAACTGCCCAAAAAATCCAGAATTTTTTATTTAATATCAGTTTTGTTTTTAAAAACAAATCTGCAAGGACCGAAATAAAAACTCCCAAAACAGATAGTATTGTGTATTCCTTCATTTTTTTCCCCGAGTAAAATACTTAACGCATTCCCAGCTAAATACTGCGCAAAATGGAATTATCAAAAAAAATAAAATCTCTTCAATAGGAAGATTTGCAATTTTTATTCCGATAGTGTAATCAGGGTTAAAGCTCCAGTGACCACGCTCAGCGGCAATAATGTCCCATGCGATAAACAAAATAAAGGGAATACCGAGTGATAAAACCAGCCTAAACGGATATTTATAGAAATCCAGATTTTTACTGAAGCTTAAAGCAAACGGCACGATAAAGCATACTAAAAGAACTATCAAGTATTCAATTTTCATTTGGGCTTAAGCTTAATTAATGATAATAATAATATGGCAAATATCAGTAGTCCCGCTATTGTAATTTCATAATACCCGTATATCAAGTTAATAATCGAATAGGTTGAAACGTTTATACCGGTAATTAAAAACGGAAGCATGAGCATCTTTCTTTCGTTTTTAAAATCATCTCGCCATTTTAATGTTTTGTTAATTAATACTGAAAAAATAAAACCAATTATCAGCCAGCTTAAGAAATTTTGAATTGGAATCGAACCCTCCGCCCAAACCCAGTAGTTATTAACAAATGAAGCAAACGGCTCAAGCAGTATATCTCCGGCTAGTATAAAAACCGATGAAATTACCGCGATAGTGAAATTCCCTTTAAGAAAATATTTTGAAATTAAAACTGAATTTACACTTACAACAAACCACGCAAAGGAAATTGCAATCGGAACATCGCCTATAAACGGTTTCAGTACGTTAGTATAACTGTAATGTCCAAAGGGAAATCCTGTGTTAAGCCCTAAGAGTTCGATTATAAATGAGATTATTAAAATAAGAACAGTTACTGTAATAACTGATTTTATTTCAGCCAGCCTGCTGAGATAAATGAATGTAATTACTGCCTGAAGTGCCAGAAAAAGAGAACTTGTCCATAAAAACTGTTTCCCCCAGTCGGAAATCATTAAAAAAAGCCCGACCGGGAACATAACAATGAGTAAGCCTGTAAGGATTTTCAGCGAATTTGAAACAGAGTTATTTGCCTCGTGTCCTGCTTGCAAGGTACATATCTTTTGTTGCCTTTGAGATAAAAGTCTCAAGGTCACCTTCAAGCTTTTCCTTCATCCGCTCGCTGAGGAATTTTTCTCCAAGTATACCGGCAAGGAAATGAACATCGCTTGCTTTTTCGCGTGTCATGCTGATTTTAAAAACAAAATCGACTTTTGTTTTCTTTTCGCCTGCCGATGTTAAAACTGCATTGCAGAAAAGGTAGTCCTTTGCCCTATCTTTTGATTCAAACAGCAGTGTATCGGCTGATGAACTTTTGTCTTCGAGTAGAAAAGTAAGCTCATAGGGAGACGCAAGCGGAGCTTCAACTCTGTAAAGCCACTCGCTGTCGGTCTCGCTTAATTTTTTAACACTTACTATGTTCGGAAAAAATTTCGGATATATATCAAGGTTATTTATGTATACCGATATAAAATCTTTTTCCAAATGGATGACTGCTGCGCGCTCTACCTCGGCAGAAATTGTAAAGGTTATGCAGCTTGCTTTTGGATACAGAATATTTAATAATACTAATGCAGAAAATATAAGTTTTGTCATTAATTCAGTTTTAATTTTTTGGGGGTATAAGTCCTATCTTTCCATTTTGCCCCTTTTCCGCTTTTTATCCATAACCAAGAGTTAACGGCAATTACAAATACAGTAATTACAGCCAGCGGATGTAAAATCGTTGAGATAATTCCAAGTTTAAGCCTAACAGAAATTAAAAACCGTGAAAAATACAGTATTATGACCTGAATAGCTGTTAAAATATTAATGAAATTCAGGCTAAATTGCAAAGATAACCCTATAATAAATAACAAAAAAGGCAGGAAAAATAAAAAAACAAAAGCAAAATTTACCGTGAAGAAAGTTGTTGACGAAAACTTAAAGCCGGCAAAGATATTTTTGGAAAAGCCGTCCCAAATTTCCCTGAAGTTCCTGTACATTCTAACGCTTAACAAATCGCTTCCGTTTTCGATCACCAGCCGCTGCCCTTGTTCCTTAATTTTCCTTGCAAGCCATACATCCTCCACAAGTGCATTTTTCACCGACCCGTGTCCGCCGATTTTTTCATAAGATTTTCTTTTGAACAGCATAAAAGGACCTATCCCTGCGGAAAAATTTATAAAACCCTTTTTATCCACAAGAAATAAAGGAAGGAGCATCATTATTGTGAACCATGGCATTGGCATAACCACTTTTTCCCAAAAGCTTAGCATTAGGGTTTTGGGGATTAACGTTAACATATCAGCATTCCGGTTTAAGGCAATTGTAATGGAATCTTTTATTGAGTTTGGATTGTGAACCGTGTCGGCATCAGTAAATAATAAATACTCCCCTTTTGAATATTCATACAGCTGCTGACACGCATAGCATTTTCCCGTCCATCCTTCAACAAGCGGCTTGCCGTTTAACACCCTTAGATTTGAATTTTGCTTTTTAAGAGATTCGATAATTTCCCCGGTTTTATCGGTTGAATTATCATTTAATACTATTATCTCGTAATTAGGGTAATCCTGTTTTAATAATGAACTTAAAACACGGCTTATATTTTTTTCCTCATTTCTTGCTGGGACTAAAACGGAAACAAAAGGCAAATCTAAGTCTGAAATCCTGTCATAGCTTTTTTTCTTTAAGATATAAAAGTTCCACACACATATTATTAACAAACAGAAAAGTATTGAGGTAATAACTAAATTATAAATAAGGAGACTATTTGCCATAAAGCTTATCAATGGTTTTGTTGCGGGAATCCTTGCCTTTAAAAATAACTTTAAACTCATCAAGCTTTTGGCCTATGATTTTATTTCTAAGTTCATAAAGACTGCTTATTAATTTATTCTCTAAATGAGTGGTAAGTTCCTTGATGTTTGTAATATTATGCACTATATCGGGCTCAGCGATTTTTATAAAAACCTCTGGTCTTTGCTCAAGCAAAAATTCATATCTGATTGCAACAGGCAGTAAATTCACTCCCTCGAGCCTCACTGCGATTTTAACAAGTCCGGAAAAAAACTTTATGGGTCTCCTGTCCTGAACCTGCATCAAGCCCTGTGGGAATATCCATAAATACCTGTTTGTTTTATTGAGCAGTTCAGCTGCATACTCAATTGTTTTAATTGCATCTTTAGCATCGCCCCGGTTAACCGAAAAAGCGCCAAGATATTTAAAGAACGGGTATTTTCTCATCTGCTCTAAGTCCATCATTATGTAATCGTCGGCATTCAATCTGCGTGAGCTTAACAAATAAGCTATAAATCCGTCCCACCAGTTTGAATGATTGGCGTAAATAACAACCGGCAGAGAATTGTTGATTTTGGCTATATTTTCTTCTCCTGCTAAATGAATTTGATAGAAGTACTTCCTAAGCAGGCTTTTGTGATATAAAGTAAATAATGATTTTACTAGTCTATTTTTTTTGGCGGGAATCATTGATGAGTGCAAAATTAAATATTTATGTTAAAAATTATAATGCTTAAAATAAGTTCAAAAACTGCCTGATATTTAATGGTTATGTTTTATAAATTGTAAATCTTGCAAAAAAAATTTACCTAATGCCTATGAGAGTTTTAATAACAGGAGCGACCGGATTAGTTGGGGGATATATTATTGATTCATTGCTCAAAAGGGGCGATGAATATATTGCCTTAAGCCATAACCTAAGCAATGCAAGAAGAAAATTGGTTAACGAAAAAAAAATTGTTAATTTAAATAATGCTCTTTTGCTTAAGGATGAAAAAATTGATGCTGTAATAAACCTTGCAGGTGTTAACATTGGTAAAAAGAGATGGAATCCCCGGTTTAAGAAGGAACTCTATGATTCCCGTATCGATATTACACGAAGGATTGTCGAGCTGATTTCAATAATGGATACCAAACCTGAAGTTTTGGTAAGTGCATCGGGAGTTGATTACTACGGCGACAGGGGAAATGAAAATGTTTATGAAGATTCACCGAATGCTGATACCTTCATGGGCAATTTATGCAGGGACTGGGAGAATGAAGCGATAAAAGCTGAAAAATATGGAGTCAGAGTTGTCACGGTAAGGACAGGTTTTGTTCTGGCTGAAAATTCCGAAGCAGTAAAAAGGCTCGCACTGCCTTTTAAGCTTTTTGTGGGCGGTACGATTGGAAGTGGAAATCAGTATATGTCGTGGATTCACATTGAGGATTTGGTTGGAATCTACTTATTTTCAATCGATAACAAAACTGTTTGCGGAGCAGTTAATGCAGCGGCGCCTAATGCGGAAACAATGAAGGATTTTGGAAAAAATCTTGCAAAAACATTGAGCCGTCCGTCTTTTTTTTGGGCGCCGGAATTTGCTGTAAAAATAATTGCGGGCGAAATGGCAGCTCTTATTTTGAGCGGAAGAAGGGCTTACCCCAAAAAAATATTGGATTTAGGATATAAGTTTAAATTCAAGTATTCAATCGAAGCCTTTAGGGACATTTTTAATTTAGTTAAAACTTAATTAATACATATATTTATATAGCTTAAAACTGAAATAAAGGGAAATTCTTATAAAAATTTCTCGTTCTTCCTATACTAATGTAGGAAAAATCTCACCCTTGCTGTTAAATATTTATTATTATATCTTGAGATACTCATTTTTTTAATTAACATTTATTTAATTAACTTTTAAGGGGGTTAAGGATGAAAAACTTTTTCAGATTTTCTCTTTTAGCATTGCTGATTACCTTCCTTGGGGCAATTACAAATGCTCAAGATAA
>JAKEEM010000047.1 GCA_022616535.1 Chlorobiota bacterium | reverse complement strand
GTTGTTAACGAAATATTGAAGCTCAAACAGCAGAATGGAGGCGATATACTTGTTCACGGCAGCGGAACGCTTGCACACACTTTGATTAAACACGATTTGGCGGACGAAATCCGTTTAATGCTTCATCCTGTATCCGTGGGGGGCGGGATGCGGCTCTTCCGTGACGGGCTGGATAAAAAAACATTCAAGCTCAATGAAACCCGCACATTCAAAAACGGGACAATTGTGCTTGTATATGAGCCGGAGAAAAGATAAATCCCGGGGAACTAAATACCTTAAATTTTAATGATTAAAACTTATTATATTTGCCTTTCAGATGTAACCATATATGAAACTCACAATGGTTCCGTACATACTGGCTGCCTTTTACATTGCACTGCAGCTCATAACAGGCGGCAATTACCCCATATTTCGCGATGAGTTTTACTATATCGATTGTGCCAACCATCTTTCATTCGGTTACGTCGACCATCCCCCGTTTTCAATTTTTGTGCTTGCTGTGTGGGAAGCCTTATTCGGTGATTCACAGCTCAGTATCAGAGTAATCCCTGCAATTTGTGGTGCGCTTCTAATTTTGCTTGCGGCTCGTATAACATCCGAAATGAGCGGCTCAAAATGGGCTCAGGTTTTTACATCAACCTGTGTGTTTGCAATACCGAATTATCTCGGGGTTTCGGCTTTTACTCAATGAACTCCTTTGACCTTGTTTTCTGGGCACTGCTGTTTTTGATTTTATTAAAGATTATCAACACCAGCAATTCGAAGCTGTGGCTTTTGTTCGGTTTAATTGCGGGGCTCGGACTGCTAAACAAAATCAGCATTGCATACTTTCTTCTGCCTCTTGCGGGGGCTATGCTGTTTACACCTGAAAGAAAGTTCTATAGAGATAAATTTCTCTGGCTCGGGGGAGTTACGGCACTTGTTATTTTTATGCCTTATATTATTTGGAACGTAATCAACAATTTTCCGACGATTGAATTCATTCAAAACGCTTCAAGGTATAAGATATCGGAAATTACTCCGCTCAAGTTTTTTACGGGGCAGATTTTGGAGCTCGGTCCCTTTAACTTACCAATTTGGCTAAGCGGACTAATACTGCTGCTGTTTTCGCAAAGTATGAGCAAATACAAGCTCATCGGATTTATTTATCTTTTTGCATTCACACTTCTGGCTCTTCAAAATAGCAAGCCGTATTATTTAGCTGCTTCTTACCCGCCTCTTTTTGCTGCCGGAGCAATTGGTATCTCTGGGCTGATAGCATCAAGAAAATGGAACTTTCTCAAACCTGCCGTTATAATTTATACTATTATCGGTGGGATTATCATAATGCCGTTTGCAATACCAATACTGCCTGTCGAAAGCTTTATAAAATACAGCAGCTCGCTTGGCATTAAAAATGAAAGCGCGGAACGGAGCGAGCTTGGCGCACTCCCCCAGCACTTTGCAGACCGTTTCGGGTGGGAGGAGATGACAATTGAGTTTGCTAGGATTTACAATTCACTAAGCGAAGAGGAGAAGAAATACACCGTTATTGCAGTCGGTAATTACGGCGAAGCGGGCGCTTTGAACTACTACGGAAGAAAATACCGACTGCCCAGGGTGTTTTGCCCGCATAACAGCCATTGGCTATGGGGGAATGAGCAAAATTTTGATGATATTAAAACCGTTCTAATTTTAGGCGGGGAGCCCGAAGACCACCTGGATGCATTTAAAGAAGTCACTCTTGCGGGAAAGGTGGATATAAAGTTTTCAATGCCGTATGAAAACAACCAGCCGATTTATATTGCTCGCCATCCCTACGTTGATTTAAGAAAGGGATGGATGGATGAAAAAATATTTATATGATTAATTTGTGTTCTTTCTCTCAACCGGCAGGAAACAGAATCCGATTGCTGCGGCAAGTCCGATAAAACCCGAAGTGTAAAAATACAAGCTGTTAAACGGCTTTAAGATAAAATAACCAATTTGGTAAGGTCTTGTAAGCCAGTAAGCATTTATACCCTTCTCAAAAATCTTAAACAGGTGAGTTTGGTTTAAAATTATATAATAGAGCAGGTCGTAGCTGAGGAGGTAATGCGAGAGAAGCAAACCGATTGCCGCCCAAAGCCCGCAGATATAAAAAATTATTGCAATCCCTGAAATCTCAACCGCCTTCTGGATAATTCTGTATCTTGGGACGTCTGGATTTTCACCCGCTGAGTTACTCCCGGATTCCTCAAATACCCACAGCCAGCCCGCCTGGGGCGGGTTATAATTTTCAGATTGTATTTTTTGTTTGTAAATAATTCCGTAGCAGTAAACGTCGAAGAATGTAATAATTGCAATATAAGCGGCAACGAATACAAGCTTTTTATACGATGTGATTTTTTTATGCATAGATTTGCCAAAATCTAACAGCAACCTTTAAAACCGCAGTAAATGATAATAAATTTCATTGCTGGGGTTTTTGTCTGTTGCTGGTAAGTAAGGTATTATGTAAAAGATTCGGAATCGGTAAAATCCCATCGGGAAACTCCCGAGAATGCGAAGCAGACTGCAAGCGTAAAAAAATCCGATTGTTAGTTTGCCTGCCTGATAAAATGTGTCGCCTAATATTAAATTAAGCCCATTCGGATTTTTAGCTTGACTGTCTGCGGAGCGGGGAGTTTCCATCGGGTGTCCTTTTCTTTCGCCTTTCTTTTGGACAAGCAAAAGAAAGGCAAAAAACGAAATTCCACTTATTTGAAATTCCACCTATTATAGGAGGTTTATAATCTACAAAAACTAAATTCTTTCGCTCCTGCCTGCCGAAGGCAGGTCGCTCAGAATGTACCTTGCATTGTAACTTTTTTACCACTATATTTGTTATACGTGTAGTTATCGTATTATAACGGTAACCCTTTAGAAACTTCTAAAAGCGAATTGCAGCCAAAATTCATCAGATTTCTCACTTGCAGAACATTGTTTTATTCAAAACAAAAGAAATTAGCCGTATTTCTCACCCAACTTTACATAATGCCGGATTTGGGACACGGTTTTTTTTCTGCCGTGTACTTTTTTGCTGAAAACAGCTCAAAATCGAAATGCGGTTTTGCACAGCTTAAAACCTTTAATCATTCAACGCGTTTTGCTATTTTGCAGTATTCATACACTATTTATTGGGATTCCCGTCTTGGGGAATGACAGCTTATGCAGGAAGATATAATCGAAAGACCGGTTTTGGAATCGCTTGAACGTCCACGGGTTGCAGCTTTGGATGAGGTGCTCGGCAAACCGTTCAAAGTGCTCGACGACGGATTTGTGCGCTTAGTGGATTATATGGGTTCGGATGAATCCATTGTTCAGTCAGCAAGAGTTTCGTACGGCAAAGGCACGAAGAAAGTCCACGAGGACCGCGGGCTTATACGCTACCTGATGCGCAATCACCACACAACGCCTTTTGAAATGTGCGAAATCAAGCTTCACGTCCGTGTGCCTATGGACTGCTGGCGCCAGTGGATTCGCCACCGTACCGCAAACGTAAATGAGTATTCCACCCGCTACAGTGTTGCAATCGATTCCGCACAGACAACTCCCGAAGACGAGTGGCGTTTCCAGGCGCAGGGCAACCGCCAGGGTTCAGCGGGATTTGCCGGAACTGATGAAGGCAAAACCTTAAGCGAAAAAGAACACTACCTGCAGAAGCTCGCAAGGGAAGTTTACGAAGAACGGCTTAAATCAGGCATTGCCCGCGAGCAGGCGCGCAAAGACCTGCCCCTTTCAACCTATACCGAAGCATACTGGAAAATCGACCTCCACAACCTGTTTCATTTCCTTTATCTTAGAATGGACCCGCACGCGCAGTCTGAAATCAGGAAATACGCCGAAACCATCGGGAGCAAAATCGTCGCCAAGTGGTGCCCATTTGCATGGGAAGCATTCCTTGACTACAGGGTTAACTCAATTCACTTAACGCGCCTTGAAATGGAAGTGCTCACTGCATTAAATCAAGGCAGTGCCAAAGCAGTTGAGCTTGCCAAGTCCTACGGCTGGGTAAAAGAAACAGGCGAGCTAAAGCGTAACCGTGAGCGTGAGGAGTTTGAGGATAAGCTTTCGGGACTGGGACTAAAAGCTCCATGGTTATAATGCTTAGTAAAGGGTAGTGGGGTATTTTGAAAAGGGTGAGCTATTTGACAATAACGCTTCACGATAATTGAAAATAAAGAGAGTAATTTGCAATTAATGCAAAAACTTACACTTTTTTACATTTTTGCCTCTGTTTATTTCCTTAAATAACTGTTTTTTAAAATAATAGTTGTTAACTTTGCATTAAATTTGAAACTATAAATTTAATCAAAGCCATATGAAAAAATTAATTTTAATTTTCATTTGTTCTCTATTCATTACTCATTATACAAAAGCACAGGATTATGATATAAGGGTTACAGGCTACTCGTTTCATAATTGGATAATAGGTTGGGGAATAGATTATTCTGTTAAATTAAAAAACAATGGAGACATTACAGGAAAAAACTTACGCTTAATTTTTATTGATGAAATTTCAAATGAAACATTTTCATATACCGACACTACATTTGCGGATTGGGGGGAGTCATTAATACCAACAAAAGAAGTAAAAAAAACTTTTAATAGAACACTTCCAAATGGATTTAAAGTATTAAATTCAACTGTAACGGTATTTAGAAAGCAATAAGAAAAGCGGGCTAAAAACCCGCTTTTAAAATAAAAACACAATTTAATGTTTTGTCATTTAATATTCAGTGTAAATGTATATTAATTATGCAGGTTAATTTAAAAGTAATAAAAACTATATTTGAAAAATGACAAAAGAAGAAAAAATAAAATTAAGTCTGAATTGGGCTATTCAAACCCTTAAAGATATTTTGAGAGAGCTTATAGAAAAATTGGAAAATACAACTTACCCAATTATTACAACTATTTGTTCTGGAATAGATTTTATGGGAGGATTAATGGATGGTTTTCATAGAGAAAATAGTAAATCAAGGACAATAAACTATATTACAAAATATATGGGAAAGGTAAATCCAATTTATCTAAATACAGATTTTGCTATATATTTTTATAAGTATGTTCGGAATTACTTAATACATCAAATTAATGGCTCGGTTTGGCATGGAATTAATGAAGCACATGAATATCATTTAAAAAGAATATTGGATGATGATTCTGATATGTTGTTTATACATGCTTCTTTACTAAAGGATGAATTTATTGAAGCATTAGATTATTTTTGTGAAGATTATAAAAATGATAAAGATTTTGAAAAGAGAGTATTATCTAATTATGAGGCTTCGATTACAATAGATGAAGAAGTTCGAAATAAATTATTGCAATTTAGTGTCCCTATTATAAGTCTTAATGAATTGTCATTAGAAGAATTGAGAAAGTTCAAACCCCTATAATATTTTACGATAATTATGTTATCGATGCGAAATTTACTGTTAAAAAAATGTAATAATTCAATTAATTATTTTTTGTGAATAATAAACTTGTCCATACTATACAAGAAACATTTAAAAATAGAAGTATTGAGGAGTTAGTTAATATTTACATAGAAAATGACCGATACAATTATTCAGATGAAGCTTTTGAAGCAATTAGAATGATACTTCAAGAAAAAAATATTTCATTGCCTTTACAAAATGAACAATTGTATAAAGCTCCATGTAAGACATTCAGTAAAGATCAGGATAAACATTCAGTAAAGATTATAATATATTAAAAAGAAATTCTTATATTGGTATGATAATGGGACTCTCATTAATATTTTTAAGTAGCCTTCTAGGGAAAAGGTCAGCATCAGATTCGATACCTATATTAAATCTTTTCTATTTAATAGGGTCGTTTTTTTGGTTCTGGGGTTTTTACAATTATGTGAAAAGAAAAGGTTATCCAGCAACTTATACTCTTATAGGTATACTGGGTCTTTTAGGACTATTGATAATGTATCGCAGAGAAGATAGAGGTGAAGCAAGAAATAAAACAATCATTTTAATTTGTAATACTTGTAAAACAGAAAAACATGTTACGGATGAAGATACTAATGAAAGATATTTTATTTGTAAGATTTGTGGGGAGAAAAATATTTGGTGAAAAAAATAAGTTTCTCTATAATTTTTTGCAAAATAAAAAACATTTTTTTATTATTATTCCTGATTTATTAATCGGGGATGGAGGTCGCAACTATCTATTAGAAGTGAAGATGCCTAATGGAGTTTTGACTCACCACAATGGAAGTTTCACGATGAGTGGAAAGGGCAGTATTACATAGTTGAGTCTGTAGCAGAAGCTCGAACTTTTTAAATCGTAAAAGAGAAGGTATATAAGGCGTGATTAAAGCAATCGCAATATTAGCAATTTCAATAGGTAGTTATGCCTGTGATAGTAGTAGTGTGGGGCACGTTGCCGATGGTAGCTATAAACAGAAAAGACAGATATTGTATTCTAAGTATGCGGATAGCACGCTTGAAACTACCTTAAAGTGGATAGAGTGTAAGTGTGTGTTTTGTGAACAATGGTATAGATGTGGGAAAATTCAATCATATAGCACAACAATATGGAGGAGAGATGGCGAATAACAGAATGTTTATAGAGTGTGATATTTTTAACTATACTTATTACACAGTCTCTTTTTAGCCAGATGATGATTATAGAAATTGGAAACACTTTGAAATATTTTGTGCCTGCCCATCCTGGCTTTGAAATAGAGGAAAAAAACTTTAACACCATGAAGATATGCGGGGCAGGCTAAAAATTAAAAAACGATGAATCTGAAAAATTATTATTATGGAAATTTGGTAAACATTGTAGAAAATGAAATATTAAAAATAATGAAATCAATTAATAACCCTAAATAAACATGGATACAGCAATATTAGTAATATCTATAATTTTAATAGGCATAGCTATCAAAAATTTTAATTTTTATGTAAACGCATCCCATGTTTAACATACTATGAAATTAGACGAGATTAATTATATATACGATAAATTGAAAGGTATTGATACTCGTATAGTAGATGATGAGCATATTGATATTTCTGAATTTAAACTCAAACAGCCTAATTATGAAGATTTTAATTTAAATGTGGAAGTAGTTGCTGATATTGAAAAAAGCATTGAGGCTACAAAATCTTATGAAACATTCTATCGAAATCGAATTTCTCTCCATACCTTATATATCATCCCAATTATTATGATTATTGCATATTTTTATTTATTAGAAGACTTTGTTATAATTTGCGGTTTATTTTTTATTTCAATTTTTATCTTTTTTATTTTACATGAACTATTATTGACCATAACATTTAAATTTCTTTCACCTATTTTAAATAGGAAATGGATAAATAAACTGAGAGAATTAGAAAATTCAGATGAGTATATAAATTACAAAAAATATAATGAATATCATCAAAAATACTGCGCTGAATTATCAAGGTTCAAAACATTTAAGAATAATTATATTAAAATAGAAAAGAGAAAAATTCAAACATTTTGGCATAACTTAAACCCTACTGAGTTTGAAAATGAAGTTGCAGAATTGTATAAATTAAAAGGCTACAAGGCGGTAACTACTAAAATTAGTGGAGATCAAGGTGTAGATATTTTTTTAGAAAAAGATAAAAATATATATGTTGTTCAATGTAAAAAATGGAAGACAAAAATAGGTGAACATGCATTAAGAGATTTGCTTGGCACCAAAATTAATCATAATGCAAATTATGCTATTCTAGTAACATTAAATGGTATTAGTAAAGTAGCTCTTAAATTTGCTGAAAAAAATAACATTAAAATTCTCGAAATAGGAGATTTGTGTAAACTGTACATGGAGATTAAGTCCCCACCGTTCATATACAATACTGAAATAGAGTAATTCTTTCATTTATTAGTATTAATTATGTAGTTATGGCAGGTTATGGTAACGAGCGAAATTCCAGTAACAATATTTAATTGTTTGCTCGCATAACAGGGTATCCAAACTATCCCACATTCCTGATTATCCGTAAGGGTTAATTTTCATTACATAAATATCCCATTGATTATTAATAATTACAAATGGGTAAAGGGAATACTAAAGACATAATCTTTAAGCAACCTTTTTATATTCATTTTCAAAACCTAAAAACATTTCCCAAGTCCAGAAACTATTTGCTATCCCTGCTTTCATTGCAGGTGTAGCTCTTAATGTTTTGTGAACTCTTATAAAATTATAATAAAAGAAATGCAAAGCTACTGCATACTTTAAGTTTTCAAGTTTTTTGCTGAATGCGTTTGTTAATCTGGTAAAACGTCTCATCTGCATTCTCATTGTAAGATTTTGTCTTTCAATATAGCTTGTAGAAACGTGATGTAGTTTAGGTTCACCGATTAAGGGAATAATCTGAATTTTCTTTATTTGAGCGGGCGAGTATCTTTTTTCAGCGTTCTCTGGTTCATTAAAAACCTTGTGTATCTGTGCATAATCTATTTCGTTTCCGAATGTTCTCTTTACAGCGTTGTAATAAGGTTGAAAGCTATCCGTTGTTAATTGAAATCTTGTCATTATTCTGGCGTTCATATCTCTTATGAAAGAGATTGTATTTTCGTAAGTCCTCTTACCAATTAAAAAATTGATAACAAGTTTTGTTTCAGCGTCCATAGCAACAAATGTATATTGGTCTCCGAGTTCGTTCTTATCTGAATAGTATCTTTGTTCTAAATCAAGTTGTTTCTGCTTTTTGCCTACATAAGCCCAAACTTCATCACACTGCACAAGGTTAGATTTAACATTATTTACTAAAGTATCGTGTATCTCAAGGGCTTTTTTGCCTGCCATTTCAAGCATTCTTATAACGGTTTTTTTATCGCCGTTCATAATGCGAGCAATACTTCTGATTGAATTTCCCTCTACAAGTAAGGATAGAATTCTGGTCTGTTTCTCTATTGATAATTTGTTCACTGCAAGCTACCTTTCGTTTTTGCCTGCAATGAATTATCTTTGAGAAGATTCATTTGTCTGTTTACGGCAGGCATTTGAGTTTAGGGCTGATAGGTGTTAGAAGCACCTTGAAAGCCCGTTTTTATTTATTAAAGAACTACAACAAATATATTATAAGTATCTGTTTTAATGGTATCATAGCGTGATACAAATTTAGAAACTTAAAAGCAAATTTTGAAACGACAAATAATGTGAGTTTTTAACGACAAATAAATATATATTCAAAATACCCCACTACCTAGTAAAGTAATGTCTTGTAATGGAATTGAAATATTTGTAAATTGGATGTTGCAGGGGGCATATAACTAAATCACAGCTAAAAAAGCAGGGAATACTCAATGAAAATCGCTAAGTCACTGTTTATAGCAGTTTTTGCGCTATTATATTGTACTCAAATTACCGAATCTCAGCACAAACGTGCAAGAGATAACTATCAATATTTACACCTTCTTCCCAAATACGATGATTCTCCGATAGATACCGTTCAGCGTTTTGATTTTAAAGTAGTAATGAAGGACGGCACAATTCTTGATGCCCTGAAATTCATTCCAAAAAGAGAAGCTCCTCCGGCCGGATGGCCAACGGTAATTTTCGTTCACGGCTACGGTGATAACAAGGAAACACTCGCCAGCTTTGCCAGGGCACAGGCGGAATTCGGCTATTATACAGCGTCTTTCAGCATAAGGGGACAGGGGAACTCAACAGGGCAATCGAATCTCATCAGCAATCTTGAAGCAAAAGATATGATTGAGTTTGTTAATGCTATTAAGAACGACGCACCCAACGGCTCAAACCCGAATAATATTTTAATCATGGGCGGCTCGCAAGGGGGATTAATTCCTTATATGGCATGTTCGATGGGAATGGAGGTTAAGACAATCATTTCAGCACTGGCACCTCCTAACTTTGCTTCAAGCTGGATTGAAAACGGGTCCATTAAGATGACTCTTCTCTGGTCTATTGAATACACACCCGATACGGTAAGATATAACTCACAAGTTGACAGGATGAGCAACTGGATTTATGCAAATAACAAGAAATATTGGGATAGTCTCGCTTTCTGGCTTCCTCAGGGCAGGGATTTTCAGAATTCGGTGGTAAATAATAAAGTTCCGTTAATAATTGAAGGTTCCTGGCAGGACAAGTTTTTCAACGCTTCGGGAATAATTCAGGCAGCTTCTAACAATACCAGCTCCCCATTTAAGCTTTATGTTGGTGCGGTTCAGGGGCACGGAGGCGACCACTCACCCACCGAAGACCAGTGGCATATGCAGTTTTTTAATGACTGGTTTTTATACTGGCTTTTCGGCGAGCAAAATGGAATTCTGAACAGAACTAAATATGATTTTGCCTACTCTCATTATCCGGCAAACGGCTTATACTGGAGTTTCACCCACGACAGCTCGAACGTTCCGTTCAGCCAGATGACTTCTGGCAACAGGCTGTATTTTAATACGAACGGAAGACTTACTGCAAATCCCAACGGCTCAAATAATACTAGAGTGCAATTGAGAAACCAAGTAACAGGCGGCTTAACGATGCAGGAAGCAGTTAATGAGGAATTCACAGGACAGACATTCAACTCGAAGTTCAGAAAAAGAAGCCTTACATTTACATCCAGCATTCTAACTACTGATATAAAGTGGCTTGGGACACCGAAAATAAATCTTGATTATTTATCTACAGCGAAGCCTTTTGTTCAGTTCAATTTTCAGATTTATGAAGTCGGCTCCGACGGAACACAGAAGCTAATTAACAGAGTAAATTATACCGATAGGAACTACGTGGCAAATTCAAGAAGGACAAGAAATTTCGAAGGACAGGCACACGGGCATATATTTAAAGTTGGAAACAGAATAAGAATTATCATTACAAATCTCGATACATCACCTGATGACCAGTGGTTTTTGGGTACAAATCCATTTGTCCTGCCGGTTCTAAATAACGGCTATCATTACGTTTATTTAAACAAGTCATATATAGATTTGCCGGTCGTAGGCGCCTCAATACCGCCTTTGACAGATTCATTTGAAGAAAGTGAAACTCCGAATAAGTTTTCACTCAGCCAGAATTATCCGAACCCGTTTAACCCGGTTACAAGTTTCAAGTTTCATGTTCCAAGTTCATTAAGTGTGAAACTTGCGGTATTTGATGTTCTGGGCAGGGAGATTGAAGTAATTGTGGACGAACGGTTAAAATCGGGAGCTTATGAAGTTAAGTGGAATGCGTCGAAATATCCTAGCGGAGCTTATTTCTACAGGTTAACGGCGGGTAACTATTCGGTTACGAAGAAGTTGGTAATTGTGAAATAGAAGATTTACTTTCAGTATTAGGAATTATCCTGTTTTTAAAAGCGGGTTGAAACCCGCTTTTAAATTGATTAAATTTAGATGTGGAAAAGCTAACAGACGAACAGATACAGGCTGCGCTAAAAGAACTGCCCGGTTGGAGCTATGAGGAAGGCTCAATTAAAAAGACGTTTAAGACGCAAAACTATCCCGCAACGATGGGCTTTGTGGCTGCTATCGGCGGGTTTTGCCAAAAGAGGAACCACCATCCTGATTATGTGATTATGAAGTATAAAGAAGTCGAGGTTTCTTTTTCAACTCACAGCGCTGGGGGAATTACACAAAATGATATTGAAATTGCCGGGGATTTAGAGAAAATCCCAATTTAAAAAGTTAAAAATGGGTCGATTTTTTGTCACTTTTTTATTTTTATTTTTAATATAAGTTGCCTAAATTGCTCTGGTGGAGAACTCCAGAATCGACAGCTTAAGGAAAATGCTTGAAGCCGACCCACAGGATTCATTTGCAAGATACGCTTTGGGGCTTGAGTATATGTCTCAGAATTTGCTGGAGCAGGCAAAGGATACTTTTGAGGAGTTAAGAACGATGGACCCGAATTACCGGGCGACTTACTATCAGCTTGGCAAGACCTACGAAATGCTTGGTGATGAGCAGTCTGCAAAAAAAATTTACGAAAAAGGAATATATGTATCGGCATCGCAAAACGATTTTCACACAAAATCAGAGCTTGAACAAGCTTTAAATGAACTTCTTTAAAATACATGTTTTCATCTGGTAATTCAAATAAATCAATCTGGTAGATAATCATATCGAAAACCTCTACAGTATTTTTAAATTTTATTTATAGGTAAGATGCTGAAAAAAATCATTTGTTTATTAAGCTTCATTTATATTTCAGCCGTTTTATTTGCTCAGAATCCAACAAACGGCTGGAACATCTACACTTCGTTCAGAGATGTTAAAGCTATATCTTCCGGACAAAACTTAACTTGGGCAGCATCAACCGGCGGTTTATTCTCTTTTGATCCCAACAACTCTACAAATATTTCTAAATATACTTCGTTAGACGGTTTATTATCAAATGAACTGAGCTCAGTTATTGTCGGCAACGACGGGCGAGTGTGGGCGGGGGCATTTGACGGTTCAATCAGCGTTTTTAACCCGCTTGATAAGGTGTGGAGGCAGATAACCGATATTCAAGCCTCTAATGAACCTTCGAAGAGAATAAACTCTTTTTACCAGTATAACAACCTTATGTTTTTTGCAACAGAGTTCTGCATAGTTAAATTCAGCATCCCGCAGTTTCAATTTGTAGACCAGCCGTATATTTTCTTAGGACCATTGCTGCCTATAAAATCAGCTGTCAATGACTTAATTGTAATAAACGATACAATATGGGCAGCTACAAAGAATGGGATAGCGTTTGCAAACATTAACAGGAACCTGCCGATTCAGTCAAGCTGGTTAAATTTTACAACCGGTAATTCTGTAATGAAAAAAAATCTTTCAAACAGTGTGGTATATTTTGATTCTAAAATATTCATAGGCACCGATAGCGGAATGGTTTATTATCAAAATGGAGCATTAAATTCTTATGCCCCCCTTTATAACGGAAATCCTGTAGCAGACCCAGTTTACCGGATGACAGTTTCCGGCGGAACCATGTATTTTTCTACGTATAATAATTATTTCTCCGGAACATTAACCTACCGGGATAATTATAAAATTTATAAAGTAAACCAGAATAATTCAAATAACGCGGAACTTGTAACAAATGGCTTCGAGGTTAATGCTTTAGAAATAAACTCTAACGTGGAATTGCTGATTGGTACGGTGAACAATGGGGTTGATGTTTACAGGAATAATTCTCATAATTACGTTTCGCCTAACGGCCCATTTTCTAATTTAAATTTTCATGTGACTGTTGACCAGTCCAGCCGCGTATGGGCTCTTTCGGGTTCGCTGGGTGACTGGGCTTCCCGCTCGGGCGTTTACAGATATGACGGGACAAGCTGGTTCAATTATACTTATTCCCAGTTTCCGGTTATGGGCAGTGGCTGCTGCGGATGGGTGTTCACTTACCCCGATAGACAAGGCAATATTTGGGTTGCCGGTTTTGGAAATGGATTGCTTAAGATTAGCGGAAATGAAATGGTCAGATTCGATGAATCGAATTCAATCTTACAGCAAAGCGGAGGACAGGGTTTTGTTTTAATTCAAGGAATTGATGAAGACAATTCCGGTAATTTATGGGTGCTTAACAATACAGTGCAAAATAACTTTGTTAATTTTACTCAACAAGTTGCGTATCCCAGTCCTGGAGTAAATTCATTTCATGTACACGGTACCTTTCTTGTGATAGATAATTATAACACAAAGTGGGTAACTTTACATCCAACTGAACCTCCTGGTGGCGGCGTAAGGGGGGTTTTATATTTTAATGAAAATACAAACCCCCAGGGTGCCCTTTTAAATTACAGCACTCTTGGTGCCGATATCGGCCAGGTTAACGAGGTGACTGTAGATAAAAACGGCGAGGTGTGGATTGCAACAAATAACGGTGTTGTTATTATCCCGAATCCCGAGCAGATTATAAATAACCCGGGTTCAACACCTACTTTATTTAAGATGAGAATAATTGAAAACGGAATCAGCACACCGCTTACCGAGAATGTGCTTTCGATTGACGTAGATGCCTTAAACAATAAATGGCTTGGAACCATAAGCAACGGAGTTATTTATGTATCACAGGACGGCTCTACACTTTTAAACCGGTTTACCATATTAAATTCACCTTTAATTGATAATAGGATAACTACGATTAAATCCGACAGAAATTCAGGTATTGTTTACTTTGGCTCGGAAAAGGGCATCGTTTCCTATCAGACAATTGCAGTAAACCCTCTGAGCGAGTGCGATAAAATCCATGCCGGACCCAATCCGTTTATAGTGCCGAGCAGTGCCCCCTTGAAAATAGACGGGCTTGTCGAGGAGTCAACCGTAAAGATTTTGAGCATCAGCGGAACGCTTGTCGCCGAGTTTGTTACCCCCGGCGGAAGGATAGCTAATTGGGACGGGAAGGATATATACGGCAATTATGTTTCATCGGGGATTTATATAATTGCGGGTTACAATAAAGATGGCAACAAGGTATGTACTGGAAAAGTTGCCATTGTCAGAAAATGATTTCTGATAAGTTTTTATTAAAAGAAAACAGGTTATCTGATTTCTTATTATCTGATTTTTTATTATTTAGCTTTTATTTAATAATCACTTTCCTCCTTTATGCATCAAGCTTAAGCAATTACTTTGTACTTGATGATTTTGTCCGCCTCAAAGCAGCTTCGGAAGGTTCCCTTTCGGAAAATTTTCATTTTTTCCCTGTTCCACTTTTAGTTTACAGAATATTCTATTTAATATTCGGTTTAAACCCTGTTCCTGTCAGAATCCTGCATATTATAATAAATTCCGTTGTCTGCTTTTTTGTTTTTAAGCTCTCATATAGATTATTTGAGCATTTCGATAAAGATACTTACGCTGATAAAGATGCTGACGATAAGACCAAACTTCTGAAATCCTTTTTGTGCAGCTTTCTGTTTTGCGTTCATTACATTCATGTTGAGACAATTGTTTATTTTTCCGAGCTTCATGAGATGTTTTACTCTTTATTTTATATTACAGGTTTATATGCATATATATGCTACAGAAAAAGCAACAAACCTGCTTATTTAATTTATGTTTTTGCACTGTATTCAGCAAGCTTATTATCAAAGGAAACAGCGGTATCGTTTATCGGGTGTATTTTTTGGGGGGAAGTTTTTCTTTTTAAAAGCACATTTTATCAGTTTCTTAAAAAATATTATATTTTATTTATAATAACTTTTCTTTTTTTGGCGTCAAGGTATTTTTTATTTCCGAGACTGGACCTTTTGCAGGTTTCGTTTGATTTGATAGTAATTTTAGCCGAAACATTTAAGAATATTATTTTTACATTTACGGCATTTATAGTATCTTTGGATTTTATGCTTATTAAGGATATATATAAATTAAACAATGCCAATTATGTGCAAACATTCCTTGATGTGGCCAAACAATATCCCCTCGCTCTTTTGGGGATATCTGTTTCAGTAATCATATACGTATTGATTTTAAAAAAGAGAGATAAAATAACATATATTTCATTAATTTATATTTTGATAACCATTGCATCATTTGTATGGCTTGCCGGATACGAGAGGTATTTATATCTTCCCTCGGCCGGATTTTGCATTCTTCTGATTCACTATTTGTTTAAAATCAGTAAAGAAAATGTGTTTAAGGAAAAAATTATAATGGTTATCTTAGCGCTGTATTTTACTTACAATATGTATAATCTTGAAATGAAGGAATCTCAATGGATAAGGGCTTCTGAAATTTCCCAAAGTGCTGTAAGCAGAATTTTAGATTTAACTCGGGACCTCCCCGCGGATTCGAAAGTTTATTTTAAAAACATCCCGGGTGAGTATAAAAGCGCATGGGTGCTCAGGTACGGAATTCATGAAATCCCGGAACTGTTTTTAAACCGAAAGAATTTATTTTTTTATTATATTTCGGAAAGGCCTGCTGACTTTAGAACAAATGAAAGCAATGTATATGTTTACGATTATTATCAGGACATTTTATATAAAGTGATTAATCTGCAATAATATGCTTGTTATACCTGTAATAGATATAAAAAACGGACACTCGGTCAGAATGGTTGAAGGGCTTGAGGATAAAACAGTGTACTATTCGGAAAGTCCTTTAACAATGGCTCGTTTATTCAGAAAGGAAAATGCGAAGGTTATCCATATAACCGATTTGGACGGTGCGGTATCGGGTAAACGCAAAAATTATGAACTGATTAAAGAAATTACTGAGTCGGTTGATGTTCCGATTCAGCTCGGCGGCGGCATAAGAACGTATGAAATCGCCAGGCAGCTTATTAAAGAGCTTGGAGTTTACAGAATTGTAATCGGAACATCTGCAATCGATAACGTTGAGCTCGTTCAGCGGCTAGTTGCGGATTTCGGATCAAGCAAGGTGGTTATCGGAGTGGACGTAAGAAACGGATATGCTGTCAAGGACGGATGGAGCAATCAGACCAATATTAAAGGAATTGATTTTGCGCTCGGGATGAAGTCACTCGGAATTGAAAGAATAATATACCAGGATGTTGCGCGGGTAGGTTCATTGCAGGGTCCTGATTTTGAAGGCACTAAACAAATTGCAGCTGAAACTGGACTTAAAGTAACCGCTGCAGGTGGTATATCAAGTTATAGTGACCTGAAGAAAATGCAGGAGCTCGAACCCTATGGAGTCGATTCAGTTATGATGAGCCGTGCGCTTTATGAAAATAAATTCCCCTGCCAGGCAATCTGGCGGGAACAGGAGAAAATCGATACATCACTTGAATTGCCTAAAGTGAAGTAAATTCGGACTTTCTTTTATTACTGTTAAACAACTTTTAAAACTCTTATCTTTGTATTTTAATCCCTAAGAATTATGCCAAAAAGGAATATAAAAGCGCCAACCGGCAGCAAATTATCCTGCAAGAACTGGGTTTCAGAAGCGGCTATGCGGATGTTAATGAATAACTTGGACCCTGATGTTGCAGAGCGTCCCGATGAACTTATTGTTTACGGCGGAGGCGGAAAAGCTGCAAGAAATTGGGAGTGCTATGATAAGATTATTGAGTCATTAAAAAACCTGGAAGGTGATGAAACGCTTCTCGTGCAGTCAGGCAAGCCGGTTGCGGTTTTTAAAACCCACACTAATGCTCCTAGGGTAATTATTTCAAATGCTCAGATTGTTCCCCAGTGGGCAACGTGGGATGAATTCCGCAGGCTCGACGCGATGGGGCTTACAATGTACGGGCAAATGACTGCTGGCTCATGGATTTACATCGGCTCGCAGGGGATATTGCAGGGGACTTACGAAACATTCGCCTCCTGCGCAGAAAAGCATTTTGAAGGTAATCTTTCGGGTAAATTTGTATTAACATCTGGACTCGGCGGTATGGGCGGTGCTCAGCCGCTTGCTGCAACTATGAACGGCGCCGCATTCTTGGGAATTGAGGTGGATAAATCTCGGATTCAAAAACGCATCGACACCGGCTACTGCGATGTTTTATGTGAGGATTTGGACGAGGCAATAAGGATTGTTCTAGAAGCTAAGCAAAAGAGGGTCGCAAAATCAGTCGGCCTTGTCGGCAATGCTGGTGAAGTCCTGCCTGAGCTTTTGAAGCGCGATATAATTCCCGATATTGTAACCGACCAAACCTCAGCTCATGATATGCTTAACGGCTATGTGCCGATGGGAATACCAATTGAGAAAGCTTTTGAGCTGCGGAAAACAAATCCCGATAAATACATTGAGCTCGCACGTAAGACGGTTGTTGTTCATTGCAAGGCAATGTTTGAGTTTATGCGCCGCGGGGCTGTTGTATTTGATTACGGCAATAACATCCGCGGAGAGGCGTATAATAATTGCTTTAAATCCGCTTTTGAAATTCCCGGCTTTGTTCCTGAATACATCCGTCCCTTGTTTTGTGACGGCAAAGGACCGTTCCGCTGGGTGGCGCTTTCTGGCGACTCGCAGGACATTTTTGTTACCGATGAATATGTATTGAAAACTTTCCCTGAAAATAAAACACTGGCAAGGTGGATTGAGCATGCGCAGAAAAAAGTTCATTTTCAGGGGCTGCCTGCGAGAATTTGCTGGCTTGGATACGGCGAGCGCGCCAAAATGGGGAAAATATTCAATGACATTGTAAGAGACGGCAAAGTAAAGGCACCAATTGTTATCGGGCGCGACCACCTTGACTGCGGAAGCGTTGCCTCTCCCAACCGTGAAACGGAGAAAATGAAAGATGGAAGCGATGCAATCGCCGACTGGCCGGTTCTGAATTTTGCAATGAATGCAATCGGCGGGGCAAGCTGGGTATCTTTTCATCACGGAGGCGGAGTCGGCATAGGGCTTTCTATCCACGCCGGAATGGTAATTGTTGCGGATGGAACCAAGGAAGCGGAGGAAAAACTTGAGAGGGTGCTGAACTACGACCCGGCGACGGGAATTATTCGCCACGCAGATGCGGGGTATGAACAGGCAATAAGCAATCAAAAGAAATTCGGAATTAAAATGCCGATGATTGAATAGCTAATGAAAAAGTTTGACATACCCATATATTACCGCAGTCCCGTAATTTCAATTGTAAAGAATTCAAGAAAAATCACCGACCCGCGGAAAAAAGATTACGCACCATCGGTTCTGGATTTCGGGTCGGTGAGATTTTTAATAGCACGGCATTTTGGTTTTTGTTACGGAGTTGAAAATGCAATCGAGATTGCATACAAAACGCTTGAAGAAAACTCAGGAAGAAGAGTTTTTTTGCTCAGCGAGATGATACACAATCCCAAAGTCAACGAAGATTTGAAAAACCGCGGAGTGAAATTCATAAGAGAACATAACGGAAGACCGTTAATTGAATGGGACGAGCTCAGGAAAGACGACGTTGTAATTGTTCCTGCTTTCGGCACTACCGTTGAGATTCAGAAAATATTAAAAAAGCGTGGGATAGACCCTTACCAGTATGATACAACATGCCCGTTTGTGGAAAAAGTGTGGAACAGGGCAGAGGTTTTGGGCATGAAAAATTACACTATAATTGTTCACGGCAAATATAACCATGAAGAAACCATCGCCACATTTTCTCATTCAAAACAAAATTCCCCCACGCTGATTGTAAGGAACATTGAAGAAACCCGGACGCTTTGTGATATAATTCTTGGCAAAATTCAAGAGGAGAGGTTTTACGAGTTGTTCGATAAAAAGTATTCCACTGGATTTGATGTAACTAAGAATTTGCAGAGAGTCGGCGTAGTTAACCAAACCACAATGCTTGCGACAGAAACACAGGCAATAGCGGAGCTGATTGAACGGACGATGGAGGAAAAATATGGACGGGAAAATATCAAGGAGCATTATGCAGATACAAGCGATACATTATGCTATGCAACTTACGATAACCAGCAGGCAACGCTCGGACTTTTGAATTCAGGCGCTGACTTTGCGATTGTTGTAGGCGGATATAACAGCTCAAACACCTCGCATATAGTAGAGCTCTGCGAAGAAAAGCTGCCTGTATATTTTATCTCTGGTGCCGAAAAAATCATATCGGCTGAGGGAATAAGCCATTTTGATATTCATTCTCACAGTGAGAAAACAACAAGAAATTGGCTGGTTAAAAACGGAAGCAAACCAACTGAAATAATCCTGACAAGCGGTGCTTCCTGTCCAGATGCAATTCTGGATGAGGTTCTGCAGAAAATTCTTTCATTTTTCCCTGAATCTAAAAACGTCGAACAGGCGCTCGAGCTCTTTATCACAGAAAGCGTCGGTTAAATTTTAACTCCTCAATTCTTTTTTTAATCAACGATATTTCTGCGGCAGAGTTTGTTAGCTTTAACGCCTCTTCTAAGTGTGTTTTAGCTTTTTGTATTTGATCCAGATCTTTATAAAGCTCCGCCAGTGTTGTATGGTATAAATAATATTTTTCAAGAGTTTTGATTTTCAGAACTTCTTCCAATGCGGCTTGGGGACCGCTAATTTGAGATACAACGATTGCTTTGTTCAGAATTGTAACGGGAGAAGGATTGATTTTTTCGAGAATCTCATACAGCTTCAGTATGCTATTCCAGTTTGTCTTATCCAAGCTTTTCGCTGATAAGTGGTAAGATGCAATTCCCGCCTCAAGGTGATACTCTGAAAGCTCATTACCGTACGATGATTTCGATAAATATTCAAATCCTTTAGCAATTAACGCCTTGTTCCAAAGCTTCCTATCCTGCTCCTTTAACAGAATTACATATCCCTTATCGTCAATTCTTGCATTGAATCGCGAGGAGTGAAAGCACATAAGCGAAAAAAGCGCGTAAGTTTTGGGATTATCTCCGATTTTGTGTTCTGAAAGAAGCTGGCACAGGCGCAGAGCTTCAGCGCATAAATCCTTTCTTATAATTTTTTCCGATTCAGTTGACGAGTAACCCTCATTGAAAATTAAATAAATAACCCTGTAAACTGAATCAAGCCGTTTTGCCAGCTCGTCGCCCATAGGTATTTCAAATTTTAAATGCTCGTCCCTCAATTTTTGTTTCGCGCGGAACAGTCTTTTGTTTACATTTGCCCCAGTTGTCAAAAGGGCGCGTGAGATTTCTTTTATGCTGAATCCGCAGAGAGTTTTCAAAGTGAGTGCAATTTGCGATTCCTGCGGCAGCAAGGGGTGGCAGGATGTAAATATCATTCTAAGCTGGCTGTCCTGAATCTCATTGTCCAAAAACATATTGTTTACAGATGCCGAGAGCGTCCATTCTGATTTAAGCAGGTGACTAATGTCGGATTCGTAATCCTGCACATGTTTCCAGTGGCGGAGATAATCGATGGTTTTGTTTTTGGCAACTTTGTAAAGCCACGCCTGCGGATTTTGGGGAATGTTGTTAAATCCCCATTCATCAAGTGCTTTAAGGAATGTATCCTGCACGATGTCCTCGGCGATTTCGATGCGAGGCAGCCCGAATATTCTGGTTAAAACAGAAACCATCTTTCCCGCCTCATTGCGGAAAAGATGGCTTGCAAGATTTTCATAACTATCTTTCTTGGTTACATTCAAAATCAAAAATCCATGTGATGGATTTCCCTTATTTCTGTGACGTCGTCAACTTCATAAATCGGGCATTCTTTGGTAATTTCGGTTGCGGAGTTAAGGTCAGCCGCCTTAATAATCAGGTAGCCACCCACCATTTCCTTCGATTCGGCATAGGGTCCGTCTGTAACCGCCATTTTCTTGCCTGAAATTACCCGCGCTTCTACTCCGAGCGGGTCGCCCCCGGCAAATTTGCCTTCCTTGGAAAGCGAGCCAATCCACTGCCCCCACTTGGCTAAATGTTTGTTTCTTTCTTCCTCGCTGAGGCCCTGCATTTCGCCGCCTCTGAATAATAAAAGATAGTCTTTCATGGTTAGATTAGTTTTAGTTAATAAAAAAATGTTTATATTCTTTAAACGAATAAAGGCAGAAATACAGGACACTTATCCGTTTCCGAACGAAAAGGGCTTTCAGACCTTGTTCAATTAGCGCCGGTTCTTACTTCGACCATTCCTTTAATATTATAAACGGGGCACTGTTTTGAGATTTCCACCGCTTCATCCATAGATTCCGCCTGAATGATAATATAACCGCCCACAATTTCCTTGGATTCGATGAAAGGACCATCGGTTACAACGCGCCCGAAATCAGATACAACTTTCGCATCTTCTCGGCTTAAGCGGTCTCCGAATTTATATTTTCCTGCATCATTAAGCTTTTTAATCCATGTGCTCCATTTTCCCAGTAAGCTCTGCATTTCATCGGGGGAAAGCTTTTGAAGCTCTCTTTCATGGCTTCTGAAAAGAAATATAAAGTCTTTCATTTTAGTATTGGATTAGTTTACAATTTGCCTTTGTAATTATAACGATTGAAAGGCGTGAAATAGGACATAAAAATTACATTTCCTTAAAGTAAGTGTACCAAACGGGCTTCCATTTGCCTTCGACATTTATGTACAACCGTGTGTAGACCTCTGCGGGTTTGGTGTCAATTATATCCATATACCAGAAAGCATCGAGCGTTTTATCGCCGTCCAAATCGATGCCCGTTCCTTCGATGTCGCCTTGATTAGTCGATTCAAGCGATGTCTCGAAAGATTTCCCTGTTAGATTAAAAGGCAAATCATAGCTTAAATCATCAAGGGGAATTACTGATAAAACCATAATCGGGTGCGAGAGTATGTATTTCAAATCCTCGCTTTGTTCCTCGGTGTAATTTTTACGCAGCGCAGTTGGTTTTGGCTTCGCAAACGGGTATTTTGGGGAAAATGCAAGTTTATCAATACACTGCCAGTATTCAATATATGTATCGAATTTTGTTTCAAAAACCGTGGAGTTTTCGAAAATTTTAAAATCAATTCCTTTAGTCCACCGGATAACCCGCATTTTTTCTTCTTTAATATTGTAATCCGATGAATCAACAACCTCGTAGCGTAAGTTTTGGTGATTGGTTTTATAACGCATGAACTTCAGCATGCTGTAATCGCAATCTTCAATATACAGGTAAGTTGAATCGATATGCGTCAGGAAAATATACAGGTTTTTTGTATTGTCTTCCGTAAAAAGAGAGGGGGTTGTTTTTTTAAATTTGGGATTGTTCTTTAAAACGTGCAAAGTTGTTGTCTGCCCGGAAAAGTTATCCTTGCAAAGGACTTCGATTTTGCTTTCAAGCCCCTGCTGAAGATTTTCATCGCCTTCGGGGAATGTCGGCGGCAAGCCGAATTGAACGATTAAATAGAGTATTTTCAGAAGTTCCATAATTGCAAAATAGCAAAATTAACTTACAGGATAACCTACTAAATACAAAACCGAATTCCTCGTTTTTCCTCCGTTTTCGCCAAAATTATCACGGACAAATTGGCAGTGCGAAAATCCGGCGTATTGAGCAAAAATAACACGGCAAAAAAAAACCGTGTCTCAAATCCGACATTATGTAAAGTTGGCAACCTCTAAGTGAAACGAAGGGTCTCTTTTTTTGTAAGTTTTTAGCATGTTTTTCACCGTGATGAAATTTTGACATTTTTTCCATTTTTTAATCCAGTCCGTAGGATTCCTTCGGAGAGCGCAGCCGAAGGACACTGTAATGCAGGGTGCGACCCGGCCTGCCTGCAGCAGGCAGGCGGGTTGCCCTACAGTAACAAGGTAAATTTAACACTTTATAATTTATTTGTCAAGGTCTGTTTAACAACTCTCACCTCATTAGGCACATATAGAGTAAAATCCGATTTTCGGTTAACAAAATCAATTACTAATTAGTAATTATTAATTAATAATTGTATATCCGAACTGCACGATAAGAGAAAGTATTTTCAGAAATTCCATTTATTGTTTAATTAATTTACAGGATAACCCACCAAATACAAAACCGCATTTCCTATTTTTCCCCGGACCTTGCCTGAGCTCCATTTGTAGTTAATGGAGTCAACTTCCATTGCCATTTTAAGCATTTCATTAGGACTATACATTCTAAGAACTGACACAAGCCCGTCCCACACAGTTGTGAGGGGTATTAACGGAATCAGATAAGTAAAGAAAATCCTGCTGAGCCGAAACGGCTTGATAAATGGTGTAATGATTATGAAAGTCAGGGGAGTCAGCAAAAGAATTCCAAGGAAATTTAAAATACTTTTTTCCGCGCCTTCAAATACAGCAATCGGGATTTCATTTGTAACAGCACTTTTCAAAATTGACTTAGCATCTTCAGGCTTAAAGTGATGAAACGATGAAAATAATGTTCTCATAGCTTTTATGTTCTGCGGAACATTCAAAGCATCAACAGATTCTTTTATATAGTCCACTTTCCCGCCTGTGCTTGTTTTAATTTGTTCGAAAGCAGTCAGGTTAGGATATTTATCGCTTAGTGTCATTTTGATTTGTTTTCCGGTAATCTCTTCGGGATTTTTATGAAACACATCCGTTCCGCCGCCTCCGCCTGAGCATAAGTCAATAATTTCATTCGTTCCCGTTTTATCAATCACTTCTTTTACAAGTGGAACGGCAGGTTTGTAAATTTCAAACTTGCTGATTACGAAATGGAGATAATCGGTCTGGCATCGCCTTATCACATCGGGAAACCACGACAAATCCTCAAACTCAAACAAATGAAGGCGCATATATTTTCAAATATAATGAAGTTTTTAGAGTATTAAAATTGTAAGTGCTTTATAGGTTTTTTTAAACACTTAATTTATTAAATTTGCAGCACACTTCAATGATAATAAATCAGAATAAAATACTTCAAGCATTAGAAAAAATTGCTCAAAAAGATGATCTTAATGAAATTAAGAGTAATATTAAGATTATACAGGAAAACCTAAAAGGTATTAAACAAGATAAACTAGGTTTTTTAAATATTGGAACCAATGGAGGAACAATTTCCGTGAGTAGTAAATATATTGAGCAAGAATTACACCAAATATTAGAAACGAAAACAATTGAACGGACAAAATATTATGTTAATAGACTTAAAAAAGGGTTATCAGAAATAAAAACTAGTAAAATAAATGATCTTAATCTAAATCAATGGAAAGAGTATAATGATATAATTACGGATAGTTTGTGGATTATGGATAAAAGAGATAATTCTGGGGTTCATACTGCATCATATTGGGGGAACTTCATACCACAGATACCGCAACAATTTATAAAAAGATATACTAAGAGAAATGAATGGGTGTTGGATACATTTTTGGGAAGTGGTACCACCCTAATTGAATGCCAAAGATTGGGAAGGAATGGAATTGGTGTTGAATTACAAAAAGAAATAGCTCAAATAGCACAGGATAACATTGATAAAGAAAGAGAACTTTTTACACACAGCACCATTCAGGAAATTTTAATTAATGACAGTACAAGTATTAGTTTAGATGACGAATTAAAAAAATTAGGAATTGATAAAGTACAATTAATTATTATGCATCCACCTTATTGGGATATAATAAAATTTAGTGATGATGTAAGAGATTTATCAAATGCATCAAGTGTTGATGATTTTTTAAGTTTGTTTGCTAAAGTCATTGAGAATACTTATAATATCTTAGAAAAAGGAAGATATTTAGTTGTTGTAATTGGTGATAAATATTCAAAGGGTGACTGGATTCCATTGGGTTTTAAAACAATGGACTTAGTAATGAGTAAAGGTTATAAATTAAAGAGTATAGTCGTAAAGAACTTTGAAGAAACTAAGGGAAAAATGAACCAAAAAGAATTGTGGAGATACAGAGCACTTGTTGGTGGATTTTATATTTTTAAACACGAGTATATCTTTCTGTTTAAAAAACATACATGATTAATATAACTAATAGTATTGAGGCACAGGTTGTTAAAAGGATATTAGGAAACAAGAAAACGATTTCAAAATACCTTATTCGTTTAAATAAAAATATTAGTATTCCAGAAATCGCACATTTAAAAAAAGCAAAAGCCGACTATTATTATGATTTAGTTTCTAAATATTGGGATTATGAGAAAGCTAGGGAAATCATAAGAGAACTTTTCAAAAGCTCGGATAAGTATAAAAAAGGGAAAGAATGTATAAATGTGGTTAAGGTTTTAAAAAAAGAATGGAAGGATTTAGGCTTGGGTGATATCGAGTGGCCATGTAGTCAAGGAAAATTTGATGAGTTAGTCCAAAGGATAAATAGTTTGTCCGATAGTGGTATGATCAAGGATACTAGAGTAAAAAAGGCCGCTGTAAAATACAGACGAATGAAAGAATTAAACACCATTAGAAATGATTATTTAGAAACATTGATATTTGAGAAAAATGAAAATATCATACCAACTTTGAAACACACAGGGAGTGTAGATTTTTTTGTAAATGGCATATCATATGATCAAAAAGTCGCTAAAAGCCCCACTAAAGAATTTATCAAACACTATGGAAGTGGTTGGAAAAAAGTTGCATTAGAATCACCAGATAAAGTCGCAATATTTTTATATACTTATCAAGATGAAGGTAGGTTTGGTTCTGATCCTAGGTTATTGGTTGTATATTTAAAAGATGAAGTTTCAGAAGAAGAAATTCAGGAAGCTATCAATAGAGCAAATTTGCAAGAACCATTCCACATATCATTTGATTTCAATCATAAAAATATAGGTAAAAAGAGATACGAAACTGATTGTTTCGTAATTTTATTAGGTAACTAATTTTTTCCCCCTGCTTCTAAATTCCCATTTTGTTATTTTTGAGTTTTTAATCAATATGGATTCCCGCCTTCGCCTGCCTGCTGCAGGCTGGCGGGAATGACAAAAAGCAAATGCAGGCAATAATACTGGCGGCGGGGTTATCGAAACGGCTTAGACCGATAACGGACTATGCACCTAAGTGTCTCCTTAAGGTCGGCGGCAAAACGCTGCTTGAGATGACCATTAATAACATTCTCAAAAACGGGCTCAATGAATTTGTTGTGGTCACCGGCTACAGGGAAGATATGATTAAGGGTTTTGTGAGCAAAAATTATCCAGAGCTAAGCATTAAATACATTACAAACCGGGATTACGAAAATAACAATAACAGCTATTCACTTTGGATGACGAAGGATTATATTACCGGAGCGTGCATTTTGCTCGATAGCGATATTTTATTCGATTATCGCATAATTTCAAAGCTTTTGGAGTCAAAGCATGCGGATTGTTTGGCTGTAAACACTAATCATTCACTCGGTGAGGAGGAGATTAAAGTTATAATTGATAGTAGAAACAAAATTAAGCATATTGGTAAGGATTTAAGTCCGAGTGAGAGTTTCGGGGAATCAATAGGAATTGAGAAGTTTTCGCCAGTGTTCTTTAAAGAGTTGGGTGAGGTGCTGGAGCGTAAGATAGTTAAGGAAAATAATGTTAATGAGTTTTACGAAGCTTTATTTCAGGAGCTGTATGACAAGGGGAACGCTATGTATGCTGTTGACGTTTCAGAGTATAAAAGCTTGGAAATCGACTTCCCCGAAGATTTAATCATGGCAGAGGAAGAAATAAGAGAAATACAGTTTTAAAAATGGGAATATTTAACACACAAAAAGACAGGTATAAAAATTACGAATTTAAATTCAGTCGTCCTTCGATGTTCGGCGGGTTTTCGTTTTTCCCGCCTGTAATTAAATACCTGCTCATTTCAAATATTGCCATTTTTATATTTCAGCATTTTATATTTGCCAGTTTTAAAGCAGGCGGTGTTCCCTTATCGGCATTATTCTTAAAATTTTTCGCCTTAAACCCAATAGCAAGTGAGGTCTTTCCCTTTTACCCGTGGCAGTTGTTTACATACTTATTCATGCACGGAAATTTCTGGCACCTGTTTCTGAATATGTTTGCCTTGTGGATGTTTGGTATGGAACTTGAAAATATCTGGGGCTCAAAGAAGTTTTTAATGTATTACCTGTTGTGCGGAGTTGCGGCGGGACTTGCTAACATATTAATCGCCCCCTTATTTAACGCTTTAATGCTTCCCACAATCGGTGCATCGGGTTCGGTTTACGGAATACTTGTAGCATTCGGAATGCTGTTCCCAAACAGGGAGATTTTCCTTTATTTCTTATTCCCAATCAAAGCAAAGTATTTTGTGATTATATATATGGGGATTGAGCTCCTTTCGGTCGGCAGCAACACGGGAGTTGCACACCTTGCACATCTTGGAGGAGGAATTGCGGGCTTTATTTACATTTTAATGTCAAGGAGCAATTTGAATGACTTATTCCGCTTCGATAAAAAACCGAAGGTGACTACAAAAAGGCCGACAAACATTTACCGCAACACATACTACGAAAAGTATAACAAGCCGTCTGATGATATAAGCGATGCGGATTATTATGAGGGCAAATCCGAAGATGAAGTAACACAGGAAAAAATAGACGAGATACTCGATAAAATCGGAAAAGACGGCTATGACAGCTTAACCAAAGAGGAAAAGAAAATCCTTTTCGAAGCAAGCAGGAAGATACATTAATCTTAAAAAGCAATATTATGCCGTTATCGGAAATTAAAAGCAGCTTTCATACGCTTATTGATGAATTCAAGAATGAAAAAATTCTAGAGCAAATTTTTGACTTTATGACCCTTATCAAGGAAAAGGAGACAGATGCTGACTGGTGGGATTTACTCACAGATAAACAGAAAGCTGAATTGGATTTAGCGCTTAAGGAAAGTGAAGATGAAAGAAACTGGATTAGCCATGAACAGGTTACGAGGGAATCGAAAGAATGGTTGAAGAAGTAATTTGGTTGCAAAGGGCAAGGAAGAGTTTTAGTGACATAATAAAATATTTAAAATCGGAGTGGACCTATGATACCGCTGTTGAGTTTCATAATAGAACGATGTTAATCATTGATTTAATATGTGAATTTCCCGAGATAGGAATTTTAACAAAACGAAGGGAAAATTTGAGAAAATTTTTAATAACCAAGCACAATTATATTATTTACAGAATTTTTAGAAATAAATTAATTATAATTGATATTGCGGACACAAGGAAAAAGTAAGATAAGAATTGATGTATGAATGAAGTTCAAACTCTATCGAAAAAATATTGTAATTCCCTCACTAAGTATTCAAAATATAAAACAAGGGTTGTAAAAGTTGGGAATATTGAAATCGGCGGCGACAACCCTATACGAGTTCAGAGCATGACGACAACTGATACAATGGATACAAAAGCTACCGTTGAGCAGTCAATTAGAATGATTGAAGCCGGCAGCGAGCTCGTAAGAATAACCGCACCTGCCGTAAAAGAAGCAAAAAACCTTGAAAATATAAAAAAAGAATTGAGGACCAGAGGGTATGATACACCGATTGTTGCGGATATCCATTTCAGGCCGGATGCGGCAGAAATAGCGGCAAGGATTGTCGAAAAAGTCCGTGTAAACCCTGGCAATTATGCCGACAAGAAAAAGTTTAAGGTTTTCAGCTTTACCGATGAAATGTATCAAGAGGAACTTGACAGGATTTATGAACAGTTTTCTCCGCTGGTTAAGCTCTGCAAAGAATACGGCACGGCAATGCGAATTGGCACTAACCACGGCTCGCTTTCCGACAGAATTATGAACCGCTACGGCGATACACCGCTTGGCATGGTTGAATCCGCTCTTGAGTTTGTCAGAATCTGCGAGGATTTGGGTTACCATGATATAATTCTATCTATGAAAGCATCAAATCCGCAAGTTAAAGTGCAGGCATATAGACTGCTTGTAAATAAAATGGAGGAAGAGGGGATGAATTACCCGCTTCATCTTGGCGTAACAGAGGCAGGTGACGGGGAAGACGGCAGAATTAAATCTTCTGTCGGAATCGGCGCTTTGCTGGAAGACGGGCTTGGCGATACCATAAGGGTTTCTTTGACCGAGGAGCCGGAGTACGAAATCCCCGTTTGCAAACGGCTTGTAAACAGATACAGCAATAGAAGTGGACACAAAGAAATTCCATATGTAATAGAAAATCCAATTGACCCGTTTACCTATACAAGAAGGAAAACAAACGAAACCGATAAAATTGGCAATCATCATGTGCCTGTTGTAATTCTTTCACCTAAAGTAGATGTTATTCACAATCCCGAATCGCTTAAGAAAATTTCTTATGATTATTCTCAAGAACTTGACAAATGGAACATAGGCGATACCGCGCCTGATTTTATTTATCTTGGCTCAAAGGATTTGCAATACGCTCTTCCCGGCACGTTGAAAAAGATATTCGATTACGGCTATTGGAAAACGATTGAAAATAAATCAGAAGCATTGCCCCTGTTTACCCCTAGGGAATATTTAAACGCTGGGAGGAAGTCATTCCGAATTAACTTCTTGTCATTAACAATTGATGATATAACCGAAGACCTTTTAGAAGCAATAAGAAATGATAAATTCTGTGTGATAGTACTAAACACAAACAATAAACACGCTATTGCTGAGTTGCGCAGAGTTTTCATCGAACTTATGAATAAGGAAATCGATGTCCCTGTTATTATAAATAGAAGTTATAATGGACTTGATGACGAAGATTTAACTCTCTACAGTGCTACCGATATTGGCGGTCTGCTTCTTGACGGGTTGGGGGACGGTATATGGATAGACGCTGATAACCCGATTGAAGTGATAAACCGCGTGAGTTTTGGAATACTCCAGGCAGCAAGAACAAGGATATCCAAAACGGAATATATTTCCTGCCCCTCATGCGGCAGAACACAATTTGATTTGCAGGAAACAACGGCAATGATAAAAAAGCGAACAGACCATCTTAAAGGGGTTAAGATAGCCATAATGGGCTGCATTGTAAACGGACCCGGTGAAATGGCAGATGCCGACTACGGGTTTGTCGGAAGCGGACCGAACTGGGTTAGTCTTTACAGGGGCAAAGACGTGATTGAACGCGGAATACCTTACCCGGAGGCGCTTGAAAGGCTTATCGGAATTATGAAGGAAGACGGTATTTGGGTTGAGCCGTCATAAAAGTAGGTTTCAAATATCAGAATTTTACAGGGGTTATAAAAACCCCTTTTTTAATTTATGCAGAGAGAGTAATTTCGCTAAATTGAATTTAAAAAATAAATAACCCCGAGCACTCGGGGTCATTAATATGGGAAAAAACAGTAAAGCTTTTTTTTCATTTGTATTAATTCTATTATTGCACCCCTGCTTATTTTCACAAATGTTCGGGCAGGAGCCGGAGGAAAGGCAGCGCACTTACGACGTTCAGCATATTTCAATCGATATTAATGTTGACTTAAAAAGCAAGACAGTAGGCGGTTATACAGAAACTACGGTTACAACTCTGATTGATACGTTTAAATCATTTGATGTAGATGCAGTCGGAATGGATATAAGAGGCGTTTCATTTGTTCAAGGCGAGTCGTCCAAAACAATACCACTAAAATTTGACTATGATAAAGAAAAAATCACTATTTATTTAGATAATTTCTATAATAAAGGTACAACCTTCACTTACAAAGTCGAATACACTACGGTTGACCCCGAGAAAGGTTTGTATTTCATCCAGCCAACTGCGAATTTCCCCAACAAGCCGTATCAGGTATGGTCGCAGGGCGAGGGTGAAGATAACAGGTATTGGTTTCCCTGTTATGATTATCCAAATGATATGGCAACCGTTGAATTAATTGTTACTGTCGATAGCAGTTATCAGACTTTATCTAACGGTGTGCTTGAAGCGAGACGCGTCAATCCGGACGGAACCGTTACATGGCAGTGGGTAAGCGATAAGCCTTTTGTTTCGTATCTTGTGATGCTTGCAATAGGCAAGTGGGATGTAATCGAAGACGCATGGGACGGGATTCCGATTTCTTCGTATGTTCCCCCCGGCAAAAAGGAGTGGGGCGAACGGTCATTCAGGTATACTAAAGATAATATTCAGTTTTTTTCCGACAAAATAGGATTCCGCTATCCATGGCCGAAGTATTTACAGGTTGCTGTTGAGGATTACATTTACGGCGGAATGGAAAACACTGGGGCGGTAGTATATTTTGACGGCTCGGTTTATGATGATAAAACTGAACCCGATTACAGTGCAACTAACCTCGTTGCACATGAAATTGCACACCAGTGGTTTGGCGATGTTGTAACATGCAAAAACTGGAATGAAATTTGGCTTAACGAAAGCTTTGCAACATATTTTCAGATGCTGTATACCGAGTATAAATTCGGAAAGGATGAATTTGACTATAATGTTTTCCGAAACGGAAACGATGCCATTAAGGCGGATTCAACAAAATCACGAAAACCGATTTACATCCGCCACGGACTTACCGAGAACACATATGATAAAGGCTCTGTAGTTTTAAACATGATGAGGAATTTAATCGGCGAGGAAAACTTCTGGAAAATGATTAACCTTTATATTACTAAAAATAAGCATCAAAACGTAACGACTGTTGATTTGCTGGGGGCTTTAAACCAGACGTTGTATGACCCGCTGAAAGATATGATGCCCCCTGATTACAGGTGGTTTTTTGAAGAGTGGATTTTCAGTGCGGGGCAGCCGACCTATGATGTCAGCTATAAATACGACGGCGGAATGAAGGAGCTGACTATATCCGTACAGCAGGTTCAGCGGCTCGACTCGAGCTCGGTTTTTCTGACCCCGGTGCCCGTTCATATAATAACGCAGTCCGGGAAAAAATTCGATGTGTTTATTGCTTCTCAGGAAAAAAATCCAAAAGTCGAAAAGAAAGTTCAGATTGACTCAAAGCCTGCCACTGTTATTTTCAACAGCGGAAATAAAGTTCTTTGCAACTTGCGCTTTTCAAAGTCAAAAGATGACTGGCTGTATCAGGTAAAGTTTTCAAACGATGCTATCGATAGAATCACAGCATTGCTCGGGCTTAGAGAGTTTATTGATGACGATGCGGTTGTCAGTGCAGTTATTGATGTAATGAAATCCGACAAGTTCTGGGGAGTCCGCTTAGAGGCAGCTAAAGTTTTAAGCTATTCAAAGAACAAAAAAGTGCAGGATATTTATCTGAAATCATTAACCGAGGAGAAGGATTCAAGAGTAAGAAAGTCATACATTACGGGAATCGGAAATTTGTATGCGAATAATCCCGAAATGAAAGAAGGCGATGCTGTTATTCAGTCATTCGTTGTTAAGCTGATTGATAATGAAAAAAGCTACTATGCGGCAGCGGAGGGTATAATCACTTTGGCTAGAATTGTTCCGAAAGCTCAGATTTATGATTTAGTTCTGCCGTATTTAAACCGTGACTCGCACGTCGATATAATAAGGCGCAACGTTATATATGCGCTTGATTCAGCCGATGACCAAAGAGCAATTGACATACTGATTGAGTATGTCGAAAAGGGCAGCAACTGGCGGCTCCGCAATGCTGCCATAAACGGACTCGGAAGCTTTCTTGACAACCACAAAGTAATTGAATTTTTAAACAGAAAAGTTCTTGATAAAAACCGTCATACTCAAAATGCTATACTCGCGCTTCTCAGCAGGGCAAGGGACATTTCATCAAGGGATTTTTTGCAGCAGCTGTTAAACAGTTCCAATGACAGGGCATTTAAGGAAAAAGTGGATGAAGTTCTGCAAAAGCTTGATTAATATAGCTTTATAAGAATTTTTTTGCCTTGAAACTCATACTGAAAACCACGATATTTGTATTCTTTTCCGCTATTTTTACGGGCATAAGCCTGCCTGTCCACGACTCCGAGAGTCGTTGACTTGTGGAGCAACAGGCTGGCGGTTATTTTTTTAAACTAACCCCTCATCAAAGCCCGGGTTTGAGGGTATTTAATAACTAATTTTTGGAGAATTTTAACAAACGGATGACAAATCAAAATCAGACAACTAATGTTAATGCTGCGACAGAAGAGATAAAACCACCTGTTATAAAAACCAAGGACTTTGTTGCTAAGGATTACACCGAAGACGAATTCAAAAAATATATAGAGCTTTATGAAAAAACATTTAATGTAATTAAGGAAAATGAAATTGCCAAAGGAAAAGTTGTTGCAATATCCGGCAATGACGTTTTAATAGATATTGGCTTTAAATCAGACGGCAGAGTATCTATTGACGAGTTTCCCGACCCTTCGGCAATAAAAATAGGCGATGAGGTTGAAATATTTGTTGAAAAGATTGAGGATAAGGAAGGGCAGCTGGTTCTTTCGCGCAAAAGAGCGGACATTATCAGAAACTGGGAAAAAATAACACAGGCAAAAGAAAACGATACCATAATAAAAGGAAAGATACTAAGAAGAATTAAAGGCGGCTTTGTTGTTGACTTGGGCGGGATTAGCGCATTTCTCCCCGGCTCGCAAATAGATACCAAGCCTGTAAGAGATTACGATGTGTACGTAAATAAGGATATGGATTTCAAGATTTTAAAAATCAACCACCCGAATGAAAATATAATAGTTTCCCACAAGATTTTAATTGAGGAATCGATGTCTGAGCAGAGGGAAAAGCTTCTTTCAACTCTCGAAGCCGGACAGGTTATTAAGTCAACTGTAAAGGCGATAACGGATTTCGGAGTTTTTGTCGATTTGGGCGGAGTAGACGGATTAATACACATTACTGATTTATCATGGGGAAGAATTAACCATCCGTCCGACATTGTTCAGCTTGATGAAGAAATTGATGTGAAGGTACTTGAGTATGATAAGGAAAAGAAAAGAGTAACGCTCGGCTTAAAACAGCTTCAGCCGCACCCGTGGGAAAATATCGAGGCAAAGCTTAAAGTCGGCGATAAGGTTTCCGGCAAGGTTGTTTCTATAACCGATTACGGGGCATTCATTGAGATTGAAAAAGGTATCGAGGGGCTGATTCACATTTCCGAAATGTCATGGACGCAGCACATTACCAATCCGACACAAGTAGTTTCGATGGGTCAGGTTGTCGAAGCCGTTGTTTTGAGTCTGGACAAAAACGAGAAAAAGCTCTCGCTTGGAATCAAGCAGCTTACACCGAACCCATGGCAGTCTCTTTTGGAAAAATTCCCAATCGGTTCAAAGCATAAGGGAAAAGTTTGCAATATTACAAACTTCGGTGTTTTTGTAGAGCTTGAAGACGGCGTTGACGGACTGATACATATTTCAGACTTATCGTGGACAAAGAAAATCTTCAACATTGAGGATTTTGTAAAAATGGGACAGGAAATTGAAGTTGTAATTTTAGGCATTGATGTTGAAAATCAAAGAATCGCCCTCGGACATAAGCAGCTTACAGATAATCCCTGGGATAAGCTCGCAGAAGGCTACAAAGTCAGCACCGAAACAAAAGCAAAGGTAGTAAAACCGATTGAAAAAGGAATAATTGTTGAGCTTCCTGATTCGGTTGACGGCTTTATACCGGCATCGCAGCTCTCGGTATCCCAGGTAAAAAACTTCGCAGAATTGTTTAAGCCGGGTGATGAGCTGAATACCGAGGTAATTGAATTCGATAAGGATTCCAAAAAAATAGTTCTTTCGGCTCTCGAATATCTGAAGGATAAAGATGAAGAGGAAGTGAAAGAATACGTTTCGAAATTTAAGCTCAAGAAATTTAATCTTGGTGATGTTATAGACAGGACAAGAAGCTCGCATGAGAGCAAGGAAGAAGTTGATTTTAAAATTGACGATGTAATTAAGGAAGATGAAAAGAAAGAACAGCCAAAGCAGTAATTTACCGGCTTAGCAAAAATTAAAAAAAGCATTCTGCAAAACAGGATGCTTTTTTAGTTTGTATATGTCTTTGATTACGGAAAATCTCGATAAATATAAAAAAGCCATGTTCGAAGCAGCCGATGAGGCTGCAAAAATTCTTGTTGAAAATTTTGATAAGGATTTTGAAATAGGCAGGAAAAGAGATTACAACGACCTTGTTACCGAAATTGACAAAAAGTCCGAAGCGAAGATAATAGAGATTGTTCATAAATACTTCCCCGAGCACAATGTGCTTGGAGAAGAAGGGGGCGATCTAAAAAAGAAATCCGATTACGTGTGGATTGTTGACCCTATCGACGGGACAATAAATTATACATATTCGGTTCCGATATTTTGCGTATCAATTGCGCTTGAGGTAAAAAAAGAAGTCGTGCTGGGGATTGTTTTAAGTCCCCTGACTAAAGAAAAATTCTGGGCAGAAAAAGGCAACGGGGCATATTTGAACGATAAGAAAATAAAAGTTTCGGATACGGAATACCTAAAGGACAGCCTTTTAGTTACAGGTTTCCCGTACGGAGCAAAAGCGAATGATGACCATTGCATAGACCATTTCATAAACTTTGTGAAGCAGGGTTTACCGATTCGCCGGCTCGGCTCAGCCGCTATGGATATATGCTATCTAGCATGCGGCAGGTTCGACGGCTTTTGGGAAATCAACTTAAATGCATGGGACGTTGCTGCAGGGTATTTGATTCTTCTTGAAGCAGGCGGTAGGGTGACGGATTTTAAAGGCAACAAATATTCCATTTACGGCAAGCAGATACTTGCCTCCAATGGCAGAACTGTTCACAAAGAAATGATTGAGGTTCTGCAAAGAGCATACAATTAATCCTCTTATAAATTTTTTCAGCGATTTTTACAAAAAAATGGGTTAATATAGAAAAGTTCCAAAACAAAATATTCACCCCGTGAGATAATAGTTTTATAAATTTCAAATTTTGAGGTTATTATCTCACGGGGTAAAGGAGGAAAATCACAATGATTGCCTTAATTATTTTTTTATTGATTGTTGCTTTAATAGTTACACAGCTTAGAAAGAACTTTACCAATGCAGCAACGGTAAAACTGTTAACTGTTGTAAGAAATGTTGCCTACATCGGCATCGGGGTAGCGGTAATATTTTCATGTATTGTTCAGGTTGGGCCGGGTGAGGTTGGTGTGCAGGTGTTATTCGGAAGCGTGCAGGAAAGAACCCTGCCAAGCGGGTTAAACTTGGTAAATCCCCTTGTAAGCGTTGAATCTATGGATATTAAGACGCAGGCTTATACGATGAGTTCAGTCAGCGATGAAGGGCAGCAAAGCAATGACGACGCAATATCAACACTTTCCAGCGATGGTCTTACTCTCCGGCTTGATGTAACGATATGGTACAGGCTGAACGAAGGCGATGCTCCTCAGGTTTACAGGACAATCGGAAGGGATTATGTAGAAAAGATTGTGCGTCCCGCCATAAGAACCGCTTTAAGGGATGTATCCGTTGGATATTCTGCCACGGACATATATTCTCTAAAGAGAGAGGATTTTGTCAGTGACGTAACAAAAGCTCTTGAAGAATCCTTTCAGGGGAGGGGTATAATTCTTGAAAAAGTGCTGTTGAGAAACGTTGAGCTTCCGGAGAAAATCCGTGCTGCAATTGATGAGAAAATCGCAGCTGAACAAAAAGCCCAGCAGATGGTATATGTTCTGCAAAAAGAAAAGCAGGAGGCGGAGCGCAAAAGAGTGGAGGCACAGGGTATTTCTGATTATAACAGGATTGTATCGCAAAGCATAACAGACCAGGTGCTGCAGCTTAAGGGAATTGAAGCAACACTTGAGCTTGCAAGAAGCAGTAATTCAAAAATGGTTATAATGAACGGCAAGAATATGCCGCTGATATTCGGCTCAACAGGATTCTAATTCTTTTTTAAAATTAAATTTCAATTTATTTATGAAAGGCGTTCCGTTAAACGAGGAGCTTTATAATTATATTGTCTCAACTTTTGCAAAAGAAGATGATATATTAAAACAAGTGGTTGACCAGGCCGCATCAAAAAAATTTCCGCTTATTCAGATATCGCCTGAAAACGGAAAATTTTTGTATATGTTAATTAAAATTATTAATGCAAAACGAGTGCTTGAAATCGGCACACTTACCGGCTACAGCTCTATTTGGATGGCAAGAGCACTGCCTGAAGGCGGAAAGCTGACGACGCTTGAAATAAATCCCGACCACGCCGAAGAAGCAAGGAAGAATTTTAAAAATGCGGGGCTTGATAACAAAATTGAATTAATTTTGGGCAGTGCAATGGAATCGCTTAATAAGCTTTTGAGTGAAAAATTCGATTTTGTTTTCATCGATGCGGATAAAACCGGTTACCCTGCTTATTTCGATAAGGTAATCGGAGTGATGAATAAGGGAGGATTAATAACGGCTGATAATACTTTACGAGACGGCGATGTAGTAAAGGAAAATGCTGATGAAGGGACAAAAGCTGTTCAGGTATTTAATAAAAAAGTTGCAAATGACCAGAGGGTTGAATCACTTCTTGTTCCGATTTCAGACGGGCTTACAGTTTGCTGGGTTAAATGAGATTTAAGACGCTGTTATTCACTATACTTACCTAATGCTATGCAATAAATTCTGAATTGTTCAGGGGGCAATTTATTGTTATATTTGAGTTTAATTTTTCCCAAAAATGCCCAAAATAACACAAATTAAAGCCCGTGAGATACTTGACTCACGGGGGAACCCTACTGTTGAAGTCGACGTAATACTGGATAACGGAATAATCGGGAGGGCTGCCGTTCCTTCGGGGGCATCGACCGGCCAGCGCGAAGCGGTTGAGCTTAGAGACGGCGATAAAAAACGTTATCTCGGGAAGGGAGTTCAGAAGGCTGTTGCAAACGTTAATGATATAATTGCTAATTCAATTATCGATAATGACCCGACAGACCAGGTAAAGATAGACTCACTTCTTAATGAGCTTGACGGCACTAAAAATAAATCCAAGCTTGGAGCAAATGCAGTTTTAGGAGTATCGCTTGCAGCAGCAAAAGCCGCTGCTTTATATTACAGACTTCCGCTCTACAGATACATAGGCGGAACAAGTGCAAACGTTCTTCCTGTTCCTATGATGAATATTGTCAACGGCGGCAGGCATGCCGATAATAATCTGGATTTCCAGGAATTTATGATTGTCCCCGCCGGTGCTAAAAGCTTTAAGGAAGCCTTGAGAATGGGCGCAGAGGTTTTTCACTCGTTAAAAAATGTGCTTAAAAAGAAAAATCTGAACACTGCAGTTGGCGATGAAGGCGGCTTTGCACCGGACTTAAAATCAAACGAAGAAGCATTCGAAATTATTACCAGCGCTATAGAAGCCGCCGCCTACAAAGCGGGAAAAGATGTTTACCTTGCACTTGACACCGCATCAAGCGAAATGTGGAACAAAGGCAAATATGATTTTTACAAATCGCACCAGCCGAGCAGAGCACCGGAAGAAATGGTTGAGCTTTACAAACAAATGGTAAGGGATTTTCCCATTATTTCTCTTGAAGATGCAATGGCGGAGGAGGACTGGGACGGATGGAAGCTTTTGACCGAATCCTTAGGCGACCGTATTCAGCTTGTTGGCGATGATATTTTTGTTACTAATAAGGAAATTCTGAAAAAAGGAATTGAGCAGAAAATAGCAAACTCGATTTTAATTAAAGTCAATCAAATAGGGACGCTTACCGAAACACTTGAAACAATTGAGCTTGCCAAATCAAGCGCCTACACCAACGTCATCAGCCACAGGAGCGGTGAGACCGAAGACGTAACAATATCTGATATTGCGGTTGCAACAAACGCGGGACAGATAAAAACAGGTTCACTTTCAAGAACCGACAGAGTAGCTAAATATAACCAGCTTTTGAGAATAGAAGAAGAACTAGGTGAGCAGGCAGTTTTCCCCGGCAGAAGCATATACAAGGGTTTAAATTAATTTACAGAAAGCATTAAGCAATAAATGAAGTTAAGCTATAAATGAAGTCAACCGATTTTAAATTTTCGATTCCCAAGACATTGATTGCCCAGCACCCGAAGATACCAAGGGACGAGTGCAAGATGCTGGTGGTAAACCGCAAAACCAAGGAAATTGAATCAAAGAAGTTCAAAGATATAATCGATTACATGAACGAAGGCGATTGCCTTGTTTTAAACGATTCGAAAGTATTTGCAGCAAGACTCTTCGGCACAAAGGAAAAAACCAATGCTAAGATTGAAGTCTTTTTATTAAGGCAGCTGAGCCAGGAAGAAAACATATGGGATGTGCTTGTTGACCCTGCGAGGAAAGTCAGAATCGGGAACAGGATTTTTTTGACAAAGAACCTTTACTGCGAGGTAATAGATAATACTACATCCAGAGGAAGGATAGTGCGCTTCAACTACCGCGGTGATTTCCAGAAATATATTGAAAAGCTCGGTAAAACCCCGCTTCCTCCCTACATTAAAAGAGATGTAACCGACTCCGACAGGGATAATTACCAAACCGTATTTGCTGAAAATATCGGCTCGGTTGCCGCGCCTACTGCAGGTCTGCATTTTTCCAAAGAGCTTTTAAGAAAGGTCGAAAAGAAAGGTGTCAATATTCTGCCTGTTACGCTTCATATCGGCCTCGGCACTTTTCGCCAGGTTGAAGTTGAAGATTTAACGAAGCACAGAATGGACTCCGAGTATTTTGAAATTCCCGACTATACCGCCGAAGAAGTTAACAGGGCAGTTGAAAATAAAAAGAAAATCATCGCATGCGGAACTTCTGTTGCGCGGGTTCTTGAGGCAAATACAACCGCGGGCAGGTTTATACGCTCGGGCAAGGGTTGGACCGATAAGTTTATTTATCCTCCGCAAACATTAAAAGTGGTCGATAAGTTTATAACCAATTTCCACCAGCCGCAATCAACAATGATAATGCTTGTCTGCGCATTTGCAGATAAAGACCTGGTTATGAAAGCATATAAAAAAGCCGCCAAGGAAAAATACAGGTTTTACAGCTACGGCGATGCAATGTTTATCATATAATTTTAAAATTTATTTTATGCTCCTGCTTTTCTCATTAATATGATTTATGCCCCGGCTTATCGCTGGGTTTTTTTTAAGTTTTTATTTATGAACAGAAAAATTTTTGCGATAATAACTGCTGCAGGTTCCGGAAGCAGATTTAACAAGTTCTCAGGCACCAAGCTACCCAAACAGTTTTTAAATTTATCCGGAAAACCTGTCATATTATATTCACTGATTGCATTTCAGAAATGCAGAAATGTTGATGAAATAATTATTTCAGCAAAAAGGGAATATTTCGAATTAATACACAAGCTTGCAGCTAAAAATAAAATTACAAAACTTACCAGACTTGCTGAAGGCGGCAAAACACGCTTTGAATCAGTTAAAAATGCATTTATGCAGATAGAAGTCTCAGGCAGCAATGATTTGGTAATAATCCACGATGCTGCAAGACCCAATATTAACTCAAAGCTTGTTGATTCAGTTCTAATACAAGCTTATAAATACGGGGAAGTAATCGTAGGAACGAAAGTCAGCGAGACCGTAAAGCGCGATAAAAAAGGTTATGTGAACCAGACCGTTGACAGAGAAAATCTGTGGACAGTTCAGACCCCGCAGGTTTTCAGGCACAAAGTGCTTGAAAGAGCCTATAAAAAATGCAGGCGGATAAATGACTTTACCGACGAGTCTTCCCTTGTTGAATATGTTGGTTACCGAGTTAAGATTATCGAGGGTCCAACGGACAACATTAAAATAACCTCTCCACAGGATTTAGCCCTTTTGAAAAAGCTTTTGTAAACCCTTCAATTCAATTTTGTATTTTGCCTGCCTGCCAAAGCCTTGGCGCAGTCAGGGATTGCCGATTTAGGATTTATTCAACCCCTACGGGGTTGTGTTTCTATCTCCGTTTTTTTTCTATAAATATTTGACCCTGCCAGCTGGCGGGTCATTTTTCTGGAGAGGTGTCCTCGCCGTTACTTTTTTTTGTTTTTTTGCTTTCTGCCTTTTTACGCTTTACTATTTGATATTTGATTTTTAATTTGACATTTGAGCTTTGAAATTTGACATTTTAAAAAATACCACCCAGGTGGGTTTAAATTGGCTGAAAGTCGGTTTAATTGACCATGCCGCTTACTTTTTTGGTAAACAGACTCGTACTCGATTGTTTGACAATAAAGCACAATCCGCGGCAGTGAGTCAAAAGCCCGCACTTCCAACTCCCCCTGCTACGCATTACAGAGGGTGAAGCCTCAATCTTGTACTTTACCGGTCGTCACTCCGGTTATACTTTCATATACTCCCGGAACCAAAGCTTGGCCAGTTGTACAAATCCCGCCTTTTAGAGGCGGCGGAACGGCTCATCGCCCGTCCGAAACCGCTTTTACACAGTACCGGACTGGTAACCTGCAGCAGCCCTCCAGCCGCTGTTGAACCAAGCGTGGCAAAATTACTATATAAAAATTGCGAGTGCAAGTGTATTCACCTCATTAGGCATATATGAGGTGAAAGTCAGTAAACGATTAATAATTAGCAATTAATAATTAGGAATTGAAAAAAAAAGAAGGGGGAAAACAAAAAGAAAATAACAAAAAAAAGGAAAAATGTTTTGATTGCTCATCGTTTTTAAAGATAGTTTGTTAAGAGTGTTTTTGAGGGATAAATCTTTTAAAACTTTCGTAACAATCAGTGATTATGAACCTTATAAACATTTACCTCATTAGTGCCTAATGAGGTAAATTGACTTGACAGAATTTCTATTTGTAATTCCAATCAGTTAATTAACTCCCAAAAAAAGGGGCAATAACCATTTCAACTGACATTTTATTTATTTCGCTAACAATTTTCTTTATTTTCAGCTCGCACTTCCAGGAACTGTTTGCTTCATCGTTAAACCTGAAAACACTCGTATAAGTATCATCCAGTTCTATGATTGCTGATACTTTGCTCCATTTATGTTTTGAGCTTAAGCGTTCGCAAAAAACATCGGAGAAATCTTTAACCGATAAATCGGTTTCAACCGTGTATTCATATTTAAGCTTTCTCGGTTCAATTTGTTTCTGTTCTGAATATGTGTTTATTTCAAATACAAAGCTATGGAGGGCTAAAAGCAAAAAAAATGAGAGCGTTTGTTTCATAGCTGTTATTAATTATTTAAGTAATCTTTAAAAGTTAAACTCGTAGCCGACTTTAAAATACCTTCTTGTATATTCAAGCCTGTTGCCTTCCAAATTAAGAACAAGATACACGCTGCTTCCCCCAAAGAACTCATATTGAACCAGCGTGTTCCACAAAGCGCGCCTGTTGTATGTATCCTTCTGGAAGAAAGTTCTTAAGTAAAGCTTGTCGATAACTTTATAATCTATTTTTGCGCTATAAATGGACTGCTTTATATCGAACAGTTCCCTGTAATTATAATTAAGCGTTGTTCTCAGCCTTCCGAAAAACGTCAGGCTCATATTTGCATAGGGATTTTTAAGCACCGTACCGAAATATTTACCTCCGTAAAATCCCGCCTGAAACGAGTGGTTGCCGAACACAATCTTAAAATTGTGCTCGGTTAAGACATTATCTCTTTTTAAAACGAGCAGGTTTTCGTCATAATCGTTGGGGCGGTCGTATTCAAGGTTATGATAAAAGCTCAGCCAGCCGTTAAGCTTGTAAAAAACCTCCCAGAAAAAGCCGTTCTGGTAATCAAAATTATCGGATAACCTTCTTGCCCTGTAGTATCTTGTATATAAATTTATATCCGTAAAAGTCTTTGCGTTGCGGACAAACTTCCATCCAAAGCCGGCAAACAGCGCGTCATAGTCATTTCCGTAATCATTAAACAAAGTGGTCGCGCGGAAATTGCTGTCATATCTTGTGTAGTTTAAATCGCCGTAAGGACCTCCGGAATTATTGAATTCATACCATGAGGAAACCGAATATACATTCCCCGTTTTGCCGTCGGTGTTAAAGCTTCTTGCGTATTGAGAAGCGAGTCTGAACCGAGATGGAAGATTAACCTTGCCGTCCAGGCTGACCACGCTTTCATCGGTATTGCCCAAAGTATCGTGGGTATAAACGTACAACCCTCCGATATTAAAATCTTTAAAATTAAAATTTGGCCTTAAAGCGGCAAGCCTTTTTCTTGAGCCGCGTATAGTATCGGACTCTTCCTGAACATAAACAGCACCCAGCTTAAGATTATCGCTTCTGTAAGTGTAATTAGCTCCGTAATTAATGTTCTGTATAGCTCTAGTGTAAAAAAGACTCAGGTTCTGAGTTCTGAAAATATCCAAATCCTTACTGAAGAAAGGTCTTTTCTCCTGCAGGAAAATCGGCCTGCCGTAAAATGAAAACCTGAAAGGGTCCGCTTCTAACGTTGATTCATCGGTATTATAAGTCCCTTTCAGCTTATGCTTATCCAAGCTTACGTTGAACTCGCCCCCGAATTCAAAATCCCCCTTAAAGTCATTGAACTTATTTGCAACTACAAACGGGGTGGCGTTAAATCTAAGATTAAGTCTCTCATCAAAAGGCGTCGCCAAATCCATTTTATAGGTATGCTTAACCGTCAAAAGCTCACTATCGGGTATTACGGAATAGTAATAATAATTCCCATCGGGTTTATAAGAAAACATTTGAATATCAAATCCAAACTGTTTTTTGTTCTTGTTTTGGATTCTATCAACCGGAATTTTTACTTCCACTTCGATATATCCGGGGCTGCCGTCCTTCGGCTCCTTATAAATTTTAGCTCTGTTTTCCCAAATCCAGTCCCACTCCGAAGAAAGGTTTCTCTCGTTATAAATAAGCATATCTCGCTGGTTATCCTGAAAACTGATTGCAAACAGGTAACCGTTTTTGTTTTTATTTTCAAGGTCAAGCACTATGAAAAACTCATTTTCCTCTTCGGTGCTCACGTCTCTTGTTAAGGACTGCCTAAGCACCTTGCCTTTGGGCCAGTATCTGAATCCGAAAAATATTGCGTCTTTAGTCTGTTTTACGAGCACAATTGTACTGTCGTGATATTTTTCATCAGTCTTCGGAATTGTCATATAAAAATCTGTAAATACTTTGGCCCCTTTCCATTCGGAATCATCAATCTTGCCATTGACTTCCGGTGCGGATGTTGTCTCAACACTTGATTGTCCCCGGATTTGGTGTAAAAAAAGAACTAAAATCAATAAAATTAAAATTCTCATATCTGCAATTTATGCTAATAAATAAATGTTTACTTTTCGATAATTGCTTTTTTCAAAATTTTTTTCAGAGCCTGTGCGATGCCTGCCTCTAAAAGCAAGTCCTATGGGTCAAATACAGGTAATTATTTTAGAGGCAGGCGGCAGCCTACTTTTATCTAAGCCGCCTACACGCTTGAGCCCTCAAAAACAAGCGTCGCCCAATCGCACTGCTCTTTTTCTTTTCAAAAAGGAGAATTTTACGACTCTGCCACAGGCAGGTTCCCAGTCGGAGTTAAATATTTGCTTTGCAATATTTGCTATTAAGATGCCTTTTTGCAGCCAATGGTTTAATTAAATCGAACTCTAAATCAGATTTTAGTATGACATTTAGACAATACGTATCAGATATTGTGACAATTGTAGATTATTATACTGTTTTTTTTAAATTTAACCCAAAAATGATACTAATAATTCCACTTTAATATTTTAAACTACGCTCCAAAATCATTAGTAAAACCCACAAAATTTCTTTAAATTTGCCTGCCTGTAACATGCAATCAGGCGGTTTTATCAGCTTAAAGATGGAAAAAACGGTATCATTACATACACTTGGATGCAAGCTAAATTACTCTGAGACCTCTACAATTGCAAGCAATTTCAACCAAAAGGGATTTAAGTTAAAACCTTTCGGTGAGAGTTCCGATATTTTTGTTTTAAACACTTGTTCGGTTACGGATAATGCAGACAAAGAATGCAGGCAAATTATAAGGAGCGTTTTAAATAACAATCCCGATACTTATGTTATTGTAACGGGCTGTTATGCCCAGCTTCAGCCGGATGAAATATCCGGAATCGGCGGAGTTGATTTGGTTTTAGGGACAAACGAGAAATTTAAGCTGTTCGACTACGCCGATAATTTCCAAAAGAAATCTCTTTCATGCGTATTTACTTCCCCGATAAAAGAGGCAACAGATTTCGAATACGCTTATTCGTCAGACGTCGATTCACGAACCCGCGCATTTTTAAAAATACAGGACGGCTGCGATTACAACTGTTCATTTTGCACTATTCCGCTTGCAAGAGGAAAATCAAGAAGCCAGCCGGTTTATGAAGTGACCCAAAACGCGAGGAAGCTTTTGGATTTGGGTTACCAAGAAATAGTTTTAACGGGAGTAAATACGGGTGATTATATATCTGATGCGGGCGAAAAAAAATACCGGCTGATAGATGTTTTATATGAGCTGGAAAAGCTTAACATTCCAAGAATCCGCATCAGCTCAATAGAGCCGAACCTTCTTAGCGATGAAATTATCCAACTGGTAAAGTCTTCGGAAAAATTCTGCAAGCATTTCCACATTCCGCTTCAAAGCGGTGATTCGGAGACACTTAAGCTGATGAGAAGAAGATACAATAAAGATTATTACGAAAACCTGTTATATAAGCTTAATGAGGAAATACCCAACATAGGCATTGGAGTTGATGTAATTGTCGGCTTTCCGCAGGAGTCAGATGAGAGGTTCAATAACACTTTTGGTTTTCTGGAATCATTGCCCATAAGCTATCTGCATGTATTTAGTTACTCGGAAAGAAGAAAAACTCACGCCGCTTCACTGCCGGGAAGCGTTAACATTTCTGCAAGAAAAGAGCGCAGCAGGATATTAAGGGAGCTTTCAAATAAAAAACGCTTTAATTTTTATCAAACAAACGTGAATAAAACCCACAATGTACTTTTTGAAACTGCAAAAGAGGACGGTTATATTTACGGCTTCACTGAAAATTATATTAAAGTTCGTGTTCAAGCAAGTGAAGGGTTTGAGAATAAAATCCTTCCCGTTGGTATAACAAAAACTGATTCATACCACTTTTGCGAAGCCTTATGCAATGAAATGGTTTTAAGTTGATGGAACTGTATATTATACGGCACGGTGCGGCAGCAGAGCTTGACAGTGAAATTGCAGAAGAAGGATACAGGTATCTTACAATCCACGGCAGAAACCACTGCAAAATAGTCGCTCAACGGCTTAAGGATATGAAGGTTAGCTTCGATGTGATTTTTTCAAGTCCCCTTGTAAGGGCTGTGCAGACTGCCGAGATATTCGCATCAGTTTTGAAATATGACCACGACATAAAAACAGCTATTGAGCTCGTAAGCGGCAACTCGTTTAACCGTTTCTTGCAGCTAATAAAGAGAAACTCTCATCATAATTCAGTTGGAATATTTGCCCACGCACCCGATGTAAATACTATTACACTGAATCTGATTAAAAGCACAGATGTAAAAGACTTGAAAATAAACTTTAAAAATGTAAGCGTATGCAAAATTGAATACGATATTGAAAAAGATATTGGAAGGTTTATCTGGTTTTTGAACTCGGAAAACATGAAGCTGACCGAAGCTTAAAAGCTTAGAGATTTGTAACCGGCACAGGCGTAAAAGAGCTTATAAACATAAATAGTGCAAACCCTCCCCAAAGCATCCTTGACGTTCCAATAGGTTCCGGGTCATAAAAAGGCGGGTGGTCAATTCTAATGAGGAAAAATATTACAGCCGCCCATATGAGCCAGTTCAAAAGTCCGTATTCAGCTAATGTTGTTATCCCCAAAAAAGGCAGAAGTCCAAGCAGTCCCATTCCGAGTATCACGCCAAAGAAAGTCCTTGCAATGTATTTGCTTTTGTTTGCGAACAGTGCGTAAATAATATGCCCACCGTCAAGCTGCCCGACAGGCAGTAAATTGAGCGCCGTTACCAGTAAGCCGAACCAGCCGACACATAAGAACGGATAGTGATACATTTCATTCATAGGCGGGAGAAAAACGTTAGGCGAATCAGCCAGAAGCTTGCCCAAGCCCCAATACAATAAATTCGGACCGAAAGAAAAACCGCTTGTTGGAACTCCCGTGACCTGGTATTCGGGGTGGATATTGTAAATGTATTCAAATGGAGGAAGGGTTGTCATTCCGTATATGAGCATGGCAGTTGCTGCCACAAATCCTGCAACCGGGCCAGCTATGCCTATATCGAACAAAGCTTTTCGCGAAGTGATTCGCTCCTTAATCCTTATGACCGCACCCATTGTTCCAAAGGGATTTAAAAATAAAAATGGAAATGGTATGTAGTAAGGAAGCGTAACTTTTACTTTATGAACCCTTGCTGCAAAATAGTGACCGAACTCGTGAAATGTTAGGAAAGCTAAAATTAAAACCGAATAAGTTAAGCCGAGTGAAAAATTGCTGAAATCATTAGGGTCGCGGTTAAGCCATGCCACTCCCGCCTGAATCGTGGTCAAAAAAGTAAATAAAAAAAGCAGAATATTTAACCAGATTCGGGGGGATTTTTTCACTCCCGGCTGAGGAGGGACTGTATACGGCTCCTGTTGTAAGTACTCTGAATATCGGCTTAAATCACTCAATTTATTGTTGTTTTAAAACAAAATTAGAAATGATTGTGAACTTTAAAAAGGATATTCAATATGCATAAAAGCAAAGGAATTATTTTATGAATTTAAAAAATCAAAAAGAAATTTTAATTTTGTGCCTAAAATTAATTTATAAAATTTAAATGGAAAGAACACTTGCTATTTTAAAACCTGACTCAATTGAAAAGAAAATACACGGCAAAGTTATACAGCATATCATCGACGCCGGGTTTGAAATCAAAGGTATGCAGCTTCTGAGACTGACGGAAGACTCCGCAAAGAAATTCTACGAAGTCCATAAAGAAAGGCCGTTTTTTAATGATTTGGTTGCTTATATGACCTCAGGACCCGTAATACCAATGTGCCTTGAAAAGCCAAATGCAGTCGCCGAGTTCCGCAAATTAATCGGAGCAACCAATCCCGCCAATGCTGAGGAAGGCACGATACGAAAGCTTTATGCAGAGTCAGTTGAACGAAACATTGTCCACGGATCTGATTCACCCGAAAACGCAGCAAAAGAGATTGCCCACTTCTTCAAGGATTCCGACTTAGTTTAAAGTTTGAAACAGTTTAATTTTTATTGCCCCGCAAAAACGGCGGGGTTTTTTATTCCAGCGGATATCTTATTAAAGACTATTGACAAGTTCAACACTTTGCCTTATATTTGTAAATATAATTTATATTTTCCCTTAATAATTAAAGAATAACAAGGATAATTCCTTAATAACTTAGGGCAGTGGAATTTATTTTAGACGATATCGATTTTAAAATTCTTGAGTTGCTGCAAAATAATTCAAGAATCAAGCGAAACGAAATTGCCGAGAAAATCGAGCTCTCCCTTCCTTCGGTTACCGACAGGATGAACAAGCTTGAGGAAAACGGAATTATCGAATCTTACATAACAAAGCTCAGCCACAAGTCACTCGGCAAAGATATTACCGCATTTATATTTGTTATAAGCGACTCTTCCACCCATTACAAAGATTTCGTCCAGCACGCGCTTCAAAATCACGAAATTCTCGAATGCCACTCAATAACCGGCGACGGCTCGCATGTTCTGAAAATCCGGACTGAAAGCACATCGACCCTTGAAAAGCTGCTCGCTAAAATCCAATCATGGAAAGGCGTCCGTTCGACAAGAACCTCCATCGTTTTATCGTCGCATAAAGAAACATTTGGAATTAATTTAAAACATAAATCAAAAGGAGAAAATTAATGGCATCAAGTTCACAGGCAGTTAAAAACGTCTTTAATTTAATCAAAAAACATGATGTTAAAATGATTGACTTCCGCTTTACTGATTTGCCGGGGCAGTGGCAGCATTTCAGCATACCTGTCAGCCAGTTCGAGGAAAAAATGTTCGGTGAAGGCATTGGCTTCGACGGCTCTTCAATCCGCGGCTGGCAGTCGATAAACGAATCCGACATGCTTATAATTCCCGACCCGTCAACGGCAAGGGTTGACCCTTTTATCAAAACTAAAAGCTTATCATTAATATGTGACATCATCGACCCCATAAGTAAAGCGCCTTACAGCAGGGATCCGAGATATGTTGTAAAAAAAGCTGAGGAATTTCTTAAAAAAAGCAAAATTGCGGATAATGCTTATTTCGGGCCCGAGGCAGAGTTTTTTATTTTAGACCATGTTGCCTACAATGTAAATGAATACAGCAGTTGGTATAAAATCGATTCACGCGAGGGCTTCTGGAACACCGGCTCTGAGCTTGAGGCAAACCTCGGACATAAAATCCGCCAGAAAGAAGGATACTTCCCTGTTCCGCCGGCTGACTCAACAAATGATGTCCGCAATGCTATGGTAGAACACCTGATTGATGCGGGAATAGAGGTTGAAACCCAGCACCATGAAGTCGCAACAGGCGGGCAGGGCGAAATTGACGTTAAATATTCACCTATGCTTCAATGTGCAGATAATTTGATGATGTTTAAATATATCGTAAAGAACACTGCAAGACTCTTCGGCAAAACCGCAACGTTTATGCCCAAGCCGATTTTCGGCGATAACGGAAGCGGTATGCATACCCACCAGAGTCTATGGCAAAACAGCAAACCGCTCTTTGCAGGCAAAGAGTATGCCGGCTTAAGCCAGACTGCTTTATATTACATCGGGGGGCTTTTAAAACACGCCCCCTCGCTTTTAGCATTTACAAATCCAACGACTAATTCATACAAGCGTCTTGTGCCGGGTTATGAAGCTCCTGTCAACCTTGCATATTCAAAGCGCAACAGGAGCGCTGCAGTAAGAATTCCGATGTATTCGGAAAATCCTAAGACAAAGAGGGTTGAATTCCGATGTCCCGACGGAACGGCAAACCCATACTTTGCATTCGCTGCAATGCTTATGGCAGGTATAGACGGCATTATGAATAAAATCGACCCGGGCAAGCCGATGGAAATGGATATTTACCATCTTAGCGATAAGGAGCTGAAGAACATTCCCCAGGCGCCGGATAATCTTGAGCTTTCTCTTGAAAGTCTAACAAACGATAACGAATACTTAAAACTCGGGGGAGTCTTCACCGATGACTTAATCCAAACCTGGATAAGCTACAAAATGGAAAACGAAGTTAAACCAATGGCACTCAGACCGCATCCATATGAATTCCACCTGTATTATGAAGTCTAGTATTATGAAGTCTAAATTATGAAATTTTGTATTATGAGTTTTTGTGGATGGGAAATTTAAAATAGCGGTTCTTGGAATCGGGGGCGTCGGCGGCTACATTGGAGGCAAATTAGCTGGGTGTTATTTTAATTCGACGGATAAAGAAATTATTTTTATCGCAAGGGGTGAAAACCAACAACAAATTAAGTCACTTGGTTTAAAGCTGGTTACTGATGAGGGTGAGCAAATTGTTCACCCTCCATCTGTAAAAAGCACGCCAAGTCCCCAGGATTCATTTGATTTAGTAATCTGCACGGTTAAAAGCTATGATTTGCAGCGAAGCATTGAATTATGGAAAACGGTTTTTAGTGAAAATACAGTTATCATTCCTTTTTTAAACGGGGTCGATGCTCGTGATAGAATAAAAAAAATTCTGCCTATTGCTGATGTCTGGAACGGGTGTATTTATATCGTTTCAAGATTAATCTCACCCGGAACTGTTAAAGTCACAGGCAGTCTCAGCAAAGCTTATTTCGGCTCGGATTCAGCTTCAAAAGAAAAACTGAAAATGATTGAAAATATTTTTAAGAATGCCGGTATAAATGCGCAATTATCCCAAAACATTGATTTTGAGGTGTGGAGAAAATTTTTCTTTATATCTCCCCTTGCAACTATCACCTCCTTTCTTGATACTCCCGTAGGCGGAATAATAAACCACATTGAAAAAAGAAAACTTTTAAGGAACTTATTGGAGGAGTTAAAAATTGTTGCAGATGCAATTGGAATAACCTTTGAAGACAGCATTATAGAAAAAACTCTTTCGAGATTTGAAGCGCTGCCTCAAGAAACAACTTCCTCGATGCATGATGATTTTAAAAAAGGGAAAAAGACCGAATTAAATTCATTGACCGGGTATGTTGTGTCTCTCGCTGAGAAGCTGAATGCGGAAGTTCCAACTTATAAAAGAATGTTTACTGAATTAAATAACAAAGCTCAAAAATGAAAACACTCGGACTAATCGGCGGAACAAGCTGGCTTTCAACCATTGATTATTACAGAATCATTAACCAGGAAATTAATAAACGGCTTGGGGGGTTGAACTCAGCAAAGATATATTTATATTCGCTTAATTTCGAGGAATTCAAACCGACGGCTGATTCAGGAAGTTTGGAGAAAATAGCGGTAATGCTGACAGATATTTCACTCCGACTGAAAAATGCCGGAGCAGAGTGTATTATATTATGCGCAAATACACCTCACATGGTTGCAGATATTATCGAACAGAAAATTAACATACCCTTAATACACATTGCGGAAGTTACTGCAAAAGAAATAGTTAAAAATAAAATCAAAACCGCAGGTTTGCTCGGAACAAAATTCACAATGGAACAGGATTTTTTTAAGGACAGGCTGCTAAAGCACGACATCAAAACCTTAGTCCCAAACGAGGATGAACGTGAATTTATACATTCAACAATATTCAGCGAGCTTGGGAAAAATATTTTTAAGCTTGAAACGAAGGAAAAATATCTTAAAATCATAGACGGCTTGGTTAAACAAGGAGCTGAGGGTGTAATTTTCGGCTGCACCGAAATTCCGATGCTTATAAAACCGGAGGACTGCACAATAAAAGTTTTCGATACAACTTTAATTCATGCAAGAGCGGCCGCAGAGTTTGCTCTTAGCGAAACTGATTAAAAGTATGAGTTAAAAACCAATTAAACAGAAATAACTTTATGAAAAAAATAATTACAACTGAAAAAGCCCCCAAGCCCGTTGGTCCCTACAGCCAGGCAGTTAGTGCAGTAGGGTTTCTATTCATATCCGGACAAATACCGATTAATCCCGCAACAGGTAACATTGCGGCAGAAGGCATTAAGGAACAAACCAGGCAGGTTATGGAAAACTTAAAAGCTATTTTGAATGCTTCGGAGATGGATTTCACAAGTGTGGTTAAAAGCACATTGTTTATTAAGGATATGGGTAAATTCAGCGATGTAAACGAAGTTTACGGCTCGTATTTTTCAGCTGAGCCCCCTGCAAGAGAAACTATTGAGGTCTCCCGTTTACCCAAAGACGCTGATATAGAAATATCGATGATTGCCTTTAAAGCTTAACCCTCTTGGGGCGGAGAGGAAATGTTCTTGCTTCTTTCTATGGATTGCAGCGCAAGATAACTGGGACCGAACTGTGTAATATTTTCAAGCTCTGTGTCATACTGGTCAAAATGCCTTTCTTCATCGGCTACAAGCCCCTCAAAGAGCTGTTTTGATATTGCATCTGCGTTTGCAGCGCATTCATTTGCCCAGATGTTGTACTCCTTCGCGCTTTCCTCTTCCATTTTCCGAGCCAAGCTAAGCATATCCTTAACATTAGTCAGCTTCTGGACTTTCCCTGAGGGTGACATATCAACATCGCCCTTTAGAAAAAGGATTCTTTCGGCGAGCTTTTTCAACATGCAGCATTTCTTCAATTGCTGTGCGCCTGAAAAGTCCCGCAAGCAGGTCAAATCCCTGGTCATCTGAGTGGAAATGAAAATACATATACTGGTGTACTGCCGAAAGCTCGTCAGCTACGGCCTTGTTTAATAACTCAATGCTTTTTTCGTGCATAACGGATTAAAGATTTATTTGAAGCGTTCATACAAAATTATGTATTTAGAAGCTAAAATAATATGAGATAAATCAATTAAAAATGAAAAATAAAGGTTTTACACTTAAATAGAATTCAGGACATGAAGTTAGAAAATAGCAGGACATGAAGTTAGAAAATAGAAATACCTGCTCGCTACTTCTTCCCTATTTTGCTTATAAGCCATTGCGCTACGGCAGTGGCTTCTTTTTTCTTTAAGCCCTGGTTTGGCATCGGGGGGAAGTTAGGGTCAATTTTCTGCGGGTTGAAGATATACTCCGCCAGCTTTTGCACGTCACCGTTATATTTCGGCACGGTCTGGTCATACGGGGGACCTACGACTTTCACGTCGAACTTGTGGCAGGCCACGCACTTTGTATCGTAAATCTGCTGCGGATTAATTCCGCTGGTCTGAACCGTTTTATTTCTTGCTTCGATTTCAAGCTGTTCGGCAACCTTTGTTGCCTCTATCGTCTGCTCATGGATAGCATTGCCGAATGCAGCCTGGTCTTTAATAATATTAAACAAAACCAGCAGAAAAACGAGCATAAAAACCACTGTCCCTGAGGTGACCTCGGAATTTTTTATCATGGCGTAAACAAAGTTGCATAAAATCAAAGTAATAACCAGCGTTATGAGCATATAATAAAACACCTCCGGTGATTGTGCAATTGCAGGAAGATAAAGGTAGCTGATTAAAAGCATCAGCGGAAAAGATACTCCGGAAATAAGGGTTAAGCCTCCTGCAAATTTTTTGACAAAAGCGGCATATCCATCATTCATATCCTTTAAGCCGCCCTGCCAGTTGAAGAAGTAAAATATAATAGCTGCGCCTGTTATTATTCCGCCTATGGACAGCATCGATAAAAAGCTGAAGAGCGACTGCCACGAAAATATAACCTGCAAAATGTTGCCAACATGCTCCCATTTATCGGGACTTGATGCAAGGGCAGCAGAACCCCCAAATAAATATGCAGCCGTAAGCAGAAGGTATTTGCCGACAGTTCCTGAAATTGAGTTTGTGCTTACAACATTTTCCTCGAATGTTTCGATTTCCTTTACACCTTTATCATCGGTTTTCAGCATTTCAGGGCTTGCAAGCCTTCGGTACGCATTAAGGACGCTTTCAATTTTAAATGTATTTCTGTATTTATAAATAAATGTAAACGCCATTATAAATATTACAGCCGAAAAAGCCATTATGCCGATTGCAATGGTCTTAGCGCCGTATAAAAGCTGGGCATAGGCAAACAGGGCGGAAAGAACGGGAATTGTCCCGAGTGCAAACTCAGCGCTGTTGGTTATGGTTAGTTTTTCAATTACATCTTTGGCAAACCTTGAATAAATCTTATTTCCCTCAAGTCTGCCTTTTTTATTGAAGTAGGTGGAAATAAATGACGCGCCGAGCATCATTCCAACGTAGGGAATAAAAAGCATAAGCGTAATGGTAAGTATATACTTAAGAAGCATTACATGATTTTCGGACGGCGGTATTACAAAGCTGTCAAAAAATTCCATTAAAATACCTTAATTAATTTATCGAATGAGAGCAGCGTAATTAATAACAGTGTGTAGAAATTAATTGCAACAAATGTATTTCTGATTTTATTCCTTTCGTCATCGGAGCGGAAAAACTTAAGCGAAACAAAAGCCATCCACACAGAAATCAAAATAAGAAGATATAAGCTCAAAGTATAGTTAATGTTTAAAAACAGCGGAATCATCATAGCTGCTAAAACATTTCCAATAAGCCACATAAAAGTGATTCTTTTCAACTGCTGTTTTTCAAAAACATCGTTTAAAGTGGGAAATCCTCCTTTTTCATAATCACTTCCGTAAAGCATTAAAAGAAGCCAGAAATGGGGAATCTGCCAAATGAAAAAGTAAAACGCTATTATTATAATTCTGATATCGGAAATATTTCCTCCTGCTGAAGCCCAGCCGGCAAGAGGCGGAAGTGAGCCAACGAGTGCACCGGGAATAATTGCAAATGCTGTTTTGCGTTTGAGGGGGGTATAGACTCCGTTATACCAGAAAAATGTAAATATTCCGATAGCAAAAGCCATAAAGTTTGTTGTTAAAAGCAAAAGAGCTGAACCGCTGAGAAGGAGTCCGAACGCAGCATATAAAGCCGAGCCTGCCTCAATCCTGCCGGAGGGAATAGGTCTGTATTTGGTTCTGTCCATTAAAGCGTCGGTATCTCTTTCCTGCCAGTGGTTAAGCGCAGATGATGCGCAGGCGAGGAGAAATATTCCTGCAATTACATAAAACGGCGCAAAAGTAATTTCATCAGCGGCGAGAATATAACCCAGTCCCGTTGTAAATGAAACCATCGCGGTGATTCTGAATTTTATAAGCTCGGAGAAAATTTTCATACCCTCCCCAATGCCGTGCGAGACATCACCCGCCCCTGCAATTACATTTGTGTTTGTATTAACTGACTTCAATATAAATTTATTTTTGCTCTCTTCTTATTTATTTTCTCTTCTTAGCAATGTATCTTTAGTATTTGTTTTTATTGTATCCTTCTTGTCGCCTGCAGTTTTTGAAGTATCTGCTTTAACTTCGCCCGTCATTGGAGCAACCACACTTGTTGTAGTGGTTTTAAGCGTATCGGTTTTGAGTGTATCGGGCACCCTAACCCACTCCAAAAATTCCTTTTCGGTAATCACGATGACCTTACCAAGCATGTATGAATGGTTCATACCGCAGTATTCGGCGCAGAATACATCGTAAGTTCCTTCCTGTGATGTATGAAACCACATATAGTTTGTTCGGTTTGGAACGCAGTCCTCTTTTACCCTGAAAGCGGGGACGTAAAAGCTGTGAACAACATCAGCTGATGAAAGCTCAAACTTCACATTTCTTCCAACGGGAAGATACAGCAGAGTATCGCTTTTCTTTTTATTTTCATATTCAAAGCTCCACACCCACATTCTGCCGGTTACTTTAACCACCATCGCATCGGGAGGAATATTTCTGATATCCCTAAATCCAATGTAACCGTAGAAAAACATTGCCATAACCAGAAGTAATGGAATTACTGTCCAAACTACTTCAAGCGTAGTATTGCCTGTTATCGATTGGTCCGGCTTGGGATTGTTTTTTTCGCTGTAGCGGAATACAAAATAAATCATAGCAATGGTGATTCCGACCAAAAGGAGCACCGAAATTGCAACTATGAATATAAAAGAATTATCTACTACTTCAACTACCGGGTTCATATATTAGCTTGCAAATATTATCTAAATGATAAATCACTGAATGTTAAAATCCAGAATGTTAGAAAAATTAAAAGGCATACTGCAATAAATACCTTAATAACCATATTATCGAACTTAACATGCATAAAGTAATAAGCAACAAGCGAGGTTTTAATGCATGCAATGGTTAACGCCGCTAAAAGTGTTAAGCTGCCAAGGTGCATTCCGGCAACAGTAACTGTAATTGCTGTTAAGGCAACCAGCCCCAGCCATACCATAATGTATGTGCCGTATCCGACCGTGTGCGAGTGATTTTCCGTCCCGAATGCTCGGGATTCGTGTGTTTGTTCCATATACTAATCCAAATATTATTAATGCAATAAATAAAACAGCGGGAATAAGAATATCCAGATAACATCGACAAGATGCCAGTATAAGCCCGCGTTTTCAAGCTTCTGGAAGTTTATGCTTGTTATCTTATCCCTTGCAATAAATACCATAACAAAGCCTATAAAAATCATACCGACAACAACATGCAGCCCGTGCAAGCCTGTCATAACATAATACAAGCCAAAGTAAAGTATTTCACCGTTGGACATATTTTCAAGCGCGGGACCGCCGGGATAAATGCCGTTGTGTATTTCGTGCGACCATTCAAAATACTTGTTGACGAGAAACGCGAGTCCGCAAAGCAGTGTAAACCATAAAAGTGACAGACACAGCTTTTTCTGATTCTGCTGCAACGCCGCTATTGAAAGTGCCACGGAAAGACTGCTGGTTAACAGCAAAATAGTGTTAATCGCCCCGATAAAAGTATTCATATCGGCAGCAGCAACCTTAAAGCCGTCTGCGTAAGCAAATCTATATCCTCCGTATAAGAGGAACATTCCGCCGAATAGCAATAGCTCGGTAAATAAAAACAGCCACATCCCCATCTTAGAGCCCTCATCGTCGCGATGTACGTGAGCGGCTGCGTGCGAATGTTCAGCTGTTGCGGTATGTTCTAACGCTTCTGTGTGTTCTATCAATGTGCTTTTAGTGTCTCCCCTTTAAGTTTATCTCCGTTTTCATGAACAAGCTCTTTGCTCGGTTGCATAATATAAGTCGGCTTATCATGCACATACGGCCCGCCGGTAACAACGGGAATTTCATCGAAGTTTTCGACCGTCGGAGGCGATGAAACTCTCCATTCAAGCGTTGTTCCGCCCCAGGGATTGCGTGCAGCTTTCGGCCCTTTGAGCAGAGCGTAGAGCAGATTTCCGAACATAAATACAATTCCGGCAACTAAAATCCACGAGCCGACCGTCGATAGTATGTGCCAGCCCTGCAAATGGGGCAGATAGTCATAATATCTTCTCGGCATTCCCATATATCCCATAATAAACATCGGGAAATAAAGAATGTTAAAGCCCACGATAATAATAGTGCATGCAATCACGGCAATTTTTTCATTATACATTTTACCGAACATCTTCGGAAACCAGAAATGCATGGTTGCAAAGAACATAATGCCCATGCCGCCGAACATTACATAATGAAAATGAGCAACGACAAAATAAGTATCGGTAACGTGGATATCGGTGGCAAGCGCTCCTAAAACAAGCCCCGTTAAACCGCCGATTGAGAAAATAAATATAAACGCTAAAACATAATAAAGCGGAGCGCTGAACTTAATCGAGCCCTTATAAAGCGTTGCCACCCAATTAAAAATCTTTACTCCTGTTGGTATTGCCACAAGAAATGTTAAGAGCGAGAAAACTATTCTTGCCGTATCGCTCATCCCGCTTACAAACATATGATGCCCCCATACGAGGTAGCCAATCAGTGCAATGCCGAGCGATGAGATTGCAATCTGCTTATAGCCGAATATATCCTTGCGAGCGAACGTGGGCAAAATCTCGGAAACAACACCCATCGCGGGCAAAATCATAATATATACCGCTGGATGGGAATAAATCCAGAACATATGCTGGTATAAAATCGGGTCGCCCCCGAGTGCAGGGTCAAACACTCCGACTCCGAGCAGCCTTTCAAGAATAATTAAAAACAGCGTAATGCCAATCACAGGTGTGGCAAGAACCTGTATCCAGCTTGTTGCATACAAACCCCATGCAAAAAGCGGCATACGAAACCAGGTCATTCCCGGCGCACGCATACGGTGAATTGTCACAATGAAATTTAATCCTGTAACGATTGTTGAAAATCCCAGTACGAATGCCGCAAGTGTTGTGAAAGAGACGTTTTGAGCCGAGCGGATGCTGTATGGGACGTAAAAAGTCCATCCTGTATCTGCAGCTCCGCCGCCTGTAAATAAAGAGATTATCGCCAGAGTTGCGCCAGTCATATAAAGATACCATGAAAACAGGTTAAGGCGCGGGAAGGCAACGTCTTTTGCGCCGATTTGGATTGGCATTATAAAATTGCCAAAAACAGCCGGAATTGCCGGAATTATGAATAAGAAAACCATAATAACTCCGTGCAGCGTAAAAATGGAGTTATATGTCTGCGGCTTCATAATAGTTTCACCCGGCGTCAGCATCTCGAGTCTCATCATAACGCCAAGCGTCATTGCCACAAAGAAGAAGACCATGATTGCAGACAGGTAAAGCAACCCGATTCTTTTATGGTCGGTTGAAAGAACCCAGCCGAGGATTCCCTTATGCCTGCCCTCGTATTCTAAATAGCTTCCCTCATGAGCTGCTAATGTATCAGTCATGGCTTATAGTTCCTCTCCCGTTTTGGGCGGGTAAATTATTGTGAATAGATTTTTTCTTTTTCAAAGTTAAAATTAAAACAAACCCTGCAATAATTAAAATCATGCCCCCGCCTATAATTCTAGTTATATTTAAAACATATTTTCTCCCCTCGGGGTCATAGCTGTAGCACAGCTTAAGCAGCTTGTTTATTGCGGGTGTGGATTTTCCTTCTGCTGCTTCTGTCAATGCAAGCTTAACATCCAGCGGAAGGAAATCCGTGCCGTATAGGTAGCGTGCTATCTTCCCATCCTGTGAAAGAACGGTGATAACCGCCCCGTGCATAAAATCCTCTCCCTGTGGCTGGTAACGGAATCCAACTGCATCGGTAATTTTTGTAATGTTTAGGCTGTCCCCTGTTAAAAACTGCCAGCTTGCGGCGGGAATTTCCTTCTTCATATTATCTGTGTAATTTTTTTTCTTGTCCGAAGCCATGATATAATCTTCTCTCGGATTAAAGCTTATCGTTACAACATTAAAATCTCTGCCCGGCTCTAAATCCATTTTGTCAATAACATCAGCAACGCCTGTTAACAAAGGACTGCAAATTCCGGGGCACTTGTAATATACTAAAGTCAGAACTGTTGGCTTTGTAAAAAGACTTCTTAAAGTAACAGGCTTGCCGTATTCATTTATAAATGTAAGCTCTAAAGGTATTTCAGCACCGAGCTGTTCATCAATACCTACCTGTGGATTTGGCTCATCTGAATAAACAGAAGCACTGAAAAGTGTTAAAAGAAGGACTGGCAATATTTTTTTTATATTACGCATAATTTAAATTCCTTTTGATGCAAATAAATTTTTTAAAAACGCATGGATCGCCGAAAGCTCTTTTTGTGTCAGCATATATGACGCTCTTGCCTTAAAACCATTTTGAACTGGATTGTTATCAATAATACTAACAAGTGATTTTTCATTATTAATCCAAGAAGAATCTAAAGCTAAAACAGTCAATGCTTTACTTAAATTATTTGAAATGCTTTTAAAAAGAACTGCTCCCGAATCAGTCTTATTCAATTCAACTGTTTTAGCAATTTTTTTTACTTTCTCGTCAACGGGCATGCTTTCTTTCAAAATTTTATCCATTGCCATAATAACGGGAATCTGGTTTGGCTGCTTAACGCCCTTGGCAAGCGAATACAGCACATCAATTGAGTCCAGCTGAACCTGTGTAACCGGTGGAAAGTTCGGATTTAAAGTTCTGATAAACATTATTAAGTCAAGCCTGTCTTCGGGCGACAGGTTGGAATAGCTTGCCATTCCCCTGTTTGTAATGCCTTCATGAAGCGTCTTATACATCATCGTTATGGCAGGACCGTTAGTCCAGCCGTTCATATCTTGAAAATTTCTGGGCTTTGGGTTTAGATTTACACCTGCAACGCCGTCGCCCTTGCCCTCATTTCCGTGGCAGCTTACACAGTTGGTTGTAAATAATATTTTTCCCTTGTCAATTAAATCCTGGGTAGGACCGAGGTACTTTTTCACATCAACAGGCGGAGAAAGCGTCCCTTTGACAATCGGCAAATCTCCCTGGGGCACTGTGGTATCTTTGGCAGCAACAGGCAGCCCGCCGATTCGCTCCTTAGCACCCTCAGGCAAATCGCTTACGAAAATATCACCCATTATTATAAGTATTATTATAAATACTATATAGGTGACGCTGAAATATTTTAAATAATCCTTCATTAATCAGATAACTATAAATGAAACTCCAGTCCCGCCTGAAGCTTCGGGTCTTTGACGGGTATCAGATTTTTCTTGTCTGAAAGTACCTTGAATAAAATCATAGTCAAGCCGATTACAATTAACGGAAAGCTAAGCTCAGGCCAGCTGAATCCAGCACCCTCTTTAAAATATGTCGGGAAAATCAGCCAGTATAAATCAAGCGCGTGGGCAAAAAGCATCCAGGGAGCCATTATCTTAAGCAAGCCGATGTTTGTTTTTGCCCTCCTTCCGACAAGAACTAAAAACGGAATTATAAAGTGAACAAATAGCAAAGCTATTGAAACAAACTTCCAGCTTCCTTCCCAGCGGTGAATAAGCCAGAAGGTTTCCTCAGGCAAATCCGCATACCAGATTAACAGATACTGCGAGAAACCTATGTAAGCCCAGAACACGTTAAAGCCAAACATCATAGTGCCCAGACTGTAGAAGCTGTCATTTTTAATTCTCGGGTCTAAATAACCTCCTTGTTTCAATAATACCGCAGCAATTGTTGTAGCAGCAAAAGATGCAACGACGGTTCCTGCAAAATAATATACACCGTATATTGTTGAAAACCAGTGCGGCTCAAGGCTCATCATCCAGTCAACTGCAGTAACTGTAATTGTAATTACAAAAAAAGGAGTAAATACAGTTGATAGAGTAATATTTCTTTTTGTGTAAGTAACATCGCCGTCCAAATCCTGCTTTTGGGAATTCCTTGTCATAAAGAAGAAGAAAACAAGCCAGAGCAAAAGGCAGAAAGCCGTTCTGATTGAAAAGAACTCAACATTTAGGTAAGGTGATTTTGACTGAAGAATTTTATCGCTTTCTACGACTTCGTGATGAGTCCAGTGGAATAAATCATGCAGTCCGAAAAACAGCGGGATTACAAGAATAATTAAAACCGGTGTAATTGAAGCAAGGATTTCCGTAATTCTTCTAAAGGGAGTGCTCCACGTAGCGCCAACTAAGTATTCAAGTCCCACAAGCGCAAGCGAACCAACTCCAATGCTAACGAGGAACATATAAATCCAAAGATAATCGAAAAACGCCCTTTGTGGTTCAAATACAAATGCCACAAGCAGAATAATTACTCCCAAAATGAGCATTATCCCGCCCTTTTTATTTACTGAATCCGGCAATTTTTTTATATTATCCATTTAGAATTTATTTCCCCTCAAAATCTGAATCAGGAGCGTTCTGCGACCTTTGCAGAACTCTCAAATAATGTATTATTGCCCAGCGGTCGTCTCTTGATATCTGCTTTTCATAGCTTGGCATTACGTTTTGCCCGTTTGTAATCACGTGGTATATGTTTGCATCCTTCCAGCTGCGGACTTTTTCCGAATGCAAAGTTGGCGGAACAGGGAACTGCCCCCTGAGCCTGCTATCGCCTTTGCCGTAATACCCGTGGCAGGGTGAGCAGTAAATATCAAAATTTTTCTTGCCCTTCTCCAATATTTCCTTTGTCACAGGCAGCGGATTCGGAGTTTCAACAACCAATGAATCATGCATTCCCTTAAACTCGTACGGAATAAACCCTCTTGCCACCGTTCCTTCAACCGGTTTTCTCATCGAAAAGCCGTCATTAAAAAACTTGCTTTCGCTCTGCGGAAGCACTTTTGCCTGATGGTGCATCCAGTTAAACGGCGGAAGGAATAACAGATAATTCAGAGTAAAATACGACAGGATTGCAGTTACAATTCCAACGCCTATTAAATTACCAACGAACTTAAAATCCAGAATGGGATTTTTGGTCTTGCCCTCATCATAAGAGACTTCATTAATATCGTAAACTTCACTTGCACCGAGCGAGGAAAAAAGCGATTTAATTTCGTTTTGATTAAATTTCGGGTCTTTTGCTTCTATATATATGCCGAACTTATCGCTTGTAACATGCTTCATAAACTCCGTAGCCATAAGGGGATTTGCGTTTGACGGAAGCTTATTGAATACCGCAATCAAAAAAGCAACAAGTGTTAACGCTGAAAGCAGAACCGTCAGCTCAAACATTATGGGAATTGAAGGTGCAATATTAAAGAAAGGTTTTCCTCCGATTACATTTTTGTAATCGATTCCCACCATCCACCAAATCATTAAAAAAGCAAGCGTTGTTCCTGACATACCTGCAAGAAGTCCCACCCAGCCGATTTTAGTTTCACGCAGCCGCATAGCATTGTCCAATCCGTGCATCGGATATGGCGTTAGCACATCGAACCTTCTGTAGCCTGAGCCAGAGACTTTTTCAGCAGAGGTAATTATCTGGTCCGGTGTATCGAACAAAGCCGAGACTGCAAATAATTCGCCTTTACGCGGTTCGGATTTTAAAAACTCTTCATCAATTTTATTTAATATTCTGCCAAACATTCAGATTACTTTTTATTCACTTCCGTTATGATGAATTTTCGGCTGTGCATTTTCCGTTACAGCTTTCAGCTCAGCCATAGAAACTACGGGCAGTGTTCTTGCAAATAAAATAATCAAAGTAAAGAATAGCCCAAAGCTTCCGAGCAGTATTCCGATATCATACATCGTTGGATAATACATAGCCCAGCTTGTGGGCAGGTAATCCCTGTGAAGCGAAGTCACAATAATTACAAACCTTTCGAACCACATGCCGACGTTAACAAGAATTACAATCACAAATGTTATCGGAATATTGCGCCTTATTTTCTTAAACCAGAAAAGCTGCGGGAAAAGCACATTGCAGCTAATCATAATCCAGTATGCCCAAGCGTATGGACCGAATGCCCTGTTAATAAAAGCAAACTGTTCAACGGGATTGCCGCTGTACCACGCGATAAAAAATTCCATTCCATAGGCGTAGCCGACCATAGTACCCGTGGCAAGCAGAATCTTGTTCATCTTTTCAAGCGTATTCACAGTAATTATGTGCTCCATATCAAAGACTTTGCGAACTATTATAAGCACTGTGGACACCATCCCGAAACCAGAGAAAATAGCGCCCGCGACAAAGTACGGAGGAAATATTGTTGTATGCCAGCCGGGTATTACCGATACGGCGAAATCAAAGCTTACTATTGTGTGAACCGAAAGAACGAGCGGTGTGGAGAGACCCGCCAGTATTAAGTATACTCTTTCGTAATGCTGCCAGTGCCTGTTTGAACCTCTCCACCCAAGACTGAATATTGTGTAAACAAATTTTTTAATTCCGCTTGTTGTTCTGTCTCTTAATGTAGCTAAATCAGGTATAAGCCCTACATACCAAAAGACAAACGAAACAGTAAAGTATGTTGATACTGCAAATACGTCCCACAAAAGCGGTGAGGTGAAATTTACCCACAAATTATGCTGGTTAGGATACGGAAGCAAATAGCCGTCAAGCCAGGGGCGGCCCGTGTGTATTGCAGGGAACAAGCCCGCAGTCATAACTGCAAATATTGTCATTGCCTCAGCAAAGCGCGCGATACCTGTTCTCCACTTCTGGCGGAATAAAAATAAAATTGCTGAAATCAGTGTACCTGCATGCCCGATACCTATCCAGAACACGAAGTTGATGATATCGAATGCCCACCCTACCGGCTGATTGTTTCCCCACAAGCCGATTCCGTACCAGAACGTAAGTCCGAGGCAAACGGCTCCGATAAGTAGTGCAGTAGAGCTAATGCCGATTGCAATCCACCATTTAATTGTAGGCTTCGATTCAACCGGTTTGGCAATTACATCGTCTATTTCCTTAAAGGAAGACTTTCCCTCTAATAAGGGAATCTCCCTTGTGAAGGTGGCATCAAGACTCAAAATTTATTTTCTCCGTACAGTTTGTTACTTTATTTTTTGTTATTTTATTTTTATTACTTGGATTCTTCCAGAACGTTTCTAAGCTTAGCAATATAAGTTACGTTAGGCAAAACCTTAATCTCTTCAAGAACGCTGTAGGCCAATTCATGTTCCCTGTATTTAGCGATTTCGGATTCCTTATCGTTCACATCGCCGAAAACAATAGCATATGCAGGACAAGCTTCCTGGCATGCGGTTTTTACATTTGAGCCGATTACTTTCCTGTTTTCCTGGATTGCATCCTGGCGTTCCTTCATAATCCGCTGAATGCAGAATGTGCATTTTTCCATAATACCTCTTGAGCGTACCGTAACCTCCGGATTAGCCAATAAATCAAGCGGCTCTGCATATTGTATCGAATCCCTGAAATGGTCTCTGAAATCGAAATAATTGAACCTGCGCACCTTGTAGGGACAGTTATTTGAGCAGTATCTTGTCCCCACGCACCTGTTGTATGCCATTGCATTTAAGCCGTCATTGCTGTGTGTTGTTGCAACCACGGGACAAACGTTTTCACACGGTGCATAATCGCAATGCTGGCATAACATCGGCTGGTAGCTTGTCTTTGGTGCATCGGGAGTGCCTGAATAATACCTGTCAAGCCGTATCCACATCATTTCACGGTTAACTATAACCTGGTCTTTACCCACAATAGGAATGTTATTTTCAACGTTGCATGCTGTTATACATGCTCCGCATCCAGTGCATTTATTCAAATCAATAGCCATGCCCCATTTGTAGCCGGTATAGTCTTTGCTTTCGTAGACAGGCGGCTTGTTGATAGGCTGGAGATTTAAGCGCCCTTCTTTTTCTTTTAAAAACTTCGGATTGGTTTTATATTCTTCGTAAGTTCCTTCTCTTATTATACCACGCTTATATTGAATGTCCTTCAAAAGCGGGTCACTGTCAATCGGGTAATGTTCCTGAGTTGAAGCGATTTCGTACGTTCCGCTTACTTTTGTTATTTGTGCATTATTGTAAAATCTTTCAGTTATTGCGGGTGCTTTTGAAATTAAAACGTTTGCATTAACTCCTACGCCCGTGCCGACCGCACCTGCTGCAGTTCTGCCGTAACCGAGAGAGATTTCAATAACTTTATCCGCAAGTCCGGGCTGAACAAATACCGGCAGTGTTTGTTTTTTGCTGCCGAGAGTTATTTCAACCAAGTCATTTGAGTTAACTCCAATCTCCGATGCCGCCTGAGGCGATAGTGCTGCATAATTATCCCAAACGGTTTTTGTAATCGGGTTGGGAAGCTCCTGCAGCCAGCCGTTTGAGGCAAAACGCCCGTCGCCAACGCTGTTATTGTTTTGAAGCAGAACGATAAAATCGCTCCCTGCTTTCATTCTTGATGACTCAGCAAATGCACCAGTTGAAAATGTTCCTGCTGATTCAGATTTCTCGTTCACTAATGCCACACCGTCATGCAAAATTGTTAACCAGAACTTATTAAACGGAGCCAGCGAACCAAAGACAGGATACAAATTCTTCTCCCAGTTTTCCCTGATATAATCGTTGTAAATTTTTTCATTATACGGTTTTTCCAAGTCCTTCCAATTCAGCAGAATTGCTTCCTTCTGCCTTGTATTATATAAAGGAGCAATTATGGGCTGCTGCAGGCTGTAGAAACCCGTTCTTGTTTTAAAGTCGCCCCATGACTCAAGCGGGTCATTAATCGGCAGAACATAGCCGGAAAGCTCAGCACTTTCGGATATTTCCTCCGTTAATGTTACAACCGTATGGACTTTCTTCAGCGCTTCTGCATAATTATAATCAGGAGAAAAATGGAATACGGGGTTTGTATCAAAATGAATTACAACTCCAACTCCGCCTTTTTGCATATTATCATCAAGAGCGCTAAGCTCATCATTTGTGCTAAGCGGCATTAGCTCAACATTTTCGGATTCACTTGAGTAAAGTTTAGTATTTCCCAAAACTTCATTCAGCAGGTTGGCTGCAATGTGAGTCGATTCTGGAAGCTTGTCGCCCGCAAGGATAATTCCCTCGCCCTGATGTTTTGTCAGATCCTCGATGAGCTGATTTAAAGATTTTAGGTCAAGATAATACTTTGCAGCAAAGTCATTTAGGTTATAGCTTGCTAAAACAGATGTGACTCTTGAATCAGCAGCAAATGCGGAGACTTTCTTCCTGTTCACAAGCTCATTCAAAATACATATTACAAACTCTTCGATTGCATCTGTTCTCAGCCTTATTCTGTAGTCGGCATTAGTTCCTGTAAGCGTAACAGCGCCCTCAACAGCGTAGAGACGGCTGAACTCATTTTTGCTCATCACATCGCGGGTTTGGGAATAAAGTCTTGTGTTTTCAATCTGGTTCAATTCATTGCCGAGAAAATCAGATTCCAAAGCCAGGATTACCTTAGCTTTATCAAGCTGTAAAGCAGGAATAGTTCTTTTGCCGTATGATTTAAACCAGGCATTCTGCTTTGGAGTATCGTTAAATACTTCGTATGAATATATTTTAGCAGTCGGGTAGGTGACTTTAAACTCATCAAGTAATTTTTTAAGCGAAGGTGATAAAACCGAGTGGGTAATAATAGCAATTTCTTTGCCCGATGATGAAGCGGACTTTAACTCATTAACAATGTTCTTATTTGCTTCATCCCACGATGTTTGCAGTTTATTAAACATCGGTTCGCGCAGGCGTTCGGGATTATAAAGGTTCATAATGCTTGCCTGCCCTTTAGTGCAGATTTTTCCCTTGCTTACAGGGTGGTCTGGATTGCCGTCAATTTTTATGGGGCGGCCTTCGCGTGTTTTTACCAGTATTCCGCAAGCGCTCCCGCATCCTGTGCAGGCTGATGCGTAATAGTTCGGAAGTCCCAGCACAACTTCTTCGGGTTTCTGATTGTAGGCAATCACCAGGCCCTTATCTTTATAGTTTGAACATCCTGCTGCGGCTAAAGCGGCTGATGCGCTCATTAAAGCAAGAAACCTTCTGCGAGAAATTCCCGAAAGCTTGCTTAAATCAGGTTTTTCTTCGGATTCTTTTGTGAACTCATATTTTACGGCGTCTTTGAAGTCAGGGTCATTGTATAATTCTTTAAAGCTTCTCCAGTAAGTCTTATTGAGGGCTTGCTCGACAAGGTCTTCGGAATCTTCCCTTTTGGCTTCAGGGCCATTTTCAATAATCATATTAGAAATGTTGAGCTTGCCCTTATCCATTGGTCGAACCTTTCAAATCTCTTTTAACGGCGTATGGGTTTTCTTTGACCTTTATGCTTGATGAAGCTTTCACCTTTGAAGTAAAAATCTTAAACGGGTGCTTTGTTAATGCATAGATACCCAAAGCGCCTGCGCTTAAATAATAGAAAAAGTTTCTTCGTTTAATTTTAGTTTTGGTCTTAGGTTTAATTATGTTATTGGGCTTCATTTTACCTGTGACAAGCATTGCAATTCTCGGGACCCCGATTCAAATTAGGCAAATTCGGAAATTTCTCATGAGCATTCCTGTGGCAGTCCAGGCAAGAACCCATTGTAAATGAGCTAACCTGCCCTATTGATTTAAAGGGATTTCCCCTCAGGGTATCCATATTTTGAACCTCGCCATGACAATCCTCGCAGGCAAGACCCTTATTTACGTGGACACTGTGATTGAAATATGCAAAATCCGGCACCCTGTGAACCCGTTTCCAGGGGAGCGGCTTATTTTCGTTATAATACTGCGTAAGTTTCTGAATTTCAGGCTTATCCGCTCTTGAAATGGCGTGGCATCCCATACAAACATTTACAGCCGGAACGCTTGCAACCCTTGATTTTTCAACGCCAATATGGCAATACTGGCAGTCAATATTCATATCTCCGGCATGCATCTTATGGGAAAAAGCAATAGGCTGCTCCGGCTGATACCCTATTCCGTTGCGTTCAGCGTAGGAAACATAGTAAGTTACTGCAAATGATACAATTATAACGAACAGGATTATAGGCAGGCGTACCTTAATCCCATAATCGAGCAGAAATTTCTTCATTTATGCTATTAAACCGTGAAATACAGAAAACAAAATTATAAAATTAATTTTAATAATTCCATATAAAATTTTGCACTGAGCACTAAAATTGTGGCTTTGCGGTTTTTTAAAGAAATTTCTTAGGAGTTTTGGTTAGAGACCTTAGGTAGAAACAGCAGGTTAGGAGCCCGAAAAATTGTAATGAATTTTTCCGAATGTATCTGCTTATTTTCTGAATTTACGTTTGTAGGTTTCATGTGAGCCTTTGGACCATACTATAATAGCCATAACGATATGTATCCAAAACCAGGGACTCTGCCAGCCAAGATTGTCATATATATAGATGACCATCAATACTCGCGGCAAAAAGATATATAGCAGTAAATCACCTACAAACGGAAGGTTATTATAGGGAATCTGGTGGCTGAAATATGCTATTAAAAGAGATATTCGAGGGATGAAGAGTGTTAAAACCAATAACCAGGTTTCTATCATGAATTAGAATTTAAAGTTTTAATTTCAAAATAAAATTCATAATTTTAAAGTTAATGAATAATTATAAATATAAAAAATCAATTATGAAAACTATAATTATTGTTTTATCAATTTTAACTTTATTTACAAACTATATAAACTCTCAAATGACACCTTTTGAAAAAAATAAGCTCACCACAACAACGTATGATGAATGCATCGGGTTTTACAAATCGCTTGATAAAAAATATGAGCAGGTAAAGATGATAGAAGCCGGTGAAACCGATATCGGCAGGCCGCTTCATCTTGTTATAATATCAAAAGATAAAGTATTCGAACCTGAAGAAGTAAGAAAAAACGGTAAGGTTATTTTATTTGTCAACAACGGAATCCATCCGGGAGAACCTGACGGAATCGATGCCTCGATGATGCTTGTCAGAGATTTGACAGAAGGTAAATACGATAATCTGCTTGATAATGTTGTTATTATTTTAATTCCGATTTATAATATAGACGGAGCGTTAAACAGAAATAATTTTACGCGGGTAAATCAGGTTGGCCCGCTTGATTACGGTTTCAGGGGTAACTATCAAAACAGAGATTTAAACCGCGATTTTATAAAGTGCGACACCAAAAATGCCCGCTCGTTTATAGAAATATTCAGGAAATGGAAGCCCGAATTGTTTGTTGATACACACACAACAGATGGGGCTGACTACCCGTATGTAATGACTTACATCGCAACCCAGCACAATAAGCTTCAACAGCCTCTTGCCGAATACTTAACAGGCAGACTTGTGCCTTTTCTTGATGAAGAAATGAAGAAAAAAAACTGGGAAATGTGTCCCTATGTTACTACGTTTAAATTAACACCTGATTCAGGAATAGTGGAATTTCCCGAAACACCGCGCTATTCAACCGGCTATGCATCATTATTTAACACAATCGGATTTGTATCGGAAACTCATATGCTGAAAACCCATGAACAAAGGGTATGGGCAACTTATGGGTTTTTAATTTCAACACTAACGATTGCCGATACGGATTATCAAACCATCATAAAGAACAAAAAGCTTGCAGATGAAAACTCAAAAAACAAAAATGAATTTGTATTGGAATGGAATCTTGATTCAGCTAATGCAAACAAAATTTGGTTTAAAGGATATGAAGCAAAATACAAGCCGAGTGAAATTTCAGGTTTAAACAGGGTATATTATGATAAAAACTCGCCCTGGGAAAAAGAAATTGATTTTTACAACAATTACATCCCAAAACAATCTGTTACCGGACCAATTGCCTACATTGTTCCGCAAGCGTGGTGGAAGGTTGTTGAGCTTTTAAAGTTGAACAAGGTTGAAATGGAAGCGCTTAATGAAAATAGAGTTATTGACGTAGAAACATATTATATAGAAACGTTCGATACACGCACTCCGCCATACGAGGGGCATTATCAGCATTCGAACGTAAAGCTGAAAAAGGTAAACGAAGCAAGAAAATTCTTTAGGGGTGATTACATTATTTACACAAATCAAGATTGCAATAATTTTATTGTAAGCGTGCTTGAGCCGCAGGGTGTGGATTCGTATTTCAATTGGAATTTCTTCGATGGTATACTCCAGCAAAAAGAATATTTCGACCCGTATCTGTTTGAGGATATTGCTGACAGTCTGTTAAACTCAAAACCGGGCTTAAAGGATGAATTAAAAAAAAAGAAACAAGATGATGAAAAATTCCGCAATGACGGGAGCATGCAGCTTAAGTTCATTTATGATAATACAATCCGCGAGCCGGAGTTTATGCGCTATCCTGTAGCAAGAATTGTAAATACGGACTAAAATTATTGAATTTCAAATTTTTGTAAACTAAAGAACCCATGATGATTTTGTCGTGTTTTTTTAGTAGCAAGTTTCAATTTTTTTGTTATATTAATGCATAATCATTCGTCCTTTAAACACAAATCTTTTAGATGGAGAAACCATGAACAGAAGTGATATTCAAAAAATTCAATCTCACAGCAGTTATCCGTCGGTTTCAATATTAATGCCGACACACAGAACGTTCCCTGATAACCAGCAGGACCCCATCAGACTCCGCAATTTGGTACATCAGGCAAACCAGAGATTGCTTGCGGAATTCGAAAAAAAACGAGTAGATAGCATCATGGAAACCATCGGCAAAAAAATGCAGGAAATAGATTTTAATCACCTGCTTGAGGGGCTTGCAATTTTTGTCAATGAAAATTTCTCCGCTAAATTCATATTCCCCTTTCCCGTTAAAGAGCGCGTCACAATTGATAAAACTTTTGAGACTAGAGACCTTGTCTTTGCATATAACAGAAGCCAGCCATATTACGTTGTTGTAATTAATGAGAAACAGATAAAGTTTTATCTCGGCGTACGGGAAAATCTTACCGAAGTCACCCATCCTGCGCTGCCGATGACTAACATTGTTCACGAAATTAAAGAGGGCAAAACGGGAGACGCATCTTATAATGACAGGATAAGGGTAAATGAAGAGCGCCAGAAGAGCTTTCTGCGTGAAGCCGATGCATTGCTTAAGGAATTTGTAGCTGCTGAGGACATCCCATTTGTAATAACCGGAACTGAGCGGCAGATAAGCATGTACAGGGAAATAACAAAATTCCCCCAACTGATTCTGGGCGCTGTAAAGGGAAGCTACGATGGTTCCTCCGTTTCAGAAATTTCGAAGCTCGCATGGCCCGCAGCAAAAGAGGGTTTTGCAAAAAGAAGAACCGATGTGCTGGGTGAGGTTGAAAAAGCAGCCGGCTTGAAAAAATTCGCTTCCGGTATCGATGAGGTGTGGACGCTTGCAAATGAGGGCAGGGGAAAGACCCTGCTGACAGAAATAAATTTCGAATATCCGGCAATTGCTTCCTCAAACGGCTCACAGCTTGTGCCGAGTGAAATTAAACCCGGCGAAGAAGTCCTTGACGACGCTGTTGATGAAATCATCGAAGCAGTTGTTGGCAAAGGCGGCATAGTTGTCTTTTTCAGCAACGGCTCGCTAGATAAATACGGAAAAATTGGAATGATATTAAGATACTGAATGATATTAAGGTATTGAATTAAATTCATTTTGAAACTTTTAACTCCCTTAGCAGAGTTGTAAACTTTAACATTTGCATTACATTCGATTTTTATGCTCAAAAACTTTTTCTCAAGGCACGGTGATGCGGGGATTCTGATAATGCGGCTCGGAATCGGTATCGCATTCATTTTTACGCATGGATGGGCTAAAATCACAGGCGGACCGGAGCTGTGGGGCAAAATCGGTGCGGCAATGTCAAATTTCGGAATTACTTTTGCACCAGCGTTCTGGGGATTTATGGCATCGGTATCTGAATTCGGCGGAGGGATACTGATACTTCTCGGCTTGTTCACCCGTCCCGCTGCATCTTTTATGGGATTTACGATGCTTGTTGCTGCGATATACCATTTATCAAAGCTTGACCCGTGGTCGAAGGTAATATACCCGATGGAAATACTCTCTGTATTTGTTGCGTTAATATTCATCGGCGCGGGCAAGTATAGTCTTGATGCAGTTTTGTTTAAGAAGAAGTAACACATCCTGAGCGCAGCGGCTTGCCCGGCTGCCGGCGGGAAGGATTTCATTTTTGGATTTCCCCGAAGACCCTTAAGATTGCTGAAAAGAGTTAACAGCCGTTTGGGATTCAGACCTCCCCCAGCCCCCTCCTTATCTAAGGAGGGGACGAGAGTCTTAAGGTTCAACGATACTTTTTCCGTTTCCACATTAGCAAGCCTGCCTGCCCCAGGCAGGGGGAGATACAACTTGTCCCGCACTTGATGCGTGTGAGGGGGCCTGAAGTCACTCCTCATTTTTCCTCCGTTTTCGCCAATTGTTTCACCTGAAAAAAATTTTGCGTGTCTCAAATCCGGGTAGTGCTCGGTTTTCAAAAGGGTGAACTATTTGAGAAAAAATAATCACGATAATTGAGAATAAAAAAATTAATGAAGTCAAAATCTTTGCTTAATTCAG
>JAKEEM010000046.1 GCA_022616535.1 Chlorobiota bacterium | reverse complement strand
TTTATTCACCCCTCGGATTTAAAAAGAGATTCAGCTTTAGTGAATAATGTACTTAAAACTCCCGGTGCGGCAGTTTTTTTAACACAAAGAGTTGCTGACAAATGGGGAAATTGGCATTGGTTTGAAGGCACATTGACGAATAATCTGGGCGTAAAAGATATTAACGCTGTAGTTTCAATTTTCAAGGATGTCAGTGAAAAAAAGAAATCCGAAATTGCGCTTAAGGAAAGCGAGCAAAGATTCAGAAATGTGCTTGAAAGCACAACGGACGTTATTTACCAGATGGACATTAAAAATAAAAAGTATTTGTATGCAAGCCCTGCATGCAAAGAAGTCCTTGGTGTAACTGTTGATTATTTTTTGAGCGCGGGATTTGGATTTATCGAAGAAAGGATTCACAAAGACGATTTACCAACAGTGTTAAATCATGTCAGGCAGATTTTTTCCGAAAAAGGGAAAGGTAAAAAAACATTTTATCTCGAATACCGGCTTAATTTCAAAGACGGTAACTACAAATGGCTTTCTGATAAATATACGATTATTTATGATTCAAGCGGAAACCCCGACACACTGGTCGGCAATATCAGCAATATAACGTACAGAAAAGAAGCACAGGAAGAGCTGCGCAAAAGCCACGACCTTCAAAAAGGATATTTAAAGCTTCTTACTTCGATTCAAAATGCGCTCCCCGGGCAAATAGCAATGCTTGACAGCAATGGCATCATTGTTTCGGTTAATGAATCATGGAAAAAATTTTCAGAGCCTGATACTATGATTAACGGGCTTGAGGTGGGATTTAACTTTGTAAAAATGTGCGAGAGCATGAAAGGTGAATGCACTAAAGATGCAAGAAAAGCAGCCAAAGGTATCAAAAAGGTACTTAAAGGAGAAGCGGGGGAATTTTCTCTCGAATACTCATGCAGTTCACACTTGACTGAAAGGTGGTTCAGAATACTTGTAACTCCCATTAACAAAAAAAGCAATGAAGGAGCGGTAATTCTTCACATTAACGTAACCGAAAGAAAGCTTGCCGAGCTTGCTTTAAAGGAAAGTGAAATACAGTTCAGGCAGCTTTTTGAAGAGGATTTAACCGGCAACTATATTGCAGATATAAACGGGAAGATACACCTTTGCAACCCTGCGTTTACAAAAATAGTTGGTTTTAATAATGTTAAAGAGGTTTTAAACTCAAGGAAGTTCAGGATTTTTTCAAAGAATTTTAAAAATACCGATTTTGTAAACTTACTCAGACATCATAAAAAAATTCCGGTTCACGAAAGAGAAATCAAAAGAGTTGACGGCAAAAAAATTACTGTAACCGAGAATATTTTGGGAAAATACGACCGCTCAGGCAGACTTATGAACATTCAGGGGTATTTGCATGATGTTACCAAAACAAAAGAAGCTGAAAAATCACTTAAAGTTTCTGAGGCACAGTACAGGTTGCTTTTCAATGAGAATCCGCTCCCTATGTTTGTTTTTGATTTCGACACAATGAAATTTCTTGCGGTAAATGATGCTGCAATCAAGTTTTACGGATATTCAAAATCCAATTTTTTAAGTATGACAATAAAAGACATACAGCCGGATGAAGATATTGAGAAATATATGAAATACAGAAATTATGTAATTGAGAAAAATCTCCGGTATAAGATGAGGAACGCAGGTGTATGGAAGCTGAAGAAAAAAAGCGGGCAGATTGTTTACGCCGAAATTATAAGGAATTCCATTGAGTTTGAAGGCAGGGAAGCCGTTCTTGCACTTGCTAATGACGTCACCGAAAAATTTAAAACAGAAGAAGCACTTAAAAAGGTAAATAAGGAACTGACACTACTATATGAGGCCGAGCAGGAGCTTTCAAAAACCCTTGATTTGGAATCGGTTTATAGCAAAGCTTACTATATTGTGAATGAAATTATGCCGTGCAACTCGATGATTATTTCTTCATACAGCAAATCAGATAATATGATAAAATGTTTAGCAGTCTGGGCTGACGGCAATAAGCTTGATGTTTCGGTATTTCCTCTTCTGCCCTTGGCTCCAAAAGGATACGGGCTGCAAAGCCCCGTGATTCACTCAGGTGAATCGAAAATGGTTCTGGATTACAGGCGGGCTTACAAAAAGAGCGTTAACAGGTTTTTTTATGCTGACGGGAAAGTTGTAAATGAAAATAAAAAACTGTATTCTTCCGCTTTGGTTGTCCCTATGAAAATTGAGGGAGAAGTTGTAGGAACTATCCAGGTTTTAAGCTATAAGGAAAAAGCTTTTGACGCCGATGACCTTAGAATACTTGAATCTCTTTCCAGTCAGATTTCCGTAGCAACATATAATGCTTCGCTTTATCAGAAATCTCAAAATGAAGTCACAGAAAGACAAAAAGCCGAAGAAGCCTTAACGAAAAGAACGGAAGAATTAAGCGTTCTTTATGGCGCTGTAACAGAGCTTTCCAGCACACTGGACGCAAATATAATATATGAAAAGATTTACCGGATTGTATCAAATAATATTGCCTGTGACGGCATGAGCATTTCTTTTTATGATGATAGTGAAAAAACCATTAAGCCCATAGCAATCTGGCATAAGGATGTAAAGGTGAATACCGACAATATCCCGTCGATTAAGCTTGATACCCATGGCAGAGGGGTTCAAAGCAAAGTGATATTAAGCGGGAACTCTCTTTTATTGAATGATTACGACAAACACCTTGAAAAAAGAAAAAACAAGCTTTTTATTAATGAAGACGGTTCGGTTTCCAGCTTGCAAAAAGCCGATACCGAAATAGCCAAAAGCGCCCTTATAGTCCCAATGAAGGCAGAAGGCAAAGTTATTGGCGTAATTCAAGTGCTCAGCCTTAAGGAAAAGGTCTATAATCCGGATAACCTGAGAATGCTTGAATCGCTTTCAGCCCAGCTTTCGGCGGCAACCGTTAATGCAAGGCTTTATCTTCAGTCCCAAAATGAAATTCTTGAAAGAATTAAAAAAGAAAGCGAGCTGAAGGAAATAAGGAAAAACCTTGAAGAGGCTCAAAGAATTGCGCATCTGGGAAGCTGGTCTCTGGATTTAAGAACCAAAAAAATTTATAATTCAGAGGAAGTTTACCGGATATTAGGCTTTGAACCTCTTGAGCGTGAAATGGATTTCGACGAAGCAATGAGCATTGTTCATCACGAGGATGTGGAAAAAACAAAAAAAATAATAACAGGTGGGATAAGGGAGAAAAAACCTTTTGTTAACGAAGACAGAATAAAAAGACCTGATGGCGAAATCCGCAACGTGAAAGTCATGGGCGAGCCCGTCTTTGACAATTCGGGAGAGCTAATTATAATGCATGGGACTATTCAGGATATTACAGATATAAAGCGTATAAACGACGAGTTAAGGAAGTCTTTAAACGAAAAAGAAATAATGCTGAAGGAAATTCATCACAGGGTAAAAAATAACCTTCAGGTTGTTTCAAGCCTGCTACGGCTTCAATCTGATAAAATTGAAGATAAAACAGCATCTGAATATTTAAAAATAAGCGAGCTGAGGGTTAAGTCAATGGCTTTAATTCACCAGCAGCTTTATAAAACAAGAGATTTAACAAGGATTGATTTTAAAGAATACGTTAAAGAGCTAAGTTCTTATTTGCTGTTTATAAACGAAACTAACGGCAGAATAAATGTTAATATTGATGTTGATAACATTTACTATGGTATAGATATTGCCTTGCCTTGCGGGTTAATAGTAAACGAGCTTGTTACAAATTCAATTAAGCACGCTTTTCCGAACGGGAAAAAGGGAAGCATTGATGTAAAACTGTTTAAGGACAGCGCGTCAAAAAACCACCTTATAATAAAAGACGACGGCGTTGGCGCTAAAAAACTGGATTTCAGCAATGCTTCGACTTTAGGCATGCAGCTTGTTGGCACGCTGACAGAACAGCTTGAGGGGGAAATACAGGTTAATTCCGGTAAAGGGACGGAAGTAAGAATTATTTTTGACGATTCAATGTATAAAAGCGGAGTTCATAACTTAAATTAATCACCAGTAAAAAAAAATGAATCTGATTTTCAGAAAAATAAAGGCGCTTATTGTAGAGGACGAGAAAATAATTGCAAAGGATATAGAATCCACGGTCCAGCGTCTTGGGCATGATTCGGCTGGAATAGTTTCAAACGGAGAGGATGCCGTCCGGCTTTCCAAAGAGCTTAAGCCTGACCTTGTATTAATGGATATAACATTACGCGGTGCTATGGACGGAATTGAGGCTGCGAAAATAATCAATGAATCACTTGATATTCCTGTGGTATATATAACCGCTCATCAGGATGAAGATACAATCGAAAAAACCAAGGCAGCCAATCCATACGGATATATTTCGAAGCCTGTTGATGATAGAGACATCAACTCCGTTATAAACTCAGCCATATACAGGTATGATGTCGAAAAGAAGCTGAAAGAGGCTGAGGAAAAATATTTCCGGTTGACGGAAAATGCCGCCGATATGATTATAAGCCAGTCACTGAAGGATTTTTCGTATAACTATGTTAACAAAGCCGCTAAAATAATAACCGGATACGAGCCGAGAGAATTTTATTCAACACCCGATTTAATCAGAAAAATTGTTCATCCGAACTGGAAGGAAGAATATTCAAAAAATTTTGAGCTTTTTATTATGGAAAAGTGTCCGGAAAATTTTGAATTTAAAATTATGAGAAAGTCAGGCGAAGAAAGATGGCTCAACCAAAGGAGTGTTTTGCTTGGCCGTAAACCCGGCGAGACTTATGAAATGGAGGCAATTTTAACTGATGTTACCGAAAGAAAAAAATATGAAACCGATATTGAAGAATCCAATCTTAAGCTCAGAGCTTTAACAGGGTATTTGCAGACAGTCCGGGAAGAAGAAAGGGTTAATATTTCAAGAGAGATTCATGACCAGCTTGGGCAGGATTTAACAGCACTCAAAATGGAAATTTCTATACTTGCAAAAAAATTGGCACGCAGCAGTGAATCTTATATTGTTGGCAGCGTAAGCAGCAGTGATCTCCAGATTGAGCTTCAAAATATGGGAATGCTGATTGATAAGCTTGTTAATAATATAAGAAGGATTGCAACGGAATTAAGACCCGACATTTTGGATAAGCTGGGGCTTGTCGAGGCAATTCAGTGGCACTGCGAGGAATTTGAAAAGAGAACAAAAATTAAATGCGAATTTGCTTTAAAAGAAGTTGATAAATTCATTGATGCCCAGCAGTCAATTTCACTTTATAGAATTTTTCAGGAAACACTGACCAATGTCGCAAGGCACTCCGGAGCGGAAGCTGTAAAAATAAGCTTTTATGATGAAGACGACCAGCTGATTCTTATAATACACGATAACGGGAAAGGTATAACTCATGAAGTCGAGGAAAAGTCGACTTCGCTCGGAATAATGGGTATGAAAGAAAGAGCATTGCTGCTTGGCGGAAAACTTGAAATAAAAGGAGAAAGCGGTAAAGGAACCGAAGTTAAAATAACTATTCCCATAAAGAAATAAAGGTTTTCAATCTAACTACCCTTGCAATTAGGAACACCATTTTTAGCAAATTTGTTTGAAATTTAGGGGAATTCTGTAAAATCCCGATGAATTGCTGTATTAAAGCTGTTTTAAAAAATTGAACTGAAGTTCAGCAATATTTTGATTATTTTTGCATTTGCTTTAAAAAATTAAGATGAAATTAGAAGATTTAAGCCAAGAGCAGCAGGAAAAGCTTTCGGAGTTTGGCGTAAATACATGGTTTGTGATGGAGCTTCTGGAAAGCTATTTGAATAACCCTAACTCAGTCGGGGAAGACTGGAGAAAGCTTTTTGAGTCTCTGAACATTAACGGAGCCGGAAACGGGCTGCCTGCTGCAGAACAAAAGCAGCCTCAAACGGGCAAATATATTTCTTTTCCGAATCAACCGCATATAAATTTCCCCAAGCCGCTGCCGGGAGATAAGACAATTGAAATAAAGGGCGCGGGAGAGCGTATTATTGAAAACATGACCGCGAGCCTCACTATTCCAACCGCCACATCTTTCCGCACCATTCCCGTAAAAGTGCTTGAAGAAAACAGATTAATCATAAACAATTATCTTAAGAAAAAGAATCTCGGAAAAATTTCGTTTACGCATATTATCGGCTGGGCAATTGTGCAGGCAATTGAATCAATGCATGTTATGAATAATGCTTTTACATTTATAAACGGATTACCCGGAATAATAAAAAGAGCAGATGTTAACCTTGGACTGGCAGTTGATTTGGAAAAGAAGGACGGTTCGCGCTCGCTGATTGTGCCAAATATTAAAAAAGCAAATTTAATGAACTTCAGGCAGTTCTTCGATTCTTACAATGATATTATAAACCGCTCGCGGACCAATAAAATAGATATTTCCGATTTTCAGGGAACGACAATAACTTTAACAAATCCCGGCACAATAGGTACTGTCGCTTCCCAGCCGCGCTTGATGACAGGCCAGGGCGCAATCATTGCTACAGGCGCTTTGGACTATCCCGCGGAATACCAGGCAGTAACAAAAGATATAATCACCTCGCTTGGCATAAGCAAAGTAATGACTTTAACAAGCACCTATGATCACAGGATAATACAAGGGGCGGAATCAGGTTTGTTCCTGCAAAAGATTCATATGCTACTGATTGGCGAAGAAGGGTTTTACGATGAGATTTTTGGTGACCTCGGCTTGCCCCAAAAGCCCGTGCTATGGAAAGTAGATTATAATCCCGAGGACTTTGGAGGCATTGATAATCTCGAAGAGATTGAAAAACAGGCAAAGGCAATCCAGTTAATCAATATGTACAGGGTGAGAGGGCACTTGCTTGCAAACTTAGACCCGTTAAAGCCGCTTGCCCGCTATCATCCTGAGCTTGACCCTTCGACTTACGGGTTTACAGTTTGGGATTATGACAGGGAATTCATAACAGCCGGGCTCGCCGGGTTAAGAACGGCAACGCTCCGTGACATACTCGATATACTTCATAAAACCTATTGCGAAAACATTGGAGTTGAATACCGCCATATTCAGGACCCGGAGGAAAAACAGTGGCTTCAGGATAAAATGGAGCCCATTAAAAACCAGCCCTCATTTACGGATGAAGAGAAAAAACACATCCTGTATAAGCTGATACAGGCGGAAAACTTTGAAAAGTTTGTAGATAAAAAGTATATCGGTCATAAGCGATTTTCGCTTGAAGGCTCGGAAACCATAATTCCGCTCTTAGATTACCTGCTTGCACTCGCGGCTAAAGACAGTGTTGATGAAATTGTCCTTGGCATGGCTCACAGGGGAAGGCTGAATATTTTAGCCAACATTATTGGCAAAAGCATGCAAGAAATATTCTCTGAATTCGAGGACATAGCGGACGTTGATTCCGTCGAAGGTTCAGGTGATGTTAAATATCATTTGGGCGCCTCTGGAATCTATGAAACAATTTACGGCGATGATATTAATGTTTCGGTTGCTTCAAATCCAAGCCACCTTGAATTTGTCAATCCTGTTGTCGAAGGAATTGTAAGAGCTAAACAAACTATGATGAATGATGCGGGGAGGAATAAATATATCCCCGTCCTTTTGCACGGAGACGCCGCTATAGCGGGAGAGGGAATTGTTGCTGAAACCCTTAATCTTTCCCAATTAAAAGGCTACAGCACAGGCGGGACGGTTCATATAATTATTAATAATCAAATTGGCTTTACAACCAGTCCCGTTGATGCGCGTTCCACAGTTTATGCTTCAGATGTTGCAAAAATGGTGCAGGCACCCATTTTCCACGTCAATGGAGACGACCCCGAGGCGACGCTGCTATGCGTTAAGCTTGCTTATGAATACAGGATGAAATTCCACGACGATGTTGTAATCGATGTTTACAGCTACAGGCGGCTTGGCCACAATGAAGCCGATGAGCCTGCATTTACCCAGCCTGTTTTGTATAAAGCAATCAGGAATCACCCTTCGGTTAAGTCAATTTATCAGGAAAAACTCATTCAGGATAAGGTTGTAAGCCCGGATGAAATAAAAGAAATGGAAGATGAAATTTACGAGATTATGGATAAGGGCTATTCCAAAGCCCGCGTTGGGGAAACTGCTTTTAAACCCGATATTCCCATTCGGCTGACTGATGAAAAAATTAAGGAGCTTAGGTCTCACCAGCTTCCAAAAATTACTATGGAAAATCTTGAATTCGTAGTTGATAAAATAACTACACTTCCCGAGAATTTCCATTTGCATCCTAAGCTGAAAAAATTTATTGAATCGCGCAGAGAGTTTTTGAGTAATGATGTACTGATTGATTGGGCTTTTGCAGAGGCTTTAGCGTTCGGAGCTCTTTTGCTTGAGGGAATTCCTGTTAGACTCAGTGGTCAGGACAGTGCGAGAGGAACATTTTCCCAGAGACATATTGTCTTAACTGATATGGAAACCGAGGACGAGATTATTCCACATAATAATATCTCTCCCGAACTTGTAAAAATCGAGCCGCTTGACAGCCTGCTTTCGGAAGCAGCCGTACTGGGGTTTGAATTCGGTTACAGCACAGCCGACCCACTGACCCTTGTCCTGTGGGAAGCACAGTTCGGTGATTTTGCCAACGCAGCACAGGTAATTATTGATAACTTTATCGCTGCGTCTTATGATAAATGGAAGCTTCCGAGCAACCTTGTTATGCTGCTGCCCCATGGTCAGGAAGGGCAGGGACCTGAGCATTCAAGTGCAAGGCTTGAAAGGTTCTTGACTCTTTGCGCCGAAGATAATATTACTGTCTGCAATCCTTCAACTCCCGCACAATACTACTATTTACTGAGGAGTCAGGGCAAATATAATAACCGAAGACCCTTGGTTGTTATGACTCCGAAAAGTCTTTTAAGGATGCCTGAGTCACGTTCAAGAAAAGGTGAATTTGTGAACGGAAAATATGAGCTTGTTATTGATGATAGCCAAATTGTTAGTAAATCAATCGTTAAAAGAATTATTTTAACAAGCGGAAAATTTTATTACGACTTGACAAAATACAGAAAAGAACAAAATATTATAGATACAGCAATAGTGAGAGTTGAAAGATATTATCCCTATCCTTCAGATGAAATCAAAAGTGTTATAAAGAAGTACGAAAATGCAAAGGAGCTGGTATGGACACAGGAAGAACCGGCAAACATGGGGGCTTTGGCATTTATGTCATACCGACTGAAAAGAGACTTGTGGACGATGAATTCAAGCTTAAAGTTTTATTGCGTAAGCAGGGATGAAAGCCCAGCACCCGCTCCGGGTTCTAATGCTGTTTATGCAGAAACGCAAAAACGGCTGTTAAAAGAAGCGTTCGGTGAAATTCCTCAAAGCCGATAAAGCAAAACGAAATATTTCATTAAGACATACATCATAAATTTTCATAATACATATCCCGCTGTTTCTCAACAAAAATGTTAACTTCAAAATCTGCCCTTTATATAGATTATGATCCGATTCGTTATTTACAAAAAGTAATTTCTGCGATATTTTTGTATTGTTATCGGTAAAATAATGCTGCATTTTGCTTGTGATGATTCAAAACGATATTGATATATCATCCTTTAAAAAACAAAGCAACAGCTTTATTGCCGGAGCAATAGCGATTTGTCTGGTAATTGTAATTGTAGGCTTGATATTTGGGTGATATAATTATTAATTATATGCTCGCGGCGATATATAGATGAATTTGACCGGCGTCATTTAGCCGGGAGAGTTTTCGTGAGACAATGAAACGTTCTTTTTACCCCTTTTTTATTAATATAAGTAAAATTTAATAAGTCAATAGTAAATATCACTATTTGAGTTATTTAATATAATTATTGTATTAAGTAGTTTTGATTAATCATATTTAATCAATCAAAACTAATAATCAATTAAACTAGAGGAGAAAACAACAATGGAAGTTAGAAAAGACTATATTGAAGATAACTCAATTGAACACAAAAAGAAAAGCAATCTCTTTATTGGTGTAACATTTGCTATAATGCTTACAATAATAGCAATTGGCTTTATTTTCGGCTGATATTGCAGACGAGAATAAGATAATTTACCCTTATAACCTTTAATCAGTTGAAATTTTTGGGGAACATCCGTTCCCCCCGGGGCTAATTCAAACTTCTATGCCTTAATTTATACTCTGAGTGGGCGAAATATTTGAATTCGTCAGGGTGAGAGGATGGCTCCTTGCCTGTGACTGCCTACAGCTGGCAGGCAATCCAACCTCCGGGCTACGATTAATTTATATTTAAAAGTTATAAATTAATCATGTTCGTCGGGGTGAGAGGATTCGAACCTCCGGCCTCCTGGTCCCGAACCAGGCGCTCTAACCGGGCTGAGCCACACCCCGAAGTGTATTATCTTCTAAAAATCATAATATTTATCAGCAATTTTATCTCCAAAATCTGCATTCAATGTCTGCAATTTATCAATTTTATTTTTAAGTTTCTCTGCCTTAACATTTGCATTATAACGAAGGGTTGTAGATGAAGTTTATAAGTTTTTATAAACGATAGGATGTTCGCTTCCGCTGTCCTTTGTTCTGGAAGTATCTGGCTTGAAGCTCTGACACTTCCTCTGCTTTTTCCAATAGCCATTCTCTTCGGCTTAAATTAGAGCATCGTTCTATTTCTTTTACAAGTTTAAATAAGTTAACTTTTTTCCCTTTATGTTTCAGCAGTGTTTTTACAAAAGAAATGAAATTAGAATCTGCTTCCTTTTGTAGGGGAGTAATTTTTTTATTACTATTAATGAAATGAGCAAAAGAATCTATAAGAGAGTAAGCTGCTTCAATCAGTTCAAGCTCATAATAAGTCATTAAAGTCAGGCTTCTTACATTAGGTTTTATCATTTCAAAATCAAATTTTACTTTTGAAAGCTGTTCCAATGCACCTTCAAATTGTTTCTTTTGAAATAATATTTCGGCTGCAGAATAGGAATGAACATCCTCCCTTATCTCGGGTGCAATTTCCTTAATATATTTATTTACAAAATCTTCCGTCCAATTTATCTCTTTTAATGCAAGTGCATTATTCAAAATTAAGATGTAAGTCGTAAAGGGCATGTATTGACCTAAGCTAAGATATAGATTTTTAGAAAGAGCATTCTGAATTAATTCAAAGGAATATCTCAGGTACTTTTCATTGTCAATTGCTCTTGCTTTGAACCTGCAGCAATTTGTCAGCATTGTGTGAATATCACGAAGTTCTTCGGTCTTAAAAATATCCTGAAACCTGAAAACCAGTGCTTTCATTTTCTCAAAGTAAATCTCTTCTTTCTCATCGGTAAAGGTTATCATGAAACAAAGATAAATTTTTAATACATTGAGCAGTTTCTCTCTTTGCTTATCATCAGTTTTCAATTTTTCGACACTATCAAGCATTCCCTTGTAATCGAAATTTCTTATGAATGCAAATAACAGATTGTCCTCATATTCAACATTATGAGAATTTTTGATTGCGATGAGATTCTGATATATATGACAAAGGTCAATTATTGTATTATAAACTTCGAACTCACCGCCTTCAACATTCTTATGTATCTGCTTAAAACCTGTGCTGGAAAAGAAAGAATACATATGCCAGAGCAGAGAAACATCCATTTTATTATGAAGATAATTGGTGCCGATAATAAAATTCTTATTCACTTCTTTTTCTAACTTTACGATATTACTTCGTACCTGGCTAAATTGCTTTCTGAATATCATTTCCTCAATAAATATTTTGCTCATTTCATGTTTATTCTTCTGAGTCGCCGAAATTGATATGAATTGTTTTGTCAGCTTCAGGAATTCGGATAGAAGATATCTGAGAGTTATATCATTGAATTTTCTATCTCCGTAAATCTTCCTGAAGATGTAATGATTCGTCAGCTTACGATTAGAGAATGAAGGGTGAAATTTTTTTAACACCCTCAGCAATTTATATACCCTTTCGTTTGTATTGAAATAATTAGAACTGACAAATCTCTCGAATTTTTTCAATTCCGATTTGTCGAAGGTTTTTAATATTTCTGTTATTTCTTTAATTATCACAGCCCTATAAATTTACTTCTTTATGTTGATAAATCATGTAAAATATAGATTTATTATTTTGTAACTCGAATCTCCAGATTCGGGGAAAATCCTCCCAAAACGGGAATCCCGAAACGGGAATATAGAGTTACCTGTGGCCAACTTGAGTAAATTTACTTGAATTCAAATATTAAATAAATACTGTTTTTTCATAGAAATCGGGGATATTCACGTTCATGAAACGATAATATTGACTTTGATTTTTAAAAAAATCTCTTTGCCTGTTGCTATCTCTAAATATATTTTTGTATGAAAGCGTGTCTAACAGCATGAACAGAAAGATAAAAATTAAAAGACAAAACAAAGAGCAGCCAGCTTCAAAAAAATACATATTAAAACCGGAGACTCATAAGCTTATTAAAAAACTTCAACAAAAACTCGGGGTAAAGAAAAGACAAAGCAATCAATAGTGCTTTATCAAAAATTATCTGTTGAGCTTATTAATTTAATAAATTTAATATCAATATCAAAGGAGATGACAAAATGTTACATAAGTTAGTTATTCTTTTATTTTTTTTCCTTTTTCAAGCCGCCTATTCTCAATGGCAGTCCGATGTCCGGCTGACGTTTGCTTCGGGATTCTCCCTGACTACACCAAGGTCAATTGCTGCTGCCGGTAATTATATTATTATTGTTTGGTCAGACTCCCGTGACGGACATGAGGAGGTTTATGCCAAAACCTCCTGGGATGCCGGAGTAACATGGTCTCAGGATGTTCGTACTACCAATAGTAATATGTCATATAGCCCCCAAGCTGCGATATCAGGTTCAAATGTTCATCTCGTTTGGGCGGAGCGAAGTCCTAATTCTTCATATGCTCTATTTTACAAAAGGTCAACAAATCTCGGCATTGACTGGAGTTCATCAGTTGCTCTTGTCTCCAACCGCGCCTATCAAATATATACGCCTTCTATTGCCGCATCAGGTCAAAACGTTCATATAGCATACAGCACATCCTTCAATAGTATTTATTATTATGTCTCCTTGAATAGCGGAGCGAACTGGACGATAGGTGGTTCATTAATTAATGGATGCGGCAATGGTGCCAGAACATCTTTAGCGGCAACAGGTACCGATGTTCATCTTGCATGCAAGATACCCGGTTAAATAATAATTATGAAATTTGGTATAAGCGTTCGACTACAAGCGGGTCCAGCTGGGGCCCGGACGTAAGATTAATTTTCCCTTCTGGATTTTACACATGGAACCCAAGTATAGCTGCTCAGGGAAATATAGTTCACCTGGTTTGGGGGGATGGACGCAATGGAAATCTTGAAATTTATTATTCACGTTCCGGAAATCGTGGTGTATTTTGGTCTCCTGAAGTGAGGTTAACAAACGCTGCGGGGGAATCTAATGGAGCATCTTTAGTTATGTCACAACCCTATGTTCATCTTGTTTGGCAAGATTCCAGAAATGGAACAAGTGAGATATACTACAAACGATTAAACGATAATACCGGCTGGGAAAGCGATACACGCCTTACCAATAACTCTATTCTCGATCAAATTCCATCCATTGCTGTGAGCAATTCACAGCTGCATGTTGCCTGGTCAGCCGATGTCGATGGCACAGAGATTTATTACAAACGCAATCCTACCGGCAACCCGGTTGGTATTACTTCTATTAATTCTGAAATACCGGGTGAGTTTTCGCTGGAGCAGAATTATCCGAACCCGTTCAATCCAAAAACAATTATCAATTTTCAATTACCCTCGAGTAACTCGGGGTCCAATTATGTTACTTTGAAAATTTACGACATGACGGGAAGAGAAGTAAGTACGCTTGTCAATCAGCAACTGAATGCTGGGTCATATTCCGTTGATTTCGATGGTTCGGGCTTATCTTCGGGAGTGTACTTCTATAGGTTGCACGCGGGCGGATTCTCGGATGTGAAGAAGATGAATTTAGTAAAGTAAATTTGCAAGATTTTGAAGCAGTCAAATTAAAAATTTTTCCGGTTAAAAACTTTGAGGGCTATTGCAGTGGGGGCCAATATCCATATAATAAGAAATGCAAATGAAAACACCGTTCCAAATGCTGAGCCGAAGAAAAGCCGCAGTGTTGCACCTGTATATCCCATCAATGCTGAAATATCCATTTTTAGCAATACAAGAATGCGTGCTAGGTCAATAGGGTTGAGCGCGGAGATAATCACAGTAAACTTCTCAAGCGGATAATCGCTGAATAAGAAATAAATCATTAGCACAATTGCATCGAAAATTATCGCCGTATAAAACCATATTATTAAAGAAAGACCTATACCTCTTGTTTTATCATTATTAATTACGGATGCAAGAAATGAAAGTGATGTAAAAATAAAAGAAAGCGCAGCACCCGAAAAAATTAAGTAAAGTGAAGCTGCAGAGGCCCCGTAAATAAGAAGCGGCAATCCTACCCCCAATGTAAAACTAATAGATAATGCAAATGAGAGTCCTAGATACTCCGCCCAGAAAATGTTTTTTCTTTTAACCGGCAGTGCGAGCATCATTTGCATAAATTCCCTGGAATTATAGAAATGTATTGTCCCGAATATTATGCTGACTAAAGGGACAACCAGCATAACGACATTTAATAAGCTTATAATTGCCTTCGAAGCATCTTTGCCTGTGTAAATTATTCCATAAGTGACGGCAAAAAGCAAAATTGTATAACCAATTACAATCCTGCTCCTCAATATGTCGTAAATAACGTATTTTAAAATTTTTACAGTAGTCATTATTAATACCTTATTGCAGTAATTTTTGCAATTGCCTTGTTGAGATTTTCCTCTCCTGTTAAATTTAACAGCTCCTCTTTTGTGCTATCAAAATAAATGCTCCCGTCAAGCATATATACAATCCTGTCGGCTAATTCTTCAACTTCGCTAATTATATGCGAGGTTATTATAATCAGCTTGCCTTTTTGTTTTTCCGCAATAATCTTTTCTTTAACAATCTCCGAAGAAGCTGGGTCAAGTCCCGCCGTCGGCTCATCAAGTATTATTATCTCCTGGTTAAATAAAAATGCAGCGGAACTGCTGACCCTTTGTCTTGAACCGCCGGAAAGCGACCCGATTGAACTGTTGAATATTTTATCTATCTTTAATTTACCAATTAAATCCTCGTCGTATGTGCAGTGATTTCCCCTTACATCTTTCAGCATGTTAAATACTTCTTTAACCTTCAGATTTTCCGGAAAACAGCAAAACTGAGGCATATAGCCTATAAACTTTCTGTATTCACAGTTACCGTTAACCTGAAAGCCGTTAACATAAATTTCCCCGCTTAAGGGCTTAACAAGTCCAAGTATGCATTTCAAAAGAGTAGTCTTACCCGAGTCGTTTGGACCCATAACAGCAGTAATGCAGCCGGTGCTAAGACGCAGTGATACATCTTTTAATGCAACAGTTTTATAGTATGATTTTGACAGATTTTTAACTTCAATCATATAACAGGCTCCATTCTCGGATTTAAGTCAATCAGCGATTCCGGTATAATTACAGGCATCACTTTTTCAGCTAAATCAAGCAGATTAACCAGAAAGCTTCTCAGCAGAAAAATTGATTCCGGTGTCTGCTCAACCATCATTGAAAACATACTGACAGGACGGTAAGGCGCATCGGAAAAACCGTCTTTATTAAGGTCATATCCCTTGTTCTTATCCCAGTAATTACCGTAAAATAGGTTAGAGTTTCTTGAGCTGTTTGTTGAAATATCAAAAGAGTTGGATATAAAGTTGTTGGCTTTAATAGTGTCTTCAGTGCAATTGCCCAGAATTTTCGCAGCGTAGCCGTTTTCTGTAAATAAATTATATTCAATATTTACTTTAGAGACTCCCTCTGCAAAGATTCCAACAGTATTCTTATGGAATGTGTTTTTAAAAATAAAACTTTCCGAAATATCCTTTAAAAGCAGACCGTAGGAGTTAGGCCGCCCCCAGTTATTTTCAAAACGGTTGTTAATCATCTTAACATACTTGGTATACATTACGGCAACACCCGCGCCGTTAGTTGAGAAAACATTATATTCATAATCATCCCAGTTCGAAAACATAAAGTGCAAGCCGTAACGAATGTTATTAAAACTGAAATTCTCTGAGATTTTACTGTGAGTTACAAATTCAAAATAAATTCCGTCCCTGTGTCCCGATACCGAATTATTCTTAATTAATATATTATCGCACTTCCATAAATGGATTCCGTTTCCCGAGGCACTTTCTTTTACTGCGTTGCTGATGATTTCATTATTAAAAACCTTACAATCATTTGCTCCGGCAAGATAAATTCCAAAGTAATTGTTTATTAATTTGTTATCCTGAATTATGCAATTAATGGAATTTTCAACTCTGATAGCGGCGAAATCTTTTAGACTGCTGAAACCTGAATTTTTAACCACAAAGCCCTTTATAACGACTCCGCTTGCTTTAACTGTAAAAATTTCTCCTATTGAACCTCCGTCAACAATCGGATAATCTTTACCGATAAGCTCTATTTTTTTTGTGATAATTATGCCGGATTCAAAATATATTCCGCTACTTACCATTATTCGGTCACCCTCTGAAGAGGACTCCACAGCATTTTTAATGCTGTTCCCTTCGGTAACAATAATATCTTTTCCAAAACCAAGGTGCGATGTAATGAAAAGACAGCTCGCAATAAAAAATTTCGATATTTTACTAATGTTTTTCATTGAATCTTAAACTTTGCAAGCAGCTCATTCCAGTTTTTTACTTCGCCTCCATACTGATTTTGAAATGATTCCAAATCACTTTCTTGCCTGAATGCGGAAAGGTCGGCCCCCATTGGACTCGGGAAATTTGTGCTGATTAAGTAAAATGCTGTAACTGCACCGGTTAGCTGTTTGGGATTTGCTGCATCAATAACGTAAAATTTTTCTGCGTCGTTTATTTGAATATTGTCAAGACTTAATGCTTTTAACATGCATTCTGTGGCGTCGAATTTATAAACTTTGCCCTTTTTCGTTACAATCTCAGCCCCGAACTTCGTATCAACTATTTGCATTTTGCAGTGATGACACTGGTCTGTTCCGAAATTTATCGGCTCCGGACCCTTGCTGCACGATAGTCCCGTTAATGCTGTGATAATTAAAATTATATTTAACGTTTTGTGTCTCATCTTTAGGGGAAAACTTAACCTTGTGTGGTTTGTTATATTTTATTTCATATAATAATACAAGAACCGCTATCAATCCTGCTGAAATAACTATTACCCCGCCCCAATCGGGATAGGAATGCGCAATAAAGTTCAGTAGCTGCTTGCTTCCTATCAACGGCGGCTGATAGTTCATCCCCGGCACTTTGATTGCCGCACCGGGATTTAAGTCATGCCCGTAGTCATATTCCCAGATATAGAAATCGATCCCTCCTGTGATTCCCGAAATTAACAAAAGTATAACCCAAGTGGTAAGAAGCTTTCTTTTTCCAGTAAAGCCAGTTGTGATACCTGAGACAATTAAAAATGCCAAAACATAGGGCATTATTGTAAGTTCCTTAATAGAATCCGGTTCAATTTTCTTCATACCGATGTAATGATTGAGTCCATTTATTGTTTGAAGGTCACCGGTAATTTTATTAATCCAGATTTTCATCCCCAGACCTTCCGGATACTGCGGTGCTTCAAGATCTATCTGCCAAATTGGAATGAAAAACGAAGCAATCATTAAAACCGAAGCTGTTACTATAATTATTTTTGATATCTTTTTCATTTATTAACCATTAAAGAATCAGAGGAGCATTTTAGCTCCCCCTATATTTTTTTATTTTGTCCCTGTTGAAAACGTAAGTTCAACACTTGCTTCCTTCTTGTGTACCCTGATATATCCCTGCATTTCCTGATGCAATGCGGAACAGAAATCTGTGCAGTAAAAGGGAAAAACACCGACTTGTTTGGGTTCCCATGTAATTGTTTGGGTCTCGCCCGGCATAATCAGCATCTCAGAAGTATTGTTGCCCATAACTGCAAATCCATGCGGTATATCCCAGTCCTGCTCCAGATTTGTAACATGAAAGAAAACCTTATCGCTAAGCTTTATACCCTCAATGTTATCCGGTGTAAAGTGTGAGCGTATCATAGTCATATAGATATGAACTTCATTTCCTTTACGCTCTACCTTAACATCGTTTGAGCTTCTTGTTGCGTGAACATGATTATTCTCATTAATTTTAAATATTTTTAACGAGTTACCGGATATTAAATCTGCTGTAATAGCCTGAGCGTAGTGCGGTTCGCCGATAGTCGGGAAATCCAATAATAATTTCATCTTTTCGCCGGTAATATCATAAAGCTGGCATGACTGCGTAAGTTCCGGACCTGTTGGTAAGAAGCGGTCTTTGGTAATTTTATTTAGTACAAGAAGGTATTTGCCCCACGGTTTTTTACAGTCACCGCCCGGTATCATAATGTGTCCGACTGAATAAAACGAAGGAGCCCTGTCAACAACCTCCCAGCTTCCGAGCTTCCATTTAACGACTTCCGAAGATACGAACATCGACGTATAAGCATAACCGTTGCCGTCAAATTCGGTATGCAAGGGTCCAAGTCCCGGGTTTTGAACTTCTCCCGCTATAACAGCATCATATTTCAGAACAGGTATACTGTTTATTTCGCTGTCAAATTGTTTTCCATCAATTGCCTTGAGCATTTTGGAAAATGAAAATACCGGGATGACTGTCGAAAGCTTTCCGCCCCCGACTATATATTCGCCAGAGGGGTCTACATCGGCTCCGTGCGGTGATTTGGGACAGGGAATATAATATACCATTCCGGGACATTCGCTTGGGTCAAGCACTTTCACCGAAGTAAGCTTTTCCGATGATGCCGAATGAGTAGCATCGTCATACACGTTATGATAGTAGTCTGCTTCGTAGTCTTTGGCTTTTCCCTGTGTTACATAATCTTCAGCTTTTTTCCAGTTAACCGCCATTATGAAATCCTTATCTTTCTGGCTTGCATTAACTTCAAGTAAAGAGAAAGCCTGCTCGGTGTTATAACAGGAAAAAAACATCCAGTCATGAGATGGACCCTTGCCCGCATGACTGAGATCATAATCAAAAGGAGGAGACATTATTTGAAAAGCAATGCTCATTCTTCCGTTTGAAGGGTTAACTTTGATAAAGCTTACGGTTCCGTTAAAATTTTCAGAGTATGAATTTATCGAAACGTCTTTTTCCCTGATTGGTATGCTGAATCTTGTACCTGCTATGACATATTCCGAATTTTCAGTAGTAAATGGCGATGAATGGTTGCCCGCGCTGTTAGGGATTTCGATTATTTCAGCAGTTCTAAATGTTTTTAAGTCAATTCTTGCAATTCTTGGCGTATTGTTCTCGTTAATAAACACCCACCTCCCGTCGGGAACGCCTTCTTTCATAGACAGCTCAGGATGGTGCGCATCACCCCATGGTAGAAATCCGTGGGAAGTCATAAGCATCGGTTTTGTTTCTTCCGTATAGCCCCAGCCTTTTTCGGGGTCAACGGAAAAAACAGGAATAACCCTGAATAATCTTCCAGAAGGCAAGCCGTAGACGGCAAGCTGCCCGCTGAATCCGCCCGAAAGAAATGAGTAAAACTCATCATATTTTCCAGGAGGTATATAAACTTTGCCGGCAGCATCTTCGCTCATGTTAAGAGTGCTTTCTTTTTTGCCGCAGCCGTTTACTGCTAAAATGCCTGTTATAGTTAAAAGAATAATAATCGATTTTATTATTACGAAATAGCTATTGGTTTTTGTCTTCATTATTTATTGCTCCTTTTTATTGAGCGGTGATTTGATTGTTATCTACCGCTCTGAAATACTCTAAAATTGCTCTTGCATCATCGTGTGTTACATCCTGGAAAGTCATTTGTACCAAATACTGTGCAAATAACTGTTTTGCAATTGGGTCTTTCATTGTCATTTCGGTTGGATTTAAAATCTGGTTCATAATCCACTCAGGTCTTCTCCTTTTAGTTACGTCTTTAAGCGGAGGACCAACAAGCCGTGTATCAAATTTGTGGCACGATACGCATTTTACATCGAAAATCTGTTTTCCCTTGGCAACGAGATTATTATCAATCGGAGCAAGCTTCATTTCATCTTTTACCGGACCTACGCCAAACTCATCCTTTTCTCCGCATCCGTTGATGCTTATCACAAATAACATAAGGGAAAAAACTGCTATTGCAATTTTTAAAAGTGATTTATTTTTAGTGTTCATTTATATTATACCTTTCATTTAATTATGTAATTTTATTAAAGAATATTATATGTTTTGCTTAACTCTTTTTCAAGAATTGCAGATTTCGGAAACAGAATATTATTTTCAAGATGAATGTGTATACGGAGGTCTCTTTCGAATTCTTTGAGTTCTTCATACAATACCCTGAAAGTAGTACAGGCATCCACGGGGGGGAAGTAACTGTTTGCGAGCTGATTAATAGATTCCATAAACTTCCCGGCTTTCTCATGTTCGCTTTCCATTAGTTTAATCGGGCTCGAGATTGTTCCGAAAGGAGGAAGAGTATTTTTATATGCAATGTGCATTTTCTTTACGTATGGGAAGAGCATTTTTTCCTCCTTTGCCATATGAGTTAGAAGCTCTTCTTTCAAATCCGAGAATGCCTCGTCAATTTTTGCGAGTTCAGGATACCTTTCACCATGAGCTGAAATTACTTTTTGCAGATGATGCTCAATTGTAGGTATTGAGCTCAGCACGTAAGAGTGGTGATTGTTAACGATAAAATCTATAAGAAAGTCAACATCCCAGCTGTCAAAACGGGCTGCTGAGCCGTTGGAATCCTGAATCCTTGAAATCTCACTTACTACAAACTCAGGATTAACCCCTTTTTCGCGGCAGGCATCGCCAAGGGTTTTTTTCCCTCCGCAGCAGAAATCAATCCCAAAGTTATCAAGTACTTTTGCCGTTTGAAAGTTTTGAGAAACAATTTCTCCGATTTTGCTTTCTTTTTGTACCAGCATATTAAAATTATCTCCTTTTTATTGCTGATACAAAATTACCAAACAGTTATATCTAACCCTTTGACTTAAGTCAAAAAGCTAAAATATAAGCAGAAAACAGCGTTTTGATGAATAAAATTAAGAGTATTACGAAGCGGTTTCTTTGAGTTTTTCGAAGTCTTTGATTAATATGGTTCTTCCTTCAACCAATATAATGCCTTCCTCTTGAAGCTTTTTAAATGTGCGGGAAAGGGTTTCGAGTATTGTTCCAAGATAAGATGCAAGGTCGTTTTTGCTTATATTTAACCTGATCGAATGTGTTGAATCCAGTTTGGTTTTTCGTTTATTTATATATTCTGATAAAACAAAATTAGCCACTCTTTTAGTGACATCTTTAAGCGTGATTTCTTCGATATGCCTGTTTAGGTGACGAAGTCTTTTGGCAAAGCCCGATAGCATTTTTAAAGATATTCTGCTGTTTTCTGCAAGAAGCTCGGTAAATGGTCGGGCGGGAATTAATACCACCTTTGTCTGGTCCTCCAGCGCCATTGCGTTTGCCGGGTAGCGGAACGCATCTTCCCGGATTTCACCGAAGTTTTCAAACAGCGGCACCTCTGCAAATGTATTGTATGGATTTATTAAGTGCAGAATGTGTTCGCGCCCGTCTTTTGAAATTTTGTAAATTTTCACTAATCCGCTTACTGTGATATAGAATCCCAAATACGGCTCTGTATCGAAAAAGATGATATCACCCTTATTAAAGGTCTTTGTTCGGGTAATTTTCTGAACATCTTCAAGCTCTTCTTCACTTAAGCCTGAAAATATATAGACTTTTTTTAGAATTGATGTTTCCAATAGTCACAAATTAATTATAAAATCAATGCAAAGAAATGTAATTGAGCATATTCAGAAAAGAGATTGTAAAAATTATTTTTATAGGGGTAATTTTAAATAGAATTCAGCAAATCCTCGGAAGCTGCTCGCCGCTAAGCATATCGAGAATTCTCGTTGTGCCTATTTTGCTCCTTAGCTTAACAATAGTTTCATTTCCGCCTGTCACTTCACCGATTACTGCTGAATCTTTTCCGAGCGGGTGAGTTTTCATTATCGATAAACACTGCGTGGCATCTTTAGGATTCACAAAAACTATAAACTTTCCTTCGTTTGCTGCATAAAGCGGGTCGAAACCAAGAATTTCACACGCACCCTTCACATCTTCTCTAGCGGGAACTGAGTTTTCATCAATTAAAATCTCGCTTTTTGAGGAATCAGCCAGCTCATTTAGCGCGCTTGAAAGTCCCCCGCGTGTTAAATCGCGCATACAGTGAATATCAATCCCTGCATCCAGAATTTTTTGAACAATCCCGTTCAAGGGTGCAGAGTCGCTTTCAATTGCATGCTCAAACTCAAGCCCCTCGCGCTCTGCCATAATTGCAATCCCGTGCCTGCCTATATCGCCGTTTAATATAATCACATCGTCTTTCTGTATGTTTGCGGGTGATATGTTAAGCTTATGTTCAATAACTCCAACACCTGATGTATTGATAAAAATACCGTCGCCCTTGCCTTTATCAACGACTTTCGTATCGCCTGTAACAATTTTTACCCCGGATTTTTTAGCCGATTCGCTGATGCTTTGAACCACTTTCCATAAATCTTCCATAGCAAAACCCTCTTCTATAATAAAGCCAAGACTTAAATACAGCGGCTTCGCTCCGCTCATAGAAAGGTCGTTAACCGTTCCATTAACAGCAAGCGAACCGATATCGCTTCCCGAAAAAAATATCGGTTTTACAACATAAGAATCCGTAGTGAAAGCTATTTTATTGTTTGGCAGATTAATTAAGGTTGAATCGTGATTTTGAGCAAGCAGCTCATTGCCAAATGCCTTTGTAAACATTTTTTCTATAAGCTAGTGCATCAGCTTGCCTCCCCCGCCGTGAGCAAGCATTACTTTGGGGTATTCATTAATCGGTATTGGGCAAGTTAGTTTAAATTCCTTATTCATTGTTAATTCTTTCTGTATCTGTAATAAGCGGCACACGCTCCTTCGGACGAAACCATTGTTGCTCCGAGCGGGTGTTCAGGTGTGCACCCGCTTCCAAATACACTGCATTCAAACGGTTTTTTTAAGCCCTGCAGAATAAGCCCGCTGATACACTGCTTCGGTTCCTCAACACACATTTCAGCAAGGCCGAATTTTAATGATGCGTCATAATCGGAGTACTCGTTCTGCAGTTCCAGCCCGCTGTCCGGAATCTCGCCGATTCCGCGCCACTTCCTTGTGCCGATTTTGAAGACTTTATTAATTAATTCCTGTGCTTTTTGATTGCCTTCTCTGCGCACTGAGCGGGCATACTGGTTTTCAACCTCCGCTCTTCTCTCCTCAAGCTGCTTAACGCACATATAGATTCCCTGCAGTATGTCAAGCGGCTCAAAACCTGTTACTACAATCGGTACCTTATATTTTTCGGCAATCGGGTAATATTCATTATAACCCATAACTGTGCATACATGCCCTGCGGCTAGAAATCCCTGAACACGGCTGCTTTTTGAGGAAAGTATAGCTTCCATTGCCGGGGGAACTAAAACATGCGAAACAAGCAGTGAAAAATTCTTTAAGCCCAGCTGTTTCGCCTGATAGACAGCCATAGCGTTTGCCGGTGCCGTTGTCTCAAATCCAACCGCAAAAAAAACTACTTCTTTGTTTGGATTTTCTTTTGCGATTTTAACGGAATCAAGCGGTGAATACAAAATCCTTACATCGCCGCCATCCGCCTTAACCTGAAACAAATCCTTATTTGAGCCTGGAGCCCGAAGCATATCGCCGAAGGAACAAAATATTACGTTTTCTTTCGAAGCAATTTCGATTGACTTATCAATCAGCTCAAGTGATGTAACGCAAACGGGGCAGCCAGGTCCATGAATAAGGTTGATTTCCTTCGGCAAAAGCTCGTCAATGCCGAATTTTACAATTGCGTGAGTCTGCCCCCCGCATACTTCCATTATATTCCAGTTTTGAGTGGTGCTTTCCTTTATAAGGCGTGAATACCTGTGTGCAGCTTCTTCGGTTCTGTATTCATTTATATATTTCATTTATTATCACCTTCATCGCTTAATTCCAGTGAATCCATCTCCTTAAGATACTCAAAAACCTTCACTGCTTCTTTTTCATCAATTGTATTCAAAGCAAAGCTAACATGAACTATTACATAATCATCAACTTTGGCGTTAGGAACATAAGCAAGGTTAACTTCTTTTACAATTCCCCCAAAGTTTACCTTGCCAACTCTCATAAGTTCGCCTTTTGAATCATCTATGCTTATTATTTTTCCCGGAACCGCTAAGCACATATTATTTTAAATAAGCTGTATATTTAATCTGCCCCAGGGAAATACCCCCGTCATTTGTTGGGACTCTCTGGTGCCAGTAAACTTTATAATTTTCTTGCTTCAACCTTTTAATTGCTCTTTCAAGCAAATATTTATTCTGAAAACAGCCGCCCGTCAGCAAAACTTTTTCTAACTCTATTTTATCTGCAATCTTTACAATTACCTCAGCAAGTGTGTTGTGAAATTTCACCGAAATCAAATTTTGGGGAACATTGTTCTCTAAATCACTAACTATATCCGTTATTAATTTATGCCAATTTATCACAAAAGTTCCGGTTGAAATTTCATCAATTTCGAAATCATAACAATCATCTGAATTCAGTTCTCCCGCTGCAAATTCCAATTCCATAGCTGCCTGTGCCTCAAAGCTTACATCCTGTTTGATACCAGTAATTGCAGCGATTCCATCAAAAAGCCTGCCCATGCTTGTAGTCAAAGGTGAATTAATGTTCTTTTCGAGCATTTGCTTAATCAGCTTCGATTCGGGTTTCTTAATAAATTTCACGTTTTCTAAAGCAAAAACCTCATTCCCAAAAACTTCATATAATAGAGCAAATCCGATTCGCCAAACATCATAAATAACTTTTTCACCTCCCGGCAGGTGAAACGTTTTTAAATGTGCTGCACGCTTAAAATCACCCCCCTTTGGAATTATAAACTCACCGCCCCAGATGGTTCCATCAGTTCCGTATCCCGTTCCGTCCCACGAAACTCCGAGCACCTCACCATCAATATTATTTTCCGCCATGCACGAAAGAACGTGCGCATAATGATGCTGAATCTGAATAACTTTCTTATCGGACTCCTTAGCAAACTTTGTTGAAATGTAATCGGGATGCAGGTCGCAAATGATTTTTTTGGGCTTAATTTCATAAAAGCTCTGCAGGTCATTTGTAACTTTTTTAAAGGCATTTATGGATTCAATATTTTCCAAGTCACCTATGTGCTGGCTGATGAAAACGTTGTTGTTCTTATTTACGGCAATTGTGTTTTTCAAGTGGGCGCCAACGGCTAAAACGGATTCATTTACCACACCTAAAACAACGGGCAAGGAAGCATAACCCCTTGCTCAGCGGATAATCATTTTCCTGCTGCCTGCAATGCGCGCAATTGAATCATCCACGTGCCTTAGAATTTTTCTGTTGTGAACCAGATAGTAGTCCGCAATTCCCTTGAGCTTTTTTAATGCTTCATATTCATCGATACAAATCGGCTCCTCGGAAATATTTCCGCTGGTTGCAATAATCGGAATACCAAGCTCCCTCATTAAAATATGGTGCAATGGTGAATACGGCAGCATCACACCCAAATAAGGATTCCCAATAGCGGTTTCGGGTGACACAGAGGATTTAATTCTCTTCCTTCTTTTCAGTAAAACTATGGGCGATTCAATCGAGCTTAATAAACTTTCTTCAAGCATACTTAACTCGCATTCATTTTTAACGTCTTCGATACTTGGAAACATCACCGCAAACGGTTTTTCGCTTCTTCTTTTTCTTTTCCTTAGTTCTTTGATTATTTCATCATTCCTGGCATCTGCTAATAGCTGAAAACCGCCTATTCCTTTTAATGCAGCTATCTTTCCGGATTTGATAAACTCCGCTGCTTTTTTAATAGCTTCGTGCTTCTGATAAATTGTTGTTCCTTTTTCATTCCATAATGCAACTTTTGGACCGCATACGGGACAGGCGGTCGGCTCAGCGTGAAACCTCCTGTCAAGCGGGTTTGTGTATTCGGCTTTGCAGTCCTCGCACATTTCAAATTCAGCCATTGTAGTATTTGCGCGGTCATACGGCAAATCACATATAATAGAAAATCTCGGCCCGCAATTCGTGCAGTTTGTAAACGGGTATAGATATCTTCTATTGCCTGGGTCGAAAATTTCATTCAAACAGTCATCGCAAGTTGAAATATCCGGCACTACAAAAGCGGTTTTACTGCCTTCATCATCTCTTTTTCGTATTTCAAAATCATTATAGCCGTTGCAGTCAAAATATGCGTGCTCAAAGCTTTGTATAAATGCATTCTTTGGCTTATCGGTCTTAAGCTTTTGAACAAAGCTGGTTAGGTACTGTTCCTCGGCTTCGGCATCAATAAAAACTCCTTGTGATGAATTGATTATCCACCCTTTTATTCCAAACTCTGTTGCGAGTCTGTAAACAAACGGCCTGAATCCCACGCCCTGAACCGCGCCTTTGATTGTTATTTTTGCTCTTTGTCTCAATGTTACTTTATGATATTATCCTCAAGCCAGCCGCACCACTCGGCTATTCCCTCTCCCTTAGTGCAGGAAGTTTCAAAAATCTTAAGACCGGGATTTACTTTAAGGGCATTTGCTTTCAGAGTTTCAATACTGCAGTTAACAAAAGGGAGCAAATCAATTTTATTTATAACAAGAACTTTTGAATTAATAAACATCTTTGGGTATTTAAGCGGTTTATCGTCGCCTTCGGTAACGCTTATTATAACCACCTTCAAATCTTCGCCTAAGTCATATCCTGCGGGACATACAAGGTTGCCTACGTTTTCAATTATCAGCAGGTTTGTTCCGTTTAACTCAAAGTTTTCAAGCGCGTCTTTTATAAGATTAGCTTCAAGATGGCACGAGCCGTTTGTGATAATCTGCACAACGGGAACATTATAATTAGACACCCTTTTGGCATCAATATCGGTTTGAACGTCGCCTTCAATTACTGCAAATTTTACTTTATCCTTTAACCGCTCAATTGTTTTTTCAAAAGACTCGTTTTGCCGGAGCCGGGAGAGCTTACGAGATTTATAGCAAATATATTTCTCTGCTTAAACAGCTCCCTGTTCTTGGACGCAATCTCATCGTTCTTCTGCAAAACCTTTCTTTCAATTGTTATTACTTTCATTACACTTTCTCCGTTTCTTCTAATTTAACTTCGCAAATTTCAAGCTCGGTTCCCGAAATGATTTTCGTATTGGCTGAGCCGCACTCTTCGCAAACCATCATGCTGAATTCATTTGTCGTTTTTTTTCCGCATGAGCCGCATTTTATATAAAACGGGATTTCAATAATTTTCAGCTCTGCGTTTTCAAGGTCGGTATTTGCAGTTATGGCTTCAAATGAAAACTTAAGAGAATCCGCAACAACACCGGAAAATTGTCCTGCTTTAATAACAACCTGTTTTACGATGATAATTTCACTTGCAGAGACGTTTTGATAAACAGCTTCAATTATGTCTTTTGCTAATGATAATTCATGCATAATCTTAACTTTAATATTTTAATTACCTTGCAAAAAATGCGTAAATGCAAGGCTCCTCTTACTCTATATACTCCCCTGTAAGCATCTTTTTTGCAAATATTTCCATATTCACCCAGCTTTTCAGTATATAAGAAGCACGTTTGGCAAAAACAGGAATTTGCTCCCTTATTTCGCGGCTCAGTCCTTCCCTGATTACGCCGGTTTCGTTAATTCCCATTACAAGAGCCTTTATCTGCTTTGGAAATTTAATGTCAAGCTTTCCGGCAAGCTCCATCATTTCAGGCAGTCCGGCAAAGTGAGGCGATGATGAGAATTTCTGCACAAATTCATCTTTTGAGAGCTCCCTTATCGTGCCTGCTTTATTTTCGGATAAAACCGAATCAAGTATGAGCACCTCGCTATATCCTTCGAGTATATCAATCAGCATAAAGCCCGCCGATGAAACTTCAAAAAAGTCAATTCCTCTTTTAAATTTTTTCTTCAGTTCCCTTGCGGCTTCCAGACCCGCTGCATCATCGCCCATTATATCGTTTCCAAGTGCAAGAACAAGTATTTGATTTCTATTTTCACTCATCTTGAAATCCTTTGAATTAATTTCCTTTCTTTGTTAAAAATATTTATAATAATCGGGACATTTCCCGGAAGCGAGTGCGTTGCACAAGCATTGCACGGGTCATAAGCCCTGAAAGCCATTTCAATCATATTTAGCAGCCCGTCCGAGGCCATGCCTTCGTGAATCAATCCCTTCGAAGCTTTATCAACACTCATTGCAATTCTTGCAGAGTTGTTCTGCGTTGCGACAATTAAATTTACTTTTGTAATTATGCCTTTCTCATCAGTTTCATAGTGATGTATCAGTGTCCCCCTGGGAGCTTCGACAACTCCAATTCCTACTTCGGGCTTTTCGGTTGGGATTGCTCTTATATTAGCACTTACAATTTCGGTGTCATTTACAAGTTCATTAATCCTCTCAGCAGCATAAATCATTTCCACAACCCTTGCCCAGTGGTTTGCAAGCGTGTGATGAACAGGTTTTCCTCCAAGTGTTTCAAAATATTCCTCATAAGCTTTTTGAGCCTCAGGAGTTGCCATACCGTCTGCTGCATTTAGCCTTGCAAGGGGCGCAACGGAATAAATGCTGGTATCATTGCCGTCAACAAAGCCTTTCCATCCGAGGGACTTAAGGTAGCAGAACTTCACATAGCTCCACGGCTCAACATGCTCGGCAATGTAATCAAGGTATTTATCGGAAGTGAATTTAGCGTATTCCTTTCCATTGGGGTCTACAACTCTTATTTTACCGTCATAGAAGTTTACCTTATTGTTCTCGTCAACAAGTCCCATATAATACGTTTTATGGGTATAAGTATCGGATGTTATGATTCTTAAGTACTGTTCATTTTTTAAGACTATATCACTGAATACCTGCATTGTGAAGCGTGCAAAATCCAGAGCCTCCCGAGCGGTTTCCTTAAATCTCGGCAGCTCGCCTGAATCGATATCTTTTGCAACACCGCCCGGCAAGCCAAACACAGGGTGAATAACCTTGCCTCCGAGATAGCTTATCAGCTCGCGTATTTTTCTGCGCATTTGAATGACCCTTTTGCCTGCGTCAATTCCGACCTTTTCTATAACTCCAAGCACGTTTCTCTTTTCCTTCGGAGCTTCGGGTCCGACAATAAAATCGTGGCCCCCAAGCACGTAAACGTGCAGCGCGTGGTCTTCAAGCATAAACAGATTGTAAATCAATTCCCTGATTTTCTTTGCCGCAGAAGTAGGCTCTATTTTGTACAGACTGTCGAGCGCTTTTGTACCCGCCATATGGTGTGCTGTTGGGCAAACACCGCAAATCCTGCTTGTGATTTGGGGCATATCCTCCGCCGACCTGCCCTTGCAGAATATCTCAAATCCTCTCAGCTCCGGTATCTGGTAATATGCCCTTTCAACCTCGCCTTTTTCATCAAGCAGTATGTCAATCTTCCCGTGCCCCTCAAGCCTTGTTATCGGGTCAATTGTAATTCTTCTTGTTTTCATATAGGAATCATTGGCTTTTAATAGCCCCTCATTCCATTTTTCCTGAACTTTATTTACAGCCATTTTTACTTTCCCTCCTGTATTTTTTTTCTAAGAAGCGAAGCTGCCAGCCCGTACCTGTAAAAAGTGCCAACAGGATCGGGAATTCCATTAAGCAGCGTGTCAATTTCGTCTTCTGATTTAGCTTCTATATTAGAGCAAATAGATGATAAGATTTTTGCTCCCTGGTCTTTAACCCTTGAAGTCGGGCCGAAACACCCGCTGCAGGGCATATTTCCGTTAATGCAGAGTGCTTCGCATCCTGCGCGCGTTGCGGGACCCATACAAATAACACCCTGAGCCAGCAGGCATTTTTCCTTGTCAATAAGCATCATATGCGGCTTTACAAACTGGGTAAATGAAACATTATCCGGTTTCGTTTTCTTCCTCGGACACTCCTCGCACAAAGCATAGTCCGGAGCAAGAACGGCGCCCTTTGGAGGCAGCTCTCCCGAAAGCAAAGTGAGCACCGCCTGCTTAAGAAGCTTTGGCGTCGGGGGACAACCCGGGAGATAGTAATCTACATCAATTACCTGGTCAAGTGTTCTAACAATGTTCCTGAAAACCGGAAGCGTAACATATCTGCCGTTATGCTTAAATTCCGTTAAGGGATAAGTTTCTTCTTTGTTTATGACGGAAGGGGCATCGCTGTAAATATACTTCAGAATTTCTGCTTTTTCAAATTCATTGGCAAGAGAAGGTATGCCTCCAAGATGCGCGCAGGAACCGTATGCAATGACAATTTTGCTTTTCCTTCTGATTAGCCTTGCCATTTCTTCCTGCTCCGATGTCCGAATTGCGCCGTTTACCATTGTTGCAAGTATCGAGCCGTCATCCATTTTTTCAACATCTGATTTCTTGAAATCCATTGCAACCGGCCAGAAAACTATATCCACGGCACCCGTCACCATTAAAATATCTTCGGCAAGGTCAACAACGGATTCTTCACATCCGCCGCATGAAGCGCACCAGTAAAATCCTATTTTAGGTTTATCAGGCATGTTCAACTGCCTCCTCTGGGTTAATCTCCTTTTCTATTATTTTTATTTCCTTATCGATTTTTGATATTCTCTTTGGAATCCCGAGCGGACCGAGCTTTCTAACTTTTTCAACCATATCATTAATTACTGATTTTACCTTTTCACCTTCAGCCGCTGAAATCCACTCGAGCCGGCATCGGTCTTCCTCAATCCCCATTTTTTTAAGCATTCTTTTTAAAAGCATGAATCTGCGCAGCATTTTGTAATTGCCTTCGGAGTAGTGGCAGTCGCCCGGGTGGCAACCGCCGATTAACACGCCGTCGGCTCCGCTTGCAAACACATGCAGTATAAACTGCGGGTCAACCCTGCCTGAGCACATTACCCTTATTACTCTCACATTCGGAGCGTATTTTAATCTTGATACTCCCGCAAGGTCAGCAGCAGTATAAGTGCACCAGTTACAGAAGAATGCGATTATTCTGGGCTCCCATTTCTTATCTGAACTAAGCATGCTCCACCTCCTTTTCTTCGAGTTCGATGCCCGCAAATTTCAAAAGTCCCTCTATCTCGCTGAAGATTTGCTCGTCTTCGAACATGTTCTGTGTTATAGAGCCTGACGGACATGCAGCCACACATGTTCCGCATCCTTTGCAAAGTGCTTCGTTAATGTATGCCTTTTTAATATCTTCTTTGAACGATATAGCAGTATACGGGCAAAGCGGAATGCATGATTTGCACCCCGAACAATATTTCTCGATTACTTGCGCAGTATTGGGTTCAAGCTCAATTTTTCCCGCACTGATAAGCGAAAGAGCTTCAGCAGCAGCTCCCGCCTGCGCTACAGTATCGGGTATATCCTTGGGGCCCTGGCATGCACCTGCGATAAATATGCCGTCGGTAAAGGTATTAACCGGTGCAAGCTTCGGGTGGCGTTCAAGGAAAAATCCCTCCGATGAACAGGAAATATTAAACATTCTCCTGATTTCAGAAGCATCCTCCCTCGGTTCAAGCCCGACGGATAAAACCACCATATCAACGGGTATCCTTCTTACAACTCCAATTAATGTGTCCTCTACACGTATCGTCAGTTTATTTTCTTCTTCGGGGACAAGCGCCCAGTCGGTTACTTCTGCAACACGCCCGCGTATAAAATGAACACCCTCGTTCATAAACTTATCGTAAAACTCCTCGTATCCCTTGCCGGGTGTCCTCATATCGATGTAAAAATTGTAAACTTCGGCTCCGGTGTGTTCCTTAATCAAATGCGCAAGTTTTAATGAATACATACAGCATACGCGCGAACACCATTTATTGCTTTTTTCGTCACGCGAGCCGACACAGTGAATTATTCCAACTGACTCAGGCTTCTTTCCGTCTCGTGTTACAACTTCTCCAGCAGTCGGACCCGAGGCGTTAACAAGCCGTTCGATTTCAAGCGATGTATAAACATTCGGAAGCTTTCCGTAGCCGTACTGGGGCGAAAGCTTCGGGTCGTATGTTTTAAATCCAGTTGAAATTATCACCGTTCCTACTTCGATTTCTTCGAACTTTGCAGTTTGCTTAAGGTCAATTGCGTTTCTTTCGCAGGCTTCTATGCAGGTTTTCTTGCAGCGGTGGCTTTTGAAATCGATGCACGTTTCAGGGTCAAAAAGCACTACCTGCGGTGTTGCCTGCGGGAATGGAATGTATATCGGTTTTCTCTTGCTTAAGCCAAGATTAAATTCATCAGGGTATTTTGCTTCCTTGTATATGCACGCCTCGATGCAGTCAAGACATCCCACGCATAATTCCTCGTTAACGTAACGGGGCTTTCTCTTAATTGTAGCTTTATAATTGCCTACAAAGCCATCAATTTTTTCTACTTCGGAGTATGTCCAGAGTGTAATGTTCGGGTGTGATTTCACAGCCGACATTTTTGGAGTTAAAATACATGCCGCGCAGTCAAGTGTAGGAAATGTTTTATCGAACATTGCCATGTGTCCTCCGATGGTCGGTTCCCGTTCGACAAGATAAACGTGTTTGCCTGCATTAGCAATTGTTAAAGCTGAGTGTATGCCCGCAATTCCGCCTCCGACAATCAAAACATCAGGTTTTATCTGGACTGTTTTCTTCTCAAGCGGTTTATGGAAAAATACGCGCTTAATCGCCGCCCTTGCAAGGTCTTTTGCTTTTTCGGTCGCCTGTTCTTTGTTGTCGTGAACCCACGAAACGTTCTCCCTAACATTTACCATATGAAAGTAGTAAGGGTTCAATCCCGCTTTTTCAGCAGCTAAGCGGAAAGTATGCTCGTGAAGCAGAGGTGAGCAGGAAGCAACAACAATTCTGTTAAGATTATGCTCTTTAATATCCTGCTGAATCAGTTCCTGCCCCGGGTCAGAGCACATATATTTGTAATCCCTTGAAACCGTAACGCCGGGCAGAGTTGCTGCATATTTTTGCACTTCAACAACATCAACAATTGAGGCGATATTATGCCCGCAGTGGCAGATATAAAAGCCGATTCTTGGAATATTATTTCCGTTAGTGCTATACATAAACCGTTTCGCCTCCTTTCACTGCTTTGTAGACTCCTTCGGGCTTAACAAACAATCGCTGCATACCAAGCTCCTTGGGTGAAATTCCCAGTGCAAGCCCCAAAAGCTGGGAAAAATAAATTACACCGATACGTAAATCATTTTGGTAATTTTTGTTGATTTCTGTTTGGTAGCATTCAAGATTGAACTGGCAAAGCGGACAAGCCGTTATAACCACGTCAGCCCTGCGTTTTGCCGCCTCATGAAGTATAATGTAGCTTAGCGGCAGACCGACCTGTTCAATAATACCTGTCAGACTTGCACCGCAGCACCTTGTCTTCAGCGGCCAGTCTACCGGCTCGGCGCCGATTGCCCTCACCAGCTCGTCCATTGACACGGGCTCTCTTGCATCGTCAAATGTTGCCAAAGGCCTTACTGTCTGGCAGCCGTAGTATGATGCAACCTTAATTCCCTTTAAATGATGTTTTACGGCTTTGGTAATTTCTTTCAATCCAAAATCATTTACCAGCACATCTAAGGGATGGCGGATTTTAACTTTTCCTTCGTAGCTTAAACCCGATTCCTTTAATGCCGATTGAATTTTTTTCATCTCACCGGCATTATGTGCAAGGTAGTTTTGCGTCTTCAGCAGAACCATATAACAGGCGCTGCACGGCGCTATAATGTGAATCTCTTTTTCATTTTTAAACTGCTCCTCCGCAAGGGCAAGATTTCTCGATGCAATTGCAAATGCTTTAGACTCGTCAACTGCCATATAAGCCGTAGCACCGCAGCAGTTCCAGTCATTAAGCTCAACGAAATCGATTTTAAGCGCTTTTAAAACAGCAAGAAGCGATTCTTCATAAGACCTGCCCGTGCATTTAAGCGAGCATCCCGGGTAATAAAGGTATCTCATTTTGCTTCGGCCTCCTCTGCTTTTTCAATATTTTTAAGCAGCTTGTTCAGATTCCGCTTATTTTTTATTTTTTCTGTCTTAAGCGATAACCTCCCTGTTTTCCACAGCTTAAAGCCAAGCTTCATATTCTTAATCAGCATAAAAGGATTGGTCTTTAAATACATCTTCAGCAGCAGCGGACCCTCGCTGTTTCTTCCGTGGTCAAGAACCTGCTTAAAGAAGCTGTTTGCAAGCACTGAGGCAGGAAAATGCTTTGAATGGTAAGCACTCGATATGGCTTCTCTTTTCAATGCATACATTACATCGGTAATTTTTATTCCCTTCGGGCACTCAACAGTGCATGAGTAGCATGATGCGCAAAGCCAAACGGTTGAGCTGCTCAGGACTTCTTCCTTAAAACCTTCCCTAACCATTTGTATAATTTTACGAGGTGTGTAATCCATATAATGGCTTACCGGACAGGTGGCACTGCATGTTCCGCACTGAATGCAGCTGTAGAGCTTTTCGCCGTATGCAATCTCAGCAATCTTTTCCTTAAAATCCCTGCTTAACTCGCTTTCGTATTTAATACGCCTGTGTATTTCTCCGCGACCGTTAGCTGTCCCATTCAGTGCAAACGTTTTTACATCAATGGTCTTACCCATTAGTTAAATTCTCCTTTATGTTTCTTCATCTGAATTTTTTTAAAGTTTTATTATTTCTTTTTACACTAATTGTTCTACATTATTTACTGCATTTTCCACCATAAGTCATAAACCCGAATACACGCCGAATAATTTTGCTTCAATACCAAATATGACCAGGTTTTCGGGTAATTTGCGGAGTGAAGCCGAAAGATATATTGCTTGGGGAACGCAGAAAAGGTGTGTGGAAAATTTAAGGCCTGCTGGGGCAAATAATTTACGCTTTGGATTTCAATGTAAACAATCGCCCCGTCTCTTAAAACGGGACTTATAACGGTGTATTCATCTTTTTTAAGAATACTTATAAGCTCATCAATATAATTTTTGCCTACTTCTTTCATTTGGGTTTTTCCCATACGTTGCAGCCACATTGGAGTTTAGTCCCCCTCTTGTGGAAAACTCGCCCTTAACTTCCATCCATCGCGGTTTTATCACCCTCACAAGGTCTTCGAGTATGCGGTTTGTTACATTTTCGTAAAATATTCCTTCGTTTCTGAATGACTGAAGGTAATATTTTAATGATTTAAGCTCTACGCACTTTTTATCTGCGATGTAAGAGATTGTGATGGTGCCAAAATCCGGCTGTCCTGTTTTCGGACATAAAGAGGTAAACTCGTTTGCCCTGTGAATAATTAGGTAATTCCGCTTTGGGAACGAGTTTTCAAATACTTCCAGAAGCATAATTTTGTTGGGGTCTGATTTAATCGGATTAAATGTTTTCATAGTTCTTGCTTAACCGTTTTTTCCGCAATATATTCCAAAAAATCGAACTTTAACAGTAAAAAGCCTCATCCAATCATATCAAAATTAACAAAAATCATCAGTAATTCTTATGACCTGCGTCATATGTTGACATAATCAAAAGAGCTATTTTTACACCAGCGTTTTCTAATTAAAATATACAAAAATGAGACATTTATTCACAATTTTTAGCTTATCTATAATTCTGGTAAGCTACAGTTTTACCCAGATAACTTTTCAAAAAGGTTCTGAGTACTGCTGGCATAAAAAATCGAATTCACCCCACACGTTTGTTTTAGGTGATTCACCTAATTCACCCAAACACAAATTTGATGTCCTTAATTATAAAATATGGATGGATATCAGGCATTGCTTCCTAAGCCCTTACCCCCGCAACTATGATGCTAACATTATAATTAAGTTCAGAGTAGACACTGCACTGAACTCAATTGATTTGAATGCTGTAAATACTTCGCTTACGATTGATTCCGTTGGAATGGCGGGAGTTTCCTTTACTCATGTAAACAATATTCTGACAATTACATTGAACAGCACTTACAATCCGAATGACACGGTTGAAATAAAAATCTACTACCGCCATTTAAACGTGTCTGACCAGGCATTCTATGTAAGCCAGAACGGAAACGGAATGGTTTTCACGGACTGCGAACCGCAGGGAGCAAGAAAATGGTTTCCCTGCTGGGACAGACCCTCGGATAAAGCAACTGTTGATATTACTGTAAAAGTGCCGCTTAATGTGCGGCTCGGCTCAAACGGTAGATTGAACGATTCGCTTATTACAGGTGACTCGCTTTACTATCACTGGATTAGCCGCGACCCTGTTGCAACATATCTTACAGTGCTGACAGGCAGAGTGAATTACAATCTCGATATTGTTTACTGGCACAAGATTTCTAATCCATCAGACAGCATTCCCATCAGGTTTTACTGGAATACAGGCGAAAGCATTAGTTCGTTGAATAATATTAAAACTATCATCGGACCGATGACAACGTATTATTCCTACAAGTTCGGCGAGCATCCTTTCGAAAAAAACGGATTTGCAACCATCGCTTCCGGCAGCGGCTTTACATGGGGCGGCATGGAAAACCAGACATTAACCAGTCTGCAATACAACAGCTGGAGCGCAAATCTTGTGTCGCATGAGTTTGCGCATCAATGGTTTGGAGATATGATCACCTGCGCTTCATGGGCTGATATCTGGATGAACGAAGGGTTTGCAACTTACTGCGAAGCACTGTGGTATGAATACACGGGCGGTTACAGCTCTTACAAAAGCGATATACTGAGCAGTGCAAGCAGTTATCTTTCGGGGAACCCCGGATGGGCAATGTATCAGCCAACCTGGGCGGAGAATCCGCCTAATAATAATACACTGTTCAACTATGCCATTACTTATGCAAAAGGAGCATGTGTTCTGCATATGCTTCGCTACCTTATGGGTGATTCCGCAACTTTCTTTAATGCAATAAGGGCATACTCAATGGATACTGTAAACTTTAAGAATAATTCTGTTGCAACCGATGACTTTGCAGCTAAGATTTCCGAGTCATACGGACAGGATTTAACCTGGTTTATTGACCAATGGGTTAAACAGCCGAACCATCCTGTATATCAGAATTATTACCAGTTCATAAATAACGGCGGCGGAAACTGGACAGTCGGCTTCCAGGCAAGACAGATTCAGTCCAATTCACCGTTCCACAGAATGCCGCTCACTTTAAAAATTTCCTTTGCAAGCGGACCGGATACAACTTTCAGGGTTGACAACAACGCTAATGACCAGGTTTGGTTCTGGCCTTATACAAGGCAGCCCACCTCGTTCCAGTTTGACCCCGACAACGATATTGTACTGAAACAAGGGACCACAACTCAGGGTACGGTCGGAATCACACTTCAGAATGAAGAAATACCGATTCGTTATGACTTAAAGCAGAACTATCCGAATCCTTTCAACCCTGTGACACATATTAAATTTGACCTGCCGAGACGCTCATTTGTTGAGCTTAGGGTTTATGATGTTACCGGAAGGCTTGTTGCCGAGCTTTTTAACGGCCAAACAAACAAGGGAAAATACATTGCGGAGTTTAACGCAAACAATATTTCAAGCGGTGTATATTATTACGAGCTTAGAGCAAAGGATTTGGAAAAAGGCGGGATATTTAAGGATGCGAAAAAGATGGTTATAGTCAGATAGAACTGTTTCTCCTTCTTATAAGAAAGCCCCGTCTATTTTAAGACGGGGCTTTCGCTTAACAATTGTCCAACTCACCTTGTCCTGCTTCTAAAACTGATATTACCTGTTCCGGCAAAATTAGGAACTGTTACCTTTGTTGGGTTTGTGCAGTTGACAAGCGTATCACAACCGTAAACTCCGTAAACGCTGATGTTGCCGCTTACGCTGTCAATCCACGTAGAGCCTACGTAATAATTCGCCGAGGCAAGACCGGTTACTTTGTAATATGATGATGCGACACCATTGGAAATCCCTACGCTCAGGCGGTCGCTTCTTATCGGGGGATGTGTAAACGGATTTGCACTGTCCCCGTATAATGAAACAGCATAATATCCACCGGTCGGTTTTAAGTTGGTATCGTTAAATGTAATTGTCCCGCTTATAAAATCCTGGGGCGCGTTCACCTCCTCGCCGCAGCTGAAAACTAAAATTAAGCAGAAAAAACTTAAAGGAAGCAATGTTGTTTTTAGCATTGAGCGCATTTTCCCTCCTCTTATAGATATAATATAAATTTAATTTTTTATTTAAAATATCTTAAAAAATAAAGCCCGCATTTTCATTTAAAAAATACGGGCTTTTTGAAAGTTTTATTTAAACTATAGAGTAATTATTTCATTGGTATAATTTTTAATCTTTGATATAAGCGTATCTTCGCTTGAAATCAAATCCTTAAGCGAGAGGTTTTTAAGCACGCCGTCTATGGAATTTTGGAGCATTTGCCACACCGAACGGATTGAGCAATCGATTGAGTTAGTGCAGATTTTCATTTCTCCCGTGTGTGAGCTGCAGAATTCAGCATCATAAAGCTTTCCGCCCAGAGTGCTTAAGGCATCGCCTATTAATATTTCATTTGGCGGGCGGCTTAATGTATACCCGCCCGATTGCCCGCGTGAGCTTTCCAAAAATCCGCCCAATCGCAGAACGCGCAGCAGCTTAGCCGCGTTGTGAATCGAAATTCCTTCGGCTTTGCTGATTTCGGGGATGGTAAGCCCCTTCCCGCTATCCGCCTTTGCTATGCGGAGCAGGCACCTGATTCCGTATTCTTCCTGTGAACTGAATTTCATTTTCTCATTCTGAGCGAAGCGAAAGAATCCAATATTTTAATTTTATGAAATCCTTTCCATTGCTCTTGTTTAGATTTTTTAACCTCCGTTATATTTTGGAATTTTAGAGCCGCATGCCTTTGCGTGGAGTATCGCATCATACTGCTCCTTTGTAACCGAGGGACCTTCCTTTGAGCAGAACATATTGAATGCTTCAATCAATTCATCCGCAACCATATCAGCAGTTTTGCCTTCGATGTTGAATCGCTGCATTGCAAAAGCAAGCTCGCCGCCTTTAAACAAAGCAATAAACGGCGATGAAGGCGGTATCCCCGGAAGATACGCATTTCTGAGATAATCAACTGCGTCTCTGTCCTGTCCTGCAAAAACGGTTACAATTCTATCGGGAATGATTTTGTTCTGCAAAGCAAGCGTCACCCCCGGTCTTGCGCTTCCCGCCGCACAGCCGCAAACGGAGTTAATCATAACAAGCGTTGTGCCTTCCTTGTGGTCAACGTTGTTATCAACATCCTGGGGAGTCAGCAGTTCGGTAAATCCTGCAGCAGTCAGCTCATCTCTCATCGGCTGAACTGCTTCAGGGTCGTAAATCGGTCCTCTTGAGTTTATTGTAAACATATCTTTTCTAATTGCGAGCCTCGAAGCAATCCATTTTTAGCAATGTTTCGTTTCCGCTCATTTTAATTAAATTATATTATATTTAATAAAATTTGTTTTGTCAACTTAGTATAAAATTTTAATATAAATTCAATTGCAGCTTTGCTTCTTCACTCATCATATGCATACCCCACGGCGGTTCCCAAACAACCCTTACTCTGCAATCGGAAACACCCGGTATTAATCTTACCTTGTTCTCAACTTCGGGGGGCAGCGAGCCGGCAACGGGACAAGCAGGTGATGTTAACGTCATTTCAATATCGACTTTCCCCTCGTCATCAATATTAATAGCATATATCAGCCCCAGCTCGTAAATATTTACGGGTATCTCCGGGTCATAGCAGCTTTTTAAAGCTTCTACAACTGAGTTGTTAAGCTCGGCTTTATCAATTTTTTTGATTTCTTCCGCCTGTAGTTTGGATTGGTCAGACATTTTTTAATTTAACTGCTCTTTGGTTTTATATCCAATAGCATACATTTTCATTTGTTTAATCATTGCGGCAAGTCCGTTTGCCCTTGTCTGTGCCAAGTGCTGCCTTAATCCGATTTTATCGATAAATTCAAGCTTTGCATTTACAATTTCATCAGACGATTTGCCCGATAAAACTCTGATTAGCAGGGCGATTAATCCTTTAACTATTGTTGAATCGCTGTCTGCCTTAAATACTATGCTCCCGTTTAATCTCTCAGTAACAAGCCAAACACTTGACTGGCATCCTTTTACCATATTTTCGGCGGTTCGTTTGTCTTCTGGAAAATCCTTCAGCTTTTTACCAAGCTCTATTATATATTCGTATTTATCCTGCCAGTCAGCAAAAAAGCTGAACTCATCTGTAATTTCGTTTTCTATTTCGTAAATTGACTTTGTCATGTTTTAAATACACCCCACAGGCAGGAATGCCTGTGCTACTTCAGAATATTTATCGATTTCCTTAAAGCACTGGTAAATACATCAATTTCTTCCTTCGTATTATACATAGCAAACGATGCTCGAACCGTTCCGGGGATTTTGAATCTCCTCATCAGCGGCTCTGTGCAGTGGTGACCCGTTCGCACTGCCACGCCGAAAGTATCAAGCATTATGCCGATATCAAGAGCGCTTAAACCCTCGACTATGAATGAAAGCGAACCCGTTTTATTCCGAGCCGTGCCGATTATTTTAACAGATTCAATTTGCTCAATTTCCTCGGTTGCATATTCCAGTATTTCTTTTTCGTGCTCGTGAATTTGGTCCCTGCCAATTGAATTTATATAATCAATCGCCTCTGTTAAACCGATTGCCCCTTCCACATTCGGTGTGCCTGCTTCGAATTTCATTGGAATTTCATTATAGTCTGTCTTTTCAAAGCTGACTGAGCTAATCATGTCGCCGCCGGTTTGGTAGGGTGGCATTTGTTCAAGCAGCTCTGCTTTTCCGTATAGAACGCCGATTCCCATCGGTCCGTACATTTTGTGCGCGGAAAACGCGTAAAAATCCGCATCAAGTGACTGCACATCGACTTTTGTGTGATGAACTGCCTGCGCCCCGTCAACTAAAATGGGAATATTTTTCTCATGCGCAAGCTTTATGATTTCCTTTACAGGGTTAATGGTTCCGATTGAATTTGAAATATGGCATATGGAAACGAGCTTTACTTTTTCATTTAACATCTTTTTATATTCATCCATAATTATCTCGCCTGAATCGGTAATCGGGATAATTTTCAGCTTTGCCTTTTTCTCATCGCAAAGTACCTGCCAGGGGACAATGTTTGAGTGATGCTCCATTGTTGAAATAATAACCTCATCGCCTTCAGTTACACTTTGCCTGCCGTATGAATAAGCGGCGAGATTTATTGCTTCGGTCGTTCCGCGCGTGAAAATAATTTCACTTGAATCCTTTGCACCAATAAACTCCTTAACTTTATCTTTTGCCTTATCATAAGCTTCCGATGCCTCTGCGCTGATTAAATATACCCCCCTGTGAATGTTTGAGTTGCAGGTTTTGTAATAATTATCAAGAGCATTTATCACACTAAGCGGTTTTTGTGATGTAGCGGCATTATCAAAGTAAACAAGCGGCTTGCCGTTAACTTCCCTGCTGAGGATAGGGAAATCTTTCCTAACTTGGTCAACATCAAATATTTTTTTAACAAGAGCCGTTTCCATTTTATTTAAGCTTTGCAAATACAAGATTATTCAAATAATCATGCAATGCTTCGTTTTCGATTGTTTCGAAAATATCATTGGCAAATGCGCGTATTAAGACAGTTCTTGCTTCCTCTTTGCCAATACCGCGCGTACGCAGGTAGAACAAAGCATCTTCGTCAAGCTGGCCGATTGCTGCGCCGTGAGAGCATTTCACGTCATCGGCGTAGATTTCAAGCTGGGGCTTTGTATCAACAAGTGCCTCGTTTGAAAGCAGAATTGCCTTGTTTGACTGGTATGCGTTTGTCTTCTGCGCATCTTTTCTTACAAAAACTTTTCCGTTAAAAACGCCTCTAGAGTTGTCATTTAACACCCCTTTGTAAAGCTCATTGCTTTGGCAGTGCGGCTTCGCGTGGTCGATTAACGTGTGATTATCAATATGCTGGCTGTCCTCTGTCAAATACAGACCGTAGAGATTTGCGGTGCAATTTTCATCATCCAAAACTGTGTTTGTATCGTTTCGCATTATTCTTCCGCCAAGCGACACGCTGTAATGCGTAAATACCGAGCCCTTTTTCTGCTCTGCCTGCGTTCTGTTTATGTGGAACGAGTTAAGATTTTCGTTTTGAATTCGGTAAAGCTCAACCTCAGCGCTTTCTCCAATTATGATTTCATTTACAACGTTCGTTAAGCTTACATTTTCTGAAATACTGTGATAGCCTTCTATAATTTTAATTTTTGAGTTTCTGCCTGCAACAATTAAATTTCTCGGCTGTGATAGAATGTTTTCGGCTTCAGCAGTAATGACGTTTAATATGTGTATGCAGTTATCAATAATTGTGTTATCGGGAACGTAAATCACAGCGCCGTCATCGGCAAAAGCAGTGTTAAAGGCAACAAATCCGTTTTCAAGCTGTGCATATTTTGCAAAATGCTCCAGAATAAAATCGGGCTCAATCCTTAATAAATTTCTGAAGCTTTCTATTCTAACACCGTTTGATTCTAAATGAATTTTTGAAAGCTTGGGCGAAAAATTTCCGTTTAAAAGAACAATCAAACTTGTCTTTAAATTAGGGATTAAAAACTTTTCAATATCCGCTGCTGAAACCTCAGCTCCAGCGACAGGGGTAAAATTATAATTTAAAATCGGGGCAATGTTAGTGTACTTCCAGTCTTCGTTTTTCGTTGTCGGGAAATCAATTTTCTCAAACCTTGCAATTGCCTGCTTGCGGATATCATGAAACGGAGTCGCAGACTTCCCGTTCGTTGTGAGCGAAGCCGAACCATTTAAGCTTTCCTGAATTGCCTTAAAGCTTGATAAATACCAGTCCTTTGATTTTGTTTTTTCCATTTTTCCCTATGCTGTCACTGCTTCATTATTTGTAACCCAGTCATAGCCCTTTTCTTCAAGCTCAAGGGCAAGCCCCTTGCCGCCGGACTTAACGATTCTGCCGTCAACCAGGACGTGAACAAAATCGGGAATTATGTAGTTAAGCAATCGCTGATAATGTGTAACGACAATAACGGCATTGTTTTTATCCCTGAACGAATTAACTCCGTTAGAAACAATTTTTAATGCGTCAATATCCAAGCCTGAATCGGTTTCATCCAGCACCGCAAGTCTGGGCTGCAGCACCTGCAGCTGGAAAATTTCGTTACGTTTTTTCTCGCCGCCGGAAAATCCCTGGTTAACCGGGCGGTTAATTAACGAGTCTGGTATCCCGACAAGCTTCATTTTTTCTTTCATGTATTTTAAAAACTGCACAGCATCAAGCTCCTCTTCGCCGCGGTGCTTTCTGATTTCATTGAGCGCGGTTTTTAAAAATACTGCGTTGCTTACGCCGGGTATCTCAACCGGATACTGGAATGCAAGAAACACACCCTCACGCGCTCTTTCTTCGGGGTCCATTTCAAGCAGGTTGTGTCCTTCGTAGATTATCTCTCCCTTTGTAATATCATAGCCGTCACGCCCGGCAATCACGTTTGCAAGCGTGCTTTTTCCTGAGCCGTTGGGCCCCATAATTGCGTGAACCTCGCCGGTATTAACTTCGAGATTGATTCCTTTTAAAATTTCCTTCTCCTCAACCGATACAAACAAATCTTTTATTTTTAACATTTAAGTCCTATTTTTTTGCTGATGTTTTATTGCCTTATTGTTAATTGCTTATTGTTAATTGTTTAATGTTACCCAACGCTTCCTTCAAGCGAGATGCTCAACAGCTTTTGCGCTTCGACGGCAAACTCCATCGGCAGCTCGCGAAAAACTTCCTTGCAGTAGCCGTTAACAATCATATTAATAGCGTCTTCCTGCGAAATTCCGCGCTGCCTCAAGTAAAACAGCTGGTCTTCGCCGATTTTCGACGTGGTTGCCTCGTGCTCTACTTTAGCCGTAGGATTGGCAACTTCAATATACGGGAATGTATGCGCACCGCACTTATCGCCGATTAGCAGTGAATCGCATTGCGTAAAGTTTCTTGCATTACTCGCTTTTTTGTGAACTCTTACCAGACCCCTGTACGAATTATTTCCTCTGCCGGCTGAAATACCCTTCGAGACTATCGTGCTTCTTGTGTTTTTTCCCAAATGAATCATCTTGGTTCCCGTATCCGCTTGCTGGCGGTTATTGGTAACTGCAACGGAGTAAAACTCGCCTATTGAGTTATCACCCTGCAGTATACAGCTAGGATATTTCCACGTTATTGCCGAACCGGTTTCGACCTGAGTCCATGTGATTTTTGAATTAACTCCCCTGCATGCACCGCGCTTGGTAACAAAATTATATACACCTCCCTTACCATGAATATCACCAGGGTACCAATTCTGCACGGTTGAATATTTTATAGTAGCGTTATCAAGAGCAACAAGCTCAACCACCGCAGCGTGCAGCTGGTTTTCATCCCTTACCGGTGCAGTGCATCCTTCGAGATAACTCACGTAGCCGCCTTCATCGGCAATAAGCAGAGTGCGCTCGAACTGTCCGGTGCCGCTTGTGTTGATGCGGAAATAGGTTGAAAGCTCCATAGGACACCTCACACCCTTTGGTATATAGCAAAAAGAGCCGTCACTGAATACAGCTGAGTTTAAAGTAGCGAAATAGTTATCAGTATAAGGCACAACCGAGCCGAGATATTTTTTAACAAGTTCCGGGTGTTCCTTTATGGCTTCGCTCATCGAGCAGAAAATTATTCCGAGCTTCGAAAGCTCTTCCTTAAATGTTGTTGTTACAGAAACACTGTCAAAAACTGCATCAACAGCAACGCCGGTTAATCTTTTCTGCTCCTGAAGTGAAATGCCGAGCTTTTCGAACGTCCTTAAAAGTTCAGGGTCGACTTCATCTAGCGAATCCAAAACGGGCTTTTGCTTCGGGGCGGCATAGTATATTATGTCCTGAAAATCAATCTTAGGAAACGTAATGTTTGCCCATCGCGGGTCTTCTTTCAAAGTGATGAAATGCCTGTATGCCTTCAGCCTCCATTCAAGCATCCATTCCGGCTCGTTTTTCTTAGCCGAAATCGTGCGGATTATGTCTTCATTCAGGCCTTTAGGAATAGTATCGGTTTCAATATCGGTTTCAAAGCCGTATTTGTAATCCTTTATTGCTAATTCCTCAATATTATTTACTTCAGTCGGCATTTTCTTTAAAAATTTTGCTAAAATCCAGAATTTATTACTCAAAGTTACCTTATCTATACAAAAAAGTCAAGATTAAAAGAAAGGGACTATTTCAATTTATTATGTTGTTTTTTATATGTTTACAGAATACAAAACGTAACTATTTGAAAATTGATAAGATTATTTAAAGACCCTTCAGATTTTAAAAAGCGCACGGGATGACATTAGCTTTTTTTACAATAGTTATTTTATTAATGCTTTTTCAATCTGTTCCAAAAGCCACTGCTGGTTTTCGAGCGCGGCAACGTCGTGTTTTTCAATCTCCTTTTTAATAGGAATAATTTTATCGGCAGGACTGGCTGAAAGAAGTGCGTTTGCAAGTCTGCCTGTGAAATTAACGTAATTGAGATACCTGATTCTTATATAGTCAGGTATAAGTTTATTTAAGTTTAAAAAATGGCGGAATGAATCGACCGTAAACATCACTTTTTCGAAATCGCCCAACTCAAAGAAAATTTTGATTTCGTGGTTTTTTACTCTCATGTGATGATAAAAATCTTCTATTGAGACTTTAGAAAGTTTTTCTAAAGCTTCTGTGTATTTCCCTTTTCTGTAATTTAAAATTCCAATGCAGTAGCTTAGTGCGTTCTCCTTAGCTTCCTTAGGAATCTTTCCTATATGTTCATCCAAAAATTCCAAAGCCCAGTCAAAATCCTTTTCAATAAGTGCAGCGGAAAATATCGTAATCAGGGCATTTTCAGTGAGGTAATTTCCTTCAACGGGGTAGACTCCTTTTGCCACCATATCCTTAAGGATTCTGTAATTTTCATTATGAAACTCCCTGCTTCCTGTTGCCGAGCGGATTCTTGTGTAGTTAAACAGCTCGGTGTATATCAGCTTCAGGTCTTCCTGTTTTATTGAGCCTGTATTTTTTTCGAGCAGGCGCGTTGCTTTGTAATAGCTGTCGTCATCATCAAGATTAATATTCATCAAAACCATATGATAATGTATCATTATAACCGGGTAGTCTGTGGCGGGGTTTTTCTCAAGATAGTCCAGGACTTCCTTGCGGAGCTTGTAATCATAATCATGCTTTATCAGCCTTGAATGAATCTGAAAAGTCAAGTAGTATTTTATAATCTTATAAATTGCATAGTAAATAAATGCATCGATTTCCTTGGTAATATCCCCGAAAAACTTTTCCCTTTTGCCAACGCTTTTTTGTATTTCCATATAGCTCCTTTTTTCCTTCATAAGTGTATATCTGTTGAAAAAATACTCGCCGTCGGTTATTTCTTCCCTGTCAAGAATATTTTCAAGTTCCTTTGCAAGTGATGTAAAATGCTTTTCAAGATTCTTGCCGGCAAGTTTTTCCAGAACAAGCCTTTTCTGCAAAACCGGCATTGTTTTGAATTCGCTGACTGCTATAAACTCCTGTGTAAGCTTCAGCATTCTCGAATACAAATCCCGTATTTTTTTGTCGTCGAATTTCCCGCTTCTGTAAATTAGCATATAAATCTTTTCCTTAGTAAGCCTGGGCGAGTTTAATTCAGGGTAATAATTGCTTAAAATCTTATAAAGCTTTGTTATCTGGAGACTTGTGTTATAAAAAGGCGAGTAAATGAATTTTCCCAATGCGTCAAACTCGCTTTTTGAAAATGTCTTAAGCAGCTGGTGAAGCTTTGAGTTCTCCATTCGACAATTTTCTCTCAAAATCCTTAATTTTAAATTAAAAAGCAAGATTTTTCCCCGTCATTAAAATATTTCATTTCGACAAATGAGAAAATTTTTCTTTGACTTCGGTTTAATCTTTGTTCTATATTTGCTGTGTAACTAATGTAATTAAATAGTAGGAGATGAAGAAGCTGACTTATTGCATAAAAAGCATAATAGCTGTTGCTGAAAGTAAAAAAACTATAATTTAAGATTTCATAATTATATTTGATACAAAGCCCCCGTATCAAATGAAAGGGCGGAGCTTTTAAAGTGTCACTTTAACAGATTCCGCCTTGTTCATTTTTATACGGCTTTTCATTTAAAAAAATGCAGCAGGTTCGTTCGAAGTACTGGGAGCACTCCTACTAAAAACGATAGCCACCCTTACCTAGCTATCTCCTGCTGCTTTTTAAAATCTCATATATGAGAATTACCAAAGAACGATGTTTAGCTCACTAAACTTCTTAATTGCAAATATACGGAATTGAAAAGATTTGTCAAGAGGAAAAAAATTGGACATTACTTCATTTTTTGTGTTTATAACTTTACACCTCGTAGTAATTTACACTGTATATAGTGTAATGCATATTTAAACTTTTACCCTTATCTTTGCTTGGGAGCGGCTATATATGGCATCAGGACCATCAAAAGAAGAGCTTGAAATGTACTGGAAATCAAGCCGTCAGTATTTTGACGAGCTTGCGGCTCATTACAAAACGGCTGACCCCGACTATTATAACAAGTTTATACTTCCTTTCTATACAAACCCTTTTATTGCAGCTTCATCCGGCAAAAAATCCGGCGGCGCACGGGCGATAGTGCTCTCAATGGCTGCATTTGCAGTGGTCTTAATCGCAGGCATTGCGGTGTTCTTTATCTCGTATTCTGAGTCTGATAAAACTGACAACCGCAAAACAGAAAAAAAGATCGAGTCTCCAGGCGAGGACGTAAAAGAAAATACAAAAACCTCAGATGACGATATGAAAGACGTTTTCCCGAGCGATGATTTTCTGCTCGGCTCAAAATATCTGGCTGAAAAAGACTACGATAAAGCCGAGGAGTATCTAAAAAAAATTAAGCCGGGAGATAAGGATTATGAACAAGCGCAGCAGCTTTTGAAGAGCATTAAATATTTAAGGAAATACGACCCGAAAAAGTAATTTTCTAAAAAACTTAACATGAAAAAATTTCTTATCATTTTTTCAGCCCTCCTTTACTCTGCCTGCCTGTATTCGGACTGGCAGAAGATTAATTCATTCCCCGTAAACTATGTGCAGGATATTTACATCAGCGGAGGCATTGTTTACGCTGCGACTGCAAATAACGGCGTTTATAAATCAACAGACGGAACGCTAAGCTGGGTTCAAATCTCAAGCGGATTAAACAATCCCCAGGCTTTGCAATGTGTGCAGGTTATCAGCAACGGCGGTTCATTATACGCTGCAACTTTTGACGGTATTTACAAATCGACCAACTTCGGTGCAAACTGGATTAAAAAAAGCACGGGAATTATTATCGGAAACGGCGCAAACTATGAGTTCTGCGAATCAATCTTTGAGCATAATAACAATTTGTTTACGGGAGCATATACGGGACTTTACCGCTCAACCAACGGCGGAGAAAGCTGGCTTGCAACTAACATCACGGGAATGCATATATGGGCGAAAAATTTTACGCTTCATAACGGAACAATATTTGCTGCGCGCGAAACCGGGAATCAACCAAACGGTTATTTTTCCACCGATAACGGCATAACATGGAACAGCTTAAGCTCAATCAGCGTTCCTTCGATAACTTTTTTTTCCGAGCCGGGAAAGCTGTTTGCAGGAACAATTCACGGCGCGTGGCTTTCGACCAACAACGGCTCCAGCTGGCTTGAGCGCTCTAACGGTTATTCACCTGACCCCTATACCTCAAGCTTTGTCAGGGTAAACGCAGTGCTTGTTTCATCGCTAAAATTCGGCGGCTCCGGGATTTATAAATCAACAAATGACGGAATCTTATGGGAAAATTTCGGGCAAGGACTGCCCTTTCTAAGCAACATTGATAAACTTGTCATTTTCAATAATAAAATTTTAGCCGCCACAAGCGGGGGAATTTACCAAAGGAATGCATCCGAAGTCACCGGCATAACTCAAATTTCCACTGAGATTCCCGCATCTTTCTCATTAAGTCAGAATTATCCCAACCCCTTTAACCCAGTTACAAAGATTCGTTTTGAGCTGCCTGCAGGGGTTGCTCGCCGAGTCGCTCTTACCGTGTTTGATGCGCTTGGCAAAGAAACCGCCTCGCTTGTTAACGAGCAGCTAACTCCTGGTACATATGAAGTCAGTTTCAATGGTTCCGATTTAACATCGGGAGCCTACTTTTACAGTTTACAAGCAGGGGAATTCACTGAAACTAAAAAAATGATTCTTGTAAAGTAGCTTAAATCTAATAATTTAAAAATAGAACGGGGGCTTATTTCTAAGCCCTTTTTGTTCTACTTAGCTGCGGGGGAGATTGCCCTTATTAAAGGCAATTGCTGCTAACGTGTTTTATGCTTTCGCTAATTTTCTTTTCTTTAAAATTCTTACAACTATAAATAAGATAATTCCGGCTATTGCAAGCACAGGCGATAATGCAATTACGAAGGTAATTATTCCGCTTACAACGGAGGTGAATCCTGTCAGACCTCTTTTAACTCCCTGCCCTATTTCATGGAAGAATCCGCCGCCTGAAGATGTGTTAAGAATAGCGGGCTCATAAACCGAAACCGTCAAGGTTGAAAACGCCGCCTGGTCTTTCAAAAATCTCATTCTGCCTTCGGTCTTTTCAATGTTTTCCCTCACCTGTGCAAGCTTCTGCTCAACTTCAACAATGCTGGTTAAGTTAGCCGTCTTTTCTGCAAGCAGTCTAAGCAAGCGTGATTCAAGCTCTCCCTGTGTCTTTAATCTTGCTTCGGAATCCATATACTCCTCCGTAACATCGCGCCCGTTTATGTTCTGGTTCATAACCTTTCCGATTTTGGCAAGCTCCTCAAGCAGCGCGTCGAATCTGTCTGCGGCAACTCTTATTGTAATTGCGCCCTGCTTCTTGCCGCTTGCATTTAATTGGGAAGAAGAATTCGTAACATAGCCGTTTAGTCCGTTTACAATCTGCTTAACCTTTGCCTCGGTTTCGTTAAAATTATCGGATTCAATGCTCATGGTTCCTGAGCGGATTATCATCCTTTTATCCTGCAAATTATAATTTTCCGTCTGCTGCCGGTAATTGATTTGCTGGATGTTTCCGTCGCTTTCGTTTTGTGATACCTTTTCATCAACTTTTAACAGTGCTAAATCCTCGATTGTCTGCGGAGGGGAAGATTCCATATCAGTCGTTATAACTCTTTTATCGCCTGATGTTTGTTTATCGGAATTCCCGCAGCCGTTAAAAGCTACGATGAACGGTATAATGTATGCCAAAGCCAGCGTTTTTGCGTATTTCATTTTACACCTCTTGTAATTACGTTTATGTTGTTAATTGATATACTTTAGCTGAACAAGTTTTGTTTCCATTAAAAGCTCCCCTCCTGTTTTTAGGAGGGGTGGCACGCCTGCCTGCTGCAGGCAGGAAGTGACGGGGTGGTCGTGCATTTCATTATATTTTTCAATCCTTTATATTTAACTATGCCAAAACGCTTATTTGCGGTTCACTGTTTATTATTTACTCTTTACTGTTTACTATTTACTTTTTACACCGCTTCGCAGGAGCGTAACATTAACGACATTCTTGATTACACTCTAACCTACCGCGGCTTAACCAGAGAGGACATAACCATACCGGTTGAGTTCTTCACCGCGGGTGAAAAATCACCCACCAACGATGCAAAGCTTATGCTCCCTTTGGTTAAGGATATGCTCGTTAATCCGTTACGTATGAAAAAATATGGCAGTCCATCAAATGAAACTATGATTCTAACCGACGACTTAATCACTTTGGCTGATTTGGATTTATATGAGACCTTGTATAAAATTATGCAATTTAATTTTGCGAATCTGGAATTTATTTTCCATTTGTATGGTGATTGGCTTCCCCGAATTACTGTTATTTATAAAGAACTAATAAAATCAAAACTTCCCTTAACTGATAGAATGTTGTTTGTACTTAAAAAGACAAAACACTTTCAAGACACTTTAGCAACAAATTTTTCGCGGCCTGACATAGAATTTTTAACCAAAAACATTTTATCAATCCTTGAAGAATCTGATGTTGATGACCCCAGTAATTTTGATATTTTCAAGTTTAATCAAATGAGAGATACTTCAATAATGATGTCAAAGATGACAATGGATATTCTAAGTAAACTAGATTACATTTTGGTTGATTTCTGTGGTTTCAATTCGTTCAGTATGTGTAATAACGTTTATAAATATTCAAAAGATTCACTCGATATAAAAGATTTACCGGAATTAAAAAATTATAACAATAAAAATCTCCAAGGCAGCTTCTACTACTACTACTATGACGAAGACAACATCCGCATTGCAATCGGCGGGCCGAGGAAAAATATTTACACGGGTGATTTCGATTTCATAATCGACTTCGGCGGCGATGATGTGTATAAAATTGAAAACGAAAAATCTACCAAAAATAAAAGGGGTTTACCATCCGAAGTCTTGACGCAGGAGGGGGGCTTCAGATGTATAATCGACCTCTCCGGCAACGATTATTACACAACCTCAAGCGATTTCGCGCTCGCAGGCGGGTTGTTAAGCTCATCATTTATCTTCGATAAAGAAGGCGACGATATTTACGAATCCAAAGGTGCGGGAAATTTGGGCGCTGCAATCGGCGGGCTGGGCTTGCTTTACGATGAAAAGGGCAATGACACATACAAGGGCGTTACGTTTTCGCTCGGCGCAGGATGTTTCGGTGTTGGACTGATTGTTGACAGGGAAGGAAATGATTTCTACATCGCAAACTCATACTCGCAGGGGTTTGGAATGACGCAGGGAGTTGGCGCAATCATTGATAACAAGGGCAATGATTCATACCTTGTCGATTCCCGCTCACTTGATATCGGGCGATATAATGACCACTACGTTTCAATGTGCCAGGGCTACGGGCTCGGACTTCGTCCCTATTACGCAGGCGGAATCGGCTTAATCATTGAAGGCGAGGGCAACGACATTTACAACACCGATATTTTTGGGCAGGGCGGGGCGTACTGGTATTCGCTCGGCGCAATCGTCGATAAATCAGGGCATGATAAATACAACGGCTACCAGTATTCGCAGGGCGCAGGCATTCATTTGGCAGTCGGATTGCTTAAAGATTTTGACGGCTGGGATTTCTACCAGTCAAACGGCGTCTCCCAGGGCTGCGGGCATGATTTCGGCTTCGGCATGCTCTGGGACGTGAAAGGCAATGATAACTATTCCGCTTACTCGCTCTCCCAGGGTGCGGGCAATGCGGATGGTATCGGCATTCTGATAGACGAAAGCGGAGTTGATGGTTACCTCAACAAGTTTCCTTCAAACACGCGCGGATACGGCAATCCGCGCAGGGAATACGGCAGTCTTGGAATTTTTCTCGATGCCTCAGGCGAGGATTACTACTCAAACCCGGGGTTCGACAGCACGCTCGTTAATTCATCAGTTTGGGGAGTATTCAACGATTTTTATTTAAGTGACCTGCCTTCACAGCTTAACGTAGATGATTTTAAAGTGCCGGTTGATACAATCTTTAAAGACATAACTATTTTAGGTCGCGATGCTCTTCCGCTTCAAATAATAAGAGATTACACAATACCGGAATATTTCATGATGGCAAAGACCCTTGAGCCGAGATTTTCACTCTGGCAGGAGTACGGATTCAGAAAGCTAATCCAGGACAGCATTACAACCGCTGGATTTATCTTGACAAAGCTCAAAACCGAAGACCACAGGGAAACTCAAGTAATGCGCGTCTTATCTCAGAAAATTAAAAAATCCATAGCTGATGCACTTTTAACAGTGCTTGAAAAATATTTGTCTGACAGAAACTCAATGACACAGCCTGAAGTTAGCTTTGCGTGTTATATCTTTGGGGAAACAAGAAATCCCCGGGGTAAAGATATTCTCCTTCAGCTTACATATGATGATAATTTTAAAATCCGCTCATCCGCTGTTAATGCCTTGGGCAAAATTAAATATGATACATCAGAAGTTGAATTTATAAAAAGAGTCAGTGACAGGCTGATTGAATTGACTCAGGAAAATTCCTATAAAAAGCTTTATAAAAAAGATATTGCATTTGCCTTTAACAACTATAAGCAGGAGACGAATATTCCCGTTTTAATCAGCCTGTTAAATGATGATTATTACGGTGTGAGGTTTTTGGTTGCCGATGCACTCGAAAACTTCGGAGACCTTTACATGAATTACATCAACGATATTAACATCGTTACAGGTGATAATAAATCATTAAACGCGTTTCTGTATTCGTTAAATAATTTATCGGACGAAAACTTCAAATCTGTAATTGAAAAGGTGTTAATTTATTTTGTAAATTCTAACCAGCCGCTTTTTGAAAATGTTATAGACGTAATCAATCACAGAAAAAGCAAATCCGATGAAAAATGGTTTTTGGATTGGTCTAACAGCAGGGTTTCTGAACTCGAGTCCGTTGTAAAGCAAAAAGTCAGGTAATTTCATAGGGTCTCATACTGTGCCCGCCGTATCTGTAGGGTCCTCTATGTAGGAAATGGTCGGGAGGTAAGTTTACAGTTAGATTCAGAATGGCTTTTTCAATCTCAAATCTGAAATCATCTGGTTTGTCTATATTTGCTTAAATTAGTATTTTAGCGCTAATGATAAAGAAATTTGCAGTCAGAGAAGCTGCTTTTCTGCTCGCAATTCTGACTCTTATAATATCATCGGTAATAGGAAACAGCCCGTTTATTAAGCAGTCATTTCCTGCCGAAGCGATTCTGTTTTTTTTAGTCTTCGGCGTTATAATATTTGCGGCAATAGGTGTTGTTCACCACGCGGAGCTGCTTGCTTACAAGCTTGGTGAGCCCTTCGGCACAATGATTCTTACACTTTCAGCCGTAACGGTTGAAATAATAATGGTATCTGTGATGATGCTGCACGGTGATAATGACACTGAAGTAGCCAGGGATACGATTTTTTCCACACTGATGATTTTGCTAAACGGCTTAACCGGGCTGATAATGCTTCTTGGGGGATTAAAATACAGTGAGCAAAAATATAATATCAAAAGCGCGAATTCATTTTTTTCAATGATTTTTGCAGTTATTGGACTTGGAATGTTCCTGCCGCTTATTTTAAACTTTGAAAAGTATTATATCTATGAAATCTTCCTCATTATAACTTGCTTGATTTTATACTCTTTTTTTTTAAGAATGCAGTCAAAGGAGCACAACTACTATTTTAAGTTCGAGCATACAAAAAATTCCGGGGAAGCGATTCACAATCCCCCCTCGAAAAAGGAAATCAGTATTCCTTACCACTCGGTCATGCTTGCAGCAACTATTGCATCGATTTCATTTCTTGCCGAAAGCTTATCGGTTTTTGTGGATGACGGTATAGAAAAGCTTCACCTGCCGGCTGGAGCGGCGGGACTTATAATAGCTTTAATCATAGTTTCTCCCGAGGGCTTAACTGCAATACGTGCAGGGCTTAGCGATGATATGCAGAGAGTTATAAATATTTCACTGGGTTCAATGCTATCGACGGTTTCGCTTACAATTCCTGCTGTTCTGGTTGTAGGCCTGATTATCGGTAAAGACATATCTCTTGGCTTAACTCCTATTCAATCGGGAATGGTTATAATCTCGCTCCTTGTTGCAATCTTTAGCTGCAAGGACGGGGAAAGCAACGCTCTTCAGGGATTTATACATTTTATGCTTTTTATCACCTTTGTTTTTTTGATTTTTATTTAATTTGAATTGAAAAAGATATTACTTACTCTTCTGCTATTATTTGAATCAGCTTTTTCGGATTCGGTATCTATTGTTTTTCTGGGTGACACTTATTTTGGAGAAAGCTATCAGACCGGCCAGAAGTTTAACAGAGGGGAAAATGTAATTAATAAGTACGGTTATGATTATTTCTTCCAAAATGTAAAAGATTTGCTTACCGGTGCTGATTTGGTCTTTGCAAATCTTGAAACTCCCTTAACCACTTATGAAATTGATTACACTTCAAATAAGAAATACATTCACTTTTCAAATGCTGACAGTACGCCGTTTTATTTAGCGAAGTATAACATTGGAGCTGTATCGCTTGCAAATAACCATATTTTTGATTTGGGATTTAAGGGATTTGAAACTACGGCTGCATCTCTAAATAGTTACTCAATCAGCTCATTCGGTGCGGGATATAATGAAACCGAAGCTTTTAAGCCTTTTACAAAAAGACTTCCTATCGGGAAAAATGAATTTGAAATTTTTGTCTTTGGATGTTATTGGCACAGAAAAAGCTTCGCTGAAAAAAATTATTATGCAAGCGAGAATTCCGGCGGAGTGAATCTTCTCGAGCCGGGAAAAATAATTAACGAAGTTAAGAAAATTAAAGAATCAAATCCAAGTGCATTTGTAATTGTTTATTCTCACTGGGGCAGCAATTACAGAGAGGCAAATGTGTATCAGTCAGAAATTGCAATTAAGTTAATCGAAGGCGGTGTAGATTTAATAATAGGGCACGGCGCACACAGAATACAAAAGATTGAAAATTATAAAGGCAAATGGATAATTTATAATATCGGCAACTTTATTTTTAATTCTCCCGGCAGATATGAAAAATTTGATGCGAAGCCTTGTAGCTTCATTGTGAAGCTTGAGGTCAGTGAAAAAAAGGACAAGACACTAAAACTTTATCCGGTTTTTACGGATAACCTTAAAACAAATTATCAAATCAGACTGGTAAACGAAACGGAGTTTAAAAAATGCAATGGATATTTGATTAATACGGGACTTTCAAAAAACGATTTTAAAAAAATTGATTCAAAATATTTTCAGGTTTCGCTGAATTAATAGGGGAATGACTATTCAGCCAGAACTTCATCGCTTACAAGATAGAATCTGCCTATTTCGGCTTCAAACTTTTCGCTGTTTTCTTTAATCATAGTGTATGAGCCTTCCATAGTTCCCCAGCCTGTATTTATGGGACAGAAGCTGGTGTACTCAAACGATTCTCGGGGTCCAAGCTCGGGTGTATAGCCGACAACTCCCGGACCGTTTACACTTTCCTGGTCGCCCTCGGAGTTGATAATAAGCCAGTGCCTTGAAAGGAGCTTAACTTTCGTTTCGCTCTGATTTGTAATTATCACTCTATATGAAAAAGTAAAGCGGTTCAGTTCCGGGTTTGATTGTTCAGGTATATAGTCGGGAAATACCTGAACACGGATTCCTTCGGTGACTGTATCGGAATTAGTGCTTAGAGGCATTTGTAATTTTAATATAATATTTAAACATAATCAAGTAAAGTATACGGTCACTGTAAGGCTTTGGACTCGGTATATTCCAGCGCTTTCTGAGGCGCACCGTTTTCACCGTGCCTTTCACCAATCTGCTGGCGCCACATTGCGTAATACAACCCTTTAGCATCGATAAGCTCGTTATGCCTGCCTTCTTCTATAATCCGCCCTTTTTCAAGGACGTAAATTTTATCCGCGTGCATTACTGTTGAAAGACGATGAGCAATTAATATTGTGATGTGGTCTGTTCTTGCCGAAACGTCACGTATGGTTTGGCTGATTTCTTCTTCGGTCAGCGAATCAAGCGCCGAGGTTGCTTCGTCAAAAACCAGCAGTCGAGGCTTTCTGAGCAGCGCTCGGGCAATCGATAATCGCTGTTTTTCTCCACCGGATACTTTAACACCTCCTTCACCTATAAGTGTATTGATTCCCTTATCCGCCCTGGCAAGCAAGCTCTGACACGCGGATTTGTTCAGTGCGTCCTGTATTTCAGCATCACTTGCAGTTGGATTAACAAATAAAAGGTTTTCTTTAATAGTGCCAGCGAAAAGCTGTGTGTCCTGTGTTACAAATCCAATCTGGTTTCTCAGGTGGTCGAAATCAATTTCATCACCCGGAATCCCGTTGTAATAAATTTTACCGACTTGCGGCGTATACAGTCCCACCAAAAGTTTTACAAGAGTAGTTTTGCCCGAGCCTGAGGGCCCGACAAATGCTACAGTTTCGCCAAGATGAGTTTTGAATGAGATATTCTCAAGCGCCTTGGTGGTTGCGCTTTGGTGTTTAAAGCTGACATTTTCAAACGTAAATGTTATAATATCTCCTATCGATACGGGTTTTTCGGGTCTGCGTTCCAGAGGGGTGTTTATTATATCCTGAAAGTTATTTAGTGAAACCTCGCTTTCCCTGTAAATGTTAATGATGTTTCCAAGCTCCTGCAAAGGACCAAAAATGAAAAATGAATAAATGTATAAAGAGAAAAACTCTCCCGCCGATATAACTTTTGAAAAGATTAAATACATCATAATGAACAATATCGACGTTCTTAAAAAATTCACAAGTGTTCCCTGAATAAAGCTCAGGCTTCTTATGTAGCGGACTTTTTTCAGCTCAAGCCCGAGTATCCTATCGGTTGTGCTGTTAAGCCGCCCTATTTCCTGGCGGGAAAGTCCAAGACTTTTTACAAGTTCAATGTTTCGCAGGGACTCAGTTGTAGTGCCGGAAAGCGATGTTGTTTCTGCAACAATTTTCTTCTGTATCTTCTTAATTCTTTTGCTGAGCTGTGAGCTTACCCATCCGATTAACGGAGCAGTAACAACATATACCGGGAAAATTATCCAGTGTATCGTAAATGAATAAACAGTTACGAAAATTATCCCTATTAAAGTGGTGTAAACAATATTAATGGATGCGGAAATTAGTCTTTCTACATCAGCCCGCACTTTTTGCAGTATACCAAGTGTTTCCCCGCTTCGCTTGTCTTCAAAAACCTGGTAGGGCAGTTCAAGGGAATGCTTTATCCCGTCAGCGTAAATTTGCGCACCGAGCTTTTGGGTAATTACATTAATATAGTAGTCTTGGAAATTTTTGGCAACCCGTGATACAAAAGCCGACCCTACGCCAAGGGCAAGAAGCAATCCTACTCCCTTGAAGAATTGTTCCTGGGAGTAATGGTCAAACTTTGTGGCGTAATCATCTATAATAAATCTTAAAATTATAGGGTCTAACAGGGAAAAAATTTGGTTAATTGCAGCTAAAAACAAAGAAAGTACAACAAATCCCTTGTATTTCTTAAGATAGGAAAGAAGTAATTTCATTAAATAATATTTTTAAGGCACAATGTTAACGAATTAATTTCTATCATAAAAGGTATGATAAATTCTAGTTTGCCTATTTTTTATTTTGTTAAGAAATAGTTATTTTTGTAAAACTATTCTAATCAACAACTTAATAACTAAATTAAATCCAATTAAAAATGACAAGAGAAGAAATCATTGCACAAATGGCTGCTGATGCTAAGACTACAAAAGTCGCAGCAAGAACAGCATTGGATTCATTCATCGGCTGTGTTACCAAAACCCTGAAAAAAGGCGGGAGGGTTTCGCTTGTTGGTTTTGGGACATTTTCCGTATCGAAAAGAAACGCAAGAACCGGAAGAAATCCTCAGACCGGCGCATCTATTGAAATTCCCGCAAGGAAGGTTGCCCGTTTTAAAGCAGGCAAGGCTTTATCGGGTGAAGTGAACAGGTAAGTTATTAAAAAAATTTACAATTAAGGCGGCGTCATATGCCTCCTTTTCAATTATCTGAAATTTTGTCCTGCAACAAATAATTTTATTGTCAGGTAAATGATAAACAATGCGCTTAGAATTACAAACGTAATTAATAACTTACCCAATAAAGCTGATTTCTTAACCATTTATATAATTTTACCTTCCAATTAAAAAAACCGTCGGATTTTTTCCAATTCTAGTTTCTGATTTCTTCCACTCAGAAATTTTTTTAGTAATGACAAGTTCATTTTCCATAGTGAGATTTTTAGCAATGCTAAATCTCAAACCGCTATCGCAATTGGTCAATATCTCTCTTAAAAGCATATCGTTTCTGTGAGGAGCTTCGATAAATATCTGTGTTTGGTTTTCGTATTTAATTCTTTTCACCAGTTCTTTCAGTTTCTCTTTTCTTCCCTTTTTATCAATCGGAAGGTATCCGTTAAATGCAAAGTTTTGTCCGTTTAATCCCGACGCCATTACAGCAAGTATTAAAGATGACGGTCCTGTTAGGGGAATTACGCGAATTCCGGTTTGATGTGCAAGTGAAACTATCGCAGCCCCCGGGTCAGCCACGCAGGGCACACCGGCTTCTGATATTAAACCGATGTTTTTCCCTTCCTTAACTGCGTCTAAATAGTTTTCGATTTTTTTTTAATTTGTATTGACGTTCAATTCATAAAAAAATAAATCATGAATATTTTTTTTAATCCCGGCCTGTTTTAAAAATCCCGCAGCTGTTTTTATATTTTCAACAATGTAATAATCAATGTCATTTATTATGTCATATACGTAATGAGGCAGAACCAGCTTTAAATCATTATTTCCAAGCGATGTTGGGATTAAATAGAGTTTTCCTTTTTGCATTAAAGTATTTTCAACATTAAAGTATATTTACTTATGAACCTGTTAATCTGCTTTATTATTTTATTTAGTCTTTATTCGTGTAATTATAATAAATCAAATTACACAAATATTGTTCCAAATAAAAACACTTTCCTAGAGGATAGCATAAAGCTTCAAAGCAGTATTCCCGAAGGCTTAAACAAACTTCTAAGAGCATATCCGGATTTTTTGGATTCAGCAAATCAGACGACGCTTTATTGGAGAGACGGGACGCAAATGCAATGGGATGACGGTATTTCAAATAAAACGCACGATGAAAAACTAAACAATCCTGACCTTGAGGATATGATGTCACAAAGATATGTTAAAGGAGCGGATTGGGACTCGCCGCCACCCGAAAACTTTGAACCTGGAAGAATCCGATATGAGCCGTTCTTTAAAAAAATGTACGGTTCGTCATCAGGTGAAGTGCAGAATAAACTTGTAACCGTAAATTGGCTCCCTTCGATTTGCGGATGTTCCGTGCAGTTCAACAGTGTAAACGGAGCGTCGGAAAAGCTTAAGGTAGTTTCGGATGAAATTGAGTCAACTCTTGGGAAGGAATTTCACAAATACATCAATAAAACTGCAGGTACTTTTAACTGGCGTAATATTGCAGGGACTAACCGATTAAGCACACACGCTTTCGGAACGTCAATAGACATTAATACAAAATACTCAAACTACTGGCAATGGGACGGGGATTTGGTCTGGAAAAGCCAAATTCCGATGGAAATAATTGAAATTTTCGAAAAGCACGGGTTTATCTGGGGCGGGAAATGGTACCATTATGACACAATGCACTTTGAATACAGACCTGAGCTGTTAATTGATTGAATTAGTTTCAAGAAAATTCAAAAATTTTCTTTTTGCAACAGGCAGAATTGTCTGGCTGAACGGAAAACTGAGCTCCGTATCCAAATAGTAAATTATTTGGTTTAGGATATCCTCTGAAATAATGTAGTTTCTGACTACAGCTTTGGGGATTAATATTATATTGAACTCGTAATTGCCAACTTCCTTTGTTTTTAAAATTTTGTAAAGATTTTTCTCATACTTTATTACTTTAAGTATTCTTCCCTGATTATTGGGAACTACAAAATAACCTTCTTTATTATGTTCACTGCTTATTCCAATTGACTCGATGTTAATGCTTTCATCGACAAAGTCGTAAATTGCCCTGCCCGTTTCGAGGGTTTTATTAAGATGCGAAAACGCCCAGTGCATAAGCTCAAAGCTTTTTTCAATTTCGTCGTTAATTATCTTTTGTTTTTCCGCAGTTTCTTCTTCGCTTAAGGCGTCCGTATATTCTTTATTGTAGATTTTACTATGGTTGTTCATTATATCCACAAGCTGCTGGTGGATATTAATAAGCATCTGGTAAGTGGGGTAAAGGCGCGACTGGTTAAACTCCATTTCGCAAAACTTAAACTTGTTTAATAGCAGGTATCTTGATTTTTCCAAATCTGATACGGAGGTAAAATCCCCAATGGTTATTTCCATAAATTACAGGTTAGTTTTGTGAAATATACGCTGCAAGGATAAATTTTGTTCCCGCTTAAAAACGGTATTATGTATTTGATAAATTTTACTGAAAGTTTGTAATTTAAAATTTATCTTTAGTAAAATTAATGAAAAATTTTAAAATATATCAAGGGAAATCAATAATTGTTTAACAAAGCAGTTTTTAGCCTCTCTGCAGTTTTTTTTCCTGCCTTTTTTTCAAATTCTTCAAAATTGGCTTTTATGAGTTCCTTAATTTTATCAACGGAGCCGAATGCCTTGAGCAGCTTTTGTGCGGTTATTTTCCCGATTCCTTCTATATCCTCAAGCTCGCTTTTTAATGTTCTCTTGTCTCTTAATGAACGGTGGAAAGTGATTGCAAACCTGTGCGCCTCATCTCTTATTCTTTGCAAAAGTTTCAGCCCGCCTGAGGATTTCGGTATTGACTGCGCCTCGGAAGCGCCGGGTATAAATACTTCCTCAAGTCTTTTCGCAAGCCCTATTATATTTTGGTTCTCGATTCCGATATCATTTAAAACTTTCACGGCTGAGCTTAGCTGTCCTTTTCCGCCGTCTATCACCACTAAGTCAGGTAACAGCATTATTTCTTTTGAGTCGGTATTTATCTGCTCGACTAAAACGTTATTGTTAATCATTTCCTCAGCATTTTTAATATATCTCCTGTAAATCACCTCCCTAATTGAGGCAAAATCATCCGGCTTGCCCGCTTCATTCAATGCGGTTTTAATTTTAAATTTGCGGTAATCGCTTTTTTTCGGTCTTCCGTCTTCAAACACAACCATCGATGCGACTGTATCTGTGCCCTGTATGTTCGATATATCGAAACATTCGATTCTTCGGGGGAGCTTTGTAAGCCTTAAATCACGCTTGAGCGATGTTACTGAATTTGGAATAAATTCCCGTTTTAATCTTTGGAGCTTAAGCTCGTCAAGCAAATACTGAGCATTTGCCCTGACCATTTGCAAAAGATGAACTTTCTCACCCCGTTTTGGAAAAATAAACTCAACTTTTTTACTATTTTTCTCAGTGAACCAGTCATTTAGTGCCTTTATGTCTTCAATTTCTTCAGGCAAATAGACATAGTCGGGCACAAATTCATTTTCCGAGTAGTATTTGAAAATAACACTTTCCAAAATTTCATTCGATTCTTTATCTTCAACTGAATCCATATAAAAATGCCTTTTGCCGATAACTTTGCCGTCGCGGATGTTTAAAATCATAGCGCAGGCATCATTTTCCTCTTTCACGAAATTTATAATATCTTTATCAAGCAGGTCTTCGGAGACAACTTTTTGCTTTTCTGAATAAACCTCAAGCGATTCAAGCTTGTTTCTGATTAGCGCTGCTTCCTCGTATTTTTCATTTCGTGCAGCTTCATTCATCTTTTGCCTAAGCTCTTTAATCAGAGTATCCGTTTTGCCGTTTAAAACTTTTTCGACTTCCGTAATCATTTCATTATACCGAGCCTCCGATACAAGTCCTTCGCATGGTCCCTCGCATTTGTGAATATGATACTCAAGGCACACTTTGAACTTTTTCTTCTTTATTGCTTCCTGCGTAATGTTAAGATTACAGGTCCGAATCATAAATATATCCCGAAGCAGCTTAAGCGAGTATCTCATTGTGCCAACGTCTGTGTAAGGACCGAAATATTTCGAGCCGTCGTTTCTTCTTTTGCGGGTCGGAAACACTCTAGGAAATGGCTCATTTGTAACTACAATGTACGGGAAAGATTTGTCGTCTTTTAAATTAACGTTATATCTCGGCTTGAGACGTTTTATCATGTTCATCTCGAGTATGAGGGATTCCACTTCGGAATCAGTATTGATTATTTCAACATCTCGTATAAGAGAAATCATTCTTGAAGTAAGTGGATTAACCGGCTTTGACACAAAATAAGAACGGACCCTGTTTCTAAGATTTTTCGCCTTGCCAAGATAAATCACTTTGCCTACTTTATCCTTAAACTGGTAAATGCCGGAAGTGGTCGGCAGGTTATCCAGTTTGATCTCTAGACCCAAACGTTTTGGCTTTGCCATGATTAAAGATTGCAAATTTACCTTAGAAGTTAAATGCAAATTCACGGCTCAAACCGTTAATTATTATAACATTCTTATTTTTTTATGGAATTTGGACAAGCCCTGTCAGGGCATTGAGGAATGGTCACAATAAAAGGCTGCATCGAGTTAGGGGTGGTCTCGGGTATTTTCCGGCTGTTTGAATGAGCTTTTATTCTGAGCTGGCTTTCCTGCCTATCTACAACAGGTAGACCTGCTGCAGGCAGGCAGAATCTATTTTTCAAAATAACTTATTAAGAATAAAAAAATGCTTCCTTGTTATATTTATTTCTGTAATCAACAGGCGAAATGCCTGCAAATTTTTTGAAAACGTCCCTGAACGCCTTTGTATCGGTATAGCCGACATTATACATGACTTCGCTGACGGTTTTCCGCCCCGACTCAAGTTCCTTCTTAGCCGCCTCGATTTTCACTCTTTGTATATATTCAACAACTGTATTTGCAGTGGCTTTTTTAAATCTGCGCTCGAACGTTCTGCGTCCAACTCCTAATCTTTCGCTGAGCTTATCAACGGTAATTTTATCGGTGTAATTTTGTTCTATAAATTCCTGCGCATTCAGAACTGCTTTATCGCCGTGTGTTTTCTGTCCGGCAAACATTATAAAGGGTGACTGGCTGGTTCTGTCTATATCTATCATAAACGCCTTTGCGGTTAAAATGGCAACCTCTCTGCCTGCGTATTTTTCAATCAGGTATATTAAAAGATTTGTGAATGAGTACGCTCCTCCGCTAGTGTAAATACCATCAGCTTCGGTTATGATTTTATCATCCATCAGCTTCGCTTCTGGGAAAAGGCTTCTGAACTCATTAGCAAATGCCCAGTGAGTTGCACACGGTCTGCCGTTAAGCAAACCTGTGGAAGCAAGAAAGAACGAACCTATGCACAGGCTTACAACTTCTGACCCTTGCTTGTAGCGCCCGATTATCCACGGGATAAGCTCGGCGTTTAGCTCAAGGTTTTTCTTTAGATCGCCGTGAATTGCCGGAAGCACAATCAGGTCTGTTTTTTTAATATCTTCAATCAGTGAATCGGGATTAATGGTAAATAAACCGATTGACTGGGTTATTGATTTTGATGAACCGACCAAATGAATGTCAAATATCGGTTTTCTTCCAAGTCTTTCAACACAATCATTTACCCAGCTAAGAATTTGAAGCGTACCTTCTGCATTAACCAGGCTGAAATGCCCTTTTGGTATTATTATTGATACATGTTTCATAGTACAAAATTAATACATTATTTATGTCGCAATCAACCCCATACTTTGTCGTAATTACACATTGTGAAATATGCGTAATGATAGTATGTTTGTAAGGTAATTTACACTGTGGAAAAAATCCACAAATTTAATAAAAATGGAAATTCAGAACTTCAAAGACAATATTAAGGTTTTTTATGTAAAAGCCGATAGTTTTCCTGCCGGTATAAAAGCAGCTCATAATAAACTGCATTCTCTGCTTCCCTCTACAGTTGGCAGAAGGTTTTTTGGCATATCTTATCCTGCAAGAAGCGGCAGTATTATCTATAAAGCTGCCGTTGAAGAATCCCTGCCTGGAGAAGCCGAAAAATACGGGTGTGAAACTTTCGTTATCAAAAAAGGAGATTATTTAAGTCATACCGTTAGCAACTGGCGAAAGGATGAATCAGCAATTGCAAATACATTTAAGAAAATGCTAAGCGATAAAAGGATAGATAAAAACGGTTACTGCCTTGAAGTATACCCTAACGAACGAGATATTATTTGTTTGGTCAGGCTTGATTCTAAAAAGTAAAAACCGAAAAAAATACCTAAAAGGGTGAGGAAAAACAAAATGACAAACAAAATGACAAACAACAAAAAGCACCGGAAAGCGGATATCGCAATGGATACACCCCCGATTGTTTCGGGCGAGCAGTGGGAGGCTGCGCTCCAGCAGCTCCTCGTGAAGGAGAAGGAGTTGACCCGCACCCGAGACTCGCTGGCCGCCGCGCGGCGGCGGATGCCGTGGATGGCCATTGAGAAACAGTACAAGTTCGACGGGCCGAAGGGCAAGGTGAGCCTGCTCGACCTGTTCGATGGCCGCCGACAGTTGATCATCTACCGCGCCTTCTTCGAGCCCGGCGTGCACGGCTGGCCGGACCACGGCTGCATCGGCTGCTCCTTTGTGGCCGACCAGGTCGCACACCCCGCCCATCTCAACACCCGCGACACAACTCTGGTGTTCGTGTCGCGAGCGCCGCAGAAGGACATCAAGCGCATGAAGGCGCGGATGGGCTGGGAACTGATCCCCTGGTACACACTGACGGACGACTTCGATAAGGACTTCGGCGTGGACGAATGGCACGGCACGAATGCGTTCATCCGCGAGGGCGACAACGTTTTTCGCACCTACTTTATTAACAGTCGCGGCGACGAGCAAATGGGGAGCACTTGGAACTACCTCGACATCACAGCACTTGGGCGCCAGGAGGAGTGGGAGGATTCGCCGAAAGGCTACCCGCAGACCAAGCCCTACGGTTGGTGGAACTGGCACGATGAATACGGGAAGGACTGATAACGAACTGAATGCCTTGTTAAGCTTGATACCAACAAATATCTTGTCTGTTCTTTAGCAATAATAATTTTAATAACTTTTAATAAAGTAAAATAAGATGAATACCAAAACAGAAACAAAAGCTGCTAGCACCAGGATACAACCTCTGCTGTTTCTTTATGATACACATACTGGCCTTTTCCCGAATGTAATAGACGGAATCTCTGATAAAGACGCTCATAACAGACTAAACACCAAAGCCAATCACGTTGCCTGGCTTACGGGAAGCCTCGTTCAGCAGAGAGTTGAAATTGCAAACCTTTTAGGTGCTGATATAAAGCAGGCAGCGCATGAGCTTTTCAAGGACTATAAAGGCATTCAGGATAATGTAACCTACCCGCCGCTTAAGTCATTTAACCCAGACTGGGATTCAGTTACCCCGGTTTTAAGAGAATTGCTGGAAAATGTAAGCGATGAAAAACTGGACAGCATTTTTGAAATGCATGAAATGTCGATGCCCTACTTTGAGCTGATTGCTTTTTTCATTCACCGTGAAGCGTACCTAATCGGCCAGATTGGATTATGGCGCAGAATAATGGGTTATGAACCAATGAAATATCAATAAAAAATTTTATGCCTGCGGATAAGAAAATTAAAGCTAATGATTTTATTAAAAAGCTGAAGACAAGTGCCTCGGCTGAAGATTTAAAGAAACTTTCCCGTTACTTCAAAACCGGCAAGGGCGAATACGGCGAAGGCGATAAATTCATTGGGGTTCGTATGGGAACAGTCTTTAAATTTTCGCAGGAATTTATTGAAATGCCGCCGGGCGAAATAGAAAAGATGCTTAAAAGCCCCATACATGAAATAAGAGCAGCAGCACTCAGTGTTATGAGCAAGCAGGCTCGGCGTAAAAAAACACCCGAAAATCGCAGGAAAGAATTATTTGAGCTTTATTTGAGCCGTCATCAGAAAATCAATAACTGGGATTTAGTCGATGTAAGCTGTGTATATGTAGTCGGCGGCTATTTATTTGATAAACCCCGCAGCATTTTATATAATCTGGCAAAATCCAAAAATCTGTGGGAACGGCGCACTTCAATTGTCAGCACTGCGTATTTTATAAAACGGGGGGATTTGGACGATACATATAAAATCGCGAAAATGCTGCTAAATGACAAGGAAGATTTAATCCATAAGGCAACCGGCTGGCTGCTGCGGTATGCAGGCGATAGGAATTTTCATAGGCTTACGGGCTTTTTGGATAATCATGCAGCAACAATGCCCCGCACAGCGCTGAGATATGCTCTTGAACATTTCGATAAAAACGAGCGCGAGTATTATATGGGACTGAAAAAAAATTCAATAAAAAAATAAAGGAGTAAATTAATTATGCAAAAAATAACAACATGCCTGTGGTTCGATAGCCAGGCTGAGGAAGCAGTGAATTTTTATACGTCCGTTTTTAAAAATTCAAAAATCGGAGAAACTTCACGTTATGATAAAGCCGCCGCCGCTGCCTCAGGCAGACCGGAAGGGTCTGTAATGACAATGACATTTGAGCTTGAGGGCAGAGGGTTCATGGCTTTAAACGGCGGACCTATGTTTAAGTTTAATGAATCAGTCTCTCTTGTAATAAACTGCGAAGACCAGAAAGAAGTGGATTTTTACTGGGACAAGCTTACTACAAACGGCGGGCAGGAATCCGTGTGCGGATGGCTTAAGGATAAATACGGTCTCTCGTGGCAGGTTGTTCCATCCGAGCTGGGAAAATTAATGTCAAGCAAAGAGCCGGGCAAAACGCAAAGGGTAATGGCTGCTCTGCTTCAAATGAAAAAACTTGACATAAACGGTTTAAGAAACGCATAAATTAAAAAACTTAATTAATAAATTTTATAAACTATTAATTTTAAAAATCATGAAAAAGATGAATCCTGTAGTACATTTCGAAATGCCGGCGGAAAATAGAGACCGCATGGTAGATTTTTACACAAACGTTTTCGGCTGGAATGCCCAGCGCTTAGGTCCGGAAATGGGAAACTATATAATAGTTCAGACAACAGAAACCGAAGAAAGCGGTTTCCCGAAAAAACCGGGCATAATCAACGGCGGCTTTTTCGATAAATCCGACGACAACCAGCATCCCTCCGTTGTTATTGCAGTTGATGATATACGTGAAGCAATGAAGGCGGTTGAAAAAGCAGGCGGTAAAATAATAGGCGGAGGATTCAAGGCGGGTGAACCGGATGATATCCCGGGCGTTGGTCTTTATATTGCATTTAAAGATACAGAAGGCAACCGTTTAAGTTTACTGCAGCCAAATCCTAAGATGTAAAACAAAAATCGTTTGAAGAAGCATTCGGGGAAAAATAATTACAAACAATTAACATAATAAAAATGCAAACATACAATAATTTTCAAAATTCAGCACTATTGATTTTGCGAATTGTTACTGCCTCAATCTTTAGTGTTGCAGCTTATTATAAATTCCCTTTTTGGTCGCAAGCACCTGAGGGAATCTCAGCATTTATGCTGTTTGTAACCAGACTGCTTTCGATTGCCGAACCGCTGGGAGCCGCAGCTGTACTAATTGGATTTCTGACCAGATGGGCAGCAAGCGGGCTTACGATTATTTTAATCGGGGCAATTTATATTTCTAAATTTGATTACGGAATAGGATTTGTAACAGCGACAGGACCCGGATGGAATTTTCCGCTTATGGTGCTTGCCGCGTGCCTGGTGCTTTTGGCTTTTGGTGCAGGGAATTGGTCATTAGATGCCAGAAAGAAACAACAAATAACTTAAAATATAGTAAAAATGAGAAAATTAAAACTTCAGGTTCAGATGAGCGTCGACGGGTTTGTTGGAAGGACCGATGGCGGGCTGGATTGGATGAGCTGGGATGAGGACGAAAAGAGAATAGAATACGTCACTGAATTGACTGACTCTTCCGGCACCATTTTACTTGGCAGGAAAATGACCGACGGCTTTGTATCGTACTGGTCAAATGTGCTGACAAAGCCGGAGAGCCCAGAGTATGATTTTGCAAAGAAAATGATTGATATACCCAAGGTGGTATTTACTAAAACGCTCGATAAATCCAGCTGGGTAAACACAACGCTTGCAAAGGGTCCCCTGGCAGAAGAAGTTAATAAACTTAAGCAGCAAAAAGGAAAAGATATTGTTGTATACGGCGGCGCATCGTTTGTATCCTCGCTCATCAATGAAGGATTGATAGATGAATACCATTTATTCATAAATCCTGCTGCAATAGGTTCCGGTTTGAGAATATTCGGTGATTCCGCCAGAAATTTAAAGCTGAAGCTCGTTAAATCTGTTCCGTTTGGGGATGGCGTAGTGGTGCTTCACTACGAGCCGCGCAAATAAAAAAATCTATAATTAAAGGCTCAGTTTAAAAAATGACAAAGAAAAAAACAGAAGCAAAAATACTTACCAAACATCCCGAAGGCAAAAGCGGGAAAAATGTAAGCAGGCAAACATACGGGCTATTTAAACAGGCTATTCTCTCAGCCGTTCGCGGTAAAGAGCTCACCCATACGGAATTAATGAGCCGTCTGAATAAAACCTTAAAATCCAAGTTTTCCGGAAATATAAGCTGGTATGGAGAAACCATAAAACTCGATTTGGAAGCACGAAAATTAATTGAAAGGAGCGGCTCGAATCCGCAAAAATACCGGCTGAAATAAATCACTATTGAAAAATGGTAGAAGTATTTAAGACAAATATTCAGGATAAATCAACTGCAAGTAAAGTATTAGAGGATTTGTACAGGCATTTTCCCGGGTATAAAATAAATTTTGATCTCGAAGACTGTGATAAGATACTCCGCATAGAAAACGAGAAAGTGGTTCCCGGGGAAGTATTGAAAATCTTAAATCACAACGGTTACTTTTGCGAAGTATTGGAATAAGCATCACTAAGTGTAGAGACGCACAGCAGTGCTTCTCTACAAAGTTTTTACAAAAGAAATTGTTCATATAATATAAAAAAATTTATAAGGAGGAACAACAATGGAAAAACTGAACTTCTCAATTAAAATTAACGCACCGAGAAAAAAGGTTTGGAGCGTTTTGTTTGATGACCCCACATACAGGAATTGGACATCGGTATTTGCCCCGGGTTCATACGCCGAAACCGATTGGAAGGAAGGCAGCAAAGCTCTTTTCCTCGATGGCAAAGGCAACGGAATGGTAAGCAGAATTGCCAAAAGTAATCCGCATGAGTATCTTTCGATAAATCACATTGGTATTATAAAAGACGGAATTGAAGATACTCAAAGCGACGAGGTGAAGAAATGGGCAGGTGCGCTGGAAAACTATACTCTGAATGAAAATTCGGGAGTTACGGAGCTCAAAATAGATATGGACTCTGATAACGAGTACAAGGATTACTTTTCAAAAACATGGCCCAAGGCATTGGAAAAAGTTAAAGAACTTTCGGAAAAATAAATAACCTCAACCCGTCCTCCAGCTGGCGGACACCCCCTCCTATTAGGAGAGGGAGCGGATGTGAGGTTATAACAATTTATGGCAAAAACGGCTAAAACAGTCGACGAATATCTAAATCAGATTTCTCCTAAGGCGCGAAAGAGTCTTGAGCAGCTAAGAAAAGCGATTAAATCCGCCGCCCCGAAAACCGAGGAGCTTATAAGCTACAGAATTCCCCTCTATAAGTATAAGGGTCATCTTACAGCGTTTATGGCTGCTAAAAATCACGTGAGCTTTGTAACAATGAGCGTGCCTTTGGTCAAATCATTAAAGAATGAGCTTAAGCCCTATAAAGTTTCGGGAACGACTATTCATTTCCCTTATGATAAGCCAATTCCTGCCACGCTTGTAAAAAAGATTATGAAGGCAAGAATGAAAGAGAATGAAGAAAAAGCGAAAGGTAAATCAAAGAAATAATAATCGAATGGATAAAAATCTTCTCACCGAATTTGAAGAAACAACGGCATGCCTTCTGCAGACACTTTCTTCGTTCACCGATGAGCAGTTTAACCACGTTCCTTTTAAAGGAAGCTGGACAGCAGGGCAGGTTGCCGAGCACCTCTTTAAATCGGAATCAAACGCTGTGCAGGTATTAAACGGAAATACACAGGCAACAACGGACAGAAAGCCGGATGCAAACGAGGAAGCATTCAGGTTAAGCTTTCTTAATTTTGAGATTAAGTTCCAGTCGCCGGGTTTTGTCCTGCCCTCGGATGAGCCGAAGAATCCGGAAGAATTTTTAAAAAGATTCAAAAAAACCAGGGAAGATATAAGAAAGATAATTAAAACGGGAGACTTAACTTTAACCTGCGCTGATTTTTCATTTCCCGGGATGGGAGAGCTGACAAGGCAGGAATGGCTCTGTTTTGTAAACTGCCACTCAATACGCCACACCCGTCAACTGAAAAATATTTATGAAAGACTTAATAATAAATAATGAGAAAAATTATAATATCTGAATTTATAACGCTGGACGGAGTAATTGAAGCGCCGGGCGGGGAAAAGGGACATCCGCATACTGGATGGAGTGCGGAATATTTAAGCGAAGAATATTTAAAGTACAAGCTTGATGAAATCTTCGATGCAGGCGCGCTCTTGCTCGGCAGGGTTACTTATGAGGGATTTGCCAAAGCCTGGCCGGGGCGGACGGACGAAATGGGCTTTGCCGAAAGGATGAACTCAATGCCAAAGTATGTGGTTTCAAAAACGCTTGAAAAGGCGGAGTGGAACAACGCAACCATTATTAAAAACAATGTTGTTAACGAAATATTGAAGCTCAAACAGCAGAATGGAGGCGATATACTTGTTCACGGCAGCGGAACGCTTGCACACACTTTGATTAAACACGATTTGGC
>JAKEEM010000045.1 GCA_022616535.1 Chlorobiota bacterium | reverse complement strand
GTGAAGACAACGGCTTTCTTCTCAGAAGTATTTGGTTTTTTTTCTCCCAAGCCGGTGATATTAAACAGGGAAAAGGCTCGGGAAATTACGCAGGCGTATTGGATTTGCTCACCCGAAAAGGCAAAGCGCGACTTTGGCTTTAAAGAAGAACTTACTCTTGAAGAGGGCTTTAAAAATACTATTGAGTGGTACTTAGAAAACGGCTGGCTGAAATAGTATTAGTTAAATTGTAATTATATTTGAAATATAAATAATGAACGACCGGTGGAATAATGCTGAACTTTATGAGTCTTACGTTGGAAGATGGAGCAGCTTAGTATCTGCCAAATTTCTTAAATGGATGAACGTGGGTAATGGTTTGGTATGGCTTGATGTTGGGTGCGGAACCGGTGCTCTGACAAAGGCAATACTTAATTCACAAAACACCCGAAAAGTTATATCCATTGACCCATCCGAATACCATATTAATTTTTGCCGTGAATTTATTCCGGACTCTAAGGCAGAATACTATTTGAGTGGTGCGGAAAAAATTCCGCTTGAAGATAAAACTGTTGATGTTATCGTTTCGGGTTTAGTTTTAAATTTTATACCTAACATTAAGCCTGCCATGTCTGAGTTTAAACGCGCTGCCAAAGATAATGCCGTTATTGGAGCATATGTTTGGGATTACTCAGGAGAATGGAAATGATGCGTTATTTTTGGGATACTGCCGGTTCGTTATTTGAGGATGCGCGTGAAATGGATGAGGGTGTTCGCTTTAAAATCTGTAATCCAAATTCGTTAAGCGGCTTATTTACCGCAGCAGGTTTTTCCGGTGTTGAAACTACTTTTATTGATGTACCGACGGTGTTTAAAAATTTTGAGGATTACTGGAATCCGTTTCTTTCCGGAGTAGGACCGGCACCGGGCTACTGCACGTCACTTTCAGAGCAAAAACGTGAACTTCTGAGGCAAAAAATCTATGGCTCGCTTCCAATGGATAAAGACGGCAGTATTAATCTAATTGCAAGAGCAATCGCTGTAAAAGGTATTAAATAATATAGATTTAGGAACTCAAAAGGAAATATTTGGGATTAGGTTTATTATCCTTTTCAATTGACTAAATCCTCATTTTTTGCTATTTTTGTAGTTCTTAACTTTCCATAAGTAATAAATTAATAATGAGGTTATGCAATGGCATCGAGTAATTTAGTCGTAAAAAAACGCGAGGATTTATCAAATTCTGCTACCAAACAAATGAGAATAAATGGCAGTATCCCTGGCGTTTTCTATTATAAAAATACACCGTCAGTTCCTATTTATGTTAAAGATACGGTTCTCAATCCTTTTGTGTATACTTCCGAGGTAAGGGTAATAAATCTTAAAATCGAGGGCGCTGATAAACCGTATAAATGCATTTTAAAAGATATTCAGTTTGACCCTGTAAGCGATAAGCCCATTCATTTTGACCTGCTTGGAATTTCGGAAGATGAAAAAATCAAGGTTGAAGTTCCTGTTCAGCTTGTCGGAACTCCGGCGGGAGTGAAAGAGGGCGGAGTAGTTCAGCATTCACTGCATGAGCTGGAAATTGAATGTCTGCCCGGAGATATTCCTGCCCGCATAGAGGTTAACATCGAAAGCTTAATGATTGGAGACGGCATTAGGGTAAACCAGATTGAAACGAAGAATTTTGTGATTTTGAACAGCCCTGATTCAACAATTGTATCGGTTGTTCCGCCTGCTGCTGAAGAGGTTGCAGCACTGCCTGCCGAAGGCGAAGAAGGTGCCGCAGCAGAACCCGTTGAACCTGAAGTAATAGCTAAAGGCAAGAAGGAAGAAGAACCTGAAGAAGAAGAACAAAAGGAAGAAAAGAAGGAAAAGAAATAATCGTTCATTCTTTCCTTGTAAAGAAATAATTGAAAATAGACTACTGCATAGTTGGTCTCGGCAATCCCGGCTCAAGATACCATAACACACGTCATAACATAGGATTTATTGTCATTGATAAGCTGGCGGAGTTCTTTAAAATCAAAAGTTTCGAGTTTGAAAATAACTACCTTTACTCTAAATGCGTCTATAATGAAAAACAAATTGTCCTTATGAAACCGTTAACGTATATGAACGAAAGCGGAATAGCTGTAAAGGATTTTTACGGAAAAAACGAAGTTAAGCTTGAAAATCTCCTTATAATTTACGATGACGTTAATTTGGATTTTGGAGTGATAAGATTAAGGCCTTCGGGAAGCGACGGCGGGCAGAACGGAATCAAATCATTAATATATGAAATGCAGACGGAGGAAATTCCCCGCCTGAGAATTGGAATTAAAAACGAATCGGAGCTTGAAAAATTTAAGACACTGGAAGGATACGATTTGATGGATTACGTTCTATCAAGCTTCACGGATAATGAGTTTAAGCAATTGGACAAAGTAATTAACGAATCGAAGAATGCCTTGTTTTGCTTTATCACCGAAGGCATTGAGGCGGCAATGAATAAATACAACAAGAACGTTTTTTCAGAGAAATAATTTAAAATAAATCAATATATGAAAAGAAATATAATATTAAGCACAGTGTTTTCTTTGTTTGGCTCCGCAACTGCCCTTGCAAGCGAAGCTGATTTGAAAATACCTGAGCTTAGCCAAGACCAGAACAGCATGCTGGTAATAGGAATACTAGTTTGCACTCTGGGGGTTTTGTTCGGCATACTCCAGTTTTTGAAGGTAAAAAAATTAAGGGCACATCAGTCAATGCTTGATGTTGCGGCAATAATCTATGCAACCTGCAGGACATATTTAAAACAGCAGGGAAAGTTTTTAATAATATTATTTTTATTTATAGCTGCATGTATATCTTTTTATTTCGGTTTCCTGCAGCATGCAGGGATTGGCGGAGTAGCGTTAATTTTGATGTGGACAGTCATTGGCATTTTAGGCTCTTACAGCGTTGCACAGTTCGGTATCAGAATGAATACCCTTGCAAACAGCCGTATGGCTTTTGCTGCACTTGAAAGAAAGCCGATTAAGCTTTTGAAAATACCTCTCGATGCAGGTATGAGCATCGGGGTTATGCTTATATGCGTTGAGCTTATAATGATGCTGATAATTCTGCTTTATGTGCCGAGGGAGTATGCAGGTGCAAGCTTTATCGGATTTGCAATAGGCGAGTCACTTGGAGCATCGGCACTTAGAATTGCCGGCGGTATTTTTACTAAGATTGCTGATATTGGAAGCGACTTAATGAAAATTGTCTTTAAGATTAAGGAAGACGACCCGCGCAACCCGGGTGTTATTGCTGACTGCACTGGCGATAATGCGGGAGACTCAGTCGGACCAACCGCAGACGGATTTGAAACTTACGGCGTTACAGGCGTTGCATTAATCAGCTTTATTGTACTTGCTGTTCCAAGTGTACTGTTTCAGACTGAGCTGCTTACATGGATTTTCGTGATGAGGATTCTGATGATTATTACTTCAATCGGTTCATTTTATATAAACGGCATATGGGCAAAGGCAAAATACGGCAATAAAGAGGAATTCGATTTCGAACATCCTTTAACTTCGCTTGTTTGGATTACCTCGATTGTTTCAATGATTGTTACTTTTGTCATCAGCAAAATTTTAATCGGGCATCTGCCGAACAATCTGTGGCTGACATTATCAATTATTATCAGCTGCGGAACTTTGGGAGCGGCTCTGATTCCGGAGTTTACTAAAATATTCACAAGCCCTAAATCAAAGCATGTTAATGAGGTTGTAACTGCATCCAGGGAAGGAGGCGCATCGCTTACCATTCTTTCTGGTTTGGTGGCAGGTAATTTTTCGGCATTCTGGCAGGGTATGGTTTTCTTTGTGCTTATGCTGATTGCCTATCTTGCGTCATTATCGATTCCGCATGATATGATTCCTGCTTATGCGTCAATTTTTGCATTCGGGCTTGTTGCCTTCGGAATGCTCGGTATGGGTCCCGTAACAATTGCTGTAGACAGCTACGGACCGGTAACCGATAATGCGCAGTCGATTTATGAGCTTTCACTTATTGAATCGCGCGAGGGTGTTTCCTCGGAAATTGAAAAGGACTTCGGGTTCAGGCCAGACTTCGAAAAGGCAAAACATTACCTTGAATCAAACGACGGTGCCGGAAATACTTTTAAAGCAACCGCAAAGCCGGTGTTAATCGGAACAGCGGTTGTTGGAGCAACCACAATGATATTTTCACTGATACTTGTAATAAAAAATACTTTGGGAATTCAGCCCGAAGCAATATTAAGCATACTTAATCCATATACGATACTCGGGTTTATTTGCGGCGGAGCTGTAGTGTATTGGTTTACGGGAGCATCAACTCAGGCAGTTACAACTGGTGCATACAGGGCTGTTGAATATATTAAAAAGAACATAAATCTAGATGAAAACGCAAGTATGAGCGCATCTACAGAAAAATCAAAAGAGGTTGTGCAGATTTGCACAAAGTATGCACAAACAGGAATGTTCAATATCTTCATTGCGATATTTTCTTTTGCACTGGCTTTTGCATTTTTTTCTGCTCCAAGAGCTGCAACTTCCGAACCGGTTTCGTTTTTTATCAGCTTCCTGATTTCAATAGCGGTATTCGGATTGTTTCAGGCGGTGTTTATGGCTAATGCAGGAGGTTCGTGGGATAATGCAAAGAAAGTTGTCGAAGTTGACTTAAAAGAAAAAGGTACCGAACTCCACGCGGCAACTGTTATTGGCGATACAGTCGGCGACCCGTTCAAGGATACTTCATCTGTTGCACTGAATCCCATCATCAAGTTCACAACTTTGTTCGGACTTCTTGCAATGGAGATAGCAATTTCAGAATCGTTCCGTGCAACAGCTCCATATGTAGGCGGAGTATTTTTCTTAGTTGCACTTTACTTTGTATGGCGTTCATTTTACAAAATGAGAATCACTGCAAAAGCTTGAATCTTAACATTTAAAATAAATTTTAAAAGGGCATCCATCTGATGCGCTTTTTTATTTATGATGCATTTATTAGTTACCTTCTGTATCTGTTATTCCATAAGTTTATAAAAAAATTTAAATCTTTTGCTTGACAAATCCCAATCACAGCTTTATATTTGTAAAGCACTTTAAAAAATAAAGTATAAATATTTAAAATTTGTCTTTTTTTAACTTTTTTAAGCTATAAATTCAAAATTGCCAGGAAAGAACACAATATCATTTTTAGAAGCGATGCCTAAAGTTGAGCTTCACCTTCACCTTGAAGGCGCTATTCCGCTTGAGGCAATGTGGAATCTCGCAGAAAAATACAGCGGAACCAGCGAAGTTATAAGTTTAAAAGAGCTTAAGGCCAAGTTCAATTATGTTGACTTCCCTCACTTTATTAAAATCTGGATATGGAAAAATAAATTTATAAGAGAGTATGAAGATTTTACCTTTATTGCGGGAGAAGTGGCAAAGGATTTAATCAGACAGAACATTAAATACGCGGAAATATTCTATAGTCCGGCGGATCATAAATCAAAAAATCTTAACTCCCAAAAAATTTCAGAAGCTGTTTTCAACGGTATCAAGCTGTTTGAGAAAGAGATTGAAATTAATCTCATTGCGGATTTGGTAAGGGATTTTGGTCCCGAAAACGGCATGGTTACTCTAAGTGAATTGAATGAAGTAAAACACATGAAAGTTGTCGGAATCGGAATCGGCGGCTCAGAGCAGCATTTTCCGCCCGAGGCATTCAAAAAAGTTTACTCCCGTGCACGAGATTTAAACTTCAGAACATCGGCTCACGCAGGCGAAGCTGCCGGTAGCGAAAGTATATGGGGCGTAATTAATGAGCTTAATACAGAAAGAATCGGGCATGGAACCCGCGCATACGAAGATGAAAATCTTATCGAATATCTTGCCGAAAAAAAGATTCCAATTGAAATGTGCCCAATATCAAATGTTAAAACAGGGGTTGTAAAATCGATTGAAGAGCATCCGGTAAAAGATTATTACAAAAGAGGGCTGAAAGTTTTTCTGAATACTGACGACCCGATGATGTTTAATAACAGTTTGGCTGAGGAGTATGCTCTTTTTATCGAAAAGCTGGGATTTGACCTAAGCGATGTAAAAAAATTAATGCTAAATGCGACAGATTCCGCCTGGTGCAGCGAAAGCAAAAAAGAAAAGTTGAGAAATCTGCTAAAGGAATACTATTTAAAGGAATACAAAACAAATAATTCAAATCAATAAAAAATATGGAAACAAAACAGGCAGAACAGGAACTTTCGCTCATAAAGCAAATGATGATCGACAGCCGAAGAGTGGTCGTCGATAGCGGCAAGCATTATATATTTTGGGGGATTTTGATAACTGCAGCGCTTTTAGTTAATTATTATATGCTGCTTACTCACCAGAGCGGAAAATTTATCGGACTAATGTGGCTCATTACAATTGTTTCGGGGTTCCTAATAGATTCGTTTATTGAAAGAAGTAACATACGCAAAAGAAGGGTTCACACATTTGCCGGTAAAATACTGAGTGCTCTTTGGATTGCATCGGGAATTGCAATGTCTATGATTGGATTCATTGGTCCGTTGACAAAGGCATACAACCCTATTTTCATCTGTCCGATAATTTCTGTAATTCTTGGGGTATCATATTTTGCAAGCGGGGCAATCCAGCAGGTTAAATGGCTTCAATGGCTCACTTTGGGCTGGTGGGCAGGTGCAATCATTACTTTTGTGTTCCCAAGCATTCATACATTGTTAATTTTTGCACTGATGTTAATTTTCTTTCAAACTATTCCTGGTATGATTCTTTACAAGAAATGGAAATCAGCTAATCTTGAGATTGAGTAAACATAAGTATTGAGTAAAACCGAAAAATGCCTGATTTTAATTATCACGAAATAAATGATGTGATACACTCGCGAATAAGGACTGCAATTATGGCAGTTCTGATAAGTGTTGAGGAAGCGGAATTTACGTTTATCCGAGAAAAGATAAATGCGACTGACGGAAACCTGAGTGTTCATTTAAGAAAACTTGAAGAAAGCAATTATATTTCAGTGACAAAAGAGTTTGTTGAAAGAAAACCCATTTCGCGTTACAGGATTACCGAAACAGGAAGGAAAGCTTTTGAAGATTATATAAAAAAGCTCGAAAGCATTATAAAACCAAAATAGCAGGTATTAAAAATATCTGGTATTAATAAGCAAATTAAAAACTTAAAATCATAATTTAGGAGAATTAAAAATGGAAAAATCTAATTTCGGGGTACAAAATCAGCCGAGGGACGAAAAACTCTGGAAAATTGCTAAAAGAAGGGCTGAATTTAAAAAACATCTATTAACATATATTATAGTAAATGCTTTTCTTTGGGGAGTGTGGATTATTACTGGTATTATGAAAGGTCATTTAGGATTCATTTGGCCTTTGTTTGTTACTTTCGGCTGGGGAATCGGAATAACTTTTAATTATATAGGAGCATACACCGGTTTTAAAGATAACTTAACCGAAAAAGAATATAAAAAATTAATCGGAAATAATTAAGCAAGATTATAATGATGGAAAAAATAATATTTTTAACTTTATTTGCATTATTAATAAGCCCTTTCGTCCAGCAAGGCGGGACTCAGGGCTTTGCACAGGATGTAAAAATTTACGGTAAAGTCACCGGCGAGGACAATAAACCGCTTAACGGGGCAAATGTTGTAATCGAAGGAACAATCGACGGCGCTACTGCGGATTCAATCGGTTACTACGAGTTCGAAACTTCTAAAACAGGTCAGCAGTCACTACTATTTACATATATTGAATACAACGACAGAAGAAAAACCGTTGTGATTGAACAGGGCAGAAATATAGAAATGAATGTCCAGCTGCGCAAAGCCGAAGTTGAAACCGAAGAGATTTTGGTTACGGCGAGTTCTTATACTTCAGGACAGCAGTCACAAGTTACGATAACGCCACTTGAAATAGTCCGTATCCCCGGCTCTGACGGTGATTTATACAGGGCTATTACTACATTTCCCGGCTCAAACCAGGTCGATGAAGGGAGCCGCATTACAGTGCGAGGCGGCGATGAAAACGAGGTGCTGACAATTTTAGACCAGGCATCGTTACATCATCCTTTTATTTTTGATGACGATTTTAATACTTCGTCATACACTACAATAAATCCCTGGGGATTGAAAGGCATTAACTTCTCAAGCGGGGGATTTTCAGCTAAATACGGCAACGTACTTTCGGCAGTATTGGACCTTAAATCATACGAAATGCCACAGGGAACAGGTGCATTCCTGTGGCTCGGGCTTGCCAATGTGGGACTTTCGGGTGTTTTTCTCTCAAACGATAAAAAATTCGGAGCAACCGTTGATATCGGGCAAACAATCCTTGACCCTTATTTCAGGCTGAACGGGTATCTGATTGACAGCTATAACCCCATTCCACTTGCAAGAGGTGTAGGCGGAACCATTTCATTTAAGCCGAATGATAAAAGCAATTTAAAAGCGATTTTTGATTACAGCGAAGACAGAATCGGAATCAGAAACACGAGTCCTTCGTATGACGGTTACTTTAATTCCAAAGCAAGTACAATATTTTCCAATTTAAAATATTCAACGGGGATCGGTTCGAAAACTTATTTAAGCGCGGGACTTTCATTTAGTAATCACAAAGATAACATCTCATACGGCATTTTAAATAATGATGTAAAGAAGCTTTACGGGAAATTAAGGCTTGATTTAACGCACCAGCTTTCAAAGAAAATTGATTTGAATTTCGGAAGCGAGTATGAGTACAATGAAGATAAATTCGCAGGGAGAGTCCCGCTTTACAACTATAATTTAAGACTCGATGCTCCAAATATCGATATTAATTCAAACAGCCATACAGGCAGGATAGGCACTTATGTTGAAACTCAGCTTAAACCTTTTAAGACTTTTTTCGCCATTGCAGGGCTCAGGGCTGATTATCACACGCTCTCAAAGAAAACTGCAATTGACCCCCGCCTGTCGCTCGGCTGGAAATTTGCAGAGAATAATATTCTAAGAGGAGCGGTTGGTTTGTATCACCAGTTTCCAAGACTTGAGTATTATGCCCAATCTATGGATTTTAATTTAAAACCTGAACAGGCAATTCATTATATCTTAGGGTATGAGTTCAACAAAAGCGAAGGACTTTTTCTATTCAGAGTTGAAGCATATTACAAGGATTATAAGAACTTGGTTATAAAAGATGCAAATAGTTTTATATACTCCACCGGCGGAAAAGGGCAGGCAAAAGGGATTGACGTTTTTATAAAATCACGAATTACAAACAAATATTCAACTTGGATTTCATATGCTTATACGGATTCAAAACGAAGGCAATATGATGCACAGTCGGAGGTTTCGGCCAATTACGATATAACTCATAACCTCACATTCGTCGGCAGCTATAATATTACAGATAACATTACAACCGGTCTTACATACAGAATATCGACAGGCAAGCCGTATACTCCAGTCAGCGGAAGCAATTATGATACCGCGCATAATGTATATGAGCCGATTTATTCCGAAACTAAAAGCGGACGCTTCCCTACTTATCAAAGAATGGATATTAATTTTCAGTACTTTTTCTCGCTCTTCGGAAGATTTGCAATTGTGGTATTTCAAATAAACAATCTTCTGAATCAGAAAAATTTATATGACTATACGTATAATTTTGATTATTCTCTTCGGAAGGAAATAGTAACAACCAACAAAAGACAGTTTTATCTTGGATTTGGATTACAATTATAAAATAATTAAGGAGAACAACAAAATGAAAAAATTAACTTTAACAGTCTTATTTTTTCTAATAGCGCTTATAAATTCAAATAAGTCATACTCCGATGATTACTCCGATGCAATGAAAAAAGCTGCAAAGAAGCTTGATGCTGTTCAGGACATAAGCGACCGAGCCGCACTTTTAAAGATTAGGGGTGATTTTGAGAGAATTCTTCAGCTTAAGAAAAACGAATGGCTCATAAATTACTATATGGCTTACTGTGATTTAATGATTGCGTGGAGCTATATGGGCGAAAAGCCGGATAGCGAAAATATAAAAAAATATAATGAATCCTGTATTGATTTGCTGAATAGGTCAACCGATTTGAAGGATGATTTTGCAGAAGCGTATATCTTAAAAATGTCCGCAAACAGCAACCGCTGGCAGTATGAACCGAATAAAATGAATGATATTATTGCAAAAGGCACCGAAGCAACCGATATTGCAAAAAAGCTTGAGCCAGAAAATCCGAGATACTTTCTCGTTGATGCAACGATAACTTATTACACTCCCGAAAACTTCGGCGGCGGAGTTGATAAGGCAATGCCTTTGTTTGAAAAATCATGGGAGTCATTTAAGACCTACGAGCCGAAAGATGAAACATATCCAAACTGGGGAAAAGACCAGGCAGCGGGAATGATTGCATTATGCTATGTTAAAAAAGACAAGCTTGACGAGGCTAAAAACTGGATTGATAAAGGGCTTGAGTCGGCGCCTGAATCAGGTTTCCTCAAAGGTTATGTTATGAAGCAATACGATGAAGCAAAAAAGAAATGAATAGCTTTATCTTATATGCCTGATTCTTTACTAAGGGAAAACCAAAAACGGAAAATTAGCAAGGCCGTTAGAGATGGTAATTATAAATCTGTAATATCTATACTTGAATCCGTTAAAACTCCACACGCAGAAACGGCTAAGACAAAAGACAAACGTTTTGTTTTAAAAGAAATCATCTCTAATTTAAAGAATAAAAATCAATCTGCCGCGAGGTTGGAGAAGGCTTTTTTCAGCACAGGGTTTAAATTTTGCAGGATGGAAGAAGATGTTTCAAAACAAATCGGGGTCTCTTTAATTTGGAGAGGATACTGCTATAATAAAGAGAAGGTAAGAGATGTGCTTCTTAAAATTTCCGACCACCCTAACTGGGAAGTTCGAGAATCCGCAGGAGGAGCTTTTGCAAACGTACTTTTTTATAACGAAGATTTTTACAATGTTCTAAAAAAATGGTCTAAGTTCAGCTCGCCTAATGTCAGGCGCGCTGTTGTCATCGGCTCGCTTGGACTAAGAGATGAAGGAAATTCAAAAAGCGCGCAAAAAGCATTTAAGCTGCTTGAAATTCTAATGTATGATTCTTCCCCTTATGTAAAAAAGAATCTTGGCCCGTTCGTACTTGGCTCATACTTTGGCAACTCGCACCCAGAAGAATTGTTTAAGCATCTTGACAAATGGATAAAAATTAATGACCCTCACGTAAGGTGGAACATTGCAATGACATTTAATAATAGTTTTGGAGCTAAATATCCCCGTAAAGCTTTAAAATATTTAAGAATTCTTTCTAAAGATAAAAATCCCGTGGTAAAGAGGGCTGTAAAATCAACATTAAATCGACTTAAAAAAGCCAATAAAAATATATCTTTATAGCAATTCTGTCATTTAAATTTAAAAGTTTCAAGCTTAATTTTAGGCAGTTCCGCTCTTCTAAATTTTATCTTAACTCTAAATTCACTAAATTTGTACGCAGCTTATAATTATTACTTGTAATTATTACTTGTTCATAAATTCATGAAAATTTCGGATATTTTAAGCACCGATGTTATTGCAGTGAATATGGGTGTTGCGGATAAAGATGACTCAATAAAGAAAATCATAAACCTTGCTGCAAATTCCAAAAAGATTCTTGATTTAGATAAGGTTTCACAAACAATTTTTGAGCGTGAAAAGCTTGTTTCAACAGGCGTTGGCAAAGGATTTGCCATCCCTCACAGCAAGACTGACGCAATCAGCGATATTGTTGCAGCTTTTGCCATTACAAAGGAGCCTATTGATTTCGACTCAATTGACGGTGAACCTGTCAGGTTTATTTTTCTGCTGGTCGGAAAAGAAAACCTCCTAAACACCCACATTAAGCTGTTGAGCCGGATTTCAAGACTAATGAACAAGGACGAATTCAGGGACAAGCTTCTTGAGGCAAAATCAAGCGAAGAAGTTCTTAATTTCTTTAAGGAAGAGGAGAAAAATTATTTCGATATATGAGCTAAGTCTGCCTTCAGCAGGCGGACTTATTAGGCAATAATCCTTATTCACATAATTTTAATACGCTGTAATTAAATTTTAAATCTTAAGATAATGTCCAAAAAACTGGTTTATTATTTTGGAGGACGCAGAGCAGATGGGAAAGCTTCGATGAAACCGCTGCTCGGAGGCAAAGGTGCTAACTTAGCCGAGATGGTTAATTTAAAACTCCCCGTTCCCCCCGGCTTTACAATTACAACCGAAGTCTGCACTCATTACTATAAGAATGACAAAAAATACCCAAAGGAATTAAAACCCCAAATCAAAAAATCTCTTTCAAGAATTGAAAAAGAAATAGGCGCTAAGTTTGGGGACAAAAAAAATCCCCTTCTGGTATCGGTCCGCTCCGGTGCAAGAGCATCTATGCCGGGGATGATGGATACCATACTTAATCTCGGATTAAATGATGATACGGTTCAGGGTTTAATTGAAAAAACCGGTAACCCGAGATTTGTTTACGATTCCTACAGGCGCTTCATTCAAATGTACGGTGATGTTGTTATGGGATTGAAACCTGCATCAAAAGACGAGCGGGACCCGTTTGAAGTTATAATTGAAGATAAAAAGAAATTAAAGCAAATCGAGCACGATACCGAGTTCACTTCTGATGATTTAAAAGAGCTTGCTTACCAGTTTAAAGCTGAAATAAAAAGCCGCCTCGGTAATGATTTCCCCAATGACCCTGTTGAACAGTTAAACGGAGCAATAGATGCAGTTTTCAATTCATGGATGAATGAAAGGGCAATTGTTTACAGAAAGCTCAACAATATTCCCGAGTCCTGGGGAACTGCCGTTAATGTTCAATCAATGGTATTCGGAAATATGGGCGAAACATCCGGCACGGGAGTTGCATTTACCCGCGACCCGGCATCAGGTGAGAACGTGTTTTACGGCGAGTATCTTATGAATGCCCAGGGCGAAGATGTTGTCGCCGGAATCAGAACACCGCTTCCGATATCAAAGCTTAATGAGCAAAACCCTGAGATTTACAAACAGCTTGAAAAAGTAAGAAAGAGCCTTGAAAAGCATTACAAGGACGTGATGGATATAGAGTTTACTATTCAGGAAGGCAAGCTGTATATTTTGCAGTGCAGGGTTGGAAAAAGAACCGGACCCGCAGCGGTTAGGATCGCTGTTGAAATGGTAAAGGAAAAGCTGATTTCCGAAAAGGAAGCGTTAACAAGGGTTGAGCCCGACCAGCTTAACCAGCTCCTTAGACCGGTATTTGATTTAAATGAAAAAGAACTTGCAGTAAGCCAGGGGAAACTCCTTGCAAAGGGTTTAAACGCAGGCCCCGGCGCAGCCGCCGGCAGGATTTACTTTAATGCTTCCGATGTTGTCGATTCCTCTAAAAAAGGCGAGCAGTCAATTCTCGTCAGAATCGAAACTTCACCCGAAGACATACGCGGCATGAACGCAGCAGAAGGAATTTTAACATCACGCGGGGGGATGACTTCGCACGCTGCGCTTGTTGCAAGGCAGATGGGCAGGGTTTGTGTCGCAGGATGCAGCGCGCTGGAAATTGATTACTCAAAGCGTGAAATGAGTGTCGAGACTCAAAACGGAACAAAGACATTAAGAGAAGGCGACTGGATTTCAATAGACGGAACAACCGGCGAAGTTATCGAAGGAAGAATCCATATAAGGGAATCTGAAATTCTGCAGGTTCTAATAGAAAAATCGCTGAGCCCTGAGAGTTCTCCTTTGTATGGTATTTACAGCCAGCTTATGAAATGGGCCGATAAGCACAGAAAGCTTAGAATCAGAACCAATGCAGACCAGCCCGACCAGTGCAGAAATGCAATAGCTTTCGGAGCCGAAGGTATCGGGCTTTGCAGGACTGAACACATGTTCTTTGGCGGCGAGAGAATAGATGCTGTAAGAGAAATGATTCTTGCTGATACACTTGAGGAAAGAGAGCGGGCGCTGGAGAAGCTTTTCCCTTATCAGAAGGATGATTTTACCGGAATATTTAAGGAAATGAACGGAATGCCCGTTACTATTAGAACGCTTGACCCGCCGCTGCACGAATTTTTGCCTCATACTGAAAAAGAACAAAGAGAGCTTGCGGAAAAATCAGGAAAACTTTTTGAGGATGTAAGAGTTAAGGTCGAAAGCCTGCATGAGTTTAACCCAATGATGGGACACAGAGGATGCAGGCTTGGTATTGTGTATCCGGAAATTACACGGATGCAGGCAAAAGCAATATTTGCCGCAGCCGTAGAGGTGAAAAAACAGGGAATCGATGTTCATCCGGAAGTTATGATACCCCTTATCGGAAGTTATAAAGAGCTTGAAAATCAGGCAAAGGTGGTTCGAGATGCCGCACGGCAGGTTAGTGAAGAAACCGGCGTGAGCTTTCCCTACTCCATTGGAACCATGATTGAAATTCCGCGAGCTGCCATAACTGCTGATGAAATTGCCCGGACTTCCGATTTCTTTTCGTTCGGAACAAATGATTTAACTCAAATGACTTTCGGGCTCTCCAGAGATGATTCGGGCAAGTTTCTTCCGTATTATGTTAACCATGAAATTTTATCCAATGACCCGTTTGTTACTATTGATAGCGGGGTTTCTGAGCTTGTAAAAATTGCCGTTGAAAAAGGCAGAAAGGTTAAGCCGAACCTTAAAATCGGAATCTGCGGCGAGCATGGAGGCGACCCCCAGACAATCAGCTTCTGCAACAGTGCAGGACTTAACTATGTGAGCTGTTCTCCGTTCAGACTGCCGATTGCAAGACTTGCTGCTGCTCAGGCAGCTATACTCTCCCCTTCTCAAAAGCCGGATAAAAGAAAGAGAAAGACTAAGACTAAGACTAAAGCAAAAAAAAGAAGAAAATGAAATCCTATTTTATTTTTTCTGCAGTATTGCTCATTCTTTTCATATCATGCGGAAAAGATGATAAGGAACAGGAATTCGTTGATGATAAAACGGTTCCTACAGAACAAAAAAAATCCGATGAAGTAAAACAAGAGCTGCCAAAGGATACATCTTTCGTTAAAAAGGATACTTCCTCGGCTAACAATTACGATAGTAAATATAAGGAAAGACATCCGTTTGAGTATGAAAAGCCCGTTGCAGTTGTTTCTCCCCTTGAGGCGGAAAATTATAACGGAAGAACCGTAACTGTAAGGGGTTTTGTTGCCGATGTTTACAAGTCCGAAAAAGTTGCATACTTAAATTTTGTTGAGAAATTTCCCAATAATCCGTTTACAGCCGTAATTTTTGCCAGAAAATTCAGCGATTTCCCAGAAATCGATAAATATAAGCTAAAGGATGTAGAGGTTACAGGCAGAGTTTCGATGTTCAAAGGCAGAGCTCAAATTATCCTTGAGAGCCCCTTGCAAATCAAGCTTCTAAATTAAGTCAAGCTTCTAAATTAAGTCAAGTTTCTAATTAAGGTTCAAACTTTTTCCATTTTTCAAGAACATTCGAAATTTTCTCCGCTTTAAGGCTGCCGCTTACATCATCAACATATTTTTTTTGGCGCATTCCAACTAAAGTGCAGCTCACCTCATCAATAGAGTTCAGCATAAGAACAGCTTTTTGTGATAGCGTAAGAGGTATAAACTTGTCTGCTTCGCTTTGTTCAACAAGTGTGTTGAGTCTGAGGTGAAGCTCCCTTGAGCGGACATTTGCCATAAGCCCGTAAATGCTGTCCATAATCTTAATCAGCTTGTTTATTTGCACAGCAATTTTGTCCAGCCGTGTTTTCATTTCATCGGTTAGGTTTGGGGAAGTAACCAGCGCAGTCAGCGCATAATTTACCCTTGGTATTAAAAACTGCTTTTTAACATCGTTAAAGCTTTCCGCGCTTCCGAAGTTTTTCCAGTTTTCCTTCAATAGCTGCCCGGCTTTTAGGAAATAATTGACCGCCTGCCTGTTTGAATCCGATAAATTCAGAACGTCGATGTAATCCTTTAAAAAATCCTCCTCCATTGAGTCAAGCAGGTTAATTTCTGCAATTATTTGAGCCTCCTCAAGCTTTGTAAATTCATCGCTCACTTCAAAATCAGCCAGTCTGTTCAATCCTTTTTCGTTAAGAGCATTGAGTGGTCTGTTTATCAGTATACCCAATCCATGCTTTCCGGCAAATTCAATCAAGCTCTTAGTATCCCCTGTCTGGTTTTTGTGTACTATTGCTCCGCGTTCAAGCGCATTCAGTGGAAACTGAATAACATAAAAATGATTATCGGTCGAAATTTCATTTGCAATCCCCAGGCATTTATCAAGCGAGGTAAAAACCTGGTCATCGGACGGTTTTACAAACGCATTTGAGGAAATCCCGTAGCATGAAATTCTTCCGCTGGTGACTTCGCTTTCGAGATATTCAAATGCTTTTTTTATTCTGCTGTAATATTCATGCCTCAATTCCTCCTGCTCAAGTTCCTTTGCCGTGGGGGAGTCAAGAAAGTATTCCGGATTATGAAGAAGATACACGTCCGCAGATTCAAGCTTCATTTTCTCAAGGGAAAGTGTTATTTGGTCCTTCAAAAAATCCGGGTGTATTGAGTGCCACAGATTTTCCGTATACTCGACTATCTCATTATATCCTTTGCCTTCCTCTTTCATTTTTTTGGCTAATTCAAGGTTTTTACCCTGCAGATAGCCGCCCTTTGTCATTACAACTATTTCTTCCCTTTTTATTTCCCCCTGGTTAATCAAATCCAAAAGCACGTTTCCAACCAGAATTTCGCTGCCGCCGTCGGAATAGTTCGCCGACGTATCGATGAGGTTGATTCCGCTTTCAATCGCATATTCCAATGCATCAAAGTGTTCTTTCACTCTGTAATCGACCCTGTACGACCCGAAACCGCACGCTGAAACGGTGAGTCCGGTTTTACCAAGAAGCTTGTGCATTAGCTCAGGATAGCGTTTTGAGAAGCTTAAAGTATCCGAAGCCGCTGCTTTTGATTTGAGCATTAGAACATTTTAAATTTTAAGTTCAGAACTTTTCGTTGCTATTTTGTACGGTGAATATTCCAGTGATTTTATTGAATTATTTTCAATGGTTACAGCCAGCGGGAAAATTTTACTCGGTTTATTTGTCGGAAACCAGTTTCTTTGCCCGGAAACAACAATAAATAATCCGTTTTCATCTCCAACTGCAGCAAATGTTTCGGTATTCCCCCACCACAGGTTTTCATTCAGTTTTTGGTTAATCTCACCGCAAAAGTTTTTAACATTTTCGGCAGGCATGCCAATTTCGCTAATGTTTAAAAAGCTTGCAGAGGAAAATTCGCTGTCCGTTTTATTATCTAAGCTGTGTCTTGCAATCAGCTCAACTATATTGCCTCCGGCATCGTAAAAATAAACCGAGTGAGCATTCCAGTTCGGAAAATTTACAAGCGGTGAGTTTTCATATTCAATCAAGTCCGCTTTCGCTTTAAGCCATCCAATCGCCTCGTTTATTTGATTTTCAGGAATATTAACTGCAAAGTGGTAATAAGGATTATTTATTGAAGTAACCTCATCAAAAATCAGCTTAGATGAACCAATATCTATTGCACCTGCTCCGTCGTTTAAATATGAAGTGTTTAAACCGAGAACATTCGAATAAAATTCAATTTGTTTTTTCAGTGAATTTGTGAGCAGACGGATTTCAAGAATTTGCATAAATTAAATATGTAAGTGAAAATTATCAGGGAAGAAAATAATTATCTCACCTTAACGTCAAATCCCTGCGGTAGATTGTTATACTGCTTTATTTTTGGCTCGCGCAAAGTATTTTTTGGGTCTGCGTCTCCGTAAAAAAAATGCGAGCCGGCTGTTGCAGTCCATGTAGTTAAAACTTTAAAGCTGTCTCCCGATGCAAGGTTGTATCTCACACCGGAATCAAGAATTTTTTTGTTTTTTACAATCTGCCACGGCACACCCTTCAAAGCTTTATCCGACACATTTTTAATTGTCATTCTAATAGTAACCGTCTGCTTGCGTTTTATTTCAGGGGGAGTAACAGAAAAATCTGATACTCTGACAATATCGTGCTTTTTACCTTCAATTGTTTTAATAGTTTTAAGATTAGGTCTTTTAGATTTTTTCATATTCATTTATTAAAAAAATGTAAATTTAATTCAATTTTAAAAGGATATTTATGGAAAATCAACGCATTTATAATATAGTGAAAAAAGTTAATTACTCCTTAATTACTGAAAATTATAGAGATACAAACAAATTAGTTATTTTAAAGTATGTTTTCCATTCCAATTTTAGTAAAATTGTATTAAATTACTGTGATGAAGAGCTTCACAAAAACAATTTTATTAAGCTTTTTGCTGTGCAGTTTGACTCATGCACAGTGGACACCTCAAGTCTCAGGCACTAACTATGCTTTGAAGTCGGTTTATTTTGTTAACGAAAACACAGGCTTTGCCTGCGGGTTTTACCAGGTTTTAAAAACAACTAACGGTGGGGCTAACTGGCAAATTAGTCAAGTACCAGGACGACATAACAGTTTATATTTTGTTGACGCAAATACCGGTTTTCTGTGCAGCGACAGCGGCAAAATTTATAAGACAATAAATTCAGGGGCAGTGTGGAATGCCGTTAACTCGGGAATCCAAAATAATCTGATGAGAATCGAATTCCTTAACTCAGGCACCGGGTTAATTGTCGGCTCCAAAAGAACAATTTTAAAAACAACAGATTCCGGTGAAAGCTGGTTCAGTGTTATAGCTAATTTAGATACGCTTGATTTCTACGGCTGCACTTTTATAAATGAAAACAATTACATGGTTGTAGGCACAAGCTCAAGCATTTTCCGCTCAACTAATGCAGGTGCAAGCTGGCTTGCCGGTACATTGGGTTTCGTAAATCCGTTATGGGCGCCTGAATTTATAAATGATAATACCGGCTGGATTACAGGATGCTGCGGCATATTTATTAAGACAACGAATGCGGGTATAAGCTGGTCACCTGATATCTATCTGACGCTTGGCCACACAATATATACAATGAAATTTATTAACTCCACAACTGGTTATATGTGCGGCGACGGGGGGATTTTATACAGAACAACAAATCAGGGTGAAAGGTGGGATTCGACTGTAACAAGCGGGACAAACCAAATTTTGTACTCTTTACATATGGTGAATGAAAATACCGGCTGGGCAGTGGGCGGATTCGGAACGATTTTAAAAACCACAAACGGCGGCGGTCCTGGTTTTCCGATTGGAATTAAGAAGGTTTCTAACGAAGTACCAAATGAGTTTTCGCTTTCGCAGAATTATCCTAACCCTTTTAACCCGGTTACAAAGATTCGCTTTCAAATTTCTCAGGTAGGGGACGCATATATGCGTCCCGTACATTTGAAAATTTATGATGTAAACGGCAGAGAAATTGACCAGCCTGTAAACCAGCGTCTTGCTCCCGGAACTTATGAGCTTAGCTGGGACGGCTCTGCTTACCCGAGCGGAGTGTATTTTTACAGGCTTGAAGCAGGCAATCATTCCCTTACAAGAAAAATGGTATTGGTAAAATAAAAAGGAAACAATGTAGGGACGTTCGAACAAACGTCCAAAATAAATAAATCGGGTGTTCAATTGAACACCCCTGCAGGTACTGCCGCTGTTGGTAGGGCGACTTGGCAGGCCATAAACACAAAATAATAAATTTTTCACCTTTTTTGCATTTTTCAAACAAATACTTATTTTAGCTACCATTTAACCCTAAATTAAGACTTGACATTTTAATTTTAATTAGCTACTTTTTAAGTTAGCAAAGTCTATAATTTTCCAAATACTATTAAAAATAGGGGGAACAAAATGAAAAGGACAATCATTAGGATCATTGGATTAATTATGATAATCCCATTAATTTATGGATTTAATACTTCGCTAGAAAAAGAGTCGGTTACTGGAAGTTGTTGTATAAGTTTTATAATTCTCGGTTTATCTGACCCTGAAGGCTATTACATAGAGGCGCGCGATATGTCTACAAATGAACTTTACGGATTATGTCAAACCAATAGCAAAGGTGAATGTGATATGTGTACCTTGCCAGAAGATGTCCCGATGAAAGTTGGTGTTATTACAAGCTGGAAACCAAGCTGCTCGCCAGTCGCTAACGTTATTTGTAGTGGCTCACCTGTAAGTGTTCCCATACAGTGTAGTGAGTAACTATTATTTTTTTTAGATGTGGCTAATTTTTTTCTTGACAATTTAAGTTTTTTAAAAATTTTACAAAATAAAGAGAGGGGAAACAAAATGAAAAAGCATTTACTTATTGTAATTGCCCTCGTTGCTCTTGTTGGTTTTAATCCGTCTTCTTCAAACGCTCAAACGGGGTATAATGCTTTATTAGAGTACTGCACCGGAACCTGGTGTGTATGGTGTCCGTGCGGGCATACTATAATAAACGATATTTTACAAATCTATCCTAATACTATGGTAATTGGTTATCACGGATACACACCCCAAAATGACCCGTGGTATGTCCATAGTGCACCTATGCTAGGTCTTTTTGGTTTCAATTCATATCCAAGCGGTGTAATCGGCAGAAGAACAGGGATTGTTTTCCGCGAATCATGGAATAACAATGTTGTAATACAATCACTTACGATTCAGCCGGGGGTAAGCATTGTGGTCAACAACAAGGCTTATAATTCCGGAACAAGAACTATTACTGGCAGTGTTGTTATGACGGCTTTAGAGAATTTGACAGGTTCATATTATGTTATGTTTGTTTTAACAGAAGATAATTTAATATATCCCCAAGCCGGAAACGGAAGCTGCCCGGGAGGTTCGAACTATGTTCATAAGCACGTTAACAGGGATTTAATTAATGGGGCAACAGGAACACTGTTAAACACAACCGATAACTGGACACAGAATACTTCAGTTACTGTTCCTCTGAACTACACTTTACCCTCTAATTATGTCGCTGAAAATTGCAAGGTTAACATTTTCGTTTACAGGGGCGGAGGAAGCTATTCCACAGACAACTATGTTCAACAGACAAGAATGGAAGGTGTAACAACCCCGACCGGAATCCACCAGCAGAACAATGTTCCCTCTGAATACAGCTTGTCGCAGAACTATCCGAATCCGTTTAACCCGACGACAAACATCGTATTCACAATTCCGAAGAGCGAACATGTAAGCTTAAAGTTCTATGACATGATGGGCCGTGAAGTTGCAACCTATCTTGATGCCGTTGTTGAAGCCGGCACATATAAAGCCGAAGTTGACGCATCAAGCTGGTCAAGCGGAATTTACTTCTACACTCTGAAAACAAACAGCTTTGTTGAAACAAAGAAGATGACTTTAGTAAAATAAGGTTTCATAACAAGTTCTTTAAAAAGGTCAGGTAAATGCCTGGCCTTTTTTATTTTAGATTTGCGATTGAGTCATAAACAAACCAATGTAGGGACGTTCGAAAGAACGTCCTAAATAATGCTAAATAATAAAGGGGTGTTCAGTTGAACACCCCTGCAAAATATTTTGAGAGGATTTCAATCTGTTAATGTAGGGGCGACCCGCCGGGTCGCCCCTACGAAGCGATAATTGTTCATATTTTTCTATCCCTGTATCTATTGGTAATATTTTTTTATATTGCTGAAAAATCCCCGAAAATAAACAGCTTGCAGGATAAGATTAATCAAATTATATCCCTTCTTGAAGAAGAGTTTCCCGGCTTGAAATCTAAGCCGAGCAAAAGCGACCCGCTTGACGTGCTTATTGCAACAATGCTGTCTCAAAATACAACGGATAAAACAAGCTATATTGCATTTCAAAACCTTAAAACCCGGTTTAAAAACTGGGAAAGTGTGATGATTGCACCTCTTAGCAGGATTCGGGCTGCAATCAGGGTATGCGGGCTTGTAAACCAGAAATCAAAAAGCATAAAAAAACTGCTTAAGCAGCTTAATACGAAATACGGCTCGCTTAGTCTGAATTTTTTAAAAAAAATGACGGACGACTCAATATATAAAGAGCTTCTGCAGTATAACGGAGTTGGCGTGAAAACTGTTTCCTGCGTGCTTGCATTCGGCTTAGCCAGGGATGTTTTCCCAGTTGACACTCACGTACACAGATTGACTAACCGTTTGGGTCTGGCGGATTCGAAGTCACCCGAGAAAACATTTAAGCAGGTGAAAGATTTAATTCCTAGGGGGAAAAAGTTTCTTTTTCACACCCTGTTAATCAGGTTCGGAAGAAAAATCTGCAGGGCAAATAACCCCCTATGCGGCAAATGCAGATTGTATGATTTATGCATCTTTGAAAGAAAAGAATTCTATTCAATACGTGCAAACGGAATTCCAAAAGAAAATAATTTCATTATTTTGGAACATGTGTAATGCTTTCTTCCTCTCCTAGGGAGAGGGGTAAAACGCACCTATGGGTGCATGGGGTGAGGGTTGAAATTCGATAAGACAAAAGTAAATAAAATTTTAGTAATCAAACCCGGGGCAATCGGCGATGTTTTGCTTTCAACACCGGTTATTGAAAACCTCAGGCATAATTTCCCCTATGCCCAAATAAATTATTTAACCCAAAGCTTCTGCAAAGACGTTTTGACCGATAATCCCTTTCTCAGCAGAGTTCTGACTTATGATTTAAAAAAAGGGGACAGCTCTTACTGCCTTCTGAAAAATATTCATGACCAGAAATATGACTTAATAATCGATTTATTCAGCAATCCAAGAACGGCAATTATTACTTTAAACAGCGAGGCAAAATACCGCGTCGGCTACCCTTTTACATGGAGAAGAATCGCTTACAACATTAAGGTTAAGCCCAGAGGCGGTGAAGTGCACAATATTGAATTTAACCTTGACAGCCTAAGGGCTTTGAATCTGAAAATAATTACAAATGTCCCGAGATTTTATTTAAATAATGTTCATTTAGAGTTTGCGGAGAGTTTTTTTGCAGAAAACGGAATGGCGAGCGGCAATGTCATCGGTATCAACCCCTGCGGGAGCTGGCCGACAAAAGTATGGTATTTAGAAAAATATATGGAGCTTGCAAAAAAGCTATGCAAGGATTTCAGAATACTTCTATTTTGGGGAAATGAGCAGGAGAAGCTTGATTCAATGAAAATAAAAGACTTTTTAGGCTATGGGGCAATGCTAATTCCGAAAGTTAATCTAAAATATATGGGTTCACTTGCAAAAAAATGCCTAGTATTTATTTCGAACGATACGGGACCCATGCATATTGCGTGGACCCTTGGCGTCAACACCGTTGCGATATTCGGTCCGACAAATTCCCATCTGCAGGGGCCTGAGAATCAGAACTCCATTATAATCAAAAATGAGTCCCTACCCTGCTTAGGATGCAATTTAACCAGACTACAGGATTGCCCCAACGAACATAAATGTATGAGGGATTTATCTGTCAATGAGGTTTACAGCAAAACTATGGATTTTATAAATTCAAAGTCAAAATAAGGAATCCCGAAAAGGAACTGGGGAAATTATCCAAGAGTTATATTTTTATATGACAAATAAAGGAAATAGCCGGATTTTTAGACAAGTCTTTCCTTTTGCAGCTGCCTTGTTGTTTATAACAGGGCTTACTTACACCCAGTCATTAAGCTTTAACGAAGCTCTTGCAAATGCCAAATCCCAAAACAAACGCATTGTTGTTGATGTTTATACGGATTGGTGCGGGTGGTGCAAAAAAATGGATGATGAGGTTTACTCCAGCAGGAAAATTAAAAAATTAATTAAAAGGAGCTTTATTCTGGTTAAGCTTGATGCCGAAGGCTATAACGAGATAACTTACCTGAATAAAAAATATACCGAGCAGGATTTAGCATTGTATTTCGAAGCATATGGTTACCCGACCACTGTTTTTTTAGAACCTGAAGGTAATATAATTGAATTTAAATACGGCAATACAGTTATGAAAAACCTACCCGGTTATTTTAAAGCCGGGGATTTCAGGAAAATGCTGTTGTTTATTAAAGACGGCAAATACAAAGATACGGATTTAAGCACTATTCTTTAGATTTTAAAAAGTTTTGTTTTTAAAAGGGTGAATGTTAAAGCATTCGCCTTTTTTGTTAAGAAATACTAACCCTTTATTAAGTTAAATCACCGTTGTAATGTTAAGAAATGGTTAAGACTGCATTAAAATAAAAAAAATTTTGTATATCCTCTTAACGATTTCTGAATACTCTCCTCACATACCGTTAATATAAATTGACAAAATTTGTATACCACGCAGAAGAAAAATCAAATTTTAAGGATATAAAAAATGAACAAGATTAAATTATTAATACTGTTTTTTGCTTTGTTCACATTCAGCTCTTATGCTCAGGTAGGGAAAGTAATTGGCAAGGTTTACGACGGCTCCAGCGGCAGTCCCCTGCCCGATGCGGTTTTAAGAATCGCATCAGTGCCTAAGGGAACAACATCTGACCTTGACGGGAATTTTGCATTTGAAAATATTGAGACGGGCGAACATACCGTCACAGCTTCTTACATCGGCTACGTTCCGCAAAGCATAAATGTGAAAGTGAAGCAGGGAGAGGTTGTAAATGTCAGCTTAATACTTAAGCCTGAAGGAACAATGACAGACACCCTGCTCATCGAAGCCGAAAGAATCCAGAATAATGAAGCAGCACTGCTTCTGCAGCAGCAGAAAGCAGAAAACATACAGGACGGAATAAGCTCCCAGCAGATTAAAAGAACAGCCGATGCGACAAGCTCGGATGTTTTAAAAAGAGTCGTCGGAGTCTCCATTGTTGATAACAAATTTGTATTCGTAAGAGGAACAAACGAAAGATACAGCTCAACTACTCTGAACGGAGTAATACTCCCAAGCACTGACCCCGACAAAAAGGCATTCTCTTTTGATTTATTTCCGTCAAATCTTTTAGAAAATATTGTTATATCAAAGTCATATACACCCGACCAGATCGGCAATTTTTCCGGAGGATTGGTTCAAGTTACAACTAAGGAATTCCCCGACAAGTTTTCACTAAACTTCTCCACTTCCGGCTCATATAACAGCTCAACAACGGGGGAGGATTTCTTGACATATAATGCGGGCGAAACCAGGATATTGTTTTTCAATTCCGGCCGTGATGACGGTACAAGAGAACTTCCGAACATTATACCGAATGCTCCGGTTATTTCTTCAAATTTCAGCCGGCAGCAGTTAAAGACCTTCAGCCGGGCTTTTGTGAATAACTGGTCACAGGAGGAAAAATCAGCCCCTGTAAACGGAGGGTTTCAGCTTTCAATTGGTAATAATTTAACGATTGGCAAAACAAGTAACTTCGGGTTCTTTGGTGCCTATACTTATAATAATGGTTTTAGCACTAAGCAGACCGAAAGACAGACTTTTACAACGGATAACCAGATTGATAGTAAGTATAAAGGGACACAGTCTGAGTATTCGGTTTTATGGGGCGGGCTTTTAAACTTGAGTTTCAGAGCAGGGGAAAACAATAAATTCAGCTTTAAAAATACTTATGTCCTTAGCTCTGAAGACGAAACCGAGTATCAGGAAGGATTTTACACAGTCCAAACTCAGGATAGAAAGCTTTATTCTACAAAATTTATTGAAAGAGATATGCTCTCTTCACAGCTTTCAGGCGAGCATTTTATCAGCAGGCTCGGTAAATTAAGAATTTCATGGAAGGGTTCCTATTCCGAATCAGACAGGAACGAGCCTGATTATAAAACTATAAGATATCAAAGGGAAATAGGCACCGATATGCCTTTCTTCGCTTCGATAAGCACTGTTCCAAATTCAGCAGGGGGCGGCAGATTTTTTTCGACTTTGAAAGATATAATCCGCAGCCTTGAAACAAATTTTGAGCTTTCATTCAGGCCTGTTAAAAAGATTGAGGTAAAATCTAAATTCGGTGTTTTTTATAACAGGAGTACAAGAGATTTTACCGCGAGACTTTTTGCTCCAATTCTTGCGGACCCGAACAGCTATCAGCTTACTTTCCTCTCAATTGACTCTCTATTTTTACCTGAAAATATAGACACCAATAAGTTCCTCTATGATGAGATAACAAGACCGTCAGATACATATGCGGGTATTGATAATCTTGCAGCAGGTTATTTAATGTTTGATATCCCGCTTGGGAAACTCAGGACTGTAATAGGCGCAAGGCTGGAATCAAATTTAAACAAGTTAAATTCGATTGACCAAATCGGAAACCCGGTTAACAGAAGTGTAAATAAAAACGATATCCTGCCATCTGTTAATTTAACCTATGCCCTAAGCGATAAAATGAATTTAAGAGCAAGTTACTACCAGTCAATTTCACGACCTGAGTTCAGGGAAATTGCCCCATTCAGCTTTTTCGATTTCCAGGAACTTATATTTAATATCGGCAATCCTGAGCTTGAAAGAAACATAATCAGAAATTATGACTTAAGATATGAATTTTTCCCGAATGCAGGCGAGATTATATCACTTAGCGCATTCTACAAAAAGTTTGATTCACCGATTGAGGAGGTTTTCTTGCCTAACTCTGGGGGCGACAACAGAATTAAATCTTACATGAATGCAAAGAGCGGAGCTAATAATTATGGGGTGGAAATTGAAGCCCGGAAGAATCTAGGTTTTATTAATAAGTTTTTAAAATATTTCTCGGTTAACACAAATATTTCATTCATAAATTCAAAAGTTGATTTGTCAGGTCTCGGCTCAACCGTAACCAGTCTCGAAAGACGCTTGCAGGGACAATCGCCTTACACTATTAACGCAGGTTTATATTATGACAACTACGATATCGGGACAAGCGTGAACCTCTCATATAACCGTTTTGGCAAAAGAATATCCGAGGTTGGTCTTGAAGGGATTTCGGATATTGAGGAAAACGGGAGAGATGTTGTAGATTTAACTTTGATTCAGCGCCTGTTTAAAAATTTTGAAGTAAAGTTCAGCATAAAGGATATTATTGCCCAGGATTATCTCTTTACCCAGGTTATTGAAGGTAAGGAAGAAATATATAAAAGATATAATGCAGGGACAGGCTATTCTATAAGTCTCTCATTTAAATATTAATAAATATTAAGATTTGGTTAAATATTATTTTAAAAATCCCGTCTAATGACGGGATTTTGCTTTTATAAGCGTAATTAATTCATAATAGTTTAACAATTCCTTATCAATCAATTAACACTGGAGTTTTAACTTTGTTTACTAATCTTATTTAAAATCAAGAAAGGACCAAAAATGTTAAAAAAAATTTTATTGGCTATTGTGTCGGTTTTTGTAATGGGTTCCTCGGCTCATTCAACTACTTGGGATGACACATTACAGGGAAATATTACTACAACCGTAACTCTCCAAAACACAAAGAGATACCTGATGCTGGGAACAATTTTTGTTAAACAGGGAGGCAACCTTGTTATTCCGGCAGGAACACAGCTTTTTGGAGATAAAATATCCAAAGCTACAATTGTTGTTGAAAGAGGGGGTATGATTCATGCCAATGGGACTGCGGTAGCTCCCGTTATATTTACAAGCTCGCAGCCGGTCGGAAATAGAGCAACCGGTGACTGGGGAGGAATTATACTTTTAGGAAGAGCCAGAATAAACACCGCATCGGGTTCTGATACTGCTGCAATTGAAGGCATTGCTCCTTCAGTTTATTACGGCGGAAACAACGATAACGATAACTCTGGTGTAATGAGGTATTGCAGGATTGAGTATTCTGGGATTGCCCTTTCGGCGAACAACGAAATTAATGGTCTTACCATGGGCGGCGTTGGCTCAGGGACAACAATAGAGTATATAATGGTCAGCTGGAACGGTGATGACTCATTTGAATGGTTCGGCGGAACAGTTAACTGCAAATATTTAATTTCCTATATCCCTGTTGACGATGAATTTGATACAGATTTTGGATTCCGGGGTAAAGTCCAATGGGGTTTAGCCATCAGAAAACCATCAGTTGCGGATATCAGCGGTTCTACATGCTTTGAATCGGACAATAACAACGGACCGAACTATAATACACCTAGGACTCAGCCCATATTTTCTAACATTACCTCTGTGGGACCGAAACAATACGATACATCGGCAGTTAACCCTCTCTTTACGAGAGGCGGTCATTTAAGAAGAAACTCATTAATAAGCTTAGTGAACAGTGTTGTTATGGGCTGGCCCCAGGGTATTTATTATGACGGAAGCGGCACCACATGCGCTATGCAGAATGATACTTGCAGAGTTAAAGCAAATGTTTTTGCCGGGTGCTATACTCTTGCTTCTTCCACTAATGCAGGCTGTGGGTTTAACGCTTTAGTTTATACAACTGCAGGGGGCAACACAATTATTGCAAATACAGCAGGCGCGCAATTAAGCAATCCCTATGGTAACATATCATCAGGAAGCTACTCCCCGGCAAACTTTTATCCCAGTGCGGGCTCGCCTGTATTGAGCGGAGCTAACTTCACTCTTCCGGGAATGAATGACCCGTTTTTTACCCAAACAACTTACAGGGGGGCATTTGACCAGAACTCAACCTGGGCAAATGGGTGGACTAACTTCAGGCCCGATACCATCGATTATAAGACTATTCCAATTGGTATCGAGCCCATCAGCAATATTGTGCCCGGCTCATATAATCTTCACCAGAACTATCCAAATCCGTTCAACCCAACAACAAATATTAGGTTTGATGTTTCTCAAAGCGGATTTGTAAAGCTTGCAGTATTCGATATTCTTGGCAGGGAAATCCAGACACTTGTTTCGGAAAATGTAAAAGCCGGCGAATATCAAATAAGCTTTAACGCTTCCAACCTTCCGAGCGGCGTTTATTTCTACCGCTTAACAGTATCGAATGCGTCAGCACCATGGACCGCAACTAAAAAGCTCGTTCTGGTAAAATAGTTATTTTCTTCATTTTTCTCTATAAATTAATCCCGCATATAAATAATTATATGCGGGATTTTAATTACCTGTTTTTGGCTACATTAAAATTTGATTTTCTTTAAAAAATCTTGTAATTTAGTGTCAATTAGCGGGAAGATTATAAAAACCAAAAACAATATGGGAGGAAAGTCAATGAGAATTTCAAAATTTTCTGTATTAATTGTTTTACTATCCTTTTTTGCTTTTAATTCAATAGATGCGCAGGTAAAAACAAAAGCTCGGAACTGGAAATCACCTTTATTTACTATCGATATCGTTGGCGGTTATGCTCTTCCGCTTCAGGAAGCAAAAGGCAATGATATAGGCGAGTTCTGGACTTTTAAAAACTATGGGACAAAAGTCGGATGGGGCGGCGGGTTTAATTTAAAGTTCGGGCTGGGTCCGCAGGGGCAGTACAGACCATATGTAACTTTGGGCTATACGCAAATGCAAAACAGCGATGATAATACGGCGTATATGAGAGCAAACTGGATTAATAACGGATACCCTCCGACAAGCGGGACAATGCTTGACCCTGTTCCGGGGCAATCTGAAATTTTCCTGAGAATACCCTATTTTGGCGCAGGGTTTGAATACGCTGTTACAATGGTTGATAAGAAAAAAAGAATGTGGTATCCGTTCTTTGGAGTCGAGTTTTTAATGGCTGTGGTAACCGGGGTGTACAGGCAGACAAGCGACAATGTTAATATCGCACCGGGTATAGAAACCGCTTTTAACATAAAAAGCGATGTCAGACTGGGATTTGGCGGCGGACTTGGGGCTACAATCAGGTTCGGAAAGTACGCAGGTATTACTTTTGGGGGTAAATATAAGCTGTATAACTTAATCGGCAAGAAATCTGACTTCCTTAGGGAAGAAAATAAAATGAATTTACTTGATAAAGCCGCTACTGATTTAAACGCTAACATTTCAAAAGACAGAAACATCGGCGTTATCGAGTTCTATCTCGGCGCTACGATTTTCCTTGGTAAAACGAAGAAGTAAGTTTTCCTAATTAAATTACTGTAGGGACAGAACACTCCGCCAAATGCGGACAAGATGTTCTGTCCCTACGCCTTTTCTACCCTTCTAAACAATAAATACCCTGCAATAAAAAACATTAGAATCGAAATTACGGCATATCTCTGGCTGCCAGTAAGCCATGAAACGAGCCCGAATGTAAGAGGCCCGAGTATAGTCGATGTCTTTTCAAAAAGACTGTAAAACCCGAAGAACTCCGTTTTCTTTTCATCGGGGGTTAGCCTGCCCATAAAGCTTCTTGAGAGCGCCTGGGATGAGCCCAAAAACGTGCCCGCAAATGCCCCGATTATTAAAAAAGTCGCCTTATCATTTGCAAAAAAAACAAGCAATGTAAGCACTGCCCAGCTTATAATTATAAATGACAATGTTCCTTTCGTTCCTTTCTTATCGGCAATGTATCCGAACAGAAAAGAACCTGTTAAAGCGGTAATCTGTACAATAATAAAAAATAAAATTAAATCCGAGATTTCAAAATTCAGAGTCGTTTGTGCATAATTGCCCGCAAAGAATATTATAGTGTTTACCCCGTCAATATAAAGAAAGTAGGACAGAAGAAATGTCCTGATATTTTTATACTTGCTGATGTGCCGTAAGGTATCACGAGTTCTGTTTATGCCGATAGATATGAAGTTCTTTGCGGCACTAATATTAAGATTTCCCTCTCCTTCCGGAAGTGGGGCTGGGGGTGAGGGTCTTTCCTTTACAAACAAAAACATCGGAAGCGAAAACAGAAAAAACAAAACCGCGCATGCAACAAACGTAAGTCTTGGTGCATCCTGCAGAACAATCACTGCGCCAAGCGAAGCGAGCGAACCCAGATACCCTATTGCATAACCCAGCGACGAAACTTTATTATAGTTTTCAAATAGGGCTATCTCCTTTATAAAAGCGTCATAAAACCCAAGCCCCGCCTGAAAACCGATATTTGCAAAAATGAATAGAACCATGCCCCATAGAATCATTCCTTCGGTAATAAAATACAGCAAAGCTGTAGCACCAACACAGAGGTACGTGAAGAATATTAAGTATTTCTTTTTATTGCCGTAATAATCGCTTGCGGCGCCGAGCACAGGACCCAATACCGCAACTATAATCATCGAAATATTTATGGAAGATGCCCAGTAAAAATCACCAATCGGCTGGTTTAATGCTACGACCTTCTTAAAGTAAATCGCATAAACAAATGCGACGACAATAGTAGCAAAAGTAGAATTTGCAAAATCAAAAACTGACCAGTTGAAAACATCACGTGTAAGCCACTTGTTTCGGCTCCGCTCAGGGTGAGCCGGTTTTTGGGTATTTTCCATAATTTACTGAGAAATAAAGAGGCAAGATAGCACTTACTCTCAAATTCCTCAATGTAATTAAGGTCGTATTAATTAGTTTTTAAATATAAGGCAGGCAATTCAGACGACACTCAGCCCTTCCACTCGCCAATCATCCGCCGCATCACAATTAATTGCCCGATGTGGTAGCTGTTGTGGTCTATTATCTGCATCACTTCCCTGAATATTGTCTGTCCGCTTCCGTGGGGAATCTTGGCGAACAAATCTACTTCAGGGTCGTTTATAATTTTCTTCAATGTTTCGGTATCTTTTTGAAACATAGAAATCGCCTCGTCCCACATTTTCCTAGTGGCTTTCTCCGACTCGTCAGGCCAGTAATCCTTGGGCCACTCTAATTCCTTATAAGCAGGATTCTGCATAAAATCAATCATATCGAACTGCGAAAGGCGTATATGTTCAAGCATTCCCCAGAATGAATACGGCAGCCCCTCAGGTTTTTCATTTATATACTTTTCCGGAAGCCCTTTAACAGCATCCATCAGTGACCCGTGCGTGTGGGGCTGGTCAATATAGCCCAATAATTGCTCTCTTAGCCTGTTTAACATCAGACTTATTTCACAACAACCATTTTCTTTGTATCAACAAACCCTAAGGCTTCAAGCTTATAGAAATAAACCCCGCTTGAAATTCCGCTTGCATCGAACTTTATTTCATAGTTTGCAGCTCTCAGATTTTCATTCACAAGAGTTGTGATTAACCTGCCTGTGATATCGTAAACCGTGAGCTTTACGTTTGACTGCTTAGCAACCGCAAAGCGGATTTTTGTCGAAGGATTAAACGGGTTCGGATAATTCTGCGAGAGCTTAAATTCCTTCGGCACTTCACTGCCGATAGGGTTAATTCCAACCGGATTCGGAACTAAATCCCTTTGATAGATTCCGCTTCCGTGTGTTGCAGCTCTTAGCTTTCTGTTGGGATAAACAACCTTTAAATCAAAAACCAGAGCATGAGGCATTCCTGTTCTGAATTCAAACCAGGTAGTGCCTCCCGTTGTTGATACATAAACTCCAAGGTCATTTCCAACATAGACATTCTGCGGATAAAGCGGGTCTATGCAAACCGATTGATGGGGAACATCCGGGAGATTACCCGATATATCAATCCAGCTTCCGCCCGCATCAGAAGTCTTGTAAACGTGTCCGGAGCCAAATCCCCCAAGAGTTGCATAAACAATTCTTGAATTGTTCGGGTCAACGTGAATATCCGTTACATAGCGGTTAGGGATTGAGCCCGTAATATCTGTAAGCGTTGTTCCGGCTAAACGGAATATTTTTGCTGTCGGGCCGCCGCCAATCTGTGCTGCAGTTCCAATGTAAACAGTATCCGTACTGGTCGAAGATGCATCCATTGAAAGTGCTTTGTAACTCAACGTACCAACATTTGACCATGAACCGCCGCCAACCACTGATTTAAAAACACTTGTTCCGGCAATGTAAAGTACACTTGGGTTCGAGCGGCATACAATAAATGGTGTTACAAAAGCGAAGCTGCCTGAAAGCCCGCCGCTTATACCACTCCAGCTGACACCGCGGTTATTTGACCTGTAGATTGAACCATTGGTATATTCAGTGTAGCAGATATTATCATTTTGCGAGTTTACTCCGCAGAACATACCATCGCCGAAAAAAGTTTTATACCATGCAGTTGTTCCCTGGTAAAAAGCAGAACGGTTATCCTGCAGTCCGCCGATACAAAATATCGAATCCTGCATCGAGTTTGAAAAACCTGCATAAAACTGCGTAGTAACGTATCCGCCGTTGCAGGAATAATATGTTTCGCCGAAGTTGTTTGAGCGGTACAGTCCTCCGTCAGTTATGCAGTAAAGCTTGTTTGGGTCGCGCGGATTTGCCGCAAAAAAGTGATGGTCTGCATGAGCAAAATTTGATGAAGGGCTCTCAGGCTCGCCCGGAGGAGTTGCCCCTTCTATCCACGCATTCCAATTTGATTTAGTTGTGAAACTTGTTCCCCCGATTGTTGATTTGACAAGGTCAATTGTGCCGACAACAATTGTATTGGGGTCATTTGGCTTTACAAGATGCCCATTGTTATACCATCCCTGAACGCCAATGTTAATGCCTGTTGTTTTCAGTGTCCAGGTTAAGCCGGCGTTCGTGCTGGTATAATAACCGACGTAAGAAAAATCATTTGCAATGCTTGCATAAACAAAGTCAGGGTTGCCTTTATATAATTCAATGGTAGTTTTACCGGTCCAAGTTGAAGGCAGCCCGCCGGTAAGCTTTACCCATGTTGTTCCGCTGTTTGTTGTTTTATAAATGCCAACATTTGCGTTAGGAACATTATTTGTCAGGTTGCCGATTGAAACGTAAACCACACTTGTATCTGCAGGATTTATTTCCATATCCATAGCCATCTGGTAATTTAAAACCTGGAACCAATTTGTGCCTGCATTATTAGTTTTCCAGACGCCTTCGCTTGTTGCCGCGTATAAAACATTTCTGTTTTTGGGATTAAACAGAACGCGCCAAACTCCCCGCTGGTTATTGTATGACCAGTCAAGAGATTTAAACCATGAAGCGCCGCCATTCGTTGTTTTCAGAACTCCGATTCCGTACATTCCTCTTGTTACCCTTACGTCAAGGCCGTTGTAAGAATACTGGTAACCGTAATTCTCACCGGTTCCGATATACATAATACTCGGATTAAGTGAGTCTATTAATATTGAGCTGACTGCTAAAGACGGATATCCTGTTTCAATGTAAGTCCATGCGTTTGCGCCGAGTCCGCCGGTTGTGGATTTCCACAATCCGCCTGATGCCGAACCGATGTATAACGTGCCGGTATCTGTGGGGCTGAATTCAAGGCATAAGCTTCTGCCGCCGATATTATTGGGTCCTAATGAAGTCCATTCCGTTGGGGAGTTGTCCCCTAAGTCCAGCTCCTGCATATTGTTTTTTGTGTATTCGAACGCAGCAAAGAATTTATCAATTGGAATATCGGTTTCAGGGAATGCGCGAATCTGGCTTAGGAATTGAAGCGACTCCAAAGCTCCCGATGTTGTTTTTAGTTTTATTGCTTTTTTAATCCCAGCAGATTCAAAACTGCTAACACCAAGATAAATTAAAGCCGTTAATGAAAGAATAACAGCGGCAAATAGTATGTTAATTTTATTTTTCATAGCTTATTAAAAAATATATTTAATAATAACCTAATAATGCAGAAAATTCAATGTTAAATTGGAGTTGGAAAGGTAACTAATTGGGTTAATATGTTAAATATCATTCAATTTTGTCCCGAAGGTCATTCACAACCCAAATTCATTAAGTCAAACGGTTTTAGTACCACGTGGTAAGGAATTCAAACTAAATCTACAATGAAAACTTATTTCCTAGTAACCTTAATAAAAGCCTTGCCTTTGTGATTCTCAATTATCTTTGTTGCCAAAGTGCCTGTAAAAGTATGGGTGGTTGCATGAAATATTGATAACACTAAATCTTGTAAAACGGGATCACTTTCCAAATCTTGAATAATCAGTCCTTGTGATTTAGCGGTGTCTCTAGAAATGTGACGACCATGACTTTTGAAATGAGCATGATCAGATAGGTAGTTCGCGATAGAATCAGATAATGCGTTAGCGTTTGGATTGCCATTAAACATCCATCTGCGCATCCAATCGATAACTAAATTTTTCGACATTGCTATTAAATCATTACACTGGATAATTAATGAGGGAGAATATTGTTGAAGCATTACACTCTAACCTTGGCCACCAGCTTTAATAACTTCTTTAATTGCAAGGTTAAATTGATCAAGTATTGCTTGAGCTGGATTAGTTGTGAAACCATTTGGGCCGTATAATATTATCTGTGGATCGATAGGACCTAAAAAGGAATGTTTCCCCATGACGATTTCGTGCCCACCACATGATATCATAGTAGCAGCAGATAAAGCTAAATGTGGGACAATAACTCTAATATGAGGATATTGGGAATGAAGATACTCTATTATTGACTCAGATGCTTCAGCTGATCCTCCAGGACTATGAATTATTAAATCAGTATTGATTTTGGGTAGGCCAGAAACAACCTCCATCATTCCTTGAATATCCTCATCTACAATAGATAATAACGCAGAATCGACTGGTTTGTTTTGGGTAAATGCGGATGCATATAATATTGTGTTCCTTTTAGTATGTTTATTTAACTTCGCAAGGTATTTTCTTCTTACTACGTCAGATGAATTACTTCTACCGCTTTCAGTAACTTTCTTTATCTCATTAAGAATTTCACTCCAAATAGGCATAATTATAACTGTAATCCGCTAAACGAAGATAAATACTTATCCATATTACCTGAATTAGAATCATTATAAATTAAGTTCGTTAAATCTTTACTTTCAACCAGGATCCAAAGGGGTTTAATTGTTTCGAAGATTTCATTAATATTTTCATTTGCTCTTGCAATTTTTATCGCATTTTCAATTTTCTCTTCAATTTCTGATATTTTTATTTCTTTTTCCATAAATATTTTTTTTAATTATTTATCGTAAACACTTGTCGTACGTTAAAATCATAATAATCATAAGATATTAATAACAGCATAACAATTAATTATAGTGAAATTATGAAAGATAAGGTGAAAAATAGAAGTAAATTCCTCTTAGATCCTTCATAATAATTATTATTTTTTTATTAAATCTATCTTAATAAATAGATTTATTTATTTGAAAGATTCTAGAAAGATGAAAAAAAAGACTAATGTCCGATTCAAAGTACCTGCAAAGATATAAAATAATAAGTGTTTTGTCAAGTTTTATGTATTTCTTATATTTTTTGACTTTTAACGTTTTCTAAATTATTTAGTGCCAATAAATTCAAAATAATATCTATAATAAAGTTTTGAGAATCAACTCAGTTCACCTCATATGTGCCTAATGCATCGAAAGTTTATAAATTCTGTAATTGCAAAATTTATCTGCGTAATCAGTGCAATATGTATTCAAAAGTGGTCTTAAACCCGCCTGCCTGCTGCAGGCAGGTGAGATACTTGTCCGTAAATTTTGTAAAGTGGTAAAATTTTAATTTTTTAAGCTATATCATGGTCTTAACACTTTTTTATCGTTTCCTTTCCGCAATCAAAATAATTTTCGGATTTTTGTTGATTGCGTTTTATTTTTTGCTTTTTCATTTTTTTGCTTTTTCTATAGTAACTTAATGAATTTAATGAACTTATCAACTTTCGTTCCATATATGCCTAATGCAGTGATTACTCTTGCATTCGCTATTTTTATGTAGTAAATTTGCAACGCTTGGTTTCTCTACGGGCTCAAACGGGGCTGTCGGGGGAGGGAAGACTCAAAATCATCAGAGTCTTTTGCAGGCACCGGGGAGTTGAAGCCACAAGCCAATATTCCCGCCTGGTCAACTGGCTAAGCTTGGTTTAGGGAGTACCCGCATTTCATTGGGCTATCCGGTTATGCAGAAAGCTGGGCTCCTTAAGCGACGACTCTATGGTATAAGACTGTCCGCCTCAGGCGGATGCTTCACCCTTGTATACGTAACAAGGACTTTTTGGAAGAACCGGTGTCGGTGTTTCTGCCGGCCTGTCCCGACTTCACGTCGGGGCCTGTCCCGATTTTACATCGGGAGCTTGCTTTCAAGCTTGTACTGTTGAGTCAAAGCAGTCATATACTTGCTGCCAACTCACAAGGTAAGCCCACAAGGCAGGCGGCAGGTCTACGATCTGCCATAGGCAGGAGTCACAAACCCACTTTCAAAACCGTCTCCGGGCGGAAATTCAAATCCACCATGGTGGTATTTTTTTAAAAGCAATGTCAAATTTCAAATTACAAATGACAAATAAATAACAAAAATCAAATAACAAATAGTAAAAAGTAAATAGTAAAACGACACCGTAGGTGTCGAATATTTATAGAAAAAGGACAATAAAAAAAACGACCCCATTGGGGTCGAACAAAATTTTGAACCCCGCCAGCAGGGGGGCAGGCTTGATTCACCTGATTAATTGATTACTATGATTTTTTGCTTCCATCAAGGTAATCCCTAAATCCAACCTGCCTGCTGCAGGCAGGTTAATCATGGTTCAGACAATTTTGTCTCAAAATTCATCGGTTGGGATTCTCAGAAATATCGTGAATTTCTGGTTTGAGCTATCAGGCAGCAGAAAATGTTTCAAAATTCAACGCTTGGAAATTTCAGAAATATCGTTAATTTGTAATCTGCAACTTGCAACCTGCAACCGTATTAGCTCATCTCAAGCATTCTTTGGATTGGCTTCAGGGCTTTTATTCTAATTTCCTCGTCAAGAATAATCTCCGGCTTTTGGTCCTTCATGCAGAGGTAAAGCTTCTCCATTGTGTTTAATTTCATATAAGGACACTCATTGCACGCACAGCTCGAATTCGGAGGGGCAGGAATGAATTTCTTATGCGGGGATTTCTTCAGCATCTGGTGGATTATGCCTTCTTCGGTTGCAATAATGAACTCATTAGCATCCGACTCATATGTAAACCTCAGCAAAGCGCTTGTTGAGCCGATAAAATCAGCCCTGTTTAAAATTGCTTCCTCGCATTCGGGGTGTGCAATTAAAAGAGCATTTGGATTTTCCGCCTTCAATAGCAAAATCTTTCTGTCGCTGAATGTTTCATGCACTATGCAGCTTCCGTCCCAAAGCAGCATGCTACGCCCGGTTTTTTTCATTATATACCGCCCGAGATTTTTATCAGGCGCAAAAATTATTTTCTGCTCTTTGGGAATCTGCTCAATAATCTTTACCGCATTTGACGAAGTGCAGATAATATTACTTAACGCCTTTACAGCGGCTGAGCAGTTTATATAGCTTATTACAATATGGTCCGGGTGCAGTTCTTTAAATTTTTTAAACACCGGCGCTGGACATCCTTCGGCAAGCGAGCAGCCCGCGTTTAAATCAGGTATTAAAACTTTTTTGGAAGGATTTAAAATCTTAGCCGTCTCAGCCATAAAATGAACGCCTGCAAAAACAATTATATCGGCATCGGTTGAAGCGGCGCGTTTGGAAAGCTCAAGAGAGTCGCCGATAAAATCAGCCAAATCCTGTATTTCGGATTCCTGGTAATAATGCGCAAGGATTACTGCATTAAGCTTTTTCTTTAACGCAAGGATTTCCTCTTCTAAATTCAGCGCTTCTAAATTCAGTGTAAAGTTAGTTTGAGGTTCAGTTAATATGCCAGTTTCCATTTGTTAATACTTTTTAACTTCGGGGTCAATCCTGTCGTGCCAGGCGTGAATTCCGCCGAGCAGATTCTTTGCTTTGGAGTAACCTTCTTCATCTCGCAAGTAAACCATTGCATGATGGCTCCGGTTGCCTGTTCTGCAGTAAATGATAAGCTCCTCATCTTTGTTTTGAGGCAGCTCATTTAATCTGTCTCTAAGCTCGCTCAAGGGAATCAAATTCCCCCCGATTGATGATATCTGTGTTTCAAACGGTTCTCTTATATCAAGCAGAAAAAACTTTTCCCCGCTATCCATTTTCTGTTTAAGTTCTTCAACGGTGATTTGCCACTCGGAATTATTTGTCATTTGGTTTTCTGATTTGATTTTATTACTAAAAGAATTGTTATTGCAAAACTGTTCGTAATCTATTAATTCGGTAATTAAAGGATTTTCACCGCAAACAGGACAATCCGGATTCTTTGAGAATTTAATTTCTTTAAATTTCATTTTCAAAGCATCAAGCATCAGCAGTCTTCCTGTTAATAAATCGCCTTTTCCGATAATATATTTTATAACCTCGCTTGCCTGTATTGAGCCGATTATTCCCGGCAGCACGCCGAGCACACCGCCTTCTTCGCATGAAGGAACTTCACCCTGATTTGGCGGTTCAGGGTATAGACACCTGTAGCACGGTCCTGTTTTTGGATTGAAAAACGAAACCTGGCCGTCAAATCTCAAAATGCTGCCGTAAGCAAACGGCTTGCCAAGTAAAACGCATGCATCATTAACAAGGTATCTTGTTGCGAAGTTATCGGAGCCGTCGGCAATTACATCATAATCTTTTATGATTTCAAACGCATTATCCTTTGTAAGTTTTGTATCATAAATTTCAATTTCAACATTCGGGTTAATGGAATTCAACTTTTGCTTAACAAGTGATGCTTTTGATTTTCCAACATCATCGGTTGAATAAATAATCTGCCTTTGCAGGTTTGAATAGCTTACTTTATCAAAATCAACGATACCAATTTTTCCAACTCCCGCAGCTGCAAGATACATTCCCATTGGCGAGCCAAGCCCGCCAACACCAATCATTAGCACTCTGGCTGATTTAAGCTTCTGCTGCCCTTCAATTCCGACTTCTGGAATTACAAGATGCCTTGAATAACGTTCAATTTCCTTTGGTGTAAGCTCTACGGAAACTAATATATCTTCAATAGATTTTTGCATTAGCTGTCAAAATTAAATAAAAACTAATAATATATAAAGCCACTACGCCAATAATTTGAACAAAAAACTGTGAAAATTAGTTTATTTATGCACTATGAAAGCTTTAAGTATATAGATAAGTTAATTAAAAATCTGTATTTTTGCAGACTAATAACTAATTGTAACAAATATTATGTCTAAAGAGAACGGCAAAGCAAATCCACTGCTGAACAAGAGCAAATCCAAGAAAAAGTGGCTTGAATCCGCCGAAAAAGTGGCCACTAACGGCATGAAGTTCACTTCCTTAAGCGGAGAAAATATTGAGCTCGTATATTCACCTGAGGATACAAAGGATATTGACTATGATAAGGAAATCGGCTTCCCGGGTGAGTTTCCCTATACGAGGGGTATACATCAGAATCTTTACCGCGGAAAGCTGTGGACAATGCGCCAGTTTGCGGGATTCGGCTCCCCCGAAGATACAAATAAGCGCTTTAAATATCTTCTTGAACACGGGCAGACGGGACTTTCAACCGCATTCGATTTGCCGACCTTAATGGGCTGGGATTCAGACGATGAGCTTTCCGAAGGCGAAGTCGGAATATGCGGGGTTGCAGTTTCTTCACTTGAGGATATGAAAATTTTATTTGGCGGCATTCCGCTTGATAAAGTATCAACTTCTATGACAATTAACTCACCCGCCGCTATGGTGTTTGCTTTTTATCTTGCCGAAGCTGAATTGCAGGGCGTTGCATTCAACAGGCTTCGAGGAACTTTGCAAAACGATATTTTGAAAGAATACATTGCACAGAAGGAGTTCATTTATAATCCAGAACCTTCGATGAGAATTATTGTTGATATGATTGAATACTGCAGGGATATGGTTCCGCAGTTTAACCCTGTATCGGTAAGCGGTTATCACATTAGGGAAGCCGGTTCAACTGCCGCGCAGGAACTGGCTTTTACGCTGGCTGACGGGTTTGCATATATCGAAGCATGCATTGAAAGAGGAATGGACGTTGATTCATTTGCTCCCCGTATATCATTTTTCTTTAACTCGCATTTGGATTTCTTTGAAGAGATTGCAAAATTCCGCGCCGCAAGAAAAATTTACGCAAAAAGAATGCGTTATAAATACAAAGCTAAAAATCCTAAGTCTTGGACATTAAGATTTCATACACAGACTGCCGGATGTTCGTTAACGGCACAGCAGCCGGAAAATAATATTATCCGAACGGCTATCGAAGGTCTGGCTGCTGTTCTCGGCGGAACACAAAGCCTTCACACAAATTCAATGGATGAAACTCTTGCTCTTCCATCAGATAGGGCTGTAAAGATTGCTTTAAGAACTCAGCAAATAATCGCATACGAACACGGAGTCATCAATACTATTGACCCGCTCGGCGGAAGCTATTACATTGAAGCATTGACTAAGAAAATGGAAGACCAGGCCGAAAAGTATTTTGAAAAAATCGATGCACTTGGAGGGGTAATACCAGCGATTGAAGCAGGATTTTTCCAAAAAGAAATAGCAGACGCGGCATACAAGTATCAAATGGAGCTTGACGCAAAGGAAAAAATCATTGTTGGTGTAAACGAATTCGAAGAGGAAGAAGAAAAACTTGAAATTCCGATATTAAAAATTTCAAAAGAGGTTGAAAGAATGCAAATTGCGCGCTTAAGGGAACTGCGTACATCGAGGAATAATGATAAGGTAAAAGAATGCCTGAGCGCGCTTGTCCAGGCTGCAAATGACGGGACAAACTTAATGCCCAAAATACTTGACTGCTCAAGAAACTATGTTACATTGGGTGAAATGTGCAACGCACTAAAAGAGCCCTTCGGAGTTTATGAAGAACAGGTTGTATTTTAAATGTTTAAAAATGCCGATAAGCACATTTTAACGATTGTTTTACTTTATATTTTTTTACAGATTTTTTATTTAATTGCAGAATATCAAATAGCAGGACACCGGTTGGGTGTTCCGCTTGATGATACATGGATTCACTTCCGTTTTGCGGAAAATTTTTCAAAAGGGGATTTTTTTGAGTACAATATTGGTGAGCCGACACCCGGAACAACCTCACCGCTCTGGGTTATAGTTTTAAGCATACCGTTTTTATTCTCACAGGCAGCTGTACTTCCCTTTGCATTAATTACAAGCTCCTTATTTTTTCTTTTAGTATTAACTGAATTATACAAGCTTTGCTTAAAACTCGGATTTGAAGCATTATATTCATTATTTATTACGCTGATTACAATGCTTTGCGGAAGGCTGCTTTGGTCATCGCTTTCGGGAATGGAAATTACTCTATTCTGCTGGCTGAGTATCTTGATTTTTAAAAATCACCTGAAAGAACTTGAAAACAAAAAGTCATTCATTGCAAACGGATTGCTCTTGGGAATTGCCGCTAACGTTAGACCGGAGACGTATCTTCTGGCAGGAATATATTATCTAGTTTCGTTAATCCTTTACAAAAATAACATAAAGCAAAATATAAAGAGTTTTTTACTGTCATTTTTAATTTTCATAGTCCTGATAATTCCATACCCAGTATTCAGCTATGTTCATACTGGAGGTTTTCTTCCGAGCACATATGAAGGACAAGTTGGTTCTGTTAAATACTTACCTGATTTTAAATACCTTATTGAAACAGGAAAGTTATTTGTAAAAGATAATTTGCTCATTGTTTTGCTGTGGTTTTCTGCAATGGGTTATTTTGTTTATTCGCTTATGACAAAGAGAGCTGACAAAAAATTTCTTTTAATTAATCTGTGGGTTATTCTGCTTCCGGCAGTGTCCTCGATTGCTGCACCAAACTGGCGCCATCACGGAAGATATTTAATTCCTCTTATTCCATTTATTAACATTATTTCAATTTATATATTGCGTAAAATTCATTTACATATACAAAGTAAAGAACACAGAAATCATAATTTGCTGCGAAAAATTTCAATTGTGCTTGTTCTGATTTTTTCAATAAACAGCGCAGTTGTATTTGCTAATGCCTTGGGATGGAACGTTGAAAATATCAATAACCAGCAGGTGAAAATCGGAAGCTGGCTCAATGCAAACCTGCCTGAAGAAAAAGCATTCGGCACAAATGATATTGGTGCAATTACACATATTACAAAAAAATACACAGTTGATTTAGCAGGACTTGTAACGCCCGAAGTATTTAAGTTTCAAAAATTAAGCTATGCAGAAGGAGCCAGAGCATTATTTAAATTGCTTAAATCTAAGGATGTAAACTATATAATTATTTACCCTGACTGGTATGAATATATAATGGAAAATTATTCATACGCACTTGAGCAAGTTTACTCGGCAAGACTTGAAAGAAATACAATTTGCGGTGGAATAGAATTGTTTGTTTACAAAATTAAATGGGATAAACTCAGCTCAAATTAAATGATTGTAAATTTTGTAAAGCTAATAAGGCCTAAGCAGTGGATTAAGAACTTTTTCGTTTTTGCTCCGTTGCTTTTTTCAAAACATGTATTCCATTTAGAATATCTTATTCCTTCCATAGCTGCGTTTATTTTGTTTTCGCTTGCATCAAGTGCTGTTTACATAATTAACGATATACTCGACGTTGAAGCAGACCGAGTCCACCCTAAGAAAAAATACAGGCCTATTGCTTCGGGAGAAATCGCTATAAAAGAAGCGCTGATTTTTCTTGCAGTACTGATTATAATAATTATAGCTGCTCTTTTTTTCCAAAGAAGAGTATTTTCTTTTGTAATTATTCTGTATATAATAACAAACCTGGTTTATTCCCTTCGCGTAAAATCTATTGTCTTGCTTGATGTATTTTTTATTTCTTTCGGATTTATGCTCAGGGTTCTCGGCGGTGCCGCAGCAATTGCGGTTCCGATTTCAAGCTGGATGGTGCTTACAACGATTTTTATTTCATTGTTTCTTGCTATTTCCAAAAGGAGAAGCGAGCTTTCGCAAACCGTTAACCTTGAAAATATCGAAAAGCAGAGAAAGGTCTTACGGGAATATTCTGTTGAGTTTGCCGACCAGATAAATACAATTGTTGCCGCAGGAACAATTGTATCATACGCTTTATACACTGTATCGGAAAGAACTGTCGCTACTTTCGGAACGGATAAGCTGATTTACACAACTCCTTTTGTCATTTACGGAATTTTCCGCTATATGTATCTTATGCACCAGAAAAATATGGGTGAATCTCCAACGACAATTGTTACAAAAGATATTCCCATTATCTTATGTGTTTTAATATGGTTTATAATCTCCCTAATTATCATATACAGGGAAAGTATTCCCTTCATCCCCCAATTAATAAGTAAACTTTTGCCCTAGCGTATTTGACAAGACTTAAAGCCGAGCTTCTGCTGTTTTTTGTTGCCACCATCTGGGCAGGAACTTTTCCGATAGTTAAGGTCTCAATGTTAACTATACCTCCTTTTTATTTTATCGGAATCAGGTTTTTACTCGGAGCCGTTTTATTTACAGTAATTTTTTTTAATAAGCTTCAGCTTAAGGATTCAAATATTTTAAAAGCCGGCTTAGTGCTTGGTTTTTTTCAGATGGTTGGATTTGGCTCACAGACAATCGGTATGATTTATACAAGTGCATCAAACTCTGCGCTGATAACCGGAATAACGATTTTAATCGTTCCGTTTGCACAATTTCTTATCATCAAAAAACCCGTTCTGTTTGAAAACTGGATTGGAGTACTGATTGTAACAATCGGACTTTTTCTTCTCACCCAGCCGCATCTGAACGGAATCAACATTGGAGACTTAATAACTTTAATCTGTCCATTTGCATGGGCATTTTACATTATCTACGTCGATGTATACACAAATAAATATGATATAGAAACTTTAATTTTTTTGCAGCTTTGGTTTGTGACTTTGGTCTCTTTTGCACTTGGATTTATACTTGAAGATTTTTCATTAATTAATTTTACTGCTAATGATTTACTCTCATTTTTGTATATGGGAATTTTAGCAACCTTTTTAACGACAATTCTGCTGAACAAATACCAGAAGATGACATCACCCATAAGAGCATCGATTATATATACCTGGGAACAGCCGGCTGCGGTAATGTTTTCGGTAATATTTATAAACGAGTATTTTAACTATTTGCAAATCATTGGCGGAGTGCTGATGATTGGTGGAATATTATTTTCGGAAACATTTGAATATATTAAAAACTACGTTTTAAAAAAATCTGCAGTAAACAAGTGAACTATACCAAGTGAACCATATTGAACAATCATCGGTTAAAATTACTGTCTCAGGCAGGGTTCAGGGGGTCGGATTCAGGTATTTTATTGCAAGAATTGCAAGTGAACTCAGATTAAAAGGATTCGCGAGAAATCTTTTTAACGGAGACGTGGAAATCTCCGCAGAGGGAAGGAAAGAATTTCTTGAAGAATTGGTTAAAAAAGCAAAGGAAGGACCATCGCATTCCAGGGTAGAAACTTGCAAAGTTCAATGGCTTGACTTTAAAAACAAATACGATAAATTTGAAATATTGTAGCAAATTATAATCATCTCATAACCAAAATCATTAAAATGCTTAGAAAAATCGGCTTTTTTGTCCCTTTAATAACTCTTTTATTCCTATCAAATTTCAAAGTTTTTGCCCAGACAGAAATCCCGGCTTTTGACTTCTTGAGAGTTGAACCGGGTGCAAGGGCTTCAGCACTTGCGGGAGCATTTGATACCTATACCGATGACCCGAACGCAATGTTTTACAATCCGGCAACATTAAGCACAATAACTCAAAACAAAGTTTCCGGCGGTTTCGGGAAATACCTGCTGGATATAAATTTCGGAACGCTTGCTTACGCGCAGAAGTATAAAGATATCGGCTGGTTTGGTCTAGGCGTAAAATACTTTGACTACGGTTCATTCGATAGAGTCGACGAAAACGGCGTAGCAACCGGCGAAACTTTCGGTGCAAATGATTTAATGGTATCGGTAGGATATTCGAATTACATTTATGAAGTCGTTAATTACGGCGTAACTGTAAAATACCTTTACTCAGGAATTGCAGAGTATAAATCATCTGCTGTTGCTCTTGATTTCGGCTTGCTGTATTTAATTCCCGAACAGCAAATCGGCATCAGTCTGGGGGTAAACAATCTCGGTGCGCAGCTTGATTCATATATCGATACCAAGGAAAAACTGCCTCTTGATTTAAGGTTAAGCTTCTCCAAAAAGCTTGAGCATACACCGGCAAGAATCAGCGTAACGTTCAGCAAGCTTAACGAAAGCAGGGAAAAGCTTATTCAGCACATTAAGTCATTTTCAATCGGGGGGGAGTTTACATTCAGCGAACACGTTGCGGTCAGACTCGGTTACAGCAATGAGAAACGGCAGGATATGAAGCTCGGCACCTCGCTCGGTATTGCAGGGTTTTCAACGGGACTGGGCATAAAATTCGCTGATAAATATATGTTCGATTATTCGCTGAACTCGCTCGGCAAAGTCGGAAGTACTCACAGAGTAAACGTAGGTTATATATTCCAATAAAGGATAATTCAAGGAGGCAAAAATGTCAAACGGTAATGCAGGCGGCGCTTCTCACGAAGCCGGAGGCGCATCAAAGGGAACAAAGACATACACTGTCAAAAGTGGCGATACTTTAAGCAAAATTGCCAAAGAACACTACGGAGATGCAAACCGCTATATGGATATCTTCAATGCCAACAGGGACAAGCTGAGCGACCCGAACAAAATCCAGCCCGGGCAGGAACTGGTTATACCTTAATCACTTAAATCCTTCTGTTTTAAACTTCTGTGCGGTTTCGCGGGAGTTATCCACATCGCGCATATTTAAAACCATATCGTAATACTTAATCGCTTCGCTCCGGTTCCACCTCTGGTCATGAATTATTCCAATGCCTAAGACTGCAAAAACGTGGTAAGGCGATTCCTCCTGCGGTTTTTCCATTTGCCTGCAAATGTTAATCGTTTGCTCGTAATACTTAAGTGCTTCATCAAAATTATTTACACGAGAGAGGCAGAGCCCAAGGTAATAATTCGCCTCGCGTCTTATGTAATTATTATTATACCCTGTAATATTGCTATCGGCTTTAACAAGCATTTTGCGGTAAAGCGAATCGCCCATTTGCCAGCGGTAGAGTCCCACGTGGCACCTGCCGAGGAACCTTTCAAACACAGGATTTTCCAGGTACATAGCATTTAGCTTTAAAGCATACTTTTCGGCTTCGATATAATTTTTTTCATAAGAAAGATGTATGAATGCAAGCACAGCATTCGCCTCGGGTTTTGAAAACCTCCCGTTTTCTGCGCAGTTTTTAAGCTGGGTTAAGCCGAGCTCTTTATTTCCCTTTGGGAAGAAAAACAGCACCGCCTTTAAAATCGGGTAACGCTGGACAACGTAGTCTACTGCATAATTATAAATACCAAGTCCAAGCGTTGCATCTATATTCGAGGGGTTCATTTCATAGCTTTTCTGAACAAGGTTAAGCCCTTCCCGCCCGTCGTCGATTGCCTTTAGCCAGTTATCGCGCATTACGTTCATAAATCCGCGGTAACCGATTACTCCCCCAAGCAGAAACGTTGCCCAGTCATCGTTTTCATTTTCATCAATCCGCTCTTCGCATACTTTAATGCACTTATCGACTTTCACTAAGTAATTATCGTCATTAGAGCGGTCCTCTTTGTTTAAATAAATTTTCCACCACTCGGTCATCGCCTGAAAAAAATATCCTGTCGGGTCTTTTTGATTCTGGTCAATAAAGGATTGGAACAATGCATTTGCGGAATCGAACTTAATACGGTAAACGTAATCGATGCCCTTTAATATCTGCTCATCTCGGGTTTGTGAGAATGATATTTGCTGAAAAATTAAAAGAGTTAAAAATACTTTAGTGAATAACCGAACACTCATAAACCTAATAACAATAAACTAAATAATTTCATCCTTCATTATTTAACTACTTCCCAATTCCGTAATATTTAAAGCCGTTCGACTTTATAAATTTAGGGTCGTAAATGTTGCGCCCGTCGAAGATTACCTTACCCTTCATAATCTTTTTCATTTTATCAATATCAAGGCTGCGGAATTCGTTCCATTCGGTTACGAGTATCAGTCCGTACGAGTTTTTAAGCGCTTTGTAATTATCCTCAAACAGCTTTACGCCTTTGAATTGCCTTCCGTAAAGCGATTTAAAGTTACCGTTTGCAACCGGGTCGCAGGCGTTGATTTTAGCTCCAGCTTTTAGCAGTAACTCGATAATTGTCAGTGACGGCGCTTCCCTTAAATCATCGGTTCTCGGTTTATACGATAAGCCCCAGATTGTAAAAGTTTTTCCTCTGATATTGTTTTTATAATGTTTTAAAATTTTGCTAACAAACAATAGCTTCTGTCTTCGGTTAATTTCATCGATTGCCTTAAGAATTTTGAAATCGTATTTATATTCCTGGGCGGTTTTTAAAAGCCCCTTAACGTCTTTAGGGAAACAGCTGCCGCCATAGCCGACACCGGGGAATAAAAAGCTTGAGCCAATGCGCATGTCGGAGCCGATGCCATGGCGAATCATATCGATATCTGCCCGGACCCTTTCACTCAGCTGCGAAAGCTCATTCATAAATGAAATCCTGAGAGCAAGCATTGAGTTTGCCGCATATTTGGTAAGCTCGCTTGAGCGTTCATCCATTAAAATAATTCTTTCCGATACGCGCATAAAGCTGCTGTAGAGTCCCCGCATAATTTCAGCGGCTTTTTTACTGCGGGTTCCGATAACGACTCTATCAGGAGACATAAAATCACTGACCGCAGCCCCTTCCTTTAAAAATTCGGGATTTGAAACGACGTCAAATTTTTTTCTAGTCTTTTTGGAAATAATTTTCTTAATCCTATCGCAAGTCCCAACCGGCACGGTGCTTTTGCTTATAATAATTTTATATCCGTTTATATACTTAGCAATTTTTGAGGAAACATCAAGCACGTGCTTCAGGTTAACTGAGCCGTCTTCAAGGGGCGGAGTGGGCAGGCATAAAAAAATAACATCGCTTGAATGGACTGTTTCCTTCAAGCTTGTAGTAAAACTTACCCTCGATTCCTCAATGTTCTTTTTTAAAAGCTCCTCTAGCCCCGGCTCGTAAATAACAGGGTCGCCCTTTTTAAGGCGGTCGATTTTCCTTTCATCAACATCCATGCAAATAACATTGTTTCCTCCTTCAGCGAAGCAAACCCCCGTTACTAAGCCCACATATCCGGTTCCGATTATTCCGATTTTCATTTAAAAAGCAATTATGAATTTTTAATTTTGAATTATGAATTAACAGCTTCCTGCGAAGCTTTGATTTCAGAAAACTTATACTGCGACGTTATAAAAAAGTACAATCCGAGCACAAGAAACATTATGAACATAACAGCGTGAGTTGCTGTTCCGTAACCTAGCGCTTTGCTTTCTGAAACTGAGAACATATTGACCAGCGTAACTTTGCATATGTAATGATACGGTCCCGTTGCTGCCGGAGCCGGTATAAACATAGCAACGTTAATAAGCACAAGCAGCAAATTGGCATCCCACAGTCCGCGAAGCAGGCTTGTCCCTTCGTTTACCACCAGTATATCGAATGAATAAAACGGTATATAAGTGCTCATTAAATATGCCGACCAAAGCAAAACAGAGTACAATGCTATTCTGAAAAACAGAGCCGGTTTTTTTAAGACGTCAAATCCGCTTAAAAGCGAGATGAAAATACTGTCAACTTTTTTATGAAGCTTATCCGGCAAAAACTTTGTGAAAAACTTCACTATTTTCAAGCTCAATTCCGGTTTAGCCATCATAAATAAAATCCACGCAAGGAGCAGGAAAATAAAAGCAACAAGTATGAGCACAGCTGAGCCGATTTGCGGAATAGCATTGGTAATTCGTTCCTTGAAATAGATAAGGGCAATTCCGAACATAAGCAAAAACATAATCGTATCGATAATTCTTTCAACAATAACAGTTGCAAAAGCAGACGCGCGGGAAATGTTTTCATGCCTGCCGAGCAGATAAGGTCTTACAATTTCTCCTGAACGCGGCAAAAGGTTATTTAACATATAACCGATTACAGTGGTTGCAAAAAGGTTGTTAAAATTAATGTCTTTTTTCACCGGCTCAAGCAGCACACCCCACCTTAATGCTCTGATTGCAGAACCTGCGACTACACCGACAAAGATTCCAATAATAACATAAAGGTAATTAGTAGTTTTTAAAATATTTAACAGCTCGTTGGTGTTAACGTTTCTGAATGCCAGATATAAGAATAAAGCTAAAAGAAGCGTGCTGATTATTATATTAATTTTTCTACCGCGGCTCAAGCTTTCTTTTTTTATCTCATATCAATTACTTCAGTGCCCTCAGGGGGAGTAAATGTAAATTTTGAATTGCTTATACCCGTATTTGTTTGAATATTTTTTACAGAATAAGTTAATGAGGATTCTTCGGTGATGATATGAATTTTCTTTATCATCCAGTCGTCCTTGCCCACCCAGAGCTTTGCGGATTTAACGTAGCCGCTTTCTCTTGGCTTAAGAGTAAGTACGTAAACATCAAAACCCCCCATTTTTTCGGTTCCTGCTAAATCCGAATAAAAATTTTCCGGATACTGGAAAAGATATTTGTTTGGAGAGAATGTATTGCCGGTTTCTTTATAATTATCTATTATAACCTGCTTCTTGCCCGGGGTGTATGACCACGATGTGCTGCCGTCAGTAACTATGGTTTGTGATGCGGTTTCAATCCTGTACTTGTTTTCCTTTTTGATGTAGAGTGTTCCGGAAGAAGTCTGTGCTTTGGATTTATTAAATTTTATGGTCTGTGTAAACGATGCCTTTGCATCGGAAATATCTTTATATGCATTTTGAACGTTCTGAATTATTTCCTGAGCGGTAATATCATCCTGAGCAAAGATAGCAGAGGCTGAAAACAAACCCATTATTATTGCTGATAGAAACTTATTCATTTTAAATCTCTCCTAAAATCGTAAATTATGCAAAATTAATTAACTTTAATGTAATAAACAGTGGAAAAGAACGGACAAACATATTTCCAAATTACGATTTCAATCGCGTATCAAACTTAAAATCCTCAACTTTACTCAGCTTTATCTTCTTAAAATCCGCATGGGCAGGGTTTATTAGGTAATTATATTCGTTCATAATAATAGCCGAAGGGACCTTTAAAACTGCCGAAGATACCTTATCAAGCCAGCTATCCCCAATCGACTGACAATGAATGTAATTCTTATAATTGGTCCAATTTGGAGGCAGCTTAGATGATTTAATTTCTTCAATTAATATCCCCCCAGGAATACGAATCGTCATAATCTTAAATGCATCATTCAATCCTTCTCCTGTTCTGTGAACAATATTTTCCAGGCAGGCTAATGCACGAGAACCTGATGTATAAATCATATATTTCTTTTTTGAATTCCACCTTGCAGGGTTACCCGAAGTTTTCAAAGATTTAGACCATTTTGCAAGCGTAATTTTATATACGTCCATTAAGCCAAATCACCAAACTCAATTCTTTTTAACTCTTCATAAATTAAATCAACCCCGGTATGCGTTTTCATTAATTCTACTGGTCTAACCCCGCCTAATCCGTAAGCCGGTTTATCAAGCCATTTTTTGAAATGTTCTGTATTTCCAAAAACTTCCTTACCCTTGTAAAATAAAGCAAGAATTTTTAACAAAAACTCGCTGCTGGAAGGATTTAGCTTCGTTCGGTTTCTTCTATACCTCACAAAGGTTTTTAAAGAAGAATTCAGCAATTTAGCAAGACTCCCCCTGCTAATGCCGGTAATTAGCGAAACATCAAAAAAAACTGAGGCGTTTAGTCCTCTTTTTGCAGTTTCAACAATTTTATACGGATTTTCAAAACTGTTTTTATATCTGGAAATTACCGATTTTTTTTCTTTTAAAGAATGATTTTCCATCCAAGGTATGATATTATAATTCTTAACAAATATATAGACTTTTGTCCCTAAATACAAGACAATTGTCCATACCCCCACTACCTTCCCTGGTTACTATCCTGCTGGTCGGTTCCTTCGTTAGTGTTTTGTTTGGTTTTCTTCTTCTTTTGGAAATACTCATCCGTGTTTCCGAACCGGTAAGAAATACTTATGGAAACATTGCGTGAGCTCCAGTCATTTCTGAATGAGGATTTATAGCCGGAGGCACTCACATCCTGCCCCCACTGAACGGTTTTAAAAATATCACCGCCTCTTAAGCTTAAGGTAAGCTTATCTTTAAGCAGAGTTTTGCTGATAGCCATATCAAAATTCGAAGAGGGCACTTCAAATCCCTGAGCATTAACTTTTTTCCCTGTATATGTGTAGTATAGCTCTATATTAAATAAGCCCGGCAGTGTAAATGTGGTGCGAATATTTGCTTTCCACGAAAAACCTTCTTCCTGCGCATAATCGGTTAATAACGGGTCGGAATCAAACTTAGTGTTATACAGACTAATAGTTGCATTAAGGTTAAGCCAGCTCAGCGTTCTTGAGCTTAGCAGCAAATCCATGCCATAAGCTTTTGAGCCCGTTGCGTTTCTGTATGTGGTAACCGAAACATTGCTGTCTATTAAATAACTGTAGCTTGAAATTACGTCATGGTTTTGCCTGAAAAACCCAATAGGCGTTATTGAAATTACACTTGAATAAAACATAAAGCTCAGCTCGTAAGAATCGGTAAATTCCGGCTTAAGCTGGGGATTGCCGACAAAGATAAATCTCGGATTTCGCTTGTTAACAAACGGGTTAAGCCGCCATATATTTGGTCTTGTAATTCTTCGGCTGTAGCTTAACTGAAGCTGGTGCGCGGTGCCGATTTTCTGAGATAAATTTACAGTCGGAAAAATATCGAAATAATTCTGCGTAAAGTCTTGAGAGTTTGTTAAGAGCTGGCCTTTTGTATTTGTCTGCTCAGCCCTCAATCCAAGCTTGAAGCTGAAGCCCCCGAACGAGCTTGAAAACATTGCATAAGCTGCGCTTATGTATTCATCAAACTTAAAATGATTCGTTATGCTTTGATTGTTCACGTAATTATTAATTATGTAATCAAGAGTATCAGAGGTAAAATTATTATCGTTAAACCGGAATGTTCCCTTGTACCCGGTTTCTATTTTAGTTACTTTTGTGAAAGGATGAATATAATCAAGCTGTGCGTTGATATTATAGGATTTAATCATCGTTGTATCTCTTTGGTCTAACGGCAGATTTGAAAGAACCGAAAGTGAATCGTAGTCATGCTTAATAAACGAAAACTTATTCTCATTTCTGTTTCTGGTTAAGGTTAAATCTCCGCTTAACTCCTCTCCTAATTCATTAAGCTTATTATTAAAATAAAGACTCCCTGTAATATTTTCCCACAGCCCGTTTCTATCATTAAGCTGGGTAAAAAACGATGTCATACCGCCTGTTGAATTAAGGTTATCGCTTCGGGAGTCGTCCTTATTAAACCATTTTCCGGTGCCAATGCTGCCTTCAAAGCCAATTGTTTTACCCGGTGAAAACTCGTATTCAACACCCCCCTGACCCCAGAGCCAGTTGCCGTGGCTTCTGCCGGAGCCGCTCATGAGCAGTGACGATATGGGTGAGAAATACTCAGTTGTACTGTTAAATTTATATGGGTTATTCCACGTTCCCGAATAAAGCCCGCTGAAGATAGTTAATTTGTTTTTTTTGAAGTTCAGGTCCGTGCCGCCCCACCCGCTGAACCTTTGGGAGTAATTGCCGCCGAGATTTGCACTGCCTGTAAATCCGAGCTTCTCGGATTTCTTCATTACAATGTTTATTATGCCGGTTACTCCTTCAGCCTCGTATTTGGCCGGGGGATTTGTTATAAGCTCAACTCTTTCAATTGCATCGGCGGGAATTTGCTTTAAGCTTGCATAACGCGAGGGCTTATCGTCAATCAAAATTTTCACGTTCTGGCTGCCTCGTAAGCTCACGTTGTCGTTTACGTCAACATCAACCATAGGAACCTTCTTCAGCACATCGATTGCTGTCCCGCCCTTGCTTAGCATTGACTTATCGACATTGAATATTTTTTTATCCTGGCTGAACTCCACAAGACTTTTTTCATCTTCAACAAGTATTTCACCGGTAGAAATATTCTGCTTTTTCAATTTAAGGGTATCCATTAAAAGGGTTTCTCCGTAATTTAATTTAATGTTATCTACTGTTAGAGTTGAATACTCTATCAGACTCACTTCGAGCTTATAAGTACCCGAATTCAATTTTTCAAAGCTGAAAGAACCGCTTGAATCGCATTTCGTACCGCTTATAAATGTTTCAGGAGAAAGAAATAACCTTAGCTCTGCTCGGAGTCCTGCCGAGGTTTTGGAGTCAGTGATTCTGCCTGTAATTTTGCCCGTTTCCTGTGAATTAAGTGCAAAAGAAAAGACAAAAACCAGTAAAGCAGCTATTTTTAAACAAAAATTCATTAATGGATTTAGCAATTAGATGTCATAAGGCACCAATTGGTTGCAAAAATATTATATAAGCTGTTCCAGCTCGGCTTCGGATTCAACCAAGACCTCACGCGCTTTGCTCCCGTCAAAGGGTCCGACTATATTAGCCATTTCAAGCTCATCGACAATTCTAGCTGCACGCGCGTAGCCGATTTTAAGCTTCCTCTGAAGCAGTGAAACTGAACCCTGCTGGTAGCGGACAATTATTCTTGCAGCATCTTCAAAAAGCTCATCCCTTTCGTCGCTATCGGAATAAGATTTCCTCTTGCTTTGAGCTATCGACGGCATTTCGTACGGTCTTGAAAAACCTTTTTGCGAGGATATGTAATCCGTAACTTTTTCAACTTCTTCGGATGAAATAAACGGGCTTTGAATTCTAACCGGCTTGCCTACACCGGGCGGCAGATACAGCATATCACCCAAGCCAAGCAGCTGCTCTGCGCCGTTCATATCTATAATTGTGCGCGAATCAACTTTTGAGTTGACAAGATAAGCAATCCTTGCAGGAAAATTAGCTTTAATCACACCGGTTATAACATCAACCGAAGGTCTTTGCGTAGCAAGAACCAAATGGATGCCCACAGCTCTTGCCAGCTGAGCAAGCCTTGCAATAGGCTCTTCGACCTCACGCGCAGCGGTAATCATTAAATCTGCAAGCTCATCTATAATAACAACTATGTACGGCATTTTCGAATGCTTTACATTTTCGTCATCCCTGAGCTTTCCTTCGGCAAATTTTTTATTATAGTCGTCGATGTTTCTTACCGTAGCATTTGCAAGACGCTCATATCGTTTTTCCATTTCGAACTCCAAGCTTTTAAGCGCAAGAACGGAATTCTGCGGGGTTGTTACAATATTTTCACTGTAATCCTTCGATACAGCGAGATAGTGGTTTTTCAGCTTGCTGTATAAGTTAAGCTCGATTTTCTTCGGGTCAATTAAAAGAAATTTTAAATCCGACGGGTGAAGCTTATACAGCAGACTTGCAATAATTGTATTTATTCCGACGCTCTTTCCGGAACCGGTTGAGCCGGCTACAAGCAGGTGAGGCATTTTTGTGAGGTCATCAACATAAACATCACCGGAAATTGTCTTGCCTAATGCAATCGGAAGATGGAGATTTGAATCGTTAAACTTTTTTGAGCCGATAACACTTTTAATTTTAACAATAACGGACTTATGATTCGGGATTTCGACACCAACGGTTCCCTTGCCCGGCATCGGAATAATCATCCTGATTCCCTTTGCCTTCATAGCAAGGGCAATATCATCCTGCAGGCTTTCGATTCTGCTTAATTTAACATCCTCGGCCGGAACTAGCTCATACAGCGTAACTACAGGTCCCGGTGTTGCAACAACTTTTTCAATAGTAACACCGAAATTCAAAAGCTTTGCCTGAAGCAGCCGCCCGTTTTCTTTAAGCTCATCATCGGAAATTAGTTCAAGCTCTTCCTTCAAAGGCTCATCCAGCAGTTCATGGGACGGCATTTTATAATCATCAAGCGTTTCCGGAATGTAAAGAACTTCATCTTCAGAATCATCAGAAATTTTTTCAATAAATTTTGGCTTCTTTACTGTTTTTGATTCATCAGGCACGTAGTCCGCCTGTTCCTTTTCAGGATTACCGTTTTCAATCTCAAAAGGGATTACTTTTATATTCGGCTGTTTTTCTGAAGTTTTAACTCCGCTTAAACCTTCATTGCTTAAAAGCTCATTTTCAACTGGTCTGTTGATTTTTGTGTCTTTAATAAGTGGCTCAGGGAAACCCTCAGAAGAAAGCCCCATTTTTGTTTTTAAAATTTTTTCTCTTTCTTTTTGAATGGCGAGTCTCTTGGATTCTTTGAGTTTTTCTTCTTCTCGCCTTTGCTTCATCTCCTGTGCAGAAGCGCGGTATTTATCCCTTACCGATTCAAACAAAAATTTAATTCTTGCAATTGTTTTGGCAATATCCCTGTCAAGGAGCAAAAATCCGAATACGATTACAAGGCCGAAAAGCAAAATATAGCTTCCTAGCAAGCCAAGCAGTGCAAGAGAAACAGCGGCAAAATATTCTCCGCTTGTACCAATAAATGAATAAGGAATTTTATCTGTACCAAGGGAGGCTCTGAATACGCCGCTTAAGGAGGCTAAAAATATCATCAGCAAAATTGAGTAAACTGAGAACTGCATAAGCTCAAACAGGCTCTTTTTGCGCATCATATTCAGCCCGAAGAGTATAAGCAAAAGCGGCATGATTAAGGAAAAGTATCCGAAGGTGCCCTTAACAAAAAAACCGGAAATTATAACTCCGGCTATGCCAAGCCAGTTGGATGTATTATAGTTGGATGACTGGTTTTCCTTTTTGAAAATCTCACTTATGTTTATGCTTTCAAGGCGTGATTCATCGCCCGGGGAATAAGATGTGATGCTGATAGCAATAAGTATGCTGAAGAGAATTAAAAAGAAGCCGAGAATCTGTTTTTTATTTGAGATTGGCAAACCCTCTTCAAACTTTCTGCGTGAGCTTTTTCCGCTTAAGGAAAAACCCGAAGAGTCATCTTTTCTCCTGGAGCTTTGTCTTTCCTTCATTTAAAAATAGTTTGTTTTAAGCTTGCTTTTACTGGTGACTTGTTTTATTTACCCCGCATTTTTTTGCGTGATTTTTTTCATTGTTAATTTTGGGTCTGCTGCAAATGCCTCAACAGATTTAATTACTCCGTTTTTAAGAACGGGAAGCAAATTATAAACATCAACCTTTCCGCATTCATTAAGGTCATCTTCAAAACCGATTGAAGTTAAAAATATCCCGTGCTCGGATTCCTGAAGCATTTTTAACAAATCCTTTTTATAGGATGAATACAGCTTCGAAGCGCCGAGTGAAGAATCTGTCAGCACAATTTTATTATGTGCTCCCCGTGTCAGCATCAGGCTTACCAGCATTCCTGCGCAAACGGTATCTTCAAGCGAAAATGCTCCGTTCCTGCCTGCGCACATAATGATAAAATCTTCCTTCAGCTCCAAAAAATACTTGGCAACGCGGGATATGTTCACAAATCCCAGAACCACGCAATTCCTTGAAAACTTTGCTTTCATTAACGATGGTGTTCCGTTAGTGCTGTTGAAAACCAAAATCTTGCCCTTAACGTTTTCTTCGCTGTATTCTTTTATAGAATTTCCAAGGTTGAATCCTTCAATCATTTTGGCGTTTCTTTCGCCGCAAAGCAGCGCCTGGCTTCCTGAGTTTCTTCCAATCATACCGGCCGAAGCAATGCTGTCGGTGGGGATTATTTCTTTAGCCCCGTTGGCCAGACCCGTAATCATTGTTGTCGACGTGCGCAAAACATCAACAACAACAACGTTTTTATCCTTCAGGTCAAGCTCTGAATCAAGGTAATCGTGGGCAAAATACAAGCTGACTTTGATGGTTTTATCTCCGAATAAATTTTGGTTATAAACTTCCATTAATATACATTTCTCTTTAATTCTTTCCTACAAATGGTATTTTTACAATTTCAGCATTTACAAAATCGTTTCTGATTTTTATATCAATCTTTGTTCCCGGCTCCGAATATTGTTTTTGAACATAGCCCAGACCGATATTTTTATTCATGCAGGGAGAAAAGCTTCCGCTTGTGACGTGTCCGGACTGTGCACCGTTTGCATAAATTTCGTAACCGTGCCTTGCAACCAGGCGCCCATCGACAATGAATCCGGCCAGCTTTCTCTTAACCCCGTTTTCAAGCTCCGAAACGATTCTGGACCTTCCGTTAAAATCGCCTTTATCCGGTTTTGTAATCCACTCCAGCCCCGCTTCTATTGTGTTTGTTGTGTTATCAATATCATTGCCGTACAGGCAGTAGCCTGCTTCAAGCCTGAGGGTGTCTCTTGCTCCCAAGCCAATAGGTTTTATATTAAATTCTTTCCCGGCATCAAAAACTGAATTCCAGAGTTTTTCTGAGATTGTTTTATCGGAACTGACATAAATTTCAAACCCGATTTTTTCCCCTGTGTAGCCCGTTCTTGAAATTATTGCATCGATTCCCGCAACCCTGCCTTCTGTGAAGGTATAATATTTCATTTCAGAAAGATTTGTACCAGTCAGCTTTTGCAAAGCAGTGATTGAATTTTTCCCCTGCACTGCAAGGAGTGAATAATCATCGGACTTATCTTCAAGTGAAACATCAAAGCCTGTTTTATTTTTTGAAAACCACTCAAAATCTTTTTGCACGTTTGCGCCGTTTACAACAAGCAAAAAGTAATCACCAAAGCAGTAAACAAGCAAATCATCGACAATTCCGCCGTCTTCATAACAGGCGGCAGAATACTGCACCTTCCCTTTTACCAGCTTTGAGGCGTCATTTGTAGTAACTTTTTGAACGAATGCAAGCGCATCTTTTCCCTTAACAAAGAACTCGCCCATATGGGAAACATCAAACACGCCAACTGAGTTTCTCACAGCCAAGTGTTCTGCAATGATGCCCTCGTATTGGACGGGCATTTCAAATCCGGCAAACTCAACTATCTTGGCTCCGAGTGACTTATGCATATCGTAAAATGCTGTACGTTTAGCCAATGTTCTTCTTCCAATCGCTTATGAATTTCTCAAGTCCAATGTCAGTTAAAGGATGCTTTACAAGCTGCTGCATAACCTTAAACGGCATTGTGCAGACATCGGCTCCAAGCATGCACGCTTCGACAAAATGCAGGGGGTGGCGGATGCTTGCCACAAGTATCTCGGTTTCATAGCCGTAGTTGCCGTAAATCCGGATAATCTGCTCAATCAAATACATGCCTTCCTGCGATATATCATCCAACCTGCCTATAAAGGGACTAACAATCGTTGCTCCCGCCTTAGCAGCCAAAACCGCCTGCGAGGGCGAAAAGCACAGTGTAACATTGGTATTGATGCCCTCTTCCGCAAAAGTCTTTACGGCTTTAAGCCCTTCTATAATTAATGGGACTTTAACGTAAATATTCGGTGCAATTTTGGAAAGTTCTCTGCCTTCTTTTAATATTCCCTCGTAATCGGTTGAAATTACCTCCGCACTTACGGGTCCAGACACCATTTTACAGATTTCCTCGTAGCATTTGCGCGCATCTTTGTGTCCTTCTTTTGCCATAAGGGAGGGGTTTGTCGTAACCCCGTCAAGGATTCCGTAGCTTGCCGCTTCTTTTATCTCGTTCAAATTACCCGTATCGATGAAGATTTTCATTAATAAATTACTTTATTTTAGCTGTTTTATTTACAAATATAGCAATAATTTAAGGTCTTATCAATTTAGAATTAAAGCAGAATTTATCCGTGATGCCCGTATAGTATATTCAAAATCCACATTATTATCACAAACAGCATCGGGATATACCACAGCCCTGCGGAAGTTTTTGTGAGAACAATTTTTCTCATAAACAAACTTAAAACCAGTATTATAAACAGTAAAAGATTAAAAATTACAAGAAAAATTAATCCAAGCGGATTATAATAGAATGTTCGTGCAAAATGAAAATCACTTATGCTTGAAATAACCCGCCCCATCCCGCATAAGGGACAGGGAACACCAGCTAATGTAAAAAGCGGGCAGCCGTTGACTGTCTCCATACCCAGCAAACCGAAAATGAATTCCGTTGGCGAAAAATAAACAGTCATTAAACCGATACCGATTATAGCAAGAGAAATTAACGCAATTTTCCAGCTTTCCTTTGTTGAAGCCTGGACAACAGAATAAAACCTATTGCTTGAGAGCATTTTTTCTTTTATTGAAAACCGATGCGGCGATGAGTCCCCCGATGGGACCGAAAATCGTGTGGCTTATGATTCTGACAAACAGCTCTATGCCAATCATCATAAAGCTGAAACCCTGCCTTGCGTATTCATCGTAAACATCTCTTAACATCTTTTCGGATTCAGGAGGTATTGCTATTCCGTATTCGTCAACGATTTTATATAAAAGCTCCACCGGATTTTGTTTTGAAACCATTAATATAAGAGTTGAAAGTATTACATATAAAATTGCAGAAATTATTCCCGAAAGCAGACCAATCATTAAGCCGTCTTTGTTCTGTACAGCCTGTCCGGTCTTTTCAAGCTGTTTTGCATAGTAGAACGTCCCCGCTGCGCCGCCCAAAATTATTCCCGCACAGCAAACGAGGTTTATAAAATTCAGCACAGGTATTATTGAAGTAAATACCATAATTGCTGTAGCTATTAAAACCGATGTAAGCTGGCCCGGATGTTTCATTTATTTTCTAGGAATTACTTTTTTGGTATTACTCCCGCCTGCTGCAGGCAGGTTCGGTGGAGTAAAAAACTCATAAAAAACCCTTATTATACCCGGAATTATGTAAAAAGGAAGTATAGCTCCCAATATTGAGCCGCTAATTTCCCTTGTGATAAATGAATTCTTAACAACACCTGCAATATCAAGACCGACATCGATAACCATTAAAACAACTCCGATGAATAAATATAACAAAGAAGGCAACTCAATATTATTAAGCTTTCTGATAAACGGATACAATATTATACCAAACAAAAATCCGAAATAAATAGACGTGCACCTTGAGCAGACACCGAATTTATATTCATTCAAGTGGAATGACCGCTCATCAAGCTGGTGGCATGATGAGGAATAAAATGAATAAAAACCATCGGACAAGCTTTGCTTAAAACCTGATTCAACTGCCCAAAGCGGGGCAACCAGAATTCCTCCGCACCATATTAGCGATACGGCTAAAACAATAGTGTAAATTATTTTTTGGTATCGTTTAATTTCCATACTAAACAAAAACGCCCCGCTTTTTAATTTACGGGACGCTAAAAATTAAACTCTATTTAAAAAAATGATTATTGCCCTTTTCTCCGGAATTTTTCGTCTTCAAGAGTAAACATAACCGAAATCCTGTGCGTGTTCCCAAGCTGGTCGTCGGCATCGAACTTTGCAAATGAATAATCCAGATTTAATTTCGGCAGCTTTACCCCTGCACCGAATGTAAGCTGTTTAACATCATTGTACCCTGCTCTTATGGCAAACAAATCTTTAAACCCGTATTCAAGTCCCGCGTGCATATCGAAGCTCACCGGGCCCGCGCTTACAAGAGACGCAAAGCGTCTGTTTTCGAACCTTACGTCGAAATCCACGGCTGGGGTGATTCTGCTTGTCTTAAAAATTTCAATATCATACGAGCTTCCGACTTTTGCAGTTGGTGTAATCAGCTCTTTCCTGCCTGTATTCCACGCAAGAAGCGTTGTGGTTAGGTCCATCAGGTTTGCACCGACTCTGAACTTTGGTGTAATGCTGTAAATTGCTCCAACGTCAAATCCAATTCCCCACGCTGAGCCATCATCAATGCTTCTTGAAATTACCTTGAGGTTTACTCCGTATGAAAATTTATCACTTTGTTTCTTTGAAAACGTTGCTATAAAAGCCCAGTCAGCAGCGTTGAAAAAACTTATCTTGCTGTAGTCCAACCTGTCGCCGTTATCGAAATACCCGTTGTTGTTCAAATCGATTAACGCATTTTTTGTATTGGGCACGTCGTCCACTCCGAGCCTAATGACGCTTAAGCCGAGCGATGAATTAACGCCCCAGGGAATTGCAACCGAGCCGTAATCATAATTAACAAGGTTTCCGAAACGCTCGTCATGCATCAGTGAAAACTGCGGGTAGTTGAGCAGTGAAAGCGCCCCGGGGTTCCAGTATCCTGCTGTTACATCATTTACAAGTGAGACAAAAGCGCCGCCCATACCAAGGGGTCTGCCGCCCACGCCGATTGCGAGAAACTCGCCTGCGTATTTGTTTCCTGAACCCTGAGCAAAAATGTTAATGGATGAAAGGATTAAAAGAACTGCTAAAAGACTTCTTCCGCTTGATGAATGCGGTGGGTTGATTGAATTTTGCATTTTTTTAAGCAATTTGATTAAGATAAAAAGTTAAACAGAAGAAGTTTTGCTATAATTCCCTCGTATTTTTATACAAATAACGTTATTAATTTAAATAAGTCAAGGAAAAATGCAAGGACGATTTAGGGTATTTCGAGAGAAATTTTGATTTATTTAACCAAAACCAGCTTTTTCGCCATTTTAAAACAAGAGGTTTCTATTCTTCCTATTTATCCCACCATTTATCATCATCCGCAGAGACTGGAACTACCTCACCTATTTTTCCACCGCTTACAGTAAGCTGATAACCTGCCTCAACAGTAAGAGGTTTTGATGTGTATTTGTTTTGTTCATTAATCTGAGCCTGCAGCTCAATTGTTTTTTTTACCATCTCTTCAGTTGATATTTTTCCGTTTTTATAATCCTCTTGTAATTTCATTAGTCCGCCTAAATTGCTCGTATCCGCCTGGATTTGCGTAATTTCAACTGAACCCTCATAAACTTTAATGATATCGTCGGTTTCAGTTTGTTCCAAACTATATATTGTTCCGTTGTTTTTAATTATACACTGGTCGGTTTGAATACTATAGCTTTTAATTGCATTGAACAAAAACTTAGGTCCATATTTTTTTTCCAACGTTTTCATTTCCCACCAAACTGGAGCAGATCCGTTTCTATAATCCCACCGGGTATCAGGTCCACAAGAAGGAACTTTAAAATTTTTGCATTTCACCGTAATTATCAAGAAGCCCGGGTAATTCTCGGGTAAGCGAGTCTCTGAGGTATTGATTTTGGGATAGCCCATCTCTAACTGGATAAAAGCCTCTCCCCTCATTTCGAGATTATCATTATCGTAAATTTCATCCCCCTCTTTCAAAGGGCTTCTTACTTGGCTCACAACATCCCTTACAAACTCCTCTTTCATGTCATCGCATTCATTAGGCTCATTACGTATAGCAGTGTCTCTAGTCCCTATTACTGTTCCCCAAACATGCTTTACTTTCCACCCGCAGTTCTTATCGCCTCCTTTTTTTATAGAAACCTCAGGTGACCCGTCGAACAATAGTGAGTCATGCGGGTTTTTTCCGCCTGAAGGATTTCCAATCTGCGCACAAATGTTGATAGAAGCAAATAAAAAAATGAATGTTAAAATTAATTTTTTCATGTTTGTAATGTATTTTTATTTTACTAAAATCATTTTTAGTGTTTTTGTAAAGCTCTGGGAATTTCCCCCGGCTGTAATGCGGTAAAAATAAACCCCGCTGGCTAAGTTTGAGCCATCGAAATCAACAGTGTAATAACCCGATTCCCGTGATTCATTAACTATAGTAATGACTTCCTGACCAAGCATATTATAGAGGATTATTCTTACTTTGCCTGTTTCAGCAAGTTCAAAATCAATTTTTGATTTTGGGTTCGACGGATTCGGATAATTCTGGCTTATATTATACTCATTTGGCTTTGCAACAACCACATCATTTTCAAGTGTGAAATATTCATAGTTGCCGTTGTAATCTATTTGTTTCAGGCGGTATTTGTAATTTGCCGTCTGAAGTTTCTTATCCTCAAATGTGTAGTTTTTCGGTTCATTTGTGGTTCCGTGTCCCGCTACAAACCAGATTTCCTTCCACTGGTTTTCGATTGTTTTCATTCTCTCAATTCTGAATCCTGAATTGTTGATTTCCCATTCAGTTACCCAGCTTAGATTAACATTATTTTTATCAACCGAGGATATAAAGGATGATAAGCTTACGGGCAACGCACCCTGACAAATTGTCCCCGTGCCTGAATATGTTCCGTTGATAATGATTGCATCCGCGCAAACATCCGCTCCTGTTTGTATTTCAATGTTAGTGCCAGCGTCGTAGGTTATATTGCTCTGGCTGTATAACAATTTTGTTATCAGAGCTGCAAGAATTAATGATATGATGATTAATATTTTCAAGATATTCTCCTTACAGACCCCCTTTTAGTCTCCCCCCTACTAAGGGGGAGATGTCCGTCATCTGACGGACAGTGGGGGTCTGTTATTTCTCCACGGATTTTACTTCCTTAACCTGACTTAATTCTAAAATCAATTGTTCAAGTTTAGCCAAGCGCATCTCAAGATTTTGATTTTTGATTTTTAAATTTTGATTTTCTTCATTTAGCTCCTGGATTGCTTTCACCATGGGGGCAAGCAAATCGTTGTAGCGAAGCTCGTAGTTTCCTTCATCAGTGATTGTTATCATTCCGGGGTTATCAACTTTATAATCTTTTAGCAGCGAATCCACCTCCTGGCCAATAAAGCCGTATTCGGTTTTCTGGCTTTCATCATTAATACGTGTGTATGAGACAGGATTAAGCCTTGAAATAAATCCAAGCCCCAGTTTGGAAGGCAGTATATTTTGTTTCCATCGTCTGTCGCTTGTGATAGTCCATGCAACCTGTATACCGGCGTAAGTGACAGCTGTATTACCGATACGCACCTGATTGTCCGATGTGCCGGAAGGCACCTGTGCACTATATCCGATTCCGATGTTATTGCTGCCTGTGGTGTTAGAGAAGAGCGAAACATACCCGAATGCTGAATTAAGGTAGCCCTCGGTGTTGGTGTAGAGCGCTTGAATACCGAACGCTGAATTTTCGTAGCCCGTGGTGTTAGAG
>JAKEEM010000044.1 GCA_022616535.1 Chlorobiota bacterium | reverse complement strand
TTCCCGCGGCGGTAACCGAATACGAAGTGTTCGGTTTCTTGCCAATAAATGATTTATTTATTTTTATGTATTTACTTTTTTCAAGCGATGACAGATGCGTTGCAAGATTCCCGTCAGTAACTCCGAGATATTCTTTCAATGTATTAAAATCCGTGCTTTCATTTACAACAAGTATTGACATAATTCCGAGTCTCACCTTGCTTTCAAAAAGCTTATTTATGTTAACAAGAATATCCTTCATCTTTCATGCTTAAAATACATCATCGCACCGTAGACAATGTTCATTACACCGAATCCCAGCCCCCAGAAAATTATTGCCTGTGGGAGAAAAAAAGCTGCGAGCAGTCCCAAAACCAGTTCCGAAGCCCCGAGCCATCGTAATTCATTCAGAGTATATTTACTTGCACTTATCAGAGCAAGTCCGTAAAAAACCAGCATTGAGGGAAGCACAAGCCAGTCGAAGCCGTGGTATACCAAGAGCAGACAGAATATACCGCCGGAAATAAGGGGAATAAAAAGATTTACCACGAGTCTCTTTGCTGAGCCGTCCCACACCGGAAGCCCTTTTTTCTTTGCTTTTCTTGAGGTAAAAAAAATTGTGAGTGCAAAGGTTAAAACCAAAGCAATGAGCGAAGCAAGAATTGAAAATAAAATTAATTCGTCTCTTTTTTCGGAAGTTAAAACTTCACCCTTGCCGAGCTCAATAAATGGTCCAAGCTTGCTGTGAAGAATAACAGCCGTTACAATTCCGATTATACCAGCACATATTCCGGATAAACCGCTCAGTGAAATAAAGCTCGACGAACGCTCCATTAAGGAACGAATTTCAGACAGATTGTTTAAATGCTCCTGTTTATTGTCCATATTTTTTGTTAGAAAGAACTTTGTATTACAAAGTTAAATTATAATATATTGTTTGTCAAGGGTTTTATATTCAAATTTTCAGCTAATTTTCTTCAATAATTCCCTTTCTTTCAAGGGGTTTAAGCCGTATTTCGGCTGCGGCCAGCCGAGGGATGAGTAATAATCAATACAGCCCTTAATGCTGTTTTCGAAGCTTTGAAAAGTTACCGGAAAGTCAGCAATGAGGTTTGAATTATCTAAAACGAGATCCATTCCCTTCAGAGTCAAAGGTAAATCAGCCCACTGTTCAACTTTGTTTTCTTCCAAAAATTGCCAGTCAGCGCTTATAAACTTGGGTGTTTTGTTTAAAAGCTTGGCTGTAATTTCAAGATATTTCTTTAAGCTGACAGGTAAATGTGTTACCGAATTATAAACTTTATTATGTCGCTCTATGGATACAGTTGACTGAATAAGCTTAGCAAAATCTTCAGAGTAAGTATTTGTAGCCTTGAATTTCCCTTCATCAGGTATTAATATTTCATTCTGAGTTTTAACCTTATAAAGCCAGTAATAAAACCTGTCAGTCGGGTCATACCTGCCGTAAATTAATGCTGGTCTGAAAATAATCGAATCGAGCCAATCTTTGTCAAGAAGAACTCTTTCGCACTCGGCTTTCTTTTCTCCATAGCTTGAAATCATGTCTTTATCGGCTCTTTGTTCAGGAGTGCAGGGTAAAGTTTCTGTATTTTCATTAACAGGTGATTTCCAAAGCTCAGCATTATCAAACGGGTAAACACTTGCAGTAGATACAAAAATATATCTACTGACTTTTCCTCTCAGCATCACAATAATTTCTTCAAGGTTATCCGGGAACATACAGCTGAAATCTACAACAACATCCCAACTTTGATTCGCGATTTGCTTTAAGTCACTGGTCAACCGGTCGCCAGTGATTCTCCTAAGCTCAGGGAATAAGTCCGGATTCCTTTTTCCGCGGTTAAATAGAACGGGGTGATTTCCTGCTTTGATTAACTCTTCAGTCAGAAATTCTCCCCACAAATCCCGTACCGCCTAATATCAAAATTTTTTTCATACCTATAAATAAAAAGCGGAGTAAAAACTTACTCCGCTCAAATTAATAAATACTTTTGAAGCTAAACTTATCTTTCGTCTTTAAAATCAAGCTCTTCCAAATCAAGAAGAATTTTTCTCGCCCTGATAACGTCTTCGTCGCCGCTTACCTGAATCTGGACCATTCCGTCATTGTTTAATTCGTAAACTATGCCGGCATCGCTTAATAAAGATTTCGCAACTGAAATAATTGAATTATTGGAAGAAGCAAAAACAGTTTTGGGCTTATTATGTTTACCCATATTTATGTTATAATTAATTTAGCAAAATACTTTAATAATTTTTATTAAGGAATACCAAGAACACGTTAGAGCAATTGCCTCTTAAATACCTGTATTTTTATATATTTATGATTTATTTCGCGCCTTTGATTTCACTCATGAATTTTGCAATATCATACCTCACCTTTTCGTCATTTGCACTCAGGTGCGCTATAATTCGCTCTCTGTCCTCTTCGGTACGGTTCTGGCTCAGCTTAAACTTGCCCTCAAGATTTGTCACCTTTATCTCAAAGGCAACAATTCCGCTCAGCAAATCATTTTTATAATCTTCCGGGAGTGTATCCCATTGCAGTTTATACTTTGCCTCAAACACTTTAAATGTTTCCTGAAGAAGGTCGATTCTTTGCTCAACCGATGGAAGAATCTCAGGCACGCCGTAAGCGTGAACAGCTATATAATTCCATGTCGGAACGCTCACTTTGTTTTCGTATAATGAAGGCGATATATACGAATGCGGTTGGTGAAATATCACAAGTACTTCCTCGCTTTTTTTAAAATTTGTCCATTGGGGATTTGCCTTTGCTATATGAGCTCTTAAAATAATATTATCACCTTCCTCAAAAATCAAAAACGGCAAATGAGTCGCCCAGTATCTTTTCTTTGCAGTATTAACCAGCGTCGCAAAATTATACTCCTTCATAAACTCAACGAGCTTCTTTCTATCGTTTTCCTCAAAATGTTTTGGAATATACATTAAACTTAAGTTAATTTTTTAATCATTACGACGCTTCTGTAATTTACATCAGGCCACTGCCAGTACTGAACGAATTTGTATCCGCGTTTAGAATAATAATCAATCAAATGCTGCGCCTTGTCTGATGTATCCAGGACGATTTCATTTTTTCCGTTTTCAACAGCGTGAGATTCAATAAAATCCATGAGCTTGGTTCCGAGTCCGATATTTTGATACTCAGGCAAAACAGCAAATTTACCGAACAAAACCGCGTCATCACGCTTCATAACTTCGGGAATATCATCCCAATTTCTTGTATAATAGAAAATTGTTCCTATCATTTTATCTCCGCAGGTCAGAATAAAACACTCCCCATTCTCCATATACTTTTCTGTATACTCCTCATTTTGGTGAGTTGCTACAAACCTTAAGCCCATATCAGCCAATCGTTTGTATGAACGGTGCAAAAGCTCCGTCAATTCAGATACTGAATCTTTTTTTTTATCAAATTTTCTTATTTCAAATTCTTTGTTATCTATTTTAATTTTTTGCAGAGCCCCCTCCATTACTCAACAAACAAGTCAACAAATTCAAACTTTTTGCCGTCAAAAAGACCCTTATCGCTGAGCTTCAGCTGCGGTATTACCAGCAGCGCCATAAACGAAAGCGTCATAAACGGAGCGTGGAGCGTTGTGCCAAGCTCCTTTGCTTTGGCATCAAGTTTAGTATATTGTTCCGCGACTTTATAGCCATCATCATTTGTCATGATACCGGCAACCGGTAATGGAAGAACTTCAACATCGCCGCCTGATGCAACAGAAATTCCCCCACTGTTATCTATTATTCCGTTTACCGCATTACAAATATCTTCATCGCTTACACCAACAGAAATAATGTTATGCGAGTCATGCGCAACGCAGGAAGCAATTGCTCCTTTCTTAAGCCCAAAATTGCGAATGAACGCAATGGCTGGTTTTGAGCTGCCGTAACGCCCAACAACTGCAAGCTTAAGAACATCATTTGCCGTATTGGAGACAAGCCGAGCATTCCACAGCTTGCCCGGCTCATGAAGCTCGCGTGTTATAAGCTGACCGTCAAGTGCTTCGATTACCCTTAACAAGGGAGTGCTGTCTTTTTCGACTTCGATTTCAAAATCTTTTGGCTGTTTTCTTGATGTGTTGAAGTTATTAACAATTTCAGCTTCGACTCTTTTAATCAGAGTTTCCCCGTTTTCTGCAACAAGCTGACCGTTCATGTAAGTCTGCTTAACTTTAAAATCCGTTAAATTATTTACTACAATAAAATCCGCCGGGTCACCAACTTGAAGCAAACCGACATCAAGCGAATAATGTTTAACGGGATTGACGCACGCAGCCCCGAGCACATCGAATAGCTCATATCCTTTTGCAACGGAGCGTGAGACAATCTGGTCAATCTGCCCTGTGACTAAGTCATTAGGGTGCTTGTCATCACTGCAGTACATTACCATATTGGGATAATCTCTAATCAACGTGTGGAGTGCCTCATAATTCTTTGCTGCTGAACCCTCGCGGATTAAAATCTTCATTCCGTATTTAAGCTTATCCAACGCCTCTTGCAGAGTAAAGCATTCATGGTCGGTGGCAATGCCCGCTTCGATATACCGTTTGGCGTCATCACCTCTTAGACCCGGCGCGTGTCCGTCAACAGGTCTGTTTAGCGAGTGCGCAATATTGATTTTTTCCATAACGAGCGGGTCACGGTTCAGCACGCCGGGATAGTTCATCATTTCGCTCAAGTATTTTAGCCCGTCCTTTTCGAAAAGTTCGCGGATTTCACCCAGCCCGATTTCGGCTCCCGCAGTTTCAAAATTCGTAGCAGGCACGCAGGAGGAGGCGCCAAAGTAAAACTTAAACGGCGCCTTTTTGCCGTTTTCAATCATATAGCGGATTCCTTTGACACCGAGCACGTTGGCTATTTCATGGGGGTCGCTTACGGCGGCGACTGTGCCGTGTGTTACGGCAAGCCGCGCAAATTCAGACGGAACAAGCATAGAGCTTTCGATATGCACGTGCGCATCAACAAAGCCGGGGAGAATGTAATCGCCTGTCATCCTGAGCGCCAGCGAAGGATCCATATAATTACCGCTTCTCTCAATAGACGCTATCCTTCCGCTTTCAACAGTTACACGCCCTGCAAAGAGCTTACGGTTTAAAACATCGACTATGTTACCGGATATTTCCATTCTTTTGTCATTCCCGTCTGCCTGCAGCAGGCAGGCGAAAGCGGGAATCCATAAATGTAATACAAATTTACCTTTATTAATGGTTTCATTCAATTTAGAAAGCACACCTTAATTCCGTCCTGTTTTCATCAAAAATAACAGGGCAGAATGTCAGTTCGAAAATTACGCTGTATTGAGCAAAAAGCAACACGGCAGAAAAAAAACCGTGTTCCAAATCCGATATTATGTAAAGTTGGTAATTTAAAAACTTTAATTTCAGCGTATTTTTAATATGTTGATATTTTGATATTTTGTCACTTTGGAAGTAGATGAAAAATATGGTTAAATCTAAATGCATTTGGCTTTTTTGAAAACGCAGGGTGAAACCATGCCATAGGCAGGCTCAGTTTTTGGTTAAATTTTAAAAATTTTTAACTCCTTCAGACCCCTTCTGTCTTACGACATCTCCCCCTTACTAAGGGGAGACTAAGAGGGGGTCTTTGCATTGGCAGCAGTAACACTGCTAAATTACTTACTTTAATATAGTGGTAAAAAAGAGAAAAGTCAATGGAGAAAATGTTGGATATGCGTGGTGAGGGTGGAAAAGTTATTTTTAGCTTTGTTGTTGGTGAGGGTTCGGCGGAGTTTACCCCGACTCAGGCGGGGCACACCGCCGGGCCGTGCCAGTAGTCAGGCAACACCAACAACGTGGGAAACGCCGTAAAGAATCTAATTAATTTAAAATACAAAATTTAGAGAGATATAATACGTCATTAAAGGATTAATGTTTCCTCACCCAAATCCCCTTGAAACACACTAGCTTAGCATCAATTAGTAATTATGAATTGAGAATTATGAATTATTCAGTTATTTTCAGAATGTAACTGTGGGTAAAAGAGAGCAAAACGAAAGAAAGTTTGAAAATTGGGTAGAAATTGAGGATAATCAAAGAAAATACTGGTACGATGTTTTTAGTAAAAGCGGGTGGAAAGCAAGATATGCTAAAATAGTTAATAAAGATGAGGAAACTTTAAAGTTCTATCAGGAAATTTACAATGAAAATGGTGAACTGATAGAAATTCATGAAAAATATCCGGTTGATAAAGGCCATAAAAAAATATTATGAAAATAACACGTAAAATATTAGCAGAAAAGATAAAGGACTATCTTTATCACAAAATAACACTTGCAGAACTTGTAAGCTGGGCTGAAAATGCTATTATGGAACATGAGTTCGAAAGCAAAGACGAACAAATTTTGAAAAATATTACCGCATTGCTCGGAGTATCAGACGTTCGCGCATTTGGACTTACTCTTGAAGACTGCGAGTCATTTCTGCAGCAGCTTGGGTACAAAATAGAATTCGAAGTAAACGAAATTAACAAATAGCAAACCTAAAAAATAATAAAACCTTTTCAACCCCTGTAAAAAGGGGTTTTGTTTTTCAGCATAATGAACCAAATCCGAATAGATAAATGGCTGTGGTGTGTGAGAGTGTTTAAGTCACGCTCCCTTGCCGCTGAGGCATGCGACGGCGGCAAAGTGAAAATCGCAGGCGAAAGGGTTAAGCCATCCTACCATGTAAAAACGGGTGACGTTATAACTGTTCAGCAAAGGTATATTAAGCGTACATACCAGGTCATTGCCCTTTTGGATAAGCGCGTATCAGCCGCACGGGTAAAAAACTTTGCCTGCGATATCACTCCACCCGAAGAGCTTGATAAGCTTAAAACCGAGCGTTTCGTATCATACCAAAGCAAGTTCAAGGGTATCGGCAGACCGACAAAGAAAGACCGGCGGTTGATTAATAAAATAAGAGGATATTAGAGTTTATTGAGTTCGTTGAGTTCATAGAGTTCATTGAGTTTGTTGAGTTTATTAAGTTTTGAGTGATTGAGTGGAGTGAAACATTTTTAGATTTAAACTCATTTATATTATTGCTAATTTTATTATAAATAAATCACAAAAAAGGAGTTACTAATGCTTTCGGAAAAGCTTCAAAACGAGCTGAATACGCAGATGAACAGCGAATTTTTCGCCGAATACGAGTATCTTTCAATGGCGGCTTATTTTCACTCAATGAACCTCGACGGTTTTGCAAACTATTTTCATGTGCAGTCGCAGGAAGAGCATTTTCACGCAATGAAGATTTTCCATTTCATTTTAGATAAAGGCGGCAAGGCTGACCTGCAGCAGATTGCAAAACCTAATACGGAGTTTAAATCGCCTTTATCGGTTTTTGAAACCGCGCTTGAGCACGAAAAGAAGGTTACAAAGGCAATAAACAAGCTGATGGACGAGGCAATCAGCGAAAACGACCACGCTGTAAACAGCTTTTTAAGATGGTATATCGATGAGCAGGTGGAGGAAGAATCGCTAGCAGGCAAGGCGCTTGCCAAAATGCAGATTATAAAAGGACAGGGCGAGGGGCTATTAATACTTGACCAGGAATTTGCCCAAAGAACCTTTGCTCCGCCAAAAGAATAACTTTACTTAACAAATACTTGCATATAAGGCGACTTTAAAGGTCGCCTTTGCTGTTTAAAACTTTAAGATTGCTTCGGTCGCTTACGCTCACTCGCAATGCATGCTATTTCAACTTCTCCTTCAAAAACGCGTAGGTCTTTTCTTTCGCGTCTTTTGTGGCATCGGAGTCATGCTTCGGATTGCTTGGATTTGCAAATCCGTGAACAGCATCATAGTGATATAATGAAACGGGAATGTTTAAGCTTTTTAAGTTCTCCTCAAATTTATCGGCAACTTCAGTAGTAATTCTCTTATCCTGCTTTGCAAATATTCCAAGCACGGGGGCTTTAAGCATTGCAAGCCGCTCGGTATTTTGTTCAGGCATACCGTAATATATTACGCAGGCAGCGCATCTCTCACCAAGCTCAATTGCGGTTTGATTAGACCATGAACCGCCGAAACACCAGCCAATGGTTGCAAATACCGCCCCCGGCCCGGCATAATCTCTTGCACCGTTTATAATGTTTACAGCGCGTGTATTTTCAACCGTCTGAACATACTTAGATGCCTCCTCACTGTTTGCGGCAACCTTGCCGTCGTACAAATCAAGCGCGAGAACGTTTACATTGCCTAGAGACGTAAAAATTTCTTCGGACTCCTTTTTTATATAGTCATTAAGTCCGTACCATTCGTGAATTACAAATACCCAGTTGTTTGTCGAGATTTCTGATTTAATTTCATATCCGTTTGCATCCTTCCCGTCAGAAGTTTTATATGTAATCATCTTGCCTTTACCGTCAGTGAGCTTAAAGGGAACAGGAGTTGGATGAGCGATGCGGAAATCTTCATCATTTCCGAATGAAGCCATTATATTAGGCGCGGTGATATCTCCGGCAGAAGAAGTCTCGCAGCAATCTTCAATGCATTTCTTATCCTGTGAGCGGGCAATGCTCATAATTAAAAATAAAACAAAAATTGAAAAAGTTAATGTTTTCATGGGCTTTATTGAAGTTAAATTTTACGGAATTAATATCAATATAAACCTAAAAAAACAAAAAGAGTTTCAATTTATTTAATTTTTTTGGTTTACGGTTTTATGATAACAAATGTAGATTTCGTGTTTTTTAAATCCTTCATCAAAGTATAATTTAGCAGCGGATTCATTTTCAGCGTTTACGCTTAGCATTACTTTGTTCACGCCGTAATTTTTAGCGAAGTCTATGCCGTACCGCAGCAAATTCCTGCCAAGTCCCCTGCCCTGGTAAGCGTTCAATATTGACAGTCCTTCAATAAAAATTACACTTTCATCATTAACAGTTTCTTTGATTAAGGCGATTGTCCCTATCGGCTTATCATTATGCCAAAGCATTTTCATTCCCCCTGCAATGTATGAATCCTGTTTCATCCACTCGGTAATTTTTTCAGGTCTTAAATGCGTGTGTCCGAGCATATTTGCAAAAGCTTCATTGTTAACATCACACCACGCCCGTTCATCTTTTCCTTCGGCTAATGTTTTAACGGAGCATCCTTCCGGGAACTCAAATCGATTTATTTTATGCACGCCCCTCTCGAGTACCCATGAATATCTCCATACAGTAAAGCCAAGCTTTTCCCATATTGTGCGAACATCACTTTTTCCTTCCGTAATAAAGCAATAAACAAAATCTACCCCGTTTGATTGATTTAAGATTTCATCTAAAAGAGCTTTATAATTATTATAACTCTTATTAATACAATGGAAGATTCTGAACCTTGCTTTTTTAGCTTCAACATATTCTCTGTGAAGCATTATAGCAGCGGCGCCTATTACATCTCCATTGCTCTCTAAAAGCAAATATGCCGGCTCATCCTCCCTCGGCAGGTAATCATCTTCGGGAACATTCGATTCATCCTGCTCAGCAGCACATTTCCTGCAATAGGCAATAAAATCCGCTACGTTATTTACGTCTACCTTAACAGCTTTCATTTGCCTTCAAACTGGTTTAGTAAATCATTTGGGTCATCAGAAAATTTCCAGAACTTAACCATATCTATATAAACCACATCTCTTTGAATATCATTATCACTTTCCTTGTAAATTCGTGAAACAGCATACTCAATCTGCTCAGGGGGAGAGACTTCTATTTTTCTTTCAATGCCTCCCTCAATAGTTGAATCGCTCGCACAGGAGCCGGTAGATTTAACCATAATTCCCCCTTCAACAATTACTCTCTCGCCTACTGCAAGCAGCAGAGCTTCTCCGCTTACTTGCCACTTGCCGGAATAAGATACCATGCGCTTTGAGCAATCCATCTGGCTGAAAAAAAACTTAAAGCTGCCGTCATTGAAAAACAGATAGCTGTTTGACCAGCCGGAACCGACTATATTCATATCCTGCCAAACGCCAACCAATGAGTCATTACCCGCAGAGTATGCCAATACAGGGAGAAATAAAATTATTAAAATTTTTTTCATAGGAGTATATTTATTTTTTTATTCCTGTTATCAGACAATAAGCGAAGCTTCTGCGGTGCATCCCCAGCACAAACCCAAGCAGGCATGATTTCAAGTGTCCAAGCCGAACTGGATTAAGCTTTTCTCCCTGAAAAAGTTTTTTTATCAAAAACCAAACAACAGCAAAAGGTGATTGCATTGCAGTCGGTGCTATGCGAAAGGAAAAATCCTTTACCTGGATTTTCTCACCGCCAAACTTTTTAATTGCTCCTGTGAAAAGCCCGATATGCGGAAACGAAGGCAGCGCCCAGCCCTTACAGATTTCTTTGTAGCAGTAACCGAGCAGTGCTCCGAATGATTCGGGTTCTTTTTTTATAAATCCGTCTACTATAACAAATCTTTTCCCGGGCTTAAGAACGCGCATCATTTCATTTACAAAGGGAGCTTTATCGAGTCCTTTAGTATGACAGCAGCTTTCAAGCGCGTAAAGGGCATCGGCGGAATTATCCGCAAACGGCAGCTCGGTATAGTCGCCGAGTATCAGCTCAATACTTGAATCGAGTCCCACAGCGTTATTAAGTTCTTTTGCCTTTTCAACCTGCCAATTGACAATTGTAATGCCTTTAATTTTTTTATTAGGACATTTTTTTATAAACGAGCGGCATGGTGCGGCAAGTCCGCAGCCTAAATCGTAAATCACTTTATCGTCTTCGTTCAGCTTAAGGTGGTTAAAGACCTGCCGGTTCATTTCCTCAAGCATCGGCTCGCGCTTAAAGGGATTCATCCAGAGGCGGTAGTAGCCAAAATGCATATTAAACTCTTTGCTCCATTCGCCGTAATCAAGCCCGGTATCTTCATAATAGGTAACAACCTTCTGCAGGGTGCTATTGGCTTGCTGAATGGGTTTATCGGTTTGGGTAATCAAATTAAGATTTGCTGTATTTTTCAATCAATTTTCTCACAGGCTCGTTATCGGCGTAAACGCGCCATTTGGCAATTTTTCCATCTTTAACTACAGCCGTCCATGAGGCGGGAATTTCGAATTTATTTTCATCCAATAGCCTGCCTCCCGTTGCAAGTGTTCCCTTTGCAGTTCCGAAGACTGCCACCATTCCGTTTTTGCTGATTATGTCCCTAATTTGAACTGTATAATCCGGAAAAAATGTTAAATAAGTATCCCATGCAGCCCGCATGTTTTCCCTGCCGTTTGTGTTTATGCCGAGTGAATCGATAAATGTATGGTCTTCGCTCATCATATTTACAATTGCTTCGACATCGTGTTCATTGATTTTTTTAATATACTCTTTTACTATGTTAATCGAATCATTGGTATGACTTTCTTTTTCAGATTTTTCTTCTCTTGCTTCATTTACTTTTGCTTCATTTCCTTTTGCTTCATTCACCTTTGCTTCATTTAAAATTCCAAGATAAGTAGGGCTAATTTCCTTTTCGGTAACTCTAAAACCTGACTTCCTCATATAAAATGCTTTTGCACTCGTCACACTTGATACAACATACTTCAATTCCGTTCCGATGTAATGCAGAGCAACTCCGTCTTCGACTCCGTAACCGGGTGAAATCTCGCCGGATGAAATCATTTTCCTGTAAGCTTTTCTCAGCTCACCCCGCTTATCGTAATGGGGGCAAAAGCTACCTTCAAGAAATCCGAGGCAGCTTATTCTCCGCCAAATGTCATCCTTTGGATTTTTAAATCCGTCTTCATACCAGCAGATTGCCCCTGCGCTCATACCGGCAAGCACTATGCCCTGTTTCCACGCTTTTTTAATTATTTTATCAAGTCCAGACTTACGCCAAACCTGCATTAAAAAACGGGGACTTCCCCCGCCCGTGAAAATCATATCCTGGCTTAAAACCAGCTGCTCAAGCTTTTTATACGGCACAAGTTTTTTGGAAAGTGATAAATGCACAGGTTTGCAGTTAAACTTTTTATATGCACGGTAAAACTTCCCTATGTAGTCCTCGTGGTCACCGCCTGCCGTAGGTAAAAATAAAACCTTGGGCTTGGATTTATTTGTCTGAAGCAGGATATACTCATCCAACAGCAGATTATCCCCCGGGTCAGAAAATCCCCCGCCGCCGAGCGCTATGATTTGCCCGTTGTTTGAAGTGTTATTTAGCTTTGTTGTTACTTTTCTTGTAATTTTTGATAAAGATTTAAGCATAAATTATCTGAATAAACCAAAAATCGTTAAAAAATGGGAGAAATTAAAGATAAATCATTTTCAAACCAATATTTATATATTGCAAGATGAATATAACACAGCAAATAGAAATTGAGCTTAAAAAATATTTTGAAGCATTTAACAACAGAAATTGGGGTAAATTCGGCTCACATCTTAACGAAGACTTTACATACTTCACAGATAATTGCATAATACAAAACAAGGAAAAATTCGTCGATTATTTAAGCAAAAATCCGTGGAGCGGAAGGGGTTATAAAATTTCTGATTTAACTGTTTCCGACTCAACCGATGAAAGCTTAGCCGTTGCACGATACAAGGCTGAATTTACAGGATTTGAAAGCGGGAAAAAAATAATCGTTTATGCAATTGAAACAACAATTTTTGCCAAAAGAAACAACGACTGGAAAATTGTTCACAGCCATACGTCGAATAAAATGTAAGTAATTGAAATAACGGGAAATGATTTATAATTTTACGTTTCTGTTATGAAAGACAGCTGCCCCAGGGCATATCTCTAAATGCTAAAAAGAAAGCAGTGAGAGAATACTCAAAACAAATTATACAGACATGGAACGCTCACAATAATATTAATTTTTCATTAATTGGAGCTATTCCGACAAAAGGATTTCAGGCTCTTCCGCACGGCTCCAAAGGCAGAACCGTAATGGAGCAGCTTGCACACATGTACCGGGTTAGGGAGGGCTGGCTTTATTACCATAAAACAGGCAAAAGACCTAAATCTCTACCCAAACCCAAAAACGCCTCCTTTAGCAAAGCAGAGCTAAAGAAAATGTTTAAGTCATCTGGCAAAGATGTTGCAACCTTCATAAGGCAGTCGGTAGAAGGCAAATCGAAAATCAGGATGTTCGGCGGAAATCCGGTTAGATGGATGGGCTATTTAATTTCTCATGAATCGCACCACAGGGGTTCGATAATGCTTGCCTTAAAGCAAAACGGAATCAAAATGCCTGAAAAAATTTCCCTCGAGGGACTGTGGTATAAATGGATGCAGGGAAAATAACAATTATCAAATTAACCAAATTAATAAACTCGTTCCCTGAAAAGGGGCACAATTATTAAAAATCATGAAAAAAATAATTATCGGAACAATTGTTGCTGCAGTTATTTATTTTCTCTACCAAACAGCGGCATGGATGGGCGGCCTGCACGGCACTCCCGGCACATATACACCCAAAGGAGGTGAAATACTCAACTACCTAAGCCAATCACTCGGAGAAGAGGGGTTGTATATGATGCCAATGGTCGACCCAAGCCAGCCAAATTACAAAGAAGAGGAGCAAAAGCTGCATGAGCAAAATATAGGCAAACCCTGGGCTATGGTATTCTACCATAAAAGCATGATGGGGATGGAAGCAGGCTACATTCTAATCGGATTTCTTTACTCGCTAATAGCATGCCTTATTGCATCAATGATTGTTTATTACGGAAACTTCTCTTCATTTGGAACAAGATTTCTCGCTGCTTTTTCATTTGGGCTTTTTACCTTATCGCAGGGTGTTCTTGACGATATGAACTGGTGGAGCTATCCGTGGAGCTTTGTAAAAGCCGAGGTAATCGATTTAACGCTCGGATGGGCAATTACAAGCTTGTGGCTTGCTTGGTTTGTTAAGAAAAAAAGTAAAACTGCATAAAAAAAAATAACAAATAAAATGCTGTATTTTTTAACAAGCAAACGCTTGGGTTTCAGAACGTGGAATGAAGAGGATTTTGAATCTGCATTTAAGATGTGGGGTGATTACGATGTTACTAGGCTAATCGATTCACGCGGCAAATTAACCGAAGAAGATGTCAGGGAGCGTCTTTCAAACGAAATCGATGGCCAAAAAAAATACGGTGTCCAGTATTGGCCGATATTTCTGCTTGAAACTGGTGATTTCGTGGGGTGCTGCGGATTGAGACCGTATGACATTGATAACGGAATTTATGAAATCGGTTTTCACATTTGTTCGCATCATTGGAGAAAAGGGTATGCTTACGAATCAGCATTGGCGGCAATTGATTATGCTTTTACAAAGCTTAATCTTAAAGCTTTGTATGCGGGGCATAACCCCAAAAACGAACCATCTAAAAATATTTTAAAAAAGCTTGGATTTAAATATGTAAGGGATGAATATTACGCTCCAACAGGGCTTTATCATCCTTCTTATATTCTAAACATAAATGAATGGACAGACAATAAATAAGTAAATTTGAAATATTTGTAAGCTTTGCAATTTATGCCTTGTCAGGCTTAAATTTACCAAAATCACTCTTTACATAAACTAATATGGAGGAAAATTATCATTTAACTTAAAAACATATAAACATATATTGCAGTTGACTCAATAGTCCGCCTTTCTACATAAAAGAGCTGCTTATTTTGAATAACACTTATATAGAAAGCCATGGAAGAAACAGGTTATACCCTATTGCAGGACCCTCACAAAAACAAAGGAACTGCATTCTCTCTTAAAGAACGCAACAAATACAGGTTACACGGACTGCTGCCCACCACAGTTGAAACAATAGAAACCCAGCTTCTGAGAATCAACGAGCAGGTCGACCATTTCGCTCAGCCGATAAATAAATACGTTTACCTCCTTCAGCTGCTGGATAACAACGAAACGCTGTTCTACAAAACGATAATGAATGACCCCGTGAAATTTATGCCGCTTGTATATACTCTGACAGTCGGAGAGGCGTGTATGCATTTCGGACACATCTTAAGACGTCCGCGCGGGATGTATGTATCGATTAAAGATAAAGATAACATTAAAGAAATCCTTAAAAACTGGCCCCAGAAAGATGTCCGTTTCACAGTGGTTACAGACGGTGAGCGTGTTTTGGGTCTTGGTGACCTCGGCGTTTCGGGAATCGGCATTTGTATTGGCAAGCTTTGTCTTTACACTGCCTGTGCATGCGTTCCACCGGAATACACTCTGCCAATAGTGCTTGACCTGGGAACAAACAATGATGAACTGCTTAACGACCCGCTTTATCCCGGACTGAAAACAAAAAGAATTCGCGGAAGGGAATTTGACGATTTCATCGATGCATTTGTCAAAGCGATTAACGAAGTATTCCCTAAAATCTGTATTCAGTGGGAGGACTTCGCCGGCTCAGATGCTATCAGAATTTTACACAAGTACAAAGACTCCGTTTGCACTTTTAATGATGATATTCAGGGCACTGCAAGCGTTATCAATGCTGGTTTTCTCACCGCGGCTCGTTTTTCGGGTGTTCCAATAGGTGAGCATCGTTTCCTGTTCCTCGGTGCCGGTGCTGCAGCCGTTGGTATTGCTGATTTGCTTGCAAAAGTAATTATGCAGTACGGCTTAAGCAGAGAAGAGGCATACAATAAGTTCTGGCTTTTCGATAGACACGGGCTTGTTACTAAATCACGCAATGATTTGGCGGATTACAAGCTGCCTTTTGCAAGGGATTATGAGTTTGTTAGCGACTTCCTTGAGGCAATACATTTAATTAAACCCACGGCAATTATTGGAGTAAGTACAATCAAAAGCGCCTTTAATCAGAAAATAATTGAAGCAATGTCTGAGCTAAACAAAAAGCCGATAATATTTGCCTGCTCAAACCCCACATCGCATTCGGAATGCACTGCCGAGGAAGCATACAAATGGTCCGATGGAAGGGCAATTTTCGCAAGCGGAAGCCCGTTTGAGCCGGTGGAGCTCAAAGGCAAGACATATTACCCGGGGCAGGGCAATAACGTTTTCATTTTCCCTGCAATCGGACTTGCCGTATTAGCAACCCAAGCCAAAAGAGTATCGGACGAAATGTTTATAGTGGCCTCCCACGCTCTTTCAGAGCTGATTACAGATGAAGACTTATCCAAAGGACTGATTTTTCCTCCGATTAAAAATATTCTTGAAGTTGCACTTAAAGTTGCCCTCAGTGTTGCTGAATATATTTTCGATAACGGGCTGGCGGGAGTTCAAAAGCCGCAGGATTTAGAATCCTTTATCATATGCAAAATGTATCATCCGGATTATAATCTGAATAAGAACTAAATTAGAATGCATTTTTTGATTCTTTAGAAATTAAAAGAAAAGTAATGCACTCAAAACAAGTTATTATCGAGCAAATGGCTTCGTGCCGAAACCAAAAAAACTGGTTTGTTCCTATGAGCAATGCTCTTGCCGGACTTACAGCCAAGCAGGCATCCGAGCGGGATGAAAGCGAAAACCATTCAATATGGCAGATTGTGAATCATTTAATTTTTTGGAATGAACGCTGGCTGATAAGATTTAAAAGTATCCCTCCGCCGAAAATCAAAGGCAGCAACAACGAAACATTCGAAAATAAAAAAGGCAGCGAAGAAGATTGGAAGCTAACTGTAAAGAAACTTGATGACGTTTTGGGTGAATGGGAAACGGAGCTTATGATGGCCGAAGAATCGAAGCTTTTAAACGAGCCCGTCGAAGGCGCCGGGGGTGAGTGGTTCGATGTTCTCTCCCAGATTGCGCTTCATAACGCCTACCATATAGGACAAATAGTGCACTTAAGAAAACAGCACGGCAACTGGGATTCAAAACATGGGGTTAGCTGATTTTTTATGTAAAGAAAAGCAATTGTTTTTTATCTGAGGAACAACTCGCTGCTTATCTAATAAGCTTGGGAGTCACCTTTCTACTTTATAAGCTCCATTTGAATTAATAGCTTTAATAAAGCATGCAAACTTCATTCAGCGATTTTCTTTTTAAACCGGGCACTTTAACGTTTTCGGCAGCGTAACCCACCGGAATGAGCAGAAAAGGTCTTTCATTTTCGGGGCGGTTCAGAATTTCGGTTAAAAATCCCATTGGGCTTGGAGTATGAGTTAAAGCGGCAAGACCTGCATTATGAATCGCTGCAAGCAAAAATCCGCACGCTATCCCCACCGACTCGGTTACATAATAGTTTGTTCTGCGGGTGCCGTCGGGCAGAATATCATACAGCTTTTTAAATACAACAATCAAATACGGCGCAGCTTCCAGAAAGGGCTTATGCCAGTCAGTTCCAAGATATGCGAGGTCTTCAAGCCACTCCTTAGGCATTCTTCCGTGATAATTTTCATATTCTTCTTTTTCGGCTTCGATGCGTATTTGCTTTTTTATTTCGGGGTCAGAAACAACACAAAATGTCCACGGCTGCTTGTGCGCACCGGAGGGCGAGCTTGACGCTGTTAAAATAATGATTTCAATAATTTCTTTCGGAACCGGCTTTGAAGAAAAATCCCTCACTGTTCTTCTTTTATTCATAAATTCATAAAACTCTTTGCTTTTTTTAAGCATTGAATTTTCATCATAGCTTTCGGGTGTATATTCAATAAAGTTATATTCGGTCATTTATCTCTTCTCTTTCTGAAAAAATTAATAATAATCAGGGAAAGAATTAAAAAACCAATCGCAATCAGAGTCGGATAACCTACCTGTTCCATTTCTTTAAGTAATTAATTACGGCAAAACGCATATCGTTTCTTAAATCGTTTCTGTCCGATGGGTCCGGCTCGGAAATTTTTATAATCGAAGGGTTATCCCTTGTTAAATATCCGAAGTTCTGCTCCATTCCGCTTAAAAGGTAGTCAGACATTGAAACTTTGTGAGTTTTATTATCATCAATAAAGCCCCCTTTAGTTTTCCAGCCAGCTGCGGTCTGCTCAATTCCGTAGAACTGCAGAAACCCGCCGTTGCCTTTGTTATTCCACCCTGTTTCCATAATTTGCTTTAAGAGGCTTCCCTTCATTTCAACCTGGAGGATTCTGCCACCAAACGGCAGAACTCTGATGATATCGTACTGCGTAATCTCGCCCTTTAGCACATCGTCAATTCTGATTGCCCCGCTGTTAAATACAGCGCAATCACTGCCCTTGGCGGCATCAAGCATTGCCATTGCAATTAAAACCCCTAAAGGACAAAGTTTGTAGCGGACCGTCTCCTCCCTGCCGTCAAGAGATTCGTTTTTAAGGTCATAGACCATTACAAGCGGGTCGAAGCCCTTATCTATAAAACCTTTAAAAGCACGGGTTGTCCACTCATCCACAAGCTCCTTAACTTTGGGCTCTTCCGCAACGGTTGAATCGATATTCACTAAATCGGATTTAATATCGATAAGCTTGTTTGATTCATCAAACTTTAAAGTGTGAACGTAAATAGTTCTTGCATTTGCATCAGCTTTGGTTATAATGGTTTCACCGACTTTATGCATCATATTAACATGCTCGTGTCCGCCCATAATGAGTCTGAGCTGCGGCAGCTGCGAAGCTAAATTTTTATCGTCATCGATGCTTAGGTGAGTACTTCCCAATAGATAATCAATGCTGTCTTTGATTTGGTTATATACTCTTTTACCTGCATCGATATAATTTTCGTAATGGACGTATGGCTGCTTGTTCGCATCTATGCATAATCCGAATAATCCAAGCTTTATGTGCTGATTTTTAATGTAAGTGGGAACTTTTAGAATTTTGTATTCCGGAAAAGCCATTCTGCCCTCTATTGTGAAGAGTTTTTCTATTTGCATCGAGTTACGGTCGTTTTTACCGAATTTAATATTTACCATACCCCCCTTTACATCTCTAGGGTCACTCACTGTATTGAAAACGTTGCTGGATATCCACTCGAATTTCGACTCATCAATCCTTTCCTGCAACACTTCATATTTATAATCAAACTCATGGTTGCCGAATGTTACGAAGTCCAGCCCGATTGCATTTAACACATCCACCATCTGTCTGCCGTTGATTCGTTTGCCTTCGTATTCGCTTGTTCCCAGCGCGGAAGGTGAGATAAAATCACCCGAGAGAATAACATATGTATTAGGATTTTTTGCCTTATAGTCTTTTATTATGGTAGAAACTCTTGCAAGGCCTCCGTATTTGCCGCCTTCAAGAGGGGCGATTTCATAAACATCATTAAGCTGGATAAAAACAACTTCTGTCGTTTGGGCAATTAACCAACAGGAATTTAAAATTAATAATAATGCAAAAAAAAGTTTTTTCATTATTTGAAATCTACGGGCTCAAATCCCGGGAAAAGATTCTTTGCTTCTTCTAAATCATTAAGCGGAATATAATCGCAGCATGCTTCGAATTTTTTCCACATCTCAAGCACAATCGGATTTTTGTGCGCTTTTTCAATCGCCTCTTCAGATTCCCACTCGAAAACTTCAACAAACGCTCCGTCCTTTGCCTCCATTAAGTGAACTGCCTTTTCGGTAGCAAGTCCAAGGCTGCGTAATACAGGAACATGTTCCTTTAAAATTTCCAAAAGCTCGGCTTCCCTGCCTGCCTTCGGTCTGTATGAAGCTATTACAAATGACCCCATAAAAATTTTAAATTATTTATTAAGAATCTTTTTTACGTCTTCATAAAACCAGTCAACCCATTGGGCATACATTTTCGCGGACGGATGAAGTCCGTCTGAAGCAATAAGCGATAAGTCATCCTTAGCATTGCGTGAAATATCGGTTATATACGAATATACAGCACCTGCATTCTGGGTTTCCTGCTTATTGATTTCATTGAAATCATCAATATCATCTGCAATTTTGTAAGAATCCCTTCCTTTTGCAAACGGCGTAATCCCCCAGTCGGGAATCGAAATCACTAGCACTTTTTTGGGGTCACCTCCGGCAAATGAAACAGCTTTATTTAACAAAGTTCTGAACTCATTTCTGTATTCTGCCCCGTTTCTGCCCCGATATTGATTATTAACTCCAATGAGCAAGGTTACAAAATCAAATGTTTCCTTAATATTTTTTTCTTCAATTGCAGTCATAAGCTCGTCGGTTGTCAAGCCTGTCTTAGCAATAATAACTGGGTCTGAAATATCTATGCCGTCGTTTCTCATTCTCTGCGCAAGCTGAACGGGAAAACTTTCGCATTCCTCGACGCTCTCGCCAATCGTGTATGAGTCTCCAAGTGCAAGATAGGTTTGGCTGCTATTTTTAACATTATTCATATAATCCGAGATAATGCTCAATATCATAAATGTAATTATGATTATTTTATTCAATTGCGGCTATACATTTCAGCTCAATCGCTATTGGAGTCGGGAGCGATTTAATTTCAATGGTGGTTCTGCACGGCTGGTTATTCTTAAAATACTCAGCCCAAAGTTTGTTATAGACGTGAAAATCATCCTTCATATTTGTAAGGTAAACAGTAACATCAACAAGCTGAGTCCATCTTGAGCCCGCTTCCTCAAGAATCCACTTGACGTTTTGAAAAACCGAGCGGCACTGGGCTTCGATATCGTATGATATTACATTGCCTTTTTCATCAAGCTCAACACCTGGAATTTTTTTTGAACCCTTTTCACGGGGTCCCACCCCTGAGAGAAAAAGCAGATTCCCAACCCGCTTTGCATGCGGATATAAACCAACTGGTTCCGGCGCTTTTTTAGAGTGTACTGTATGCTTGGATTCCATAAATATTTAATGGAGTTAGATATTAAATTATTATTTAATTATTGTAAAAACAAGATTAAACTCAAGGTTAAGTTCAGACATTGGCAATACAAAACAATTGCAATTGTTGTTGCACCTGATAATATTATTTTTGAGTTCCAAAAAAATTATTAAATACCATTAAAACTATGCCCATAAATGAACCGTTAAGCCAGTTAATTCATCACCGCCCAGCTCGGGGTTTTCCTGAGACTTCTGTTTTAATGTCTGTTTTAATATCTGTTTTAATGTCTGTTTTAATGCAGGGGCACGAAAATTTTGAAGGACTTTCATAACTTTTTCCCAACAAACTCTCAGCTTAATAAACCCGCAATCTGCCTGGCAATAAATGAGCTTAATGCAATACCCATACCGTTGCAGCTGATGGCAACAATTATATTATCACTCACTCTTTGAACCACAGGAAGCTTATTTTCAGTAAAACCCATAATTCCCGCCCATGTATCTTCAATTTCATATTTTTGGTTCGGAAGAATGATTTCATTGAGCTTCTGAGTTAAATCATTAATAATCTTTTCATTTTGCTCGAATTCATCGGTTTCTTCGCCTTCGAAATCAAGATTTCTTCCCCCCCCGAATATGACACGCTTACCGTAATTTCTGAAATAATAATATCCTTCATCGTAATGGAAAATTCCCTTAAATTTTAAATCATTTATTGGTTTAGTAATTAAAACCTGTCCCCTGCCCGGCTTTACATTCATTTCAGGAATAAGTTTATTAGTAAATGCATTGGTACATATTATTGTGCAATCGGATGTAAATTCAATTTCTTCTTTCAAAATATTATGATATGCCGCAACTTTATTTTTATATACATCCTTCACTTCACAGCCGTTTATTATTTGTATACCCAGAAACTGTGCGTATTTCAAAAGAGTTTTCATCATTTCGCCCGTATCAATCTGCGCTTCATAGGGAGAGTAAACGAGAGATTTTACAAAATTTCTGTTAAATCCAAAATCTTTAATTAATTCATCCTTTATTTCAAACGCATTCTCATCAAAAATGTCTTTAAGAAGTTCATTTACATAATCAATCTTCTCAAGTGCATTCAAATATTTATCGTCTATTAACTCATAACCGCCGAATTTCAGGTAACCCATTTTATTTTCGCTCAGTCTCTGCTTTAACAGGCTGATTCCCCTCCAGCGGTTTTCAACAAGCTGAAAAGCGTCGTCTTCGTCTTTGAATTTAATATCGGCAAGTATCTCGGTTAGCGAGCCGAAACATAAAAAACCCGCATTCTTTGTGCTCGCACCCGTTGGGAAAATCCCTCTTTCAAGCACAAGCACTTCCTTACCGGGAAAATTTTCCTTAATCTCGCATGCAGTTGAAAGTCCGAGTATCCCGCTTCCTGCAATTATGCAATCATAGTTAAGCAGTGAGTTTTTCTCCCAAAATGAAAGCATTGCTAAGAGAACTCCTCATCTTTTTCAATAGCATCTTTTTTCTTCTCCAAAACTTCGTTATCATCTTCTTCACTTTTCCTGGAGCGGCAAATCATTTTCAGCTCCGGAGAAAATACTTTCATTCCCCCGTAAGTGTTGAGTATAAATATTGTGCCCTCGGGAGTAACGGCAAGGTGCTGTTCGTCATCAAGCACACCGCCTTCAACAAGGTCAGTTAACAGTGTTTCGAATTTATCAATTGAAGGGTTATATCTGACAAGGTGAGTGTTTGAATTTTCATCAGTCCCGAGTATATAAACGTTACCAGCAGCATCGGCGCAGGGTTTGGATTCTTTGTAATTAAGCGGAATTAATTTTGACCAGAGCCTCGTGCCGTCTGAAGCATATTTTGCTACTTCACCGTCCGATGAGCTCTTATCCATCATATACAGGTAACCGTCCCATCCTATGTTTAGCCGCGTGTAATCGGAATTAATTCGTTTGGGAAAGCTTCCGATATCTTTAACATAAGGCGCCCACTCAGGGTCGCTTTCGGGAACCTCTAATCCAATGCCTGTTGAAAAGAACGCCCATTTTTTTCCGCTCCATAAATCAATCCTTTCGCCCTTAGGGGAAAACCTTGCAATTGTATTGTTGATAAGCGCAAGTATTGAACCGTCGGTATCGGATACCAACGAACCGCAGCCTTTCAGGTTGAACGCATAGGGATTTTTTTCAGAGGCAGGACTGCCCTCGATTTTTTCAATTGTTGAGCCGTCCTTTGAGGATATCTTCAAAAGAGAATGTTTTTGTTTATCCCAAAGATATAAATTGCCGTCATTTGTTATTGTAATTCCGGTGTGTTCATAATTAAACTTAAGGTCTCTCCTCACCCACTTTGCCTTAAAATCATTGCCCACAGCCCATAATATAAAATTATCGGCACTATCATCTGTCCCGCAGGCATACAAAATTCCGCTTTTATCAGCAGTTAAATCGCTGAAATAATGCCAATCCGGCAACCCGTCAACGCCAAGACTCGCCGACTCGGCATCGATTACCATATACCACCGCTCAACTGATTTTGCGGGGTGAAGGCGGAACCATAAGTCATCGGGCAGGTAAATCTGGGAATCACAGTATTTGCACTCCACCATTCTGTCCGTTCCGTCTATTTCAAGATTCCCCGCGCACGACGGACACGTAAATAAAACAGGCTTAACAGAATCTGGAGCTTTGACCAATTTGCTTTCGGATAATAAATCATTATCTTCTCCAACAATATACTTTAAACCCGGAAAGACTTTTGCAATTAACTCACTTGGCTTTCGGACAAATATTGTATTGGAACATTTTGAACATTTAATATTTCCAGCGGCGGAATATTCTTCCAGCCTGCTTGCATCAATATCCTGCTTGCACTTTACGCATCTTGGCTCCTGCCTGCCGTATACAAGCTTATAGTTATACTCACCCCTGAATATTGTTGAAGACTGCCCTTCGCTTAATTTAAACTTCGGAGCTTCCTTCATTGCATCATCAAGCAAACCCTGCCAGGTCTCCATATCAAATGTATTGGTCTTATTGCATAATGAGCAAAGAATATCCTCGGTCAATGAATTTAGCATCAACGGTGAGCTGCAGTGCTTGCACGTTGTTTTTAATTCAATGCAGATTCCGATCATAATTTCACACAAATATTTCTCGGCTCGGTAAAAAACCTCAGAGCATCCATACCGCCTTCGCGGCCAACGCCTGATGACTTCATTCCGCCGAATGGTGTCCGCAAATCACGAACCATCCAGCAGTTAACCCAAACAATCCCCGTTTGAATTTTTGCAGCAACCCTGTGCGCAAGGGATAAGTTTTCCGTCCAAATAATTGAGGCAAGCCCGTATTCGGTGCTGTTTGCCATCTTCAAAACTTCATCCTCTGCTTCAAAAGGAATCAATGTAACAACTGGTCCGAATATTTCTTCCCTGTTGGTTCTGCAATTATAGGGCAGCCCCTCAATTACAGTCGGCTCGATAAACCATCCGTTTTTGCACCTGCCTTCAAGGTGAACCTGCCTGCCGCCGAAGAGAATTTTGCCTCCTTCTTTTTTTGCCAGCTCGATATATGATAAAATCCTCTCAAGATGCTGTTTTGAAACAATCGCGCCCTGGTCTGTTTTGGATTCAAGCGGGTCGCCCACTTTTAATTTTTTTGTCCTGCTCACAAAATCATCCTTAAACTTCTTATAAATTGATTTTTCTACGAAAATTCTTGAGCCGCAAAGGCAAATTTCGCCCTGATTCTGAAACGAAGAACGGATTGTCGTCTCGAGCATTTCATCATACTTGCAGTCAGCAAAAATTATATTGGGATTCTTACCTCCGAGCTCAAGTGATAATTTTTTAAACATTGGCGCTGCAATACCTGCAATATCAGCCCCCGTTTTTGTTCCACCTGTAAACGTAATTGCTTTAATAGCGGGGTGAGCGGAAATAGCCCTGCCAACTTTCTGTCCGTACCCGTGAACAATATTAAGCACTCCTTTAGGCAGCCCGGCTTCTATGCAGAGCTCAGAGAGCAAATTTGCGGTTACGGGAGTTATTTCCGAGGGTTTTGCAACCACGCAATTGCCCGTTATTAGCGCCGGGGCAATTTTCCATGTGAAAAGATATAATGGCAGGTTCCACGGTGAAATTGCTCCGACCACTCCGATTGGGTTACGAAGCGTATAATTAATCGCCCTGTCTTCCATTGAGTGCGATTCGCTTGCAAACCCGTGAACTGCCGATGCAAAGAACTCAAAATTCCTTATTGCACGCGGAATATCAATTGATTTTGCTAGCGAGAGAGGTTTTCCGTTATCGACACATTCTGCTCTTGCAATCTCGCCCAAATCTCGCTGAATTAAGCTGGCGATTCTCATCATCATTTTTGAGCGTTCTTCCGCAGGTGTCGTGCTCCACATCGGAGAAGCTTTTTCACCCGCTTTAACGGCTAACTTTATATCACGTTCATCAGAATCAGGGACAATTTCATATGCCTTTCCTGTCGAGGGGTCATAATTATCGAAATACTCGTCAGAAACCGGCTCTACAAGAGCACCGTTTATGTAATTCTTAATCACAGATTAATTTCGTAATTTTTAATTCGCAATTCGCAATTCGTAATT
>JAKEEM010000043.1 GCA_022616535.1 Chlorobiota bacterium | reverse complement strand
ACGGCACATATGAGAACGGATACCGTACCGTTTCCAACGGTGACTCCACAAGATTCACTCACAAGATGACTATGCCATATTCTTCGACTACTTTGACGGCTATCTGTGTTACCTGGACGGCAACAGCGTCAATCAGCTTAACCTATGACCTCGTTGTTTACGATACCACCGGACCGGGCGGCGGTCCCGGCAATCTTGTTGCGTCTGTTATAGGCGTTACAGCTCCGAGCATAGCTATTTTCCCGGGGCACTCAAGATACAGATACACCGTTAATATACCGTTAACACAAAATTCATATTACATCGGTGCAAGATGGGATAACAATCCGATACTTGCATGCTTCATATCAGCCGATGAGAACGGAACAAGCGGCGGTCCTGCATTCAAAATCCCGACATTGGGAGGTGTATATACATGGACATCAACAGTAAGCGAGTTCCCGAACTTTAAAAACCATGGTATTAGAGCTGAGGGCATGCCCGGAGGTCCGGCATTCTTTCCCAATGTACTTTATTACAAATTTGAGCAGAACCCCGGTCCGCTTCTTACTCCGAATTGTGCAACTCCTCCGGCAGGGACTAATCCTGCCCCGATTACAGCTCCTCTCACGCTTACTTCGGGCGGGCAGTTTGATTCATGTCTTTCGGGTACCGGAGGAACAGGCGCTGTTCAAACAGGATGGAACTGTAACCTTGCAAACGGCAACTGGACTATAAGCTTCTGGGTTAGCAATTTGATTGACCTGAACCCGACTTATTTGTTTGGGGATGTAGGTTCAACAAGTTTCCGATGCTTCTACGGCGGTGCTGCCTTGGCAAACAATATGTTGCTTAGGGGACCGCTGACGGATATTTTAATTCCGTGCCCGATGCCTGGTTCCCATGTATTTCATATTGTATACGACGGGACCAATGTTAGAGTTTACAGAAACGGTGCTTTGCTCAGTACAAACCCAAGGACAATTAATATGCCTACCGGAACAGGCTTCAGGGTAGGGGGATATAACAATACAAACTTCAGCATGAGCGGAAAGATGGACGAATTTAAGATTGTTAGATATGCAATGAGCACTGCAGAAGTTTCTCAAACATGGAACTGGGACCTCGGAGGATGCGGAATTGTTGGAATTAATAACAACAACAATCAAATTCCGGAACTTTATAAGTTAAGCCAGAATTATCCGAATCCGTTCAACCCGGCAACCCAGATTTCATTCGGTATACCGAAAGCCGGCAACGTTAAGCTGGTTGTATATGATATTTTGGGCAGGGAAGTGGCTACGCTTGTAAATGAATTCAGGACTGCAGGTAATTACTCCGTTGATTTTGATGCTTCTAATTACGCAAGCGGGGTTTATCTGTATAGATTTGAGTCCGGAGATTTTGTTGAGACTAAAAAGATGCTATTGGTAAAGTAACTGATATTGTGCGTAATCTGGTTAGAAAGGGCTTGGTTGAAAAACCAAGCCTTTTTTATTAATTAAATATTAATTTTTGAAGTATCTAAATTTCCGCCGGATACAATTATCCCTGTTTTTTTATTTTTAAACTCAGAACTTTTCTGAATCAACGCGGCAAATGAAACTGCACCGGAGGGTTCAACAACAATTTTCATTCTTTCCCATATGAGCTTCATAGCATTTTTTATTTCTTCTTCGCTTACCCTGATAATTTCGCTAACATATTTTTGAATCAACGGAAATGTAACATCGCCGAGCGATGTCCTTAACCCGTCGGCAATTGTGTTTGGGTTTGTTTGGGGAATAATTTTCCCAGCCCTAATGCTTTGGTAAGCGTCATCGGCATTTAGCGGTTCAGCCCCAATAATTTTTGTTTTTGAAGAAAAATGAGAAAACCCGATTGATATTCCGCTTATCAGCCCTCCGCCGCCTATGGGACAAAAAACAAAATCCAAATCCTCCGTATCGTTAATTAGCTCAATTGCAGAGGAGGAGTGTCCCGTTATTACCCTGATGTCATTGGAAGGATGAATAAACGATGCTCCCGTTTCATTAATCACTTCACTGCATTTGTTTTCCCTGTCTAAAGGCATATTGCCTGAGTATATTATTTCCGCCCCGTAGCCGAGCACTGCATCGTGTTTTAAGGGGATTACATTTTCTGGCATAACGATTTTAGCTTTTGCACCCGCCCCCCGCAATGAAGCGTAAGCCAGCGCCTGAGCAAAGTTGCCGGATGAATGGGTTACGATACCTTTCTTTAATTCATCTTTGGTAAGCGAAAGCACCGCATTCATTGCCCCGCGTATTTTAAATGAGCCCGTTTTCTGGAAATTTTCGCATTTGAAATACAGGTCACAACCCGTTAACTTGTTTAAAGATTCAGAAGTTAAAACTGGAGTCCTGTGTATGTAAGGTTTTATATTGTCCGCTGCTAATATTATTGTTTGTTTATCAGGTATCATTTTTAGAGCGAAAAATATTAATCAGTGCAAAAACAGCTATAAACAGCCATACAATATTAACAAATGTCGAAGGATATGCCGAATAAAAGAATGTGTTTACGATTAAAAAAATGCTTCCTGCTACATTTAACCATTGATACAGCTTTGATTTAGCGGTGATTCTATGAATGCTTATCAAGCCGTAAGCTGTTAAAACACATACAGAACCAACCCAGCCGATAATATCTATCCAGACTTTTTCTGGCATTTATTAGTATTTTGTAACTTTTTACCTAAACGTTCTTTTTACTCTTTTTGATTTTAGAAAATAGACCGACCAAAATAAGTAAAAAATGATTGTAAAAATCAGAGATTGAAATTCACTTGTATTAAAATATGAGCTGGAAGATCTTTGAATAACTTCTCTTAAAGCAATGAATTCTAAAATCGATGCGAGACAGATAATTAAATATGTTAAAATTAATAGTTTTACACCCAGTTTATACTTGTTATAAAAAAATCCTGAAGTTATTAAAAATGAAATGAAAATAATTACGTAAAGAAAAATAATCGGTAAGCCTAATCCCGGTTCAAATAGTCCTGTTTTATATATTTTATATGAACCAAAAGCATTTTTAATACTTAATAATACCCCTAATGCAATTCCAATTGCCGGTATTAAAAGCCAGCCTCCAAGCTTATTGTATCTACTGTAAATTACACCCTCAATAATTACTGTGTTATTCGGATCAAAATTTATCTCTTTTTTACAAGCTGGACAATTATATTTCCCAGATTCAAACAACTGTTTAGTTAATCCAATTTTTTCTTTATCACACCCACAGCTGATTATAACATCGTCAGGATTCCGTTTAAGGCTATTTATTAACCCTACCATCCCATTCTTTGTTTCAGGTTTGTTATATGGGCTAAATGGTGCTCCGAGTGCCAGGCGTATAAATTCATAAGCTCCTCAAGCGAAATTTCTCTTTTAAACTCAGGGTGATAAAGAGTTCTTTTCAATTGTTCGGGTAAGCGATTTTAAAAGAATAACCCACCTTTTATGCAGATTTTCAAGCAAATTTAATGATACATCAAGGGGAGTTGATTTATAATCTTCAAGCTCCGCCCAGCGGTCCTCAAAATACGTTTTGATTGTAGGCACGTCCTCCGTTAGAGCCAGCTTGAATCTCATCATGCTGTTCATATGGCTGTCGCATACGTGATGAACCACCTGGCTTACCGTCCACCCATTAGGACGGTATTGAGCGTTAAGCTGCTCTTTAGTTAAATTTTTTACAGCATCCTCCAATTTGGCAGGGAATGCTTCAATAGTTGCTATGAACTTTTTTATGTCTGAATCAGTATAACTTTTTTGAGGGCTGAACTCCCCGACGGGATAGCGGAGCTTTTGTAACTCTTGTTCAGTCATTTTTTACTTAGTTTAATAAATTCATCTATGAATATATCTAAATCTTTTCTTCTTTTAAAGATATAAATTTCTTTTTTATCCCAGTATTCATCAAGCCATGGCTTTATCTCAGGTTCGTATACTTTATAAACCCGCCACATTGCCTAACCATTCGGATGGTTTTTCTCCATATCCAGCTTTCAGGCGGGTCATAAGAGTTATATTTAAAAGTGTACTGGATATGTCTTTTCAGCGCATTCCAGTAACAGGACCATATATTAAACTTGAGGTAAATTATAATTTCAGCCGCTTCTATTCTTGTTTTCATTGTGGACTGGTATGACCACCCGTCAATTATCCAGTCATTGCCGGCTAATATAGAGCTTAATTTCTTTTTAAACTCATTTTCATCCACTCTCACCCAGTTCTTTCCGAAACCGAGTGTATCCAAATGCGTAGCCTGAATTCCCAGCTCTCTGCCGAGCCTCTCAGCCAAAGTTGATTTCCCTGTTCCCCCGTTGCCGATTATTAATAGTTTCAAATTAATTTAAAAAAACTTAATGGATTGAAGGGGCTTATTTTCTAAAAATCTTTTAGGATTTAAAATATCAACATCTATTGAAGTTTTCCCGTCAGCAATCAGCTCAGCCATAAGCTGACCGATTACGGGAGAATGCATAACCCCGTGTCCCGAGGAGCCGCAGGCCAGATAGAAATTTTCCAGCCCGTGAACTTTACCAAGCATTACGTGTTCATCCGGTGACATTTCATATAATCCGGCAATTGAATTTGCATTATCAATACGGCAGTTTTTTAGCTTAGGAATACGCTCTTTTGCAATATTAAATACTTTTTCCAGCCAGCTTGATTCAACGTCTGTGTTAAAAGTGTCCGCGCTTTGCGGCTCAGCTGGCAAAAGCATAATCACATAGCCCTCCCTTATACGAAAATGAAAACTGTTATCAATCCAAATGGTCATTGGTAAATCAGGAGGCAGAATATCTTTTTCTGCAATTTTGGCCGCCTGGCGTTTGAGCGGTTTTACCGGTATATCATAATCCGTTAATCTTGAAATTTCACCTGCCCAAGCTCCCGCTGCATTTATAACTATAGAAGCCTTCACGCTGCCGCTTGTAGTAACAACTGATTTAATATTATCACCTTTTTTAACAAACCCTTTTACCTCTTTCCCGTATTCAAAGACAACTCCAAGTTCTTGAGCTCCTTTTATATACCCGTTTAAGATTTGAAGGGGATTAATAAATCCGTCTGCAGAGCAGAAGGCTCCGCCTGTTATCCCGTTGTAATTTATATGAGGGTTCAGTTTTTTTATTTCATCCAGTGTAACTATTTCTGCCTCATTTAAACCGCTGGATTTTTGAAGTGAATTAGCTTTTCTTAAAAGAGTCAACTGATAATCGTTTTGGGCGAGGAAGAGGTATCCCGATTGCTGAAATCCGGGGTCAATACCAAATTCATCCTTAAATGACAGCAGTTTTTGACGTGCAAGAAGTGAAAGTTTAACATTAATCTCGGAGCCGAACTGTGCCCGGAATCCCCCAGTAGCCTTACCGGTACTTCCCATGCCGGGTTTAAGCTCTTTATCAATCACCAGAATTTTTTTAAAGCCCCTTGAAGCTAAATGATAGGCAATGCTTGCTCCTATGACTCCGCCTCCTATTATAAGTACCTCGGCAGGTTTCATTCTCCAAAGCCTTGAGGGGATGATGTAAATATATGCTCCGGATTTCTGAAGCTTTTGAATTCCAGCGCGTTGCCGCTGTAATCTTTGAAGAACATAGTTGCCTGCTCACTAGGTTCACCCGAAAATCGCACCAATGGGGTTATCAAAAACGGGATTCCTGCATCAATTAATCTTTTGCTTAAGTCGTTGAATTCGTCCCACGAAATAATACATCCAAAATGCGGTATGGGGACAACGATTTTATCGACAATTCCGCAATCTACAGAAGGAGGAATAACATCGCTTACATGGCAGGATAGCTGATTACCGAAAAAATCGAAATCAACCCAGGTATTGGTACTTCGCCCTTCCCTGCAGTTCAAAATTTCGCAGTAAAACCTGCGTGTGGATTCTAAATCTTTAACCAGAAATGAATAATGAAACGGGTAATTTTGCCGCATTAAATTTCAATAAATTTTTTTATATCCTCAGGCACGAGCCTTAATCCGTTATTTTTAAACTCGTCATATTCAATCCACTGGGCTTCATGCCATCCTGCTTCAAACATTTCAACTTTTTGTTTTTCGTAAATTTCTTTATTGTTAAAATCCGCTTCGTAGATGAAAACTATCTCGTGGTAATTTTCTCCGTCCAATGTAAAAATACTTTCAATTACCCCCAGATATCTTAAGTTTACAATTTTCTGGTTAAATTCCTCCATAATCTCGCGTCTTATAGTCTCTTCGCTCGTTTCTCGGAATTCAACCCTTCCGCCTGGAGAGCGGTAATAAAAATCCTTTTTAACTTTGTCGTAACCTTTGGAAACTAAAATTTTGCTTTTATTTTTAAAAATACAAATAGCTTTGGGTGATATGAACTTGTTCATTAATAAGCGGACTTATTCGGAATCTTTTTCCTCCAGTTTCTTCACTTCCTCCTCAGCCCAGCGGCATAAAATATCCTTATCTTCCTTCGAAAGCTTTGCCTTGGAGTGAAGAATCAAATAATTAGGCAGGGGCATTTCGCCTTCTGTTATCTGCTCGCATACTTCATTCAGCCGGGCTTCTTTCTTAGAGTCTGAAATTTTACCCCATTCGCTGAAGTTCATTTTCTTCCTTCCGTTTGTAACGTCATCCCCTACAAGCCACGATGCAGGGGCAATATGGCTGTACCAAGGCCACTTTGTATGGCTGCTGTGGCAGTCATAGCAGGAGCGTTTTAGAATATTTTGCACGTTTTCGGGGACCTGCATATGTTTGGTGATATCATCGGGGGCGGTTTCAGCGAGAATAGTTTTATCAGGTCTGTTTATAAATTGAATTACAATAAATCCAACCACCAGTATAAACAGGACTATTTTTAATATTCTTTTCATAATTATGATTTTATCTTATTAAGATTAAATATCAATTTCCCACAGCTTTTTGCCGGTAGAATAGTCAATGCCCATAATTCCTTCACCCTTTAGCTGAAGAACTACCAAATTTCCGCTGCGTTTGACTTCTATATTATCCTTTGTAAAAAACAGGCTTGAAAAAGCATCGTCTTCTTCATCAATTTTCATATCGTCAAAAAGCTTGTCCTGCTCAAGTGTCCATTTCTCTTTCCCCGTTTTAACATCAACCGAGGTCATTATTCTGTTTGATTTTTTTCCAAGCTGGTCAAGATGTATTACAATTGCACAGTCGGAATCCTGGTGATAGATAATTCCTTCAAGGAACACCCTGTCGGTCATTGGCTCCGACGAGAGCCCGCCGGTAAAGAACTGCAGGCTTTTTTGATTTCCGGCGTAACTTTCAAGGCTTGATTTGTTATCAAGAATTTTACTTTTCGGTCCCGCAATTTTATAGAGTTTTTTTCTCGGTCCTGAGCTGCTTTCGGAGCTTAATACCGATATTACAAACTTGGATGAATCCCTCATCATCGCTTCCCTAAAGTCCTTAAAATCATTATACAGCTTTCCGTCTTCCAGGCTGTAAATTAAATTATCCCTTCCGTCTTTGGTTTTTAATTTAACGGTGTTATCTTTTTCGTCATAATAAGATCCTGCTAAGCCGGCGGCTAAAACTGGAAATTTTCTCATAAATTCCTTTGTATCCATTACCTTCTCTCCAGTTTCGGAATCAAAAGCTTCTATTCTCGGCTCATTTTCTCCGTATTCTCTTGTAAATTCCCATACCTTTCCGCTGTGATACACAAGGTCTATTTGAGTAATTATATCTTCATACGGAGTTTTGATTTTCTTTTCAACGTTTTCTGTTTCGGGGTCTATGATATAAGTCCACGTTTTGCAGAAATAGCACTCTCTCCCCGTTGAAGTTCTGCCGGGTGATTTTGTAGTCTTTATAAAATTAAAAGAGCCGTCAGTTAAAATCCACAGTTTTTGCGAGCCGTCTTTAGAAGGAACAATAACGGCATCTAAAAAATCCCCGCTGATTTTATTCGGCATCAAAGCGGGAATGGCAAAGAAATACCCTATGATAACAATTATAACTATGACAATAATTGCTCCAACAATACCAAAGCAGCCGAGCCCTGCACAGCCCCTTTTTTTGCCGTAAACAGTCTGCCCTTTATAGCTATCCGATTCCGGATAGGAAATAGGTGGTTCCATATATATTTTAGTTGGTTAGTTTAACGTAAATATATAAAAAATTGTTAAATATAAAGGATGATATTTATTACACTGCTTGGAGAAACTAAAAATAAATCATAAATGACATCCCAAGAGAGACGTCGTGAATATCGGTTTTATTTTTATCGACAATATAAGTGTATCGGTATCTTAAATAAGGGTAGAGCGCAAAGTAATCAATCGGTGCAAGAAATATCCCTGCCGAACCGTGGATAAACCAGCCCTTATTTTTTGTATCGGAAAAAAACCCTGCACCCGGGGTAGCTACAAATGCAGCAAGGTCACCCGACTCAAGTATTATGTCGTAATTGTATGAAAGCCTTAAATGGCTTTTATTGTATTCCCTGAATACATACGAATATTCAAATGCAATTCTTCCGAAAGGATATTTGCCGAATGAAATCTCTTTTGTTAATGCGAAAAATACTTTTTTATCCTCAAACACCACCATTGGATTTATTACTGTAAGCACGTATAATGCTATTATAAAAGGGGGTGTATCTGTTTTTTTTATATATGGATTTACATTTAATCTGCTTTGATAAGGAAGTGCAGTATTGGTTTTCTTAAGTTTTAAATTAAAATCCTGTGACTTTAGGGAAAGGGGGAAAATTATTAATACAGCTACAGTTATGGCTATTATGGTGAGAAATAGATTTCTGCGCAATTTTATATTTTGCTAAATTAAATTGATACAAAAATAAAGCTAATAAAATAAAAAAGCCTGTCAAAATTGACAGGCTGAAGATAGAATCTGTTGCTTCTGATTACTTCTCTACGCTTTCTCTCAGCAGGTGCCCGAATTCCTTATAAAACTTTTTAACTTTCGGTGCTATAACGTATGAACAGTATGACTTTTCCGGATTATTTTTATAATAATTCTGGTGATAGTCCTCAGCTTTGTAAAATGTATCGAATGCCGTCACTTCGCTGACAATTGGGTCATCCCATAATGCAGATTTTGTAATATCCTCAATAACTTTTTCTGCGGTTTTTTTCTGCTCACCCGTGTGGTAAAAAATTGCTGAGCGGTATTGAGTCCCAACATCCGCGCCCTGGCGGTTTAAAGTTGTCGGGTCATGAACGTGGAAAAATACTGTCAGAATCTGCTCGTAGCTTATTACGGACGGGTCAAAGCTAATCTGAATAACTTCAGCATGCCCCGTTGTTCCCGTGCAGACCTCCTGATAAGTCGGGTATTTTACCGTTCCGCCGGCGTAGCCCGATTCAACTTTTTCAACTCCCTTTAAATCCTGAAAAATTGTTTCGGTGCACCAAAAGCAACCACCTGCGAGCGTTGCCTTCTCAAGTTTGGTTGAGTCAATCATACTTCCCTGCATTTTCCTTTCCTCTGAATTGGACGATGTTTTTACGGGCTTATTCTTATTCAGCGAACAGCCTATGGATACTGCCGCAAACAGCGAAAATATCACAATATATTTAAACATTTTATGCCCTTTCCTCTATAGTTCTCTAAACTAAATAAATATACGAATCGTTTCCCTGAAAAGTTTTAGCAGACCCATATTCGACTAATTACACGCCTATAACTTTGCTCCTTCTTTCCAGTAAAATCGTATCGCGCCATCTGCCGTCCATAAAACCGATTTTTCTTCTTATTCCGACTTTTCTGAATCCGCACGCTTTATGCAGACTTATACTTGCGGTGTTTTCCGGGAATATCGATGCCTGAAGCATCCATATACCCCCCCGCTCGCTTTCATCAATCAGTGCAAAAAGAAGCTGTTTGCCTAAACCCTTATTCTGATGCGAAGGCGAAACGTATATGCTCACCTCTGCAACCCCTTTATAAACGCCTCTTTGTGAAACGGGCGATACACCCGCCCATCCAATAATTTCTTTATTCAGCTCACATACAAGACTGCACGAAAGCAGATATTTCTTATTCCACTCAACCCATGAAGGAACAGTTTTTTCAAACGTTGCATTTTTGGTTTCAATTCCCTGCCGGTAGATTTCACTTACCGGCTTCCAGTCGCCAACTGCAAGATTTCTTATAACTAAATCCAAACTTTATTTTGAAGTCAAACTTTTTTTTATCAGCTCCTTAATATAAATTCCCATTCTCTTTCAAAAGGTTCCGAGGCATTTCCCTTCCCGCCTTTGAATACCAGTAAGAAGCGTTGATAAAATCACCTTCTTTCCTGTGCAAATAAGCCTGCCTGCTGCAGGCAGGCATGAATCCAGGAGCCCTCTTTATTTGCAATTTCCTGAGCGGTTTCGTGCGCCTTATGCCAGTTATTTTTGGCATCATACCATATAGCGCAAGAAGAAGCAGATTTAAATTTTTAGGCGGTGTTGAATCTTTTAAGCTTAATTTAAAATCCTCAATTTTCATCCTCATCGGAAATACCCTGCATCTGCTTTTTAAAAAATTCCCATATAACTTCGGTTGCCTTAAAATCTTTGCATACGTTTCCAACAATTAATTTTGGCAGATACTGTGTTCCACCAGGCCAGGTGTGTCCCCCGCCGTCTATTTTTATTAAAGAGACTCTCGTTCTGTCATTGCATTTATAATAAGTGAATTTTTTTGCAGTGCAGCCGTCATGAATATTTTTATTTACAATGTCCTCAATTTTACGGCTTGTCATACAGTTATTTGCCTTCATCCATAGTCTTATAGTTTCGTCAGTCGAGACACTCTTTCCTCTTTCGCCCTCGTCTCTGAACCCGACAAAACCGCCGTCATACTTTACCAGCGGGTCTTCGGTTCCGTTTATCAAAAGCAGCGAAACAGGATACTCCATTTTGAACTCATTAGCATAGCTTTCAGGAAGATTGGCGGTTACAGGTGCAACTGCAAGTATTCTCTTGGAGAGCTTATAAGCCAGATATATAGAGAAAAACCCTCCGTTTGAGATTCCGGTTGCAAAAACAAAATTTGTGTCAATATTATATTTATCCCTCAAGGTGTCAATCAGATACGATGCAAACTTTACATCATCCCTGTCCACCGGCAGCTTTTCGCCTATCCGGCCGTCGCTCCAGCTCTTATTAATTCCGTTCGGGTATACAACTATAAAGTTTTCTTTATCTGAAAGCTTGTTGAATTTAGTGAGCCTCACCATTCCCTTTGAGTCGCCTCCCCCTCCGTGAAAAACCATAACCAGCGGGAGGGGAATTGTAACATCGTATTCCTTAGGCAGGTGCAGAATATATTCACGTTCTGTCTCATCGACAATTATTTTACCGTCAATATCTTTTGCACTGCAAACGGCTGAAAATACCAGATATAGCAGGAAAATAAAAACTTTTATAGTTGATTTCATATTATAAGTTTAATTTTTGAAACCTTTTTAGAAAAATTTTCCTTTTAAAATATGAAAATATTTTGTTAAATGATGTTAAATAATAAAGAACAACCCTTAAGCGAAAATCTTCCTCTTTTTCCCCTGGGCATAATGGTTATGCCGGGTGAAGTAAGATTTCTGCATATCTTTGAACGGAGATATAAAAACCTTTTTGAAGACATTGAACAGTTTGAAAATTGTTTTTGTGTTCCTTTTGTTTTGGATGGCAAAAATTCGAACACCGGAGCACTTGTCAGGCTCGAAAAGGTTCTTGCAAAATACCCCGGCGGTGAAGTTGATATTGCAGTTAAAGGAGTTGATATTGTTACCGTTAAGCATTATAATGAAGAACACCCATCAAGACTTTACCCCTATGGAGATATTGAAATACTGAATAAAAATTCAGTCGAAACTTCAGATGAGCTATTTAAAGTTTTTGAGAAGTATAATGAAATAGTTTTAAAGCTGGATTTGACCAAATACAGCGGTATAAATTTCTATGTCATTGCTAATTCAATAGGCTTAAGCGAGTTTGAAAAGTTCGACATACTTCTGCGTCAAACCCAAAAGCAAATGAATAAAACGCTGGTTTATTATGTGAAGCTTAAAATAATCCTTGCAAAACAGCAAAACGCAATTCAAAAAGATTACTGCCTGAATTAACTGTCTTAAGCTTAATTGCCGATTTTCTCGGTTTGGTATTTGTTCCACTGGCTTTTTGCATAATCTAAAAATTCTTTGGGAGCCTTATCAAAGGAAGGGTCAATGTTCATGCTTCCTTTTTCATAAGTTTCGCCCCTTACAATCAGCTTCATAACACCGCGTATTGCATATTTTGTTTCCCCTTCATGCATAAGGAGCTTTAAATCGTCCGCACTTACATCGCCTTTACACGACATTTTATATAAAAAGCTGCTTTCTGCTATTCCGTTTTTGTCAAGGTCGGTAATTGAAATTGATTTAGGCAAATAGCTTAGTGTAATATCAACGGGACAGTCTTTTACAAAATCATTTATCCTCCACAGCAGTTTTGCATCGCTTCCGCTGATTATATAATGGTAGCCGAAAAGCTCTTCCATCCTGTTGTCGCCCGATTGGGTTTTTTCCGAGGTCTCGGTAATTAACACGATATTTTCGCCCATTTTATCCTCCCATTTTGCGCTTGCTACAATTTTACCGTCATATTTAACTCCCTCAGGCGCCTTAGTGACCTCATAAGTAAGGTTTTTAATCCCGTTTTCCTTAGTATCCTCATCACTTGCATTCTGCGGCTCGTAAGGTTTGGCTTCTGTATTTGGCTTATCATCTTTTTTTGTCTCGGTTTGGGGCCGCTTGTCATCTTTGTCGCACGAACAAGCGAAAAAAACAGCAGAATGAGTAAAATTGTTTTCATTGTCTGATAATTTTACTTTTTCAAAAGCTTAAATGCATGGTTCCACTGCCCGTCAAGAAAACCTCTTGCGCACCATATTATGCAGAGACACTCAAGCGCGTTCGATGCTTCGATTGAACCTGAATCCATTACATCCCACCCGAAATCTTTTAATATCTGCGTTACTTTTTTCTTGGCATCGGAGTTATTTCCGCAAATAAACATTGTGGGCTGTCCTTCTTCGAACTTTGGCTTAAACATTAAGGCATTCCCAACGCTATTAAATGCTTTTACAACATATGCATCGGGCAGCCATTTCTGTATCAGTTCGCCAGCAGATTCCTTGCCTGTTGTTACGTATCTTAATACTCCGTCTTTAGGTGGCTCATCAGCAATCGGATTGGTTGTATCGATGACAACCTTACCTTTAAAATTTTCCTTTCCTGCAAGCTTTAATATATCTTCGACCGCTCTAAATAGCGGGCATAAAACAAGAATCTCGCCGAATTGTGCGGTGTCTTCGAATGTTCCTGCTTTTACGCCCTTGCCTGTTTTTGTGAGCCACTCATGTATTTTTGGTGCCCCTGGGTCGCGCGTTCCGAGCATTACTTCATAGCCTAGCTCAGTAAATGCCCTGCCAAGCGCCTGTCCCACAGCGCCTGAGCCGATTATTCCGACTTTCATTTTTATTTCTCCTTAAAAATTAATTTACTAAATTATTTATAATTTTGGAAAGACATCAGTCTCCATCACGCGTTTCGCCTGGTTAATGTGGCGTTGTTCATGTATTGTTAGAAGCTTTAGAGTATTTTCAAGCGAATAAGTTATAAATCCTGCTACTGGCGAAGTAATTTTGATTTTCTTGATATCGATACCTTCAAACTTTTTTATGAAGCTGCTAAGTTCATCGTTGGTTTTTGAAAATTCAGAAACAATGCTTAAAGGAATTAAGCTTCGGGAAGGCTTAAAAACCGCTGCAGCTTTAACTTTTTTTACATTATCGGGAGAAACAGCTTTAACCAGAAAGTTCCCGAAAAAGCCCGAAAAGGGGGAAACACTCTGCCAGATAGAATTTTTATGCTCTCCTTTTGCAATTTTTTCAAATTGGATAAAGTAAAGCCTGTTGCCTTTGATTAAATGCTCCAGGCACTCACCAACGCCCCATCTATCAGGCGCAGGTTTCCAGTTAAGCTGTGATTCACTGAGCTTTCCAAAGCTCTCCTCAACCTGTTTTGATGAGCTTTCAAGACTTTGAATTAAATTAGCAGTTTCGGTGTTCATTTCTTTAAATGCAATTTTATTTATTCGTTTTTATAATGTTTTAAAATAATACCTGATTTAAGTATTTGCATATCAGAGGGCTTAATATTACTTTGTTTAATATTACTTTGTTAATACTGCAGAATCTAATCATCTGCAATTTAAAATTAATTAAAAGATAATTATATGCCAAAATATCGCATTCTATCACTTGACGGCGGAGGAATTAAAGGAATTATCACAGCCATTATATTAAAACGGTTATCCGGCGAACCCGGGCTGGAGGACTGGCTGAGCAAAGCGGATTTAATAACCGGAACCTCAACAGGCGGCTTAATTGCTCTTGGACTTGCCAAAGGACTTGCTCTCGATGAGATAATCGCCCTTTACAGGAATAAAGGTGAAGAAATATTCGATGATTCATGGATTGATAACGTTATTGATTTAGGGAAGATATCCGGCGCAGATTACGATATAACTAATCTCACAAAAATTTTAAGAAATATTTTCGGCGAAACTAAATTGTCCGAACTAAGCAGGAGAGTCCTTATAACCACTTTTGATTTGGATAACAATGAATCTTCCGACTCAAAAAGAACGTGGAAACCGAAGCTGTTTCATAATTTTCCGGGTAGTGACAGCGACGGCGAGCAGCCGGCATATAAAGTAGGGTTATATACAAGTGCAGCCCCGCCTCCGTAGACGGTTATGTTGACGGCGGAGTTTATGCAAGCAATCCCGCAATGTGCGCTTTGGCGCAGGCAATCGATAAAAGACACACTGAACACTGCGTTTTATCCGATATTGTTTTGCTCTCGCTCGGCACAGGCACTTCGCTTTATTACATAAAAGGCAAAACTCACGACTGGGGCTATGCACAGTGGATTAAGCCGCTCATTAATTTAATGATGGACGGAGTTTCAGGAATTGCGGATTACCAGTGTAAACAGATACTGGCAGAAAATTATCACCGCCTCGCTCCAATTTTTCCTCCCAGCGTATCGGTTTCTATGGACGATGTAAAGAAAATTCCTTATATGGAAAATTTCGCAAACGGGGAGGTTAATTTAGACGACACTATTAATTTTTTAAGAAATAATTGGCAGGATGTAAGTTAAACTGTTTAGGTAGATTTTCAAAACTAACAGGAGGTTACTATCTTAATTTATTTTCAATTAACTTTTTCAATTCCCAGTTAGTGATGTTTTCCGTTTCAGATTTATCGTAAATTGTAAGCAAATAAATATTCGTAAGCTCATCGATAAATAAATCGATTTCTAAATATGTTATAATTCTAAATCCACCGCTTTTACCTTTTCCTTTGCTTTTTACGGCAATTCTTATTTTATAAGTGTTTTTGCCAAGAGAGAAACCCATTTGAGGGTTAGCGAGCAAATCTTTCTCGAACTTTTGTAAATCTTTTTTTAAAGAGGGGAATTTTTTGGAAAGTCTTTTAGTCTGCTTTTCGAAGTTTTTAGTTGCAATGATTCTATAATTCATTAAGAACTTCTCTTAATGATTTGCCCCTTTTTTTTCCGTGCTGAATCTGCTTTACTTCTTGAAGAGCTTTACTGATGCCAACCAAGACAGCTACTTTATTCTTCATTCTGTAATATTCTGCTTCAAAGTTTTCCCATTGTTTATTGGGGATGATAACGGACTTATGTTTCCCTTTTTTATCGGTAATATATTCTATTTTTAGATGCATAGCATAATTTAATGAAATTTTTCCGCATTATCTATGATTATTCTTATTAGCATTACTTTTAGTTTTTTCTAACCGTAGAGCCGATGACGATTCCAGCCGAGATAAGCACAATGTTTTTTATAATATATTGTCCCTCAAGTGTAGGCAAAAACGGCACTGAGTTAAAAGTTTCATTTGGAAAAAGAAACAGCGGCGTGATTGTGCCGACCATCTGCATAAAAAGCAGAAATAAAGTTATTCTTAAAAATTTTCCTGAAATTAACCCAAGCCCTATTAACGTTTCAAGTGTTGCAAGTAAAATTATCGAAACTCCCGGTTTAATAATGCCGAAGCTTATGGCGGAAATTGTTTTGGTTGCAAGCTGCATTGCCGCGCTTGCACCCGGGAAAAATTTAAGCACACCGAACCACAGGAATACTATGCCGAGACTAATGCGTAAGAGAGTAATTCCGTATGTTGACATCCATGATGTGATCCTTCTGTCAATTGCCTTAAATGTAGAGGAATGCTTCATTTGGCATGAATTTATATCAATAAATTTTACAGAAATTTAGTTTTTCTTTCGGTAAGTTTCTAAATAGTCAAGGTCATGCTTGTCTTTTTTTCTTTTAGACGCTTTTTTATTTTTGATAAGGTCACCTAATGAGATGAAGCTAATACCAGTCAAATCTTCATATTTACCGGTCACTTTATTTTTTATAGCATCATCAAATTTAATGCCGTCAATTTCGTTTAATATCTCTATTCTTAACGGTGGATTGCCGATTCTGTAAACTTTGGCTTTATTCAGGAAGTCACTTTCATCAATAGATATATTTTGAAACCCGAATTGGTTTAAGGTATTAATCAGCTTATGAAGGTTTTCGGTTGTTTTATTAATCCATATGTCTAAATCATCGGTATATCGCGGCCTTGAGTGAAAAGAAACGGCATATCCGCCAACTACAAGATATTCTACCTCATTCTCTGTCAGCAACTTCAAAAACTCTCTGAAGTCGTCGTTGTTCCGGCTTTGCATTTATCGAATTTAGATAGTTTCCCCTGATTATTTCCAGTTCCTCAATTTTTTTATTGGGGTCCAGATTTGTATAATATTCAATGTCTTCTTTTTCTGCTTCTTCGAAGCTATTGAATATTTTAATCACTTTGTTCATGCTGCAAAATAGTTAAAAATTGTACTAATCTAAATTCATTTAAGCATTTTCTTCCGCAAGTTTTTCGGCTCTGTCGGCAATCTTAAGCTTTTCAATCAGCTCGTCCAAATCGCCGTCGATTATTTGTGTCAGGTTGTAAAGAGTCAGCCCAATTCTATGGTCGGTTACCCTGTTTTGCGGAAAGTTGTAAGTGCGGATTTTATCGCTCCTGTCGCCGGAGCGAACCATTGATTTACGTTTATCCGCTGTTTCCTTGTCATGTTTTTCAATTTCCGCCTCAAGCAGTCTTGAACGCAGTATCTTCATTGCCTTTTGCTTGTTCTTAAGCTGTGAGCGTTCGTCCTGGCATTGGACTACTACTCCTGTTGGAATGTGCGTAATGCGTATTGCAGTTTCGACTTTATTAACGTTCTGTCCACCTGCCCCGCCTGAGCGGAATACGTCAATTTTCAAATCGTTTGAGTTAATCTCAACGTCAACTTCATCTGCTTCGGGCAGGACTGCAACCGATGCTGCTGATGTATGGACCCTCCCTTGCGCTTCAGTCTGCGGGACGCGCTGCACCCTGTGAACACCGCTTTCGTATTTTAAGTTGCCGTAAATATCCTCTCCGGTAACGCTAATGATTGCTTCTTTAATACCACCGAGACCTGAAGATTCATTGAACGAAACCGCTTCCATTTTCCACCTTTTTTTTTCGGCATAGCGGCTGTACATTCTGTATAAGTCAGCGGCAAAGAGCGCCGCTTCTTCACCGCCGGTGCCGGCGCGGATTTCAAGCATTGCATTTTTTGAATCATTCGGGTCTTTGGGAATTAACAGTTCCTTTATGTCCGCCTCAAGCCTGTCAAATTTCTGCTGCAGCTCTTCCTGTTCCGCAAGAGCAAGCTCTTTCATTTCAGAATCGCTTGTTTCGTAGAGAAGCTTTTTATTTTCCTCAAGTTGTAGTTTTACTTTATTATACTCGTCATACGCATTTACAATTTCGGTTAAATCCGAGTACTCCTTCGAAAGCTTTCTGAACTCACGCTGGTTGTTTGCAGTTTCGGGCTTATTTAAAAGCTCTTCAATTTCTTTGTAACGCTCTTTTACTTTTTCTAATTTATCGAACATAACTGTGTCTCTTAAAACAAAAATACTTTTAATTGATTGCACTTACAATTCAGAATAATTTGTATAACTTATTAAAATTTTTTTTTGAATCAGTATAAGAAAATATTTTTTATAACTAGGTTAAAAAAAAATTTTAAAAAAAGTTGCATTACCTCTTGATTATAAGTGTTATAATGTTATATTTGCAGTGTTTTTGATGATGTATTGCTTTAACATTTTGTTAATTGTTCATCATCAGAAATTAGAAGGAGAGTTGTTTAAAAAAATTTTTTGAAAGTAGGTTTTACTTACAACATAAAAAAAGAGATTGAACACGAAGAAGTTCAATCAAGCATTAAGTTAAACAACCGCCAAAAATTTATCGACAGCAACTTAGTCGAGAACTATTCTAATCGTCTTTCCGATATTTATGCTGAGTGGGACGATGAGGAAACCATTTCGGCAGTGGAACAGGCAATCCAAAAAGCAGGTCATAGTGTAAACCGCATCGAAGCTGACGAAAATGCCTTCGAAAAGCTGAAAACAATTCGCCCCGACATAGTTTTTAATATGGCTGAAGGTCTTGGGGGAGCTTCAAGGGAATCACACATTCCCGCAATGCTTGAAATGCTTAACATTCCCTATACCGCAAGCGGACCCGTAACAATCGGAAACTGCCACGACAAATCAATTTGCAAGGAAATTCTATCATATAACGGCATTCCAAACCCGGATTTCTTCATAACCGAAAGTATTGTAAACGGCTATCCAAAGGTAAAATACCCTGCTTTTGTCAAGCCGCTGCACGAGGGCTCATCAAAAGGTATATATAATAGCAGCCTCGTAAATAACAGAGAACAGTTAAACCGTGAAATTACAAGAATTAAGCAGAACTATAGCCAGCCCTCTATAATAGAGAACTTTCTGGACGGCAGGGAGTTTACAGTTGCAATACTCGGAAATGGCGAAAATGTTCAGGTTCTGCCTGTAATTGAGATAAACCTTAGCTGCCTGCCAAAGGATTTCCCGAAAATTTATTCTTATGAAGTTAAATGGTTTTTTGATACCCGGGAAAATAAGCTTGATATTTTCACCTGTCCGGCAAAGATTAGCGAAAGTTTAACAAATAAAATAGAGGAAATATGTAAAAAAGCTTATTTGGCTTTAAGAATAAGGGACTGGGCGAGAATCGATGTAAGATGCGACTCAAAAGAAAACCCCTATATTATAGAAGTCAATCCTCTGCCAGGCATACTGCCTAATCCAGATGATAACTCTTGCTTCCCCAAAGCTGCAAGAGCAGTGGGGATGGACTACGATACTCTTATTCAAACTGTATTGAATCTTGCAATCAAGCGCTACGGGCTTAATAATTAGTGAATAAAAAATTAAACATATCACTGGTTTTCAATGACCCTGTTCAATATGCAAAAGGTCCAATTTATGATTTGCCGGGGAAGCATATTGATATAGATTCAGTTCCTGAAGAAATTGATATGAGCGAATACGGCGTGCTTGATGAAGTGCGAAGCGTTGAACGCGCTTTGGCACCGCTTGAGCATAATACAAAGCTTGTTCCGGTTGCACTTGATATAAATAAATTAATAAATGAATTAAACGAAAACCGCCCCGATATAATTTTTAATTTGTGTGAAAGTGTTGACGGCGACTCTACGCAGGAGATGAACATAGCAGGGTTGTTTGAACTTTTGAAAATTCCATACACCGGCGCAAGGGCGTTCACTCTTGGCATGGCTCTTAACAAGCCGCTTGTTAAAACAATCCTGAACCAAAATGGTATTCCAACTGCAAAACATCTGGTTGCTAATACGAGTAATATCCATTTAAACGGACATAAATTTCCGCTGATTGTAAAGCCGTCGCGTGAAGATGCAAGCATTGGGATAGAAAATGAATCTGTAGTAACAAATGAATTGGCGTTGAAGCAGAGAATTGAATACGTTCTTGATGAACATAAACAGCCTGCACTGGTTGAAGAATATATTGACGGCAGGGAAATCAACGTTTCCGTTGTTGGTAATGACCTGCCTGACGGCAAGGCAGGCGAATTAATTACGTTTCCAATCAGCGAGATAGATTTTTCAGGTCTTCCTGAAGATTACCCGAAAATTGTTACATACAACGCTAAATGGATGTATAAAACTGTTGAGTTCGAAAATTCAACTGCATTTTGTCCCGCACCAAACTTAACCGATGATGAAGTGAGGATAATTCAGGAAACGGCGAAAAAGGTTTACCGTCTGCTTGGAGCAAGCGACTACGCAAGGGTTGATATGAGATTCAAAAACGGTATACCCTATGTATTGGAGCTGAATCCGAATCCCGATATTGCCTCAGATGCACCCGAGGACACAGGATTCACCCGCAGCGCTAAGGCGTATGGCTGGGAGTACGGCTACCTTATTCAGCAGATTATAAGGTATGCATTAAAACGCTGGAATGTTTTGTGAAAATTGTAGTTGCCGCCTGCCTGCTGCAGGCAGTCACACTGTGCGTCCCGTTGTGTTATGATAAGGAAACTATTAAAAAGCGATAGGGAAGAGTTACGAAGAATATTAACCGACACGCATCATTTTAACGAGGAAGAGATAAAAATTGCTGTTGAGCTCATTGACATATACCTGAGGGATGAAAATCAAAAAGATTACATTATTTATGTTTACGAATCGAATGATTCAAAAACGGTTGAGGGCTACATTTGCTACGGCAAAAGACCGCTGACAGAATGGACATACGACCTGTACTGGATTGCCGTTGACCCAAGTATACACGGAAAAGGCGTGGGTAGTGCGATGGTTAAACATATGGAAAAGGATTTGAAAAGTCAAAGCGGGAAAATTGTTCTGATTGAAACAAGCGGCAAAACCGAATACGAAAATGAGCGAAGGTTCTATACAAAAAACGGATATGAAGTGCAGACTATAATAAAAGATTTTTACAGAAGCGGTGACGATTTATACGTTTATCGCAAGTATCTGTAAGAAAAGTGTTCTTATAAGAGCTTAGGACACTTCTGTGAAACCTAAAAAAGCCATGAAATTGGCGGGGATTCGAAAACAAAACAAGGAGTTAATACTTTATGGAATTATGGCAGCAGCTGCTGAAACAGAGCGTAAGTTCAGTTGACCAGCTCGTTGATAAGTTTGGCATAAAGAAAGAAGTTGCCGAAAGACTAAATGAGTTCTTTATGGCAAGAATCAACCCGTATTATCTAAGTTTAATAAGATATCCGGGCGACCCGATTTGGCTGCAGGCTGTACCGGACGAAGAAGAGCTTTATGATGTTGATGCCTCTGAAGACCCTCTGAATGAAGAGAGTATGAGCCCCGTGCCCAACATCACCCACCGCTATCCCGACAGAGTTTTGTTTTTGACTACAAGCCAGTGCGGGCTCTACTGCAGGTTCTGCACGCGAAAGAGAAAAGTCGGAGACTCAAGCAAAATTAACATGCGCGAGCTTGAAAGCGCATTCCGCTACCTGGAAGAACATACAGAAGTCAACGATGTGATTTTATCCGGCGGCGACCCGCTTATGCTTACCGATGCAATGCTTGAGAAAATACTTGCGCGGCTGAGGCAGATTCCTCACATTCAAATCATAAGACTTGGAACAAAGATGCCTTGCGTGCTCCCTCAGAGAGTTACCTCCGAGCTTTGCAAAATGCTTAAAAAGTACCATCCGATTTATGTTAACACGCATTTCAACCATCCGTGGGAGATTACCGAAGAAAGCAAAAAAGCGTGTGAGATGCTCGTTGATGCCGGCTGTCCCGTTGGCTGCCAGACTGTTCTTTTAAAAGGCGTTAACGATGACCCTGAGGTTATGAAGGAGCTTATGAAGAAGCTGCTTGCAATCAGAGTGAGACCATATTACATCTACCAGGCGGATTTAACCAAGGGGGCAAACCATTTCCGCACGCCTATAGATGTCGGGCTTGAGATTATGGATAATCTCCGCGGGCATATCTCAGGGCTTGCAGTACCGTATTTTGTTATCGATGCCCCGGGCGGAGGCGGTAAAATTCCCTTGCTGCCTGAGTATGTTCTGGCAAGGGATAAAGAGAAAATAATACTTCGCAATTTCAAAAATGAAGTTTACGAGTATCCCGATGTTCAGGAAGAACATATTGTATTAAAGCGAGGCAGAAGCATTGAAAAAAGACCTAAAAGAAAGAACGGTAAGAAAAAAGTCCCCGTGCCTGTTTTGGCGGGGTAACTATTAATTCATAATTAATAACTTAAAAGGGGAGCGCAGGCTCCCTTTTTATTTTGAAAATAGTAAAAAATGGTTCTGATAAAATAGGAAACAGAATAAGCTGAATTTTTGTTTGTTAATACAAGGGGTAAAATACCCCTTGTTTCATTTCGGGTGGTGGTAAAATATTTTTACCTTGCCGAAATTTTTTTTGGGGAGGCATAGATGACCAATACGCAAGACTTTACAGAATGTCAAGTATTTTAAGAAATTTTTTTTGGCTGAAAGAATTTGCATTTATAGTTTTGTTCTATTAATTTTGAATCCAGTCGTTAACCAAAAAGCTTTTCAGCCGAATTGAGTCACCTCACCCATAAAAGAAAAGATATCAAAAAGAATTTCAGCCGTGTTAACGATGCATTAATTTCAAATTAAAGATTTCATAAACGTTCTTAATTTTTTTTCTGCATGAAAGTAGATAGACTATTTGTCGGCGAATCGAAAAATCCCTACGTGAATATCGAGTTCGAAAAACGCAGCTCAGTAATCAGGAACCCCGACGGGTCAATCGTATTTGAGATGATTGATATCGTTGTCCCCAAGCACTGGTCGCAGGTTGCAACCGATATACTCGCTCAAAAATATTTCCGCAAAGCAGGAGTGCCTAAGATATTAAAAAAAATCCATGAAAAAGGCGTTCCTGAGTGGCTTCAGGCATCAACCATTGATTCGGAAGCATTAAATGACGTTTCAGAGGACGAAAGGTACACCGGCGAAAAAGACTCACGCCAGGTTTTTAACCGTCTTGCAGGGTGCTGGACTTACTGGGGCTTTAAACACGGATATTTTAATTCAGAAGAGGACGCCTTAAACTTTTATAATGAGCACTGCTATATGCTTGCAATGCAAATGGCAGCCCCGAACTCACCCCAATGGTTTAATACCGGCTTAAACTGGGCTTACGGAATTTCCGGTCCCTCGCAGGGGCACTATTACGTTGACCCGCAAACCGAAGAGCTTCTTCAATCAACCGATGCATACACTCATCCTCAGCCGCATGCGTGCTTTATCCAGTCTGTTAATGATGACCTGGTTAATGAGGGAGGTATTATGGATCTCTGGGTGCGCGAGGCGCGGCTGTTCAAATACGGCTCAGGTACCGGTTCAAACTTCTCTAATATAAGAGGGGCTAATGAGCCTTTGAGCGGAGGCGGAAAATCTTCCGGGCTGATGTCATTTCTAAAAATCGGCGATAGAAGTGCGGGAGCGATTAAATCCGGCGGCACAACACGCCGCGCGGCCAAAATGGTTACGCTTGATTTGGACCATCCCGATATAGAAGAGTATATTAACTGGAAAGTAGTTGAGGAGCAGAAAGTAGCCGACCTTGTTATCGGCTCAAAGCTTTTGAACATAAATCTCAACAATATTATTAGAGCTTGCCATGAAGCTCACCCCGAAAATCACCCGTTTGATAAAAAACAAAACAAACACCTTGCTAAAGCAGTTAGTGATGCAAGAAAATCTTTAATACCTGAAAATTACATTGAAAGAGTTATACAGCTCGCAAAGCAGGGGGTGAAGGAAATCTATATACCAACGTATGATACGGACTGGAACAGCGAAGCGTATTTAACCGTATCGGGGCAGAATTCAAACAACAGCGTAAGGGCAGCCAATGAGTTTATGAAAGCCGTTGAATCCGACGGCTCATGGAATCTTTACTGGAGGATTGAGCTTGGGAAAGCTAAAAAAGAGGGAAGAGAGCCGGTTCCCTGTAAATCTTTGAAAGCACGGGACTTATGGAACCAGATTGCATACAGCGCATGGGCCTGTGCCGACCCCGGGATGCAGTATCACACTACTATTAATGAGTGGCACACATGCCCCGAAGGAGGAGAAATAAAAGCGTCAAATCCATGCAGTGAGTATATGTTTCTTGACGACACGGCATGCAACCTTGCATCGTTGAACCTTGTAAGGTTTTATGATACCGAAAGCGGTGTGTTTGATATCGAAAAATACCGCCATGCTGTAAGACTGTGGACAATTGTTCTTGAGCTCAGTGTTTTAATGGCGCAGTTCCCCAGCCGGCAGATTGCAAAGCTTTCCTATGATTACAGAACGCTCGGACTCGGCTATGCAAATCTGGGTGCCCTGCTGATGCTTCAAGGCATTCCGTATGATTCAAATGAGGCGCTTGCTGTCACGGGAGCACTCACGTCAATTCTGCATATGAGGTCTTACGCTGCATCTGCTGAAATGGCAAAAGAGCTCGGACCGTTCCCGCGATATAAGGAAAATGCGCAGAACATGCTCCGTGTTATCCGCAATCACCGCCGCGCTGCCTATAATATGCCTAATGAAGAATACGAATCACTTTCAATCCACCCGATGGGAATAAATAAAAAATACTGCCCCGATGATTTATTAAAAGCCGCAAGAGAAGATTCCGACCTTGCATTAAGACTCGGGGAGGAATACGGCTACCGCAACGCGCAGGTAACGGTTATCGCGCCGACGGGAACAATCGGCTTGGTTATGGACTGCGACACAACGGGCGTTGAACCGGACTTTGCACTGGTCAAATTCAAAAAGCTGGCAGGAGGCGGATATTTCAAAATTATAAATGAGTCAGTTCCGCCCGCGCTAAAAAGACTCGGCTACACGGAAAATGAAATCAAGGACATAATAAAATACACAAAGGGGCACGGCACTTTAATCGGTTGCCCGCACATCAACCCGCAGTCACTAGCCGAAAAAGGTTTTACCGCAGAGGTAATTGCAATGATTGAAAAATCGCTCCCCTCGGTGTTCGATATTAATTTTGCGTTCAACAAGTGGACGCTCGGAACGGATTTCTGCAAGGATACGCTTGGCTTTACGGATGAGCAGCTTGACGACTACAGCTTCAATATGCTTAAGTCGCTCGGCTTTACACGCGAGCAAACGGATGAGGCAAATGACTACGTCTGCGGAACAATGACAATTGAAGGCGCGCCCCACCTTAAGGAGGAGCATTACCCGGTATTTGACTGCGCTAATAAGTGCGGCAAAAAAGGAACACGTTTCATCTCTGCAGGCGCCCATATAAAGATTATGGCGGCGGCTCAGCCTTTTATTTCGGGCGCGATAAGCAAAACCATTAACCTGCCCAACGAAGCCACTATAGACGACATGAAGCACGCTTATATGCTTTCGTGGCAGCTTGGAATTAAGGCAAACGCGCTTTACAGGGACGGCTCGAAGCTTTCACAGCCGCTTAACTCCGTTAAAGACGATGAGCTTTACGAGGGCGAGGGCGAAGAGCTTGCCGAGGTGCTTTCTAAACCTAATGATATCATACGCATAGCTGAGCGTATTATTCACCGCTATATTGCAAAACGCAGGAAGCTTCCCTTCCGCAGGCGCGGTTACACGCAGAAGGCGAAAATCGGCACACATTCGGTTTACCTGCGCACGGGCGAGTATGAAAACGGACAGCTCGGCGAGATATTTATCGATATGCACAGGGAAGGCGCCGCATTCAGAAGCTTAATGAACTGCTTTGCTATTTCCGTATCGCTCGGCTTGCAGCACGGCGTGCCGCTTGAGGAATTTGTGGACGCTTTTGTTTATACAAGATTTGAGCCAAACGGAATTGTCATCGGCAACCCGAATATTAAAATGACGACATCGATTATCGATTACATCTTCCGCGAGCTTGCCGTAACGTATCTGGGGCGCAATGAGCTTTCGCACATATCGCAGGAGGACGAGCTGAAAACAAGTCCGATAGATTCAATCAGTAAGCTTGACTCGGAAGCCGATTACGAGGACGAGGAAGTATTTATGGAGCGTATTATTGATGAGCCGGTTGCTCCCGACGCCCCGCACCAGGAGATAGTTAACCCCAAGCAGGTTGCAAACGGCGGTGAGATAAAAACGGGAACAACAGTCAAGGGCTCGCATAAGAAAACAGCAGTTAAATCAAATGACACCGATAAGATACGCGAGGCGAAGCTTAAGGGCTATACGGGCGATATATGCCCCTCATGCGGGAGCTTGACGATGGTGCGCAACGGAACGTGCTTAAAATGCACAACCTGCGGAGAGACGAGCGGATGCTCGTGAGTTCGTGAGTGTATTGCCTGCCTGCCGAAGCCTCGGCGCAGGCAGGAGTGTGTAAAGTAGGGGACGTATATTATGCGTCCCTTTTTTGTGTAACCCGTTGATTTAATTTGTAAATTGTAAATGCTTCGCTTTTTGACTTTTTTAGATCGTTTCTAACGTTGAAATTGTGTAGTCACACATGAAAATTATCCAAACCAATAAATATAAAAAAGAAGCTGCTAAGATAGTTGTAAATAATAAGCAATTATTAAGTAAATTAGTCGAGGTCTATAAAATGTTGCAAGAAGATGTATTTTTAACGCGAAACTAAAAACACATAAGCTTAAAGGTGAACTTGAAGGTAAATGGGCTTGCAGTTTAACTTATGATTTAAGGATAGTGTTTAAAATTACAACAATAAATAATGAAAAAGTTATAGAGCTATTATCTGTAGGGTCGCATGATGTGGTTTATTAATCTTTTTTGTTCTCAAGCCTCTTTGATTCTTCTTCAATTGCCTTAACAAGTTCTTCCGGTGTCCCTGTTATGTAGTTACCCTTTCGGATATCTTCAGCTTCGGCTATATCTTTAATAAGCTTTTTCCTCTTTTTTTCGATAAGCCTTTTCCTTTCGATTTCCAATAGCTCTTCCTGCTCTTCTATGGAAAGAGAGTCAATTAATTCGAGAGCATCATTAAATTTAGAACTCATATAAATAAATATATACTACAATTGTAGTCAAATCAATACAAAAATATTGCGTTCACCCGCTTTGTTGGTGTTGTCACCAACAATAAAAATGAATTCCCGTCTGCTGGAATAACAAAGCCCTACTCCTCAACCATTAACCTTAGCTTGCGAAGTTCTTTGGTAAATCATTATTTTATGGATTATTTATGTGTTTTTTAGTAACTTGCCTCAAATATTTTTGTATTATTGAGAATTCCTAAAAAAAATATTATCTTTGTACATAATCGCTTTGAAACTTTATGTTTCATTGTCCCCAGTTACCCTCGTGGTGCTGGGTTTTTTATTTATTATTATTCAATATGATTAGAGTATCTTGTTTAATAGATGGGTTCAATCTTTACCATTCATTGCATTTTCCAAAGTATTATCACAAGTATAAATGGTTGGATTTAGCATCGTTCACTAAAAAATTTATCGGTTCAAAAGATAGTATTACAGGTATATATTATTTTACTGCCTTGGCAACATGGAATCCTAACAAAGTAAGAAAACATAAACTGTTCATTAGAGCTCAGGAGCTTAATGGTGTAGAAGTAATTTATGGTGAATTTAGGAGAAGAGATAAGAAATGCAGAATATGCAATAAACAATATGAAACATTTGAGGAAAAACAAACCGATGTTAATATTGCTGTCAAACTGATGGAATTATCAATTAAAGATGGGTATGATAAAGCAATAATCTTTTCTGGTGACAGCGACCTTGTGCCTGTTATATCAAGTATTCGTAACTTATTTTCATCTAAGAGAATTGGAATTGTAATACCTATAGGGGGTTGTGCAGAAATTCTTAAACAAAGTGCAGACTTTTATATGAAGGTAAAGGAGAAACATTTAAGAACAAGCTTATTGCCCGATACTGTAAAGATAGATAGTGGCTTAACTATATCCTGCCCGCCAGAGTGGAAATAACCTTTACTCAACCATTAACCTAAGCTTGCGGAGTTCTTTCGTGAGCCACTTTTAATAAAAATTTCATTTTAATTTCGGTTTTCAATGGCTATGTTTAATGATTATGACGGATTGCCGTGAATAATAAACCGAAGATGCAATATAAAGTAAGCGGTGAAGGGACACCCATTGTACTTGTGCCGGGGGGCCTGACCGGATGGGTGAGCTGGGAACCATTTGCGGAAATTTTTTCTGCCAAGCAAAGAAAAGTCGTTGCTGTTCAGCTCATCAGCGTCCAGTACGGACTTGAAAACCGTCCTTTACCGGAAAACTATACTGTGGAAACAGAAAGCCGCGCCCTTGCAGACGTTTTGGATTCTCTACGGCTTACCGCTCCCGTTGATGTGGTTGCCTGGTCATTCGGCGCTTTCACTTCCCTGAATTACGCCCTTAACCACGCGGAGCGAATTCGTACTTTAACGCTCATCGAGCCGCCCGCTATGTGGGTGCTTCGCGAAACAGGAAAATGGGATGATGAATTACAGCAGGCAGCGGATTTTTTTCAAAAATTTCATGGTGATATTACCGAAGATATGCTTGAGGTTTTTTTACAGTATGCTGGTTTTTTAAAGCCGGGGCAAAATGCCCGGGAATTGCCTCAATGGAATAACTGGACCGGATTCAGGCAGTCCCTGCGTAATAGTCCTTCCGTAATATCTCATAATGATTCTGTGCAGCGTTTAAAAAATTTTCAGCCACCTGTTTTGCTGGTCAAAGGCGCCGGCTCTGCACCCTGGCTGCACCGCGTTATTGACTCGCTTTCCGAAAATATTCCTCATTCACGGATTATAGAATTTCCGGGTGGACATGCGCCTCATTTAGTATCCCGGGACAGCTTTCTTGCTGAACTTGAAAAGTTTCAGAAGGCGGGTCACCAACAATAAAAACTGGATTTTAATTTTGGTTTTCTATAGCTATGTTTAGCTAATATGGAAGAAAAAATCAAAAATTTCTGTAAAAAGTGGAAAATAAAGGAATTTTCATTGTTCGGTTCTGCTGTAACAGAATCGTTCAACGATGAAAGCGATATGGATATTCTTGTATCCTTTGATGAAAGCGCGCATTACGGATTTTTTGACCTTGCCGAAATGAAAACGGAGCTTGAAAAAATTTATGGACGCCCGGTTGACATTCTTACAAAAAACGGAGTCGAAAAAAGCAGAAACACTATCAGAAAAAAATCCATACTCAGCCGCTTAAAACGGGTCTATGCAGAAGGATAACGCTTACCTGCTCGATATCCTCCAATCCGCAAAAATTGCTCTAAGCCACCTTGAGGGAAAAGAATTCAGTAATTACGAAAGCGATATTAAAACTCAGGATGCTGTAATCAGGCGTCTTGAAATGATTGGCGAAGCGGCAAACAGGGTAAGCGAGGAAACACAGAAGACTTACAAAGACCTCCCCTGGCAAAAGATGAAATCAATGCGTAACTTTTTGATTCATGAATATGATGATATTGATTTAAAGATTGTATGGGATACAGTTTACAAAAATCTCCCTGATTTAATTTCGGAACTGGAAAAAATCGTATCATTTTAGTGTTCAGCTTTGTCCCTTGCACAGTAACTTTTTTACCACTATATTTGTTATAGGTGTTGTTGGTGTTTAAGCGGACATTAACATTTTGCCTTAAATTGCAATCGCATTCAAAATTCAACAAATTTCTCACCTTGCTTAACCACGTTTTGCACAAAACAAACGAATTTAGCCATATTTCTCACCTAACTTTACATAATGTGGGATTTGGAACACGCAAAATATTTTTGGGTGAGAAAAATGACGATTACAGCGTAAAATCGTGGTGTGGTCTGAACCCCTCGTCCGCCAGCTGGCGGACACTCCCCTTTGCCAAAGGGGAGACAAATTCAATGTCAATTTTTCGGTGGAATGGGTTTTTTAATACGTCTATATTTGCAGTACAAACTTGAAAGATATGAACACAACACTAAGTACATTACCGCCTCAATCAGAAATGAAGAGAGCCCTCTATGCAAGGGATAAGAGCTATGACGGGATTTTCTTTGCGGCAATTAAAAGCACGGGTATTTTCTGCCGCCCGGGCTGTTCATCGCGCAAGCCCAAAGAGGAGAACATTGTATTTTACCCTAGTGCAAGGGACGCTATGTTTGCTGGTTTCAGGGCCTGCAAGAAATGCAGACCGCTTGAGCTCTCCGGCTCACACCCCGAATGGGTGAAAAAGCTAATGGAGCAAGTCGATAAATCCGAAATCAAACGTATAAAGGACTCCCAGCTTCGTAAAATGGGAATCGAACCCGCTAGAGCGCGCAGGTATTTCCTCAAAAACTATGGCATAACATTCCACGCTTACCAGCGTTCAAGGCGGCTTTCGGAGGCGTTAACGCAAATCAGAAACGGCAGCGATTTGGACGACGTGATATTCAGCAACGGGTACGAGTCACACAGCGGCTTCCGCGATGCGTTCGGCAAGGTGTTCGGCAAATCACCGGGTAAATCTCGCTCAAGCGAGGCGGTCGTTACTTCATTGCTTGAAAGCGAGCTTGGACCGATTATACTCGGCGCAACATCAAAAGGACTCTGTTTAGCCGAGTTTACCGAACGCAGAATGCTTGAGTTTCAGCTTAAGACTCTAAGGAAGAGATTCGACTCAGCAATAGTTCCAGGAAACAATGAACATATCGAGCAAGCAAAAGCCGAGCTGAAGGAATACTTTGCCGGCAACCTTAAGAACTTCAAAGTTCCGCTTGTTTACCCGGGAACTGAGTTTCAGGTGAAAGTATGGAATGAGCTGCGGAAGATTCCCTATGGCAAAACCATTTCATACATTGAGCTTGCTGAGCGTGCCGGATATAAGGGCGCATCAAGAGCGGTCGGCACTGCAAACGGAATGAACAGGATTGCGATAATTATTCCCTGCCACCGCGTTGTCAACAAAAACGGAAAGCTCGGCGGTTACGGCGGCGGTGTGTGGCGCAAGCAATGGCTGCTGGATTTGGAAAGGGGAGTGCTTAAGCTGTAGAGTTTTGAAGGCGATTGATTATAAAAAGTATCCGCTGCCGAGATTAAGGCATCATGCAAATCCGGTTTTGTATTTTCCCTTGAGACAGCAGAAGGGCAAAAAGCTGAGATACCCTCCCTTGATTGAAAGCCTGAACTGGAAGGATGTTTTTGTAAACGGAGAATCACCGAAGTATCTTGATGTTGGATGCGGTTTGGGGAAGTTCATGATTGAGATGGCGGTGCTAAATCCTTCTGTAAACATCCTCGGTTTTGAAGTCAGAAGCGGAGCGGTGGATTGGATAAACAGAGTCATTGCCGGCGAGAAGATACCAAATGCAAAAGCGCTTTGGTACAGCGCGGTAAACTGTTTTCCGTTCATAAGCGATGAATCGGTTGAGAAGATATTCTACTTTTTCCCTGACCCGTGGATTAAGAAGCGTCACAACAAGCGCAGGGCGTTTTCACTGGAGCTGCTTGATGAATTACACCGTGTACTCAAACCAAGCGGTACACTATATATAATGACAGATGTTGCGAAGTTGGATGAACACCAGCGGGAAGTCCTTGCACAACATAGTGGATTTTCATACAGTTACGTGAGCACTAATGATTGGGATTTACATGTTAGAACCAATCAGGAGGAGTTTTGCATTAGGAAAAATATTCCTTTTATAAGAATGATTTGCGTGAAATCTGGTAAAAAAATAGCGTTAAATCTTCCTTAAGTAGAATGTTTTCACGTGTTTTCACCTTTATAATTATTTGATTTCTGAATATATTGCTTTTTAACCTTAATCATTTAATTATTAAGAAAAAGGAGTTAATGCAATGTCGCTTTTAAAAGCAAAACTTGCTTCCCAAATTCCGAATTTGAGAGAGAGAGTTCGAAATTTGGGGAAAAACCACGGCACGAAGTTGATATCAGAAGTTACGGTTGAACAAGTGTTAGGAGGAATGAGGGGTGTTAAATCATTGGTTTGTGATACGTCAGAGGTCGGGCTTGATACAGGGTTGATAATTCGCGGAATTCCGATACTTGAACTAACCAATAAACTGCCTGAAGAAGTTTTATGGCTGATGCTTACAGGAGAGTTACCAAATGATGCAGAGTCAAAGGATTTACAGGAGGAGCTTAAAAAACGCTCGGAGGTTCCCGAATATATCTGGAGTCTGCTGAAAGCTTTTCCCAAAGATGCGCATCCCATGTCGATTCTGACTTCATTAATAAACGCGCTTGAGCATGAATCAAAATTCAGGCGTGAATATGATAAAGGGATGCATAAAGATATTTACTGGGAGTTCGCACTCGAGGACTCTCTTGATTTAATCGCCAAAATACCTGTAATAGCAGCTGCAATTTACAGAGTAAGGTTCGTCAAAGGAGAGATAATCAAGCCAAATCCGGATTTGGACTGGGGCGCTAATTTCGCATATATGATTGGGGTTAATGATAATGTTAACGAATGGTATAAGCTTATGCGAATGTATATGGTTTTGCATTGCGACCACGAAAGCGGAAATGTAAGTGCATTTACTTCGCACGTTGTAGGCTCGGCATTATCCGATGCATATTATTCGCTTGCTGCTGGATTGAACGGCCTTGCGGGACCACTTCACGGGCTTGCTAATCAGGAATGCTTGAAATTCGTTCTCGAGCTCTTGAACCATTTTGGGAAGCTGCCGGGTGATGAGGAATTAAAAAAATATGCAAGCGAACGCTTAGCTAAAGGGCTTGTTATCCCCGGTTACGGACATGCGGTTCTTCGCGTTACTGACCCGAGGTTTACGGCTTCGATTGAGTTCGGAAAGTCACATATCCCAAATGACGAAAGATTTGTAATTGTCGAAAAGCTTTTTAACATTGTGCCGCAAATTCTGATTGAGCAGGGCAAGGCTAAAGACCCCTGGCCCAATGTGGATGCAGCCACGGGTGCACTGTTATACCACTATGGTGTAAAAGAATTTGAATATTACACTGTGATATTCGGTGTATCCCGGTCGCTCGGAATCTGCTCCCAGCTTATCCTGAGCCGCGCTACTGGCGAGCCGATTACCCGGCCTAAGTCGATTACCACATCGTGGCTTGAGAAAGCGGTTTTGAACTAACCTTCATTTTATGGGAAAAAACAAAGAAAACACTATGGCAATTGAAGGTAATTCATTCGGAAGTAAATCCATTATAGTTCTGCCTCTTTTGTTAGGTGTTTTCTTTTTTGTCGGCTTTACTCAGTTAAGTTCTCGAAAGGAGAATTTAAGTGAGATAGAAACATACAGCGAAGTAAAAACAAAAAATCCCAGAATTAACTTTTCTGCTCTTCTTGCAGCCGAGCAGTTTTCACAAAATCTTCGCGATACCGTCTATACAGCCGATGACTTTTGGCTTGAACTTAGAATTGACCAGCAAATGCTTTATGTTCATTACAGGGACGGCCGAATTGTAAAGTACCCTGTTTCAACTGGAAACCCGCATTTAAGCAAGAGTGTAGAATCCCGCCCGGGCTTGTATGCAATCTTCTTAAAAGAAGAAGTCCATCTCTCCTCACAGTTTAATGATGCCCGTATGAATTACTATATGCCTTACAATATGGGTATAGGGTTTCACGGACTTCAGGGAACCGGGTATTACGGACATCTTGGTGTAAGACCTTCATCTCACGGCTGTATCAGAATGCGAAATGTCGATGTAAAGGCTTTGTTCCATCAGTGTAAAATAGGAACTCTTGTTCTGTCGCATAAAGGCAGAAGCGCGCGGGTAGTGGCATTTGCACCGGAAGGATTCAAAAATGAAGCAGACTATACAAAGGAAGATTATATGAATATGCTTGCTCATAATCTAAGTTCGATTGTCGAAGGTAAGTATTTCGTAAATCCGCCGAAAAGATTTATTATTGACGGAACTGTGATTCCGAGAATTGGAATTAACGTAAGCTCGACGGATAATATCCCAAAAAGACAAACACTGCCCTTTGCAATTGTAAATCTTGAGGTGTTGGCGGATAAGCTGAACCGACGATATTCATCATTTCCGAATTTTGAGGATGGAACTAAAAATGGATTTGCCGAAAAATTTTTAACTGATGGCAAGGATACAAATTCAGCACGGGGAACAGCGGACTTACTTGTAACCGAAGAGTTGATTAAAAAGTATGTTCACAATTCGGTGGGTATTTTGCCTTACTTTCCTCCAAACAGGTAAACTTCAAAATTTAATTATATCTTTTACAGATGGTAAAACTAATTGCAATATATAAAACTCCGGAAGATGCTGAAGCGTTCGATAAGCACTATATTGAAAATCACATGCCCCTTGTCGATAAAATCCCGGGCTTGATAAAATCCGAAGTGGCGAAGCTAAAGCCAATGCCGGGCAGTGAGAATAAGTATTATATGATGACAGAAATGTATTATGAAGATATGGATTCTTTTAATTCGGCAATGGCATCACCCGAAGGCAAAGCTACCGCAAAAGATTTGGTGAATTTTGCTAAAAATAATGTTGAGTTCTATCTCGGAACTTTAAAGTAAAGTTTTAACTAAAACTTAACTTTTTTAATGCTTTAAGAGGCTTGTATTTATTTTCTTTTTTTTCTATAATGCAAGGCTTTATTTTGAGAAATTGGAACAAAATCTTGTTATTTTTTGTATAAGTTTAAAGAATACAAAGTAAACCATAGGAGGAGTTATGGTTAGCGATAATATTGAAGTCCTTCAGAGTACAGGTTACGGTGCCTCGGAGCTTAAGAAGACTTATCAGAAATATCTTCAGAAGGGGCTGATTTTTGCTATATTGATTCATGGATTTATAATAGGGACTTATTTATTTGCCAATTATATAAGCGGGCTTGAAGAGAGCAAAAACAAGGATATTCAGCAAAGGATAATTAATATTACTGACCTAGAGCCGCCTCCTTCTGCAACTGACGAGGAGGAACCTCCTCCGCCTAAAATCGAAGAGCCTCCTGTTGCTCCGCCTAAGGATTTGACTGCATTAACCCCTGAGCCTGTGGCTAAGGAGAAAGCGGAAGAACAAACAATTAAAACGCAGGAAGAGCTTGAGCAAATCAAAGCTCCGGTGGGAAATCAGGATTCAGGAAAGTTTCAGTTCACAGGGAACGTTAAAGTTGAGGAAAAAAAGATAGAAGAAAAGGTTGTAAAAGAAAAAGTTGAGGAGAAAAGCGTTTACCAGTCGTTTGAAGTCGAAAAGGCGCCTGAGTGCGTGAACCTTGCGCAGGTAAGGGCTTCAATGAGATATCCTGAAATTGCAAGAGAAGCCGGTTTGGAAGGCAGGGTTACCGTAAAAGTTCTGGTTGGTCCTGATGGAAATGTTATAAAAGTCGGTTCGGTAAGCGGACCGGATGTATTTCATGATGAGGTTCGCGATAAGGCATCGGATTTACAGTTTACGCCGGGACTTCAAAACGGAAAGCCTGTAAAAGTTTGGGTTACTGTTCCTTTTAACTTTAAGCTAAAATAGTATTAATAGCAAATCCCGGACTGCTTAAGTCTTTAACAGGGATTAATTTGAAAGTATATAATTATTTTACCCTTGGGATTTCCCTCATCTTTATGGTGATGGGAATTCTTATTTTAACCGGTGCGTACAATACAGCCCAGCTTTTTAGAAATAACGAGTTCGTAAGGTTTTTGTTCGGGGCGGTGCTTGTTATTTACGGAATTTTCAGGGCATACAATGTTTATTTGAAAATGAAACAAGGAAGTAAAAGAGAGCTCCATTACTATGACAATGATTCTGAATAAGAAACATAGTTTGCATAATAAAGCAGCATTGCTTGCATTACTGTCAATGTTTGTTCTTTTTTCAGGATGTGATTATACTACTCAAAAATCCGTTACTACTGTGGGTGAGATTACAATAGGGGTTGACGAAGGCCTGCTTCCTGTAATGAGCAGAGAAGCTTCGGAATTTATGAGATTGAATAACGAAGCAAAGCTCAACTTAACTGTTAAAACATCAAAAGAAGTAATTGCTGATTTAAACAGCGGCGTTTATAAAACCGTTGTTGTAGACAGGGACTTAACAAAAGAAGAAGCAGATATATTTGCAGCAAATAAAATTGAACTGAAGAAAACTAAATTTGCTCTTGACGGAATCGGAGTAATTGTAAATCCAAAGAATCCCCTTACAAAACTGAACTTTAACGAGTTGAAACGGATATTTACAGGAGTGCAGAAGGACTGGAAAGATTTAGACGGCAATAATAAAGATGTATACATAGGTAACATAAAAGTCCTTATTGCAAGAAAAAACGCATCTATTCACGATATTTTCAGGGAAAAGGTGCTGGCTGGGGTTGATTTTGCAGATTATGACCTGATTTGCAGTACTTCTGCCCAAATGATGAGCGAGATAAAATCGAGTGAAAATGCAATTGGCTTTATATCAATGGCGTGGATTACCGTATCAAACGATACACTTGATACCAGCGTTAAGCCGTTAAAGATTGCCTCCGTTGACCCGAAAACAGAGGCTGTTGGGGATTACGTGAGCCTTCACCAGGCATATATTGCTAATAAATCATATCCGTTAATTACTGAGGCATATATTATATCAAGTGATTTTTCTATGAATGTTTCTGTCGGATTTACGAGTTTCTTAGCGGCTTACGACGGTCAGAGAATAGTTTTAAAATCAGGACTGGTTCCGGTTACGCAGCCTGTCAGGATAATTCAGTTAAATTAAATTCATACGAAGATGCTAATTAAAAATACACCGAGAACATTATTTGCATTTTTATTTTTGCTTGCTTCTTTAAATCTTTACTCGCAGGATAATCTTGAAAAAGGAATTTCTGCGGTTAAAAAGGGAGATTATCTTAATGCACTGAATTTGCTGAAAAATGCGGATAAAGACTCTTACAATGCAAATTTATACTATGGAATAGCACTGTTTTACACTGGTTCTGAAAAAGATGCGGAAAAATTTTTTAAAACGGCAATCAAGAAGGATGATGAAAGGCCGGAGGCATATTCTTTCCTTGGAGAGCTTTATACTTCTCAGAAAAAATACGGAGATGCCGCTTCTCAGTTTGAAATTGCTAGAAAATATTTACCCCTTAGTAAGACAAAGGATGATTTGGATAAAGAAGAAATTGAGCTAATCATCCAGGTTCTGAGCGCAGAAGCGGAGAACTTTATAGCAGATGGTAAGGTGGATAAAGGGATTACATCTTTAACAACGGCAAGAACGTATGACGATAAAAATCCCGTGATATATGTCGGACTCGGCGACGCTTATCTTGCAAGGGGCGCTTTTGAGCCTGCCGTTACTAATTATGAGCTTGCTCTTAAATACAAGACTAATTACGCCCCTGCACTTTATGGTCTCGGAAGAGTTGCTTTTAAACAAAAGAAGTATAGTCTTTCACTTGAAAATCAAATAAAGGCAGCTGAATCAGATAATAATTTTGCGCCGGCTTTTTTTGAAAAAGGATTAATATTTTATTACCTGGATAGATTTAACGATGCTATCGAAGCATTTGAGAGGTATGACAAGCTTGTTCCCGGCTCCCCGCGAGGGAAAACATACCTTGCTAAATCACATTATGGAAAAGATGAGATTGATAAAGCTATGCAAATACTAGAGGAAGTTTTACAAAAAGACTCTGATTATAGTGAAGCGAATAAATACTATGCTTATTGTTTAATTAAAAAGAAAGAGTTTGATAAAGCAGAAGAATATTTTAAAAAAATAAAAACAGAAGAATTGAATGCTGAAGACTATACAATATGGTCGAGAATTTATACTGATAAAAAGGAATTTTCAAAAGCGTATGAGCTGCTCGATAAGGCGTTATCATTAGATTCCCTTGATGAGAACGTTTATTTTGAATACGGAAAATCTATATTCAGCGAACAAAAATACGGCGATGCTCTCATCAAGTTCAATAAAGCTATCGAGCTTGGAATCGTAAACGTTGCCGCTTATGTTTATTCGGGAATATGCTATTATTACCTGGAGGAATATGATAAAGGAATTGAAATTATAACAAAAAGCATCGAGCTGGCTCCCAACGTTGCATCTGCATGGCTTTGGCGGGCAAATAATTATGCCAATTCTTCATTCAAAGAAGGGATAACACCAGAAGATAAAAAAAGCCGCGAGCTAAAGGCTTGTGATGATTATAAAAAATATCTTGAGCTTGAGCCGAATGATACCTTCGCTCAGGAACAGGTAAAAAAATTCTGCGGGGAAGTTATTAACAATAAATGAACAGCATTAAGGAGTTCATAAACGGGAATAAAGAAAGATACATCAGCGAGCTTAAGGAGTTTTTAAAATTTCCGAGCATAAGCACGAATCCCGAAAACAAAAAAGATGTTTACCAGTGCGCGGAGTATGTCAAATGGCATCTTGATAAAATAGGAATGGAAAATGTTACAATCTACCCTACGAAAGGACATCCTATTGTTTATGCCGACTGGCTTAATGCGGGAGAAGGCAAGCCGACAATTTTAATCTACGGTCATTATGACGTACAGCCTGTCGACCCTGTTAATTTATGGACATCACCACCTTTTGAACCAGCAATCAGAGGAGAGAATATTTACGCCCGCGGCTCAGCCGACGACAAGGGTCAGGTATTTATCCATTTTAAAGCTCTTGAGGCGCACTTTAAACAGAACGACACACTCCCGGTTAATATTAAGCTTATAATCGAAGGGGAAGAAGAAATCGGAAGCGTTAATCTTGAAGATTTTATTGCTCAGCATAAAGATTTATTAAAATGCGATGTGGTTGTGATTTCCGATACCGCGATGTATGATAAAGATATTCCCGCTATCGGTTATGCATTAAGGGGACTGTGCTATATGCAGGTCGAACTTGCAGGACCGAACCGCGATTTGCATTCTGGACAATTCGGCGGCTCAGTTGAAAACCCGATAAATGCTCTTGCTAATATGATTACAAAGCTTAAAAACAAAAACGGGAAAATATTAATAGATGGGTTTTATGATGACGTTCTTCCTTTAAGCAATAAAGAAAAAGAAGAGTTTAAAAAATTACCGTTTAGCGACGAAAAATATGCTGAATCGCTTGGAGTAGCTGAATTATTCGGCGAAGAAGGATACTCAACTTTGGAGCGAATTTGGGCGAGACCAACACTGGACTGCAACGGGATATGGGGCGGTTTTACAGGTGAGGGAGCAAAAACAGTGTTACCCTCAAAAGCTTATGCAAAAATTAGCATGAGGCTTGTTCCGAACCAGCACCCCGATAAAATTGAAAAGCTGTTTACGGAATTTATTTACAAAATTGCTCCGCAATCCGTTAAAGTAAAAGTCTATGGTTTGCATCACGGAAAGCCCGCAATTACTCCCGTAAACAGCAAATGGGTTAAGGCAGCTTTTGATTCTCTGAAAAAAGGATTTGGCAAAGAGCCCGTTTTTATCAGGGAAGGTGGCTCGATTCCGATTGTTGTTACGTTTAAGGAACTTTTGGGGGCCGATACAGTTTTGCTCGGCTTCGGACTGCCGGATGAAAATGCACACTCGCCTGATGAGCATTTAAATTTGAACAATTTTCAAAATGGAATAATTACCGCCTCGCTCTTTTATAATGAACTTGCTAAATTGTAATTATAAAATTTTTTAATAATTATGCAGACAAAAGTAAAAAGCAAAAAATTACAATCATCAAGACTGGGCAAACAGAAAAAAGAGTTCTCTTTCCCGCTCGAGAAAGAAAATTTCATGATTATCGGAGCAGGTATAGTCCTGCTGATAATCGGTTACATTTTAATGGCGCAAAACTCAGTTGACGGATTTGTGCCTACTGTTGTTTCACCGATTATTCTTGTTATCGGCTACTGTATTGTCATTCCTTACGGGATATTAAAAAGACCAAAATCATTAATTTCTGTTACTGAGCAGAGCGAGCAGAAGGAAGAAACAGATGTTTCCAAAAGTTCGGTAAGCTCAAATATTAAAACGGGGTGATTTTCGGATTATTTTACTAAAACCAATTTCCTTGGATTAATTTTGTTTGTGACATATATACCTAATAAGGCAAAAGCACTTGACTATTTATTTTAAATATATTAAATTTACCCCATGAGGATAAATTCAATTTCATATTGTTGTCTTTTTAAAACATTATCTCACGGGGGTACCACAGGATTTACTACTCTGCCTAATTAAGAGGTAAACATAATCCTTAAAAATATTCAAAAAACACTAATTGTCTCACTTTCAAACTTGTCCGCCTCAGGCGGATATCAAAAATTTCGATTCCGTTTAAAATTGACCATATTTTTCATCCAACTTTACATAATATCGGATTTACAACACGGTTTTTTTTCTGCCGTGTTATTTTTGATGAAAACGGTTTAAAAACTCAAAGTCCCTTTTTCCGTCATGCAACTGAATTTAAGGTTAGAAATAATGGTAAATTTTTGCTATTTATGTATTTTAAGTCCCGAAATTTAGCCCAGATGGCGGAATTGGTAGACGCGCAGGACTTAAAATCCTGTCGGGGTAATACCTCGGTGCCGGTTCGATTCCGGCTCTGGGCACGAGGTTTAAATGGTTCAAGAAAATCAAACATGATGGCTTTCATTACAAATTTAGATGCGTCCCGCTTAAAGCGGGATGGGGTAATAACTCGGTGTCCCGACAAGTCGGGACTCTGGGCACAAGGCTTAAATGTTTCAAGAAAATCAAAGATGGTAGCTTTCATTACAAATTTAGACGCGTCCTGCTTAAAGCGGGATCGGGGTAATACCTCGGTGTCCCGACAAGTCGGGACTCTGGGCAAGAGGATTGTTTAACTGAAATGCAGTGGACATTTGAAAATATCGTTATAATTACTTTTGCGGCGATAGCACTCGGCTCTGCAGTAATGATGATAACCAGACGCAGTCCTGTAGTAAGCGTATTGTTTATGATATTAAACTTTTTCTCGGTTTCGGCAATATACCTGATGCTGCGCTCTCAGTTTGTCGCCATTATACAGATACTCGTTTATGCCGGGGCTATTATGGTGTTATTTCTCTTCGTGATTATGCTTTTAAACCTTCAGGATGATAAGAAGCTAACAGAGAACATTTCGTATAAAAAGCTCTCTGCAGTAATAATGGCATTGCTTCTGTTCAGCTCACTTGCGATAACCGCATATTACGGATTTTTGGGAAAGCACAAAACATTGAACCCTGCTGCTGAAACACAGGGCACCATTGAATCGGTTGGCAGAGAATTATATACAACATATTCCTTTCCGTTTGAGCTTGTTTCATTAATCCTTCTTGCAGGGATTGTGGGTGCAATTGTTCTGGCACAGAAAAAGTTTGAGTAATGCCTTCTACGTCGAAATCTTCCGTTAAAAAACGCATATTGTCAGGAGTTCAGCCAAGCGGTATTCAGCACCTTGGTAATTACTTCGGAGCAATGAAAGGGCATGTTGAGCTTCAGCAAAGCGGGATGGAAAGCTTCATATTTATTGCTGACCTGCACTCACTCACAACCGTAAGAGACCAAAAGAAACTGAAGGATATGGTGATTAATCTCGCTCTTGACTATCTTGCAATAGGCCTTGACCCAGATAAAACAGTTTTTTTCAGGCAGAGTGATATACCTGAACATGCCGAGTTAACTTGGGTTCTTAATTGTGTTACCCCAGTCAGCATGCTTGAACAAGCACATGCTTATAAAGATGCTGTAACAAAAGGCTCAAAAGATGCAACCGCTGGGCTGTTTGACTATCCGGTGCTTATGGCAGTTGATATATTAATATACAAACCTGATATTGTGCCCGTGGGCAAAGATCAGAAACAGCATGTAGAAATCGCACGTGATATAGCGGGCAAGTTCAACCGCATTTACGGTGATGTTTTTAAGCTTCCCGAACCTATGATACATGAATTGCGTGGCTTTGTTGTTGGCACTGATGGTGTTAATAAGATGAGTAAAAGTTACGGAAATGTGATAAACATGTTTGCCGATGAGAAAGTCATCAAAAAACAGGTTATGGGTATTGTAACTGATTCAACTCCTGTTGAAGCCCCCAAAAATCCAGATATGGACACTGTATTTAAGCTATATTCTCTTTTTGCAGTTGAGGATGAAAAGAAGTCACTCGCCAACAAATACATAGCCGGTGGTTTTGGTTACGGTGATGCCAAAAAGCTTTTGCTTGAAAAAATGCTAGAGCACTTTAAACCTTTCAGGGATGAACGTGAACGGCTGTGTCAAAATCTGGATTTTGTTAAGGATATATTAAAAACCGGAGCTCAAAAGGCACGTGAGTTTGCATCCGCTACAAAAGCAGAAGTTTGGGAAAAAGTCGGTCTAAATATTTAGAAGTATTTATTTACGTATATAAAGTTATTCACTTACTTTGCAATTTCATTCACATATTTTTGGATTATGATGAGAAAATCTGGATATATATGGATAATTTTCCTTTTAATCTTAATTTTAGTTGTAGATGCTTATTACCAAATAGAGTCTTCCTCCGTTCCAATTTGGCAAACAAAGTGGTTTTTATGGAGAGTTTTAGCTTTAATCCTAATTATACTCTGCCTAGCCTTATATTATTACTATGAAGCATTTAAGAAAAGAAAATTTGAGTTCGAGGCTTTTAAAAGAAAACTTATCGAAGCTCAGGAACGGGAATGGAAGGTTATTTCGGGTGAGCTTCATGATAATATTGGTCAAAATTTAAGTGCTGTAAATATTTTTCTGCACAGGAGCTTAAATTCAGAATCTCCGGACAAAGAAAATCTAGAAAAAGCTTCAGATTTGGTAGTCGAAACCCTTAATGAAGTCAGGAGGATTTCTCAGAAACTTTACCCAAAGCAAATTGAAAGACTGGGACTTACAATATCAATTCAAGCAATGATAGAACGTCTGGCTTCAGCCTCTGGTATTAGATTCATTACGAACGTTGAAAATATTGATAATGTTCTTTCTAAAGAAAATGAAATTCAATTTTTCAGAATTGTACAGGAATTATTAAATAACATTATAAAACATTCAATTGCAAAAACGGTGAATGTATCTGTTAAAAGACTGGTGATGTTTATCAAGCTTTATATTAATGATGACGGCGTTGGATTTGATGTATCGAACTCGCGCAAGCTTGGATTCGGGTTGCTCAACATTGAAGAAAGACTCCAGATGATTAGGGGGACATCTATTGTAAAATCGGAAAGAAATAAAGGCACTGCCTTTGAGATTACAATTCCCGTGAAATGAGCAAGGCTACTAGAATATTGATCGCAGATGACCATCCTATATTCAGAAAAGGTGTATTAAGCATTGTTAATGATAATCCGAATATTCAGGTAGTTGGTGAATCTTCAAACGGAGAGGAAGCTCTTAAATTAATTAACGAATTAAAACCAGATATTGTGCTTCTAGATATTGATATGCCTCTGATGAGCGGTCTTGAAGTTGCAAGAATTTTAAAAAAACAAAATTCAAAATCAAAAGTTGTAATATTAACTATTCACAAAGATAAAGAATATTTCGATGAGGCAATAGAGCTTGATATTAAAGCATATGTTTTGAAAGATAGTATTGCAAGTGACTTAGTTAACTGCATAATGCAGGTATCCGAAGGTGAGTATTATATCAGTCCGGCGATTTCAACCTATTTAATAGAAAAAAGAAGGCCACTAATGCAGGAGTCTCCTCTTTCCAGGCTCACGGCAACTGAATTGCAAATATTGAAGTTAATCTCTAAAAATAAGACAAGTTCGCAAATTGCCGAGGAAATGTTTCGAAGCATCCGAACCATTGAAAACCATAGAAACAATATTATTAATAAACTCGGACTTAAAGGACCACATGCTCTGCTTTTGTTTTCAATTGAGAATAAATCAATACTTTAGAATTTGAGTATTACTACTTAGATAAAAAGAGTATTTGTATCGATTTAAAATTTGCATTTGAAAGTCTATATTTGTTATTATAAAAGGAGTTAACCGAAATGAAAAAGAACCGAGACGTAAAGTTTATCATCTATCAATCGCTTTACATATTTGTAGTATGTGTAGTAGCGATAAAGGGAGCCAATTTAGATTTGGTCGAGGT
>JAKEEM010000042.1 GCA_022616535.1 Chlorobiota bacterium | reverse complement strand
GTTTACTCTTAAGACCAAGCTTAGCCAGTTGTACAAATCCCGCCTTTTAGAGGCGGCGGAACGGCTCATCGCCCGTCCGAACTGGCTTTTACACAGTATCGGACTGGTAACCTGCAGCAGCCCTCCAGCCGCTGTTGAACCAAGCGTGGCAAAATTACTATATAAAAATCGCGAGTGCAAGTGTATTCACCTCATTAGGCATATATGAGGAGAAAGTTGGTAAGTCAGTGAATAGTCAATAGTTAATAGTGAGTAGTGTCATTCCCGCGAAGATAGAAATCCAGAGGAAAATCAACAAATATTTGGAAAAAAGTATGATTACAAAAGAATTTTAAAGAAAATTTGTTAAGGGCGTTTTTGCGTTAAAATTTTTTTATTATTCAGATAAAATTTGTAATTACAAAAGTTATAAACATTCAACTCATATATAATATATAAGGTGAAATGACTTGACACGATTTATAAATAAAAACAGGCAATTAAGTATTTCAAAAAAAATTATTAATAATTATTAATCACTAATTATTAATTAACTTCAATCCCCTATCTTCGCATCCAGCGGTCCGTTTAAGCCCGAATATTGGGTAAGCTCAGCCACCAGAGCACCGATTACTATTTTCATCTTGACTTTCACGGGGATTTTCCGGTCGTCATCGCTTAAGTAAATGTAAATGTCAGAGGTTTTGCTTGTAAACCCTTCTTTCAGCAATGGGTGGAGTATGAATGTTTTAAACTCCCCTGCTGCAACATCGACGTTTTCCCTTCCCTCAAATCTGACCTCAAGGGGGAAGAAATTATCTTTATAGAAATAGTTAATCGTAACCTTATCGCCCGGATTTTTGGATTTCCAGTCAAGCGTTCTTGTGTAGTAAAAAGCAGAGATTAAATCCTGCACATACTCACTTGGAGACTTATAGTTCTTATCCTCAACAAAATTAATCTTTGTATATACCTTAAGACTTTCCTGTATAAATGTTGCCTCAAAATCATGCTTGAAGTTCGATTCCCTTATATGCTGTTCAAAGCGCCACGGGAAAATACCCTGCGCGTCGATAAATGTTTTGTAATTATCCCTGACTTTATATATCACATCAAAACTTGAGCGGGAGTTGACATCGAAGTTAATTTCGTAAGTATCCCTTCCGTTATAGTTAAAAGGTGAAGGCGAAATGGTCATAAATGCCTCAGCGGCTGTGATAAAGCCGTAGCTCACTTCAAAGGAAAGCCGCTCGCCGTAAGTGAACGCATTGTTATAATGCGTCCTGAACTGTGAATATGCATTGACCGATAATACTAATATTAATAGGAATTTAAAGTGCTTCATAAAATTTAGTTTTTTCCCCACCTTTTTGTTTTCTTAATCTTTGTTTTCTTATTCTTTTGGTTTCTTATTCTTTTGGTTTTTTATTCTTTTGGTTTTTTATTCTTTTGTTTTCTTATTCTTTTGGTTTTTTATTCTTTTGGTTTTTTCAAGAGCTTTTTATCAAATTTTGTATTGAACTCGTATTTTGTTACAGTTAAATCGCCCTGGGGTGTTGAAACTTTGTATGCCATGTAGATTCCTGAAGCTGAGACATTTCTGAAATCAGAGTATTCCGATGACATCGTGCCTTTTACAACCTTTACCCTTTTGAAGTTTTCCGTATCAAAATACACGGTTTGAATAATGCTGTCCTTGTTTAAGAATTCCACAACGTAAGCGTCTTTATCGCCGACTTTTTCATTTTGAAGTAGCTGGTAGGTTATGTCGTATTTATCCTTATCTATATAATAACCCCACAGTGTGGAGATAATATTATTTTTGTGCCGTTCGATATCAGCCGAACTTGCATCTTTAACAACTTCACCGAATTTTGACCAGCCGGTTTTCTTTTTTGTATCAGCGGCAACCATCATTGGAAACTGGCTGTTTGAAAAATTCATGTAAAATATATCATTTCCGGAGTAAAATTTTATAGGCACATCGCTGCCCATAAAGTTCATAGTGCCTTCCATTAAAATTGACTTAATTTCCCTTAAATTATCAGCACCGCCGTTTGATTCAATGTAATTATCAATTACATCCTGTGCCGTTTTAACCTCCTTAAAGGTCTGTGCGGTGAGCGAACAGATGAATAAAAGTAACAGTAGAATAATGCTTTTTATGTTCATTTTTTTAGTTAGTTAGCATATAGTTCTTTATAAAACTAAAAACTTCACCCGGCTCAATATCATCCATCACGTCGCGTGAATCATCATCTGCAGGAGGAGAAAATATTTTCCTATTATGCGTATATGGTCCCCATCTGGTTTGGCTTTCAACCTTAACGGGCGAGTAAAAACCAACAACAAAAGTACTGACAGCCGCCGCAATGTGGATTGGTCCAGTTGAGTTACCTGCAAACAGCTTAGCAATTTTTAAAAGAGCGGCAAGTTCCTTAAGATTCAAATCAAGGATTTCATAAACACGCATATTATTTTCAAGTTTATCAATCACTGATTTAACTTGCTGAGCGTCATCTTTAGTTCCTGTTAAAATTATGTTAAAATCGCACTTCGGGTCATTTAAAATCAGATTTATCAATTCAGTAAAATTGTTCCTGCTCCATACCTTTGCAGAATCCATAGACGGAATATGAATCACAATAAAATCTTTCGATAAGTTAATCCTGCGTTCCATAAGCTTATTTTTTACCCTGTCCAGTTCATCAATTCCGACTTTAAGCTCGGGGCGTATCCCCTTTATCATTTTGCAGTTAAGCTCAAAAAGCAAATCCAGATTATATTCCAGCTCGTGCTTTACGGAATATTTCCTGTGCTGGTAATGTTTGATATTGAAAAATAACGAATACCACCTGTAAGCAGAGCCAAGCCTGTGTTTGACTCCACCTAAAAACAAACCAAAAGCTATAGCAAATAGCGGACGGACAACGATTGCCAAATCATATTTATTTCCCCCGCAGAGCCGTCTCATGTTATTTATAGTTACCTTTTCTATAGCGTGAACTTTATTTATATTTGGATAATCGCAGACTAAATCATAAACTCGTTTATTAACAAGGAAATCGATTTTAGCGCGGGGATAATTTTGCTTTAAAACATCAATCATTGGCAGAGTCAGGATAACATCGCCGATTCTATCGGTCCTGATTAGCAAAATCTTACCCGGCTTAATGCTAAAGTTTGACTTTTTTGCGATACTTTTGAGAATTTGTTTGAATAAATATAAAATATTTTCTGCTCACTAAAAAGTATAAATGAAGTGTAAATCAGAAAAAAAGTATTAATGAAACAGCTTGTTATTTATACAATATCCCTTGTGCTTTTCCAGAACTTTGCGTGCTTTAGCTCAAATTCAACGGATAAGAAGGTCACCGAGCAGAACACACAAATAACCGATAAAAAATCCAACGAAATGGATTCAACAACTTTAATGGATTCAACAACTGCTAAGTTCAGCAATTTAAACAAAGACGCATTCAAGCTTCACTATGATGCAATTGTAGTTGATACACACAACGATATACTGATGCCGATATATCTTCAGGGAGCAGACATTGGCAAAAATAATCCTCACACACAGTCGGATTTTGTCAAATGGAAAAAAGGCGGGCTCGACGTGCAGGTGTTTTCAATCTACGTGCCCGAAAGGTATAAGACGAACCATTTTAGCTATGTTATGAAGCTGATTGATAAGATGGAAGAATATTCAGCTGAATATTCGGAAACCTTTCAACTGGCTAGGAATTACGAGGAGTTGATGAACGGGCTGAATTCGGGAAAATTCTGCGGGCTTATGGGTGCAGAAGGCGGCGGTATGGTTGAGGGCAAAATGGAAAATCTTGAAACTCTGTATAACCGCGGTGTCCGCTATCTTGGATTAACATGGAATACAAGCAATGAAATTGCCACTTCTGCCAGAGATGAATCACTCCGCGGCGGCTTGGGCGGGTTAACGGAATTCGGGAAACAGGTTGTTGCAGGGATGAACAAGCTCGGCATGCTGATTGATGTTTCACACCTCGGTGAAACCGCCTTCTGGAACGTTGTAGAACTAAGCAAAGGCCCCATTATTGCCTCGCATTCATGCGTTTACAACCTCGCCCCTCATTACCGTAACCTTACTGACGAACAGATTAAAGCAATAGCCAAATCCGGCGGGTATATCGGAGTAAATTTCTTCTGCAAATTTTTACAAACTAACGCAGGCAATACTTCAGCAATCCAAAATAAATACAAGAGCGAAGTTAAGAAAATTGAAACCGAATTTGGAGATGATTTAGTTTCATTTAATGAAAAAAAGTATGAGTATTTAACCGAAAATAAGTCCACGGGCGGAACACCGATTGATGTTTTAATTGACCATATTGATTATATTGTTAAGCTGGTCGGGGTTGATTACGTCGGGCTCGGTTCGGATTTTGACGGAAGCATTTATACTCCAAATGAGCTTTATGATGCAACGTGCTACCCGATTATCACAAAAAAGCTAGTTGAACGCGGCTATACAGAAGAAGATATAAGAAAAATTCTGGGACTTAATTTTTTAAGGGTATTTAAGCAGGTTTGTAATAAGTAAAAAAAGTAAGTCAGACATCTTGTGTGACGGACCGGCAAGAATGCCTGTCCCACCCGATTTTAGCAAATGAAAATTCCCCAAAACAAAATAGACGAAATAGCGGCATCAACAGATATAGTTGATGTAATTTCAGCGTACACACCCCTGCGCAAGGCGGGGCGCAACTTTATGGGAAGATGTCCCTTTCACGAGGAAAGAACTCCCTCGTTCAGCGTATCCCAGGAAAAAGGTGTTTACCACTGCTTCGGCTGCGGCAAAAGCGGAAACGTGTTTACATTCATGATGGATATTGACAATGTTACGTTTTATGATGCGGTCAAAACGCTGGCCGATAAAGCCAATATAAAAATCGATTACGAATACGAACCCTACGATCCGGACAGAAATAAAATCGAATTGCTGTATGAAATAAATAACCGTGCGGGGAGATATTTTCACGAAAACCTTATGGGCAGAAACGGTGCTTATGCAAAAGAATATCTGCATGAACGGGGCTTAAAGGAGGACATCATAAAGAAATTCGGGCTTGGTTATTCGCTCAGGGAAAAGGACGCGCTATATAAAAAGTTTCAAAACGATTTCTCTACGGAGGAATTAATTGCATCGGGACTTGTTCTCAATATTGGCGCAAACTTACCTGCCGAAGCCTCGGCACAGGCTGGTGAGATAAGGGACCGCTTCCGAGGACGCTTAATGTTTCCCGTTTTTAATGAAGCAGGCAAGGTTGTTGCTTTTGGGGGCAGAAGAATGGACGATGATTCGGGGGATGAGGCAAAATATATCAACTCTCCCGAAACTAAAATTTACAATAAAAGCAAAACTCTGTACGGGCTAAACTTTGCTAAAAATAAGATAAAGGAATCGGACTACGTAATTCTGGTAGAAGGTTACATGGATTTAATTTCCCTTTTCCAAAACGGGGTTGAAAACGTTGTAGCTTCAAGCGGTACATCGCTAACGGCTCTGCACTCGAAAATTATTTCACGCTACACAAAAGAAGTTGTAATTGTATATGACTCCGATTTGGCGGGGCAAAACGCATCACGCCGCGCAATAGAGCTGATTATTGAAAACGGGATGAATGTAAATATTATTCCCTTACCCAGAGGAGATGACCCTGATACTTACATCAAAAAGCACGGAACGGACGGGTTCAGGAACTTGCTCAATAAAAAGCAATCGATTATTGATTACATTGGCGAGAGCTACATAAGCAGGGGTATGCTTGAATCACCCGAAGACAAAACGGAGTTTGTAAGGGAAATTATAGGTCTGATTGCCAAAATGAGAGATGAGATTAAGCGTGATTTTTATATTAAAGATATAGCCGAAAGGTTCTCAATATACGAAAGCATTATCAGAAAAGAGCTTGATAAAACTCTTAAACTTAAAAGTAAGGGCTTAACCAGAGAGATTGATGATAAATTAATAAGTAAAGCAGAAAAAGACACTAGCTTTAAAGAACATCCTCAAACCTTTGAGATATCATTAATCAAAATGCTTTTCTACGGTGATGATTTAACGAAAGATTATATTATTAATAACCTGAATATTAAAGATTTAAATAATCCAGCTTCAATTAAAATTATTGATTTCCTTATAAGAACATTTTCGGATAATAAAAAAATAAACATAGCAAATTTATTTAATACATTTCCGGAAGGGCTGGAAAATAAAATAATTGGGAATGCGCTTCTTGATGAGAGCTCCGTTTTAGAAGAAAACAGAAATTATATTAATGACGTAAAGTCATTACTGAATCAAATAAATATTACAAAAAGCTATAAAAAACTATACATAAGAAACAACTAAAATCCTGACCCCTACCTCTTCTCTAATATCTTCATAAACTGTGTAATTAAATCAATTGGCAGCGGGAAGATTATTGTTGAGTTCTTCTCGGTTGCTATTTCCGTTAATGTCTGTAAATATCTAAGCTGCAATGAAATCGGCTGCTTCTGGATAACCTCAGCCGCATCGGCAAGTTTTTGCGATGCCTGGAATTCACCGTCAGCGTGGATAACTTTTGCTCTTCTTTCTCTTTCTGCCTCTGCCTGGCGAGCCATTGCTCTTTGCATTTCAATCGGAAGGTCAATTTGCTTGACCTCAACATTGGAGACCTTAATCCCCCAAGGCTCGGTGTGGTCATCTATAATTACCTGCAGTTTTTTGTTAATCGCATCTCTTTCGGAAAGCAGCTCATCAAGCTCCGATTGGCCCAGAACGCTTCTGAGTGTGGTTTGGGCAATTTGTGAAGTTGCAAAAAGGAAGTCCTGCACTTCGATAACGGATTTATCCGGCTGAAGAACACGGAAATAAACCACGGCATTAACCTTTACCGAAATATTATCTTTCGTTACGATATCCTGTGAAGGAACATCCATAACAAGTGTTCTTAAGCTGACCTTAACCATTTTATCGATTATAGGGATAAGAATTATCAGACCGGGACCTTTGGTTGCAACATACCTTCCAAGGCGGAAAATAACCCCCCTTTCGTACTCGCGGAGCACTTTAATCATGCTGAAAAGCAAAATCAGGAAAAACAGAAAACCAAAAAATAACAAAGTTATTATTACCGCTTCCATAACATCTCCTATAATTTAAATTATTAGATTTTTTGCACTTTTATTGTTAATCCTTTTACATTTACTACTTTTACTTTGGCGCCTTTTGTAATTTCTCCGGAATCATCTGTTTCGGCTTTCCAAATTTCACCAAGCACTTTAACCGAGCCCGAACCGTTTGCAAAATCGGAAAATACCTCGCCGATTTCACCGACCATACCGGTTTCACCTGTCATAGCTTTGCGTTTGTGCGCCCTTATAACAAGGTAAGCAAGCATAATAAAAAGAGTTGTTATAATGATTACAGTTCCGATAATAACACCGAGAGAAATCTGAGCGACTTCAAGCCCTGAGTCGCTGTCAATCAGCATAAATGAGCCGAGAAAAAGAGATATTACCCCTCCTACTGTAAGCATACCGTAACTTGTAATTTTTATTTCTGCAATAAAAAGAATTATTGCCAAAACAATCAATGCCAAACCAGCGTAATTTATGGGCAGTGTGTGGAGTCCGTATAAACCAAGCACAATGCATATCACTCCAACCACACCCGGCAAAATGCCGCCCGTGTGATAGAATTCCAGTATAATTCCCCATATACCAATCATCATTAATATATATGCTATGTTCGGGTCGCTTATTACACCAAGGAATTTCTGAAACCAGCCGATTTCATAATTAATAATTAGGGCATTTTTTGTGTTAAGAACTTTTTTACCGGTGGAAGTTTCCACTTCCCTGCCGTGTATTTTTTCGAGCAAATCGTTTACATTATTTGCAATCAGGTCAATAACACTGTCCCTCAATGCTTCGGTTTCAGTAATGGAAACGCTCTTCCTAACCGCATCTTCCGCCCACTTGATATTGCGCTTCCTTTTTTCACTAATTGAACGGATAAAAGCTGCAGCATCGTTGGTTGCTTTTTCGGACATAACTGAATCCATCCCGCCCTGCATGTTTACTGGGTGCGAGGCGCCGATGTTCGTCCCCGGAGCCATTGCAGCAATGTTAGCGGCAAGGGTTATAAATACTCCCGCCGAAGCAGATTGAGAACCGCTTGGAGAAACAAAAACTACAACAGGAACGGGTGACATTAATAAATCGCTTACAATGTACCTGGTTGATTTAAGCAGTCCCCCCGGGGTGTTAAGCTCAATCACTAAACATTCGGCATTTTTGTTTCTGGCTTCTTCGATGCTTTTGTGAACAAAGTCAGAGGTTGAGGGATTTATGGAGCCGTCGATTTTTATCAAGTATACAAGCGGAGCCGTTTGAGAAACCAACGGACTAACCACTACAAAAAGAAATAAAAACACGAAATGTGTGTATTTATAAATATTTGCCATAACCCTTAAATTTGAGGTTAAAAATAGCAAAAAATCTTATCAATGCCTATATAAATTAGTAACTATAATTTTTATTAATTGCTATTGTATTATTAGCTAATATTGTATATATTTGTGCAGTTCTTAAAACACATCAAAAGTCACCCGGATTATATAATTCGAATATCGTATAGTTTTCTAAAGACTTTTTAAATACTTTCCAGATATTACTAATCTAAACTAATAATTAATTTTAACGTATTATGGCATCAGAGAAAAAAGATGAGATAAAGCCTTCTATGGATGTAGCTGAGCTTAAGAAGAAAAAGATTTCGGATCTCTACGAAATAGCAAAAAACCTTCACATTTCTGAATACAGCGACCTAAGAAAACAAGACCTTATATATAAAATCCTGGAAACAGGAACTGAAAAAGACGGAGTAGCCTACAGCAAGGGCGTTCTTGACGTACTGCCCGACGGATACGGTTTTCTCCGCTCAGCGGATTACAATTACCTATCCTCGCCTGACGACGTATATGTTTCGCCGTCACAAATTAAAAAGTTTGCCTTAAGAACAGGCGATACGGTCAGCGGGCAGGTTAGACCGCCGAAAGAGGGCGAAAGGTTCTTTGCTTTATTAAGAGTCGAAAAGGTAAACAGTGTAGAACCGGAAAAAATGCGGGAGAGGATTTTATTCGATAATCTTACTCCTCTTTATGCAGATGAAAGATTAAACTTAGAATCCGCCCCCGGTGAATATTCAACCAGGATAATGAATCTTTTTACACCGATTGGTAAAGGCAACAGGGGTATGATTGTATCACCGCCAAAGGCAGGGAAGACAATACTTCTGCAGCAGATTGCCAATGCGATATCTAAAAATCAACCCGAAGTTGAGCTGATTGTACTGTTGATTGACGAACGTCCTGAGGAGGTAACCGATATGGAGCGCTCGGTTAGAGCCGAAGTAGTGAGCTCAACATTCGACGAACCGCCGGAGAGGCACGTCCAGGTTTCGGACATAGTTCTTGAAAAAGCAAAAAGGTTAACCGAGGCCAAAAAGGACGTAGTGATTTTACTCGATAGCATCACAAGGTTAGCAAGGGCGCATAACACCGTAGTTCCGCACAGCGGAAAGATTTTATCAGGCGGTGTTGATGCAAACGCTCTGCACAGACCTAAAAGATTTTTTGGCGCCGCACGAAATATAGAAGAAGGCGGCAGCTTAACAATCATTGCCACGGCATTAATAGAAACAGGCAGCAGGATGGACGAGGTTATATTTGAGGAATTCAAAGGAACCGGAAATATGGAAATTGTGCTGGATAGAAAGCTTGCAGACAGAAGAATATTTCCTGCTATTGACCTGAACCGCTCAGGCACCCGTAAAGAAGAACTTCTGCTAGACGAAGAAGAGCTCAGCAAGATATGGCTGCTGAGGAAAATCCTGAGTGATTTTACTCCTGTAGAGGCAATGGAGTTTCTGCTTGAGAAATTAAAAGGGACTAAAAGCAATAAAGAGTTTTTAAAGAGTATGAACTCATAACGATGTTCCTGCATTCTGCACCTGCATTATGCCTGCTTTTTGCAGGAAGATGTGTCTTTAGTCCGATTACGAAGAATAAATTCATGATTTCATGAAAAAAGATATAATTATTAATGCAACCCCCGATGAAATAAGAATAGCGATAACCGAAGACGGCAGATTAGCCGAGCTTTTTATAGAAAATCCCGATTATGAAAGAGTAGTAGGCGATATTTACCTCGGACGCGTTGCAAAAGTTATACCCGGCATAAAAGCCGCATTTATTGACCTTGGCTTTAAACAGGATGCTTTCCTGCATTTTTCCGACATAGGCGACCAGGCAGAAGATTTTAAAGAAATTTTCGGCGAGGAGCTTGACGAAGACGAAGAAGATGAAGAAAATACCCCCCCTCCCAAAAATCAACCACACGGCAAACGAAGAAACCCTCTCCCGAAATTAGAACGGGGCCAGAAAATTATTGTCCAGATAACAAAGGAGCCCGTCGGTAATAAAGGAGTGAGGGTTACATCCAAAATATCGCTTCCCGGAAGATATTTGGTATTTCTTCCCTTTGAAAACAAAATAAACGCATCCAAACAAATTCAGGATATACGAGAGAAACGGCGCCTGAAGCACATTGTAAGGAATTACAGAAATTCAAGAAGACTTGAATTCGGAGCAATTATTAGAACAGTTGCAGAAGAACAGGAAGAAAAATCAATACTGGAAGACCTTGAAAATCTCCATAAGACCTGGAAGGAAATCGAGAAAAAAGTAAAGTCCGCGCAGCCGCCGGTACTGCTGTATAAAGAATTATCGGTGACCACGAGCGTAATAAGGGATTCACTAAGAGACGATGTTGAAAAAGTCGTTACTGATTCCAAAAAACTGCACAAGGAAATGATATCCTATCTTAAGGTAAATTCCCCCGAATTTGTTGATAAAGTTCAGTATTATAAGAATGATGCTCCTCTATTCGATAAATACAATATAGAAAGCGAAATTCACCAGACGCTAAGTAAAAAAGTCCCGCTTAGAATAGGCGGGCACTTAATCATTGAGAAGACTGAGGCAATGTATGTTATTGATGTAAACAGCGGCAAGTATGCAAGAAGCAAAGACCAGGAAACCAACTCGCTTAAGACAAACCTTGAAGCAGCAAGAGAAGTCGTAAGGCAGATAAGATTAAGAGATTTGGGGGGTATTATAGTAATAGATTTTATTGATGTATACGACGATAAAAACAAGAAGAAAGTTTACGACGAGCTTAAAAAAGAATTTAAAAAAGACCGGGCTAAGGTAACTATTCTTCCGATGTCTGAGTTCGGGTTAGTTCAAATCACAAGACAAAGGGTACGGGAAAACGTGGTCCGTTCTATAACCGAGCAGTGTCCCCTTTGCGGAGGAACGGGAATTGTTGAAAGCTCTACAAATATCGTAACCAGAATTGAAAGGTGGATTGAAAGATTTAAAGCAGAAAACAGCAGGATTTCAGCAGGAAAGCTCGTATTAAAAGTCCACCCTTTTGTGTATAAGCACCTTAAGGAAGGAACCATTAGCAACATAACCAAGCTTTTATTCAAGCACCTGATGAGAATCAATCTGGTTGAAGACCTTTCATTAGCACTTCAGGAATTTCGTTTCATTAAAGCAAAAACCGGCGAAGACATTACCGAAAAATTTTCGTAGAAAATTTGAGGCAAAGAGAATTTGAGAATTGAAACCGACATACTTGTTATCGGAAGCGGAATAGCAGGTCTCTCATTCGCCCTTAAAGCAGCTAAATACTCGAACGTTTTAATTGTCACAAAAAAAGAGCAGGCAGAGTCAAACACTAACTACGCCCAAGGAGGCATTGCAGCCGTTACCTCGCCGCTTGACAGCTATGATTTGCATATAAAAGACACGCTTGAATGCGGCGCGGGACTATGCCACTTAGATGCAGTAGAGCAAATTGTAAAAAACGGACCAAGATTAATTCAGGAATTAATGGAGCACGGAGTAAATTTCTCATCTAGTAACGGGGGGCTTGATTTAGGCAAAGAAGGCGGGCACTCTGTAGAAAGAATTGTCCATTCCAAAGATTTAACAGGCGCGGAAATAGAAAAATCGCTTGTTGAAAAAGCCGGCGCAAGTAAAAATATAAAGGTTTTAGAGCATCATACCGCAGTTGAGCTGATTACGGAACACCATTTTAAGCCAAAAAAGAGAGTCAAAAACAAAAGCTGTTACGGCGCTTATATCTATGACGAAAATTATAAAAAAATTCTAACTGTTCTCTCAAATATGACTCTAATCTGTACCGGCGGAATAGGGCAGGTTTACCTTCATACAACAAATCCCCAAATCGCCACAGGAGACGGAATCGCAATGGCATACAGAAGCGGGTGTGAGATTGCAAACATGGAGTTTGTCCAGTTTCACCCGACGAGTCTGTATGAAAAAAAGCCGGATGGTTCACCCGAAGGCAGGTCATTTCTGATTTCAGAAGCATTGAGGGGCGCCGGCGCTGTATTAAGGACTAAGCAGGGGCAGGAATTTATGAATAATTACGACCCGCGCAGTTCGCTCGCCCCTAGGGATATTGTTGCCCGCGCAATCGATAATGAAATGAAAAAATCGGGTGATGAGTATGTATATCTGGATGCAACCGGCTTAAGCGAAAACGAAATTAAAAATAATTTTCCCAATATTTACCATAAGTGTATAGAGACCGGTATTAATATAGCTGAGGAATATATACCTGTTGTACCTGCGGCGCATTATATATGCGGGGGTGTTGTAAGCGATTTAAACGGCAGCTCAACCCTAAATAACCTGTATGTTCTTGGGGAAACGGCAATGACGGGAGTGCACGGAGCGAACCGTCTTGCATCTAACTCACTGCTTGAAGCATTGGTGTTTGCCGATAAAGCCGCTATAAACTGTAAGGACGAGTTCAAAGGAATCAAAAAAGCAAATTCCAAGTTAATTCCGGACTGGGACGAAAGCGGAACTGAAAATGCCGAGGAATGGATATTAATTTCGCAGAACAGTAACGAAATTAAGCAGATAATGTCGAATTACGTGGGGATAGTGCGGTCAAATCTTAGACTTAACCGGGCATTAAGGCGAATTAAGCTGATTAAAAAAGAAATAGAAATATTCTATAAAAAGACAAGGATAACAAGAGAACTGCTTGAGCTGCGTAATATGGCGCTAATATCTTATTTAATCATTAAGTCAGCATTAATGCGGAAGGAATCAAGGGGACTTCATTACAATACGGATTATCCGCAAAGCACCGCTAAATATTTAAAGGATACTGTTATTTCAAACCAAATAGTTTAAAAAGCCGAAAAAGTTTAAATGAAGGAACAAAAAAAATCTCCGCCAAAAGAAACGCTCACTATAAAGCATAAGCTAGGCATTTTGTTTGTCTCTTTAAGCGTTTTAATGCTTGAATTTACATTAATCAGGGTACTTTCGGTATCGCTTTGGTACCACTTTGCATTTATGATAATCAGCATTGCACTTTTAGGGTTCGGAATTAGCGGAGTAACAATTATTCTTTCAAGCAAAATCAGCAAAGCTGAAATCAATTCATTTCTGGCAATTACTTCGGTACTTTACTCTGTATCAATAATAATTTCTTTTATCCTGATTAATAAAATCCCATTTGAGCCGTTCAGTCTGTTATTAGATTCAAACCAATGGCTGTATCTGCCTGTTTACTATTTGATAATTACACTCCCCTTCTTTCTGGCAGGGTTAATAATCGGTCAGTTATTTACAAGATTTAAATCGAATATAAACAGTTTATATTTTTTTGATTTAGTGGGCGCGGGACTAAGCTGCTTTGTGTTTATCCTTATTCTGCCTTCATTCGGGGGTTCAGGGGGAATAGCTGCCGCATCGATAATTGCCTGTCTTGGTGCACTCGTATTTGCAGTGGAAAAAAACAGGATGCAGACAATCGCACTATTCGGCGCAGCCATCATGATTTTAATCAACGGGCTTTTTCTAACCGCCCCTGATTCATATCTGCCAATTTCGATTTCTTCAAACAAGGTTTACGGAAATTATTTGAAAGAAAATCCGGATTTGCGAATACTCACCAAATGGAATTCATTTTCAAAAGTGGATGTAATGAAAGATGACGAGCCGCCTGTGGATGATTACCCCGTTTATACTGCAATTATTGATGCGGGTAATTCAACAACCAATATTCCGCAGGTTCCGGTTTTGAGCGACACGTCACGTCCCCCGTTCGATGCATCGAATCTTGCAATGCTGTTAAAGCGCGAAGACACGGCTAAAGTGTTTATTCTGGGCTCCGGAGGCGGGGGCGAGATTCTAACTGCCCTGACTAACGGCGCTAAATCCGTTACCGCTGTTGAAATAAACGGCATTTTGAATGACTTAATTGAAAGAGATTTTACCGCTTACTGGACTACAGCTCTTGCAAAAGATAAGCGCGTAAGAATAATCACCGATGATGCACGAAGCTGGCTTAGGGGCAAGAGAATCAAATATGATATAATCATAAGCGCTCATACAATTTCGGCTTCGGCAACAAACAGCGGCGCAATGAGTCTGGTAGAAAACTACATATTAACTGAAGAAGCCGTAAGGGAATACCTGCAGCATCTTGATATTAACGGAATTTTATATATAACCAGACCCGAGTCGCAGATTCCAAGACTTGTTACCACATTAAAAATCGCGCAGCAAAAAAACGGAGGAAGCGATACAAAAACCCAGTTCTACATTTTTAAAAGACCGCCGTCGGAATTTGAAATCGACGTAAGCTATTTAAGCGGGGTCCTGTTCAGAAAACGCGGGTTCGATGAGTTCGACATTCAGCGATTGAAAACAATGGCAGCGCTTTTGAACCTTGAGACAGTTTATGACCCTACTTCAAAACAGGAAGGGGTTTTTAAGGATATAATCGAAAGCGATAACATTTATGAGACGGTGAAAAAATATCCCGATTCAAAGCTCCTGCCCGCAACTGATGATAATCCCTATTTTGAGCACAATACCGATTTTACTGACTTAAGCTTTAGCCACGTAAAGGAATCATTCTCACAAACCGATAGAGCAATAATAACTCTTGTACAAAAACCTGTGGCGGAATCAACTCTGCTTGTGCTGCTTTTACAAACAATTATATTTTCAGCACTCCTGATTTTGCTTCCGGTGTACTTAAGGTTCCGCAAAGACCCTAAAGTTAAAAACGCAAAAAAAGGAAAATACATCCTTTACTTCGCATTATTAGGATTGGGATATATTATAATTGAAATTTGCCTGATACAGAAATTCACTTTATTTCTCGGACAGCCGGTCTATACAATGCTTACAGTAATTTCAACAATGCTTATTTTTTCCGGGATTGGCAGTATGTTTTCAGAAAAAGCCATTGGATTACTAAAAAACAACGTAAATATAATTTACATTATAATTGCACTGCTAACTCTTTTAATTGGGTTAGTTAACTCAGTCATATTCGAGGCGTTTATACGAGCAGATGTATTATTGAGAGTCGTTGTTTCGATAATTCTGATCGCACCGCTTGCGTTTTTTATGGGCATGCCTTTCCCTTACGGAATGAGCCGAATTGATGATAATTCAAAATATCTTGCTGCTTACAGCTGGAGTGTTAACGGTTTCTTTTCAGTGATTGGAAGTGTTTTAGCGGTAATCTTCTCAATGAGCTTCGGGTTCAGGATAGTTTTTGCAATCTCTGCGATGGTTTATTTAGGAGCAATGTTTACAGTTCGCAAATTAAGTATTGAACCCAATAAACTGACATAACTCTCCTTTAAACTTTTCGACATACTAATATTATACTTTACTTTTTGGTAAGCCAATTCACAAATTCATCTTTTATCAGCTTCATTATCTTTCAAAATTTTCGCAATTAAACCTCGGGGAATATCTTCTCCTTTATGGTACGGATTGTGGTGGTTCTTCCATCAGAGTGCTAAAAACATGTGACTTCCTTTCTGACGTGAGAAGCTAAATCCTAAATGTTCGATAAACCTGATAAACTTGTCAGGTTTAACAACCGAAACTTACTCATACTTCAAACTCAAACTGCTGAATACCTACAAACTTTTTGTTGATATCAAAATCTTTCGGAAGGCCTTGTTTTTCTATGCAGTGCTCAATTACTTCTTTAATTCTTGGGATTAATTCTTCAAGGGTAGGGCATATGTATAACAGCTTTTATTTCAGGACTGACGCAATATATACACCATCTTCATCCTGCTCTATAATCACATTAAATTTTATTTTCTTTTTCTCCATTATTACCTGTTATTTATCTAGAAAATAATACTATAATTAATAAAATTGAATTTAATTAAACACGCTTTATATTCACACCCAGTTTTCTCATTTTCTTATCAATCTTCTCATATCCCCTGTCGATATAATCTACTCCATTGACAAGAGTATCACCTTTGGCAAGAATTGCAGCGACCAGATAAGAAAATCCCGCCCTTATATCAGGTACAACAATTTCCGCAGGCTTGAGCCTCGTTGCACCTTTAATAACCGCGCTGTGGTAATAATCAGTTCCGTAATACCTGCAGGGCGAACCGAGGCAGTCGTTTGTTAATTCGATATCTGCGCCCATTTTATTCAGTTCTTTTATATACCCGAAGCGTTTTTCATATACCGTTTCGTGAATGGTTGAAATACCGTTTGCCTGAGTTAAAAGAATCGTCATCGGGGGCTGCCAGTCTGTCATAAATCCGGGGTGAACGTCGGTTTCGATATTTATCGGCTTAAGCTCATCTTTATAGTAAACTCTGATGCCGTCATCCAGCACTTCATATTCAGCCCCGATTAACCTCATTGTGTTTAAGAAAGTAATCATATCCTCGTGCTGGGCATCGTAAATGGTTATATCGCCTTTTGATGCAATTGCAGCACATGCAAACGAAGCCGCTTCAAGCCGGTCAGGTATAACTCTGTGTTCTTCGCCGTTGAGCTTCTCTACACCAGTTATTACGATAGTTCTGTCGGTTTTAACGTCGATAATTGCCCCCATTTTTTGTAGGAGCATAATTAAATCCATTATTTCGGGTTCAATGGCTGCATTATAAATTGTAGTTTTGCCTATGGCAAGGGTCGCAGTAATAATAATATTCTCTGTTGCACCGACGGAGGGAAAAGGCAGTGTTATATCGGTTCCGACAAGTTTTTTAGCTTTTAATGAGTAGTATTTTTCATGCTCTGTGATTTTGGCACCCAGCTTTGCCAAAGCATCTAAATGAAAATTAATGGGTCTTGCACCTATACGGTCACCGCCTGGTTTTGGAGTCCTTGCCCTGCCTGTTCTTAAAAGAAGCGGTCCTGCTGTTAATATGCTGATCCTGTTCACCAAGCCGAGCTTTGTTGAAAACGAAGCCTGGCTGATTTGCTTTGTTTGAACAACAACATCGTTGTTCTTAAATTTTCTGAATTTTGAACCGAAAGATTCGCATATTTTCTTCGTAACAAGGATTTCGCCTATGCTAATAGGGCAGTTCGAAATGTGAACGGGCTCATCTGTTAACAGGGAAGCAATGATAAGCTTCGAGGCAGCGTTTTTTGCCCCGCTAATGCGTATAGAACCCCTCAGGGGCTTTCCGCCTTTGATTAGAAATTTAGCTGAATTTTTTGGCAAAGGTTATCAACCCTCCCAATATCCCATCGCACCGTATTTTTTTATGCGGAGATCTAAAAACTTATCCGGGGAAATTTTTTCGAGCAGTTTTAATTCTTCTAAAATTGCATCCTTAAGAAATTCCGCCGCCTGTTTGTGATTTCTGTGTGCACCCCCCTCCGGTTCGGGAACAATCCTATCTACAATTTTATGCTCAACCAAGTCCTGCGCCGTTAGCTTTAGAGCTTCTGCCGCCTGCTCCTTATAGTCCCAGCTTCTGAACAAAATACTTGAGCAGGACTCAGGCGAAATCACCGAATACCAGCAGTATTCAAACATTAGGACTCTATCCCCTACCCCGATACCAAATGCTCCTCCTGATGCACCTTCCCCGATTATACATACGATTATCGGTACCTTCAGGCTGCTCATCTCCTGAATATTTTTTGCAATAGCCTCTGCCTGTCCTCTTTCTTCGGCCTCCATGCCCGGATTAGCTCCTGGTGTATCAATAAGTGTAATTACAGGGCGGTTAAATTTTTCAGCAAGCTTCATTAAACGCAGTGCTTTGCGGTACCCCTCGGGATTCATCATTCCGAAGTTCCTGTAGATATTTGATTTCGTATCCCTTCCCTTCTGCTGACCGATAATCATTACCGGTTTGTTATCCAGATTTGCAAAACCGCCTACCACAGCTTTGTCGTCGCCGAAATTTCTGTCACCGTGAAATTCAATAAAATCTTCAGTCATTAAATAAATATAATCAAGGCTGTAGGGTCTTTCAGGATGGCGTGCAATCTGAACAATCTGCCAGCGTGTGAGATTTTTGTACACTGAAGTTCTTAGCTCGTTTACTTTTTTTTCAAGCTTGCTTATTTCATTTGAAATATCAAGGCTGTCCGATAAGTTCCGCATTTCCTCGATTTTCTGCTCAAGCTCAATAATCGGCTTTTCGAATTCCAATACATTTTTGCTCATAGCTTAGGAATATTTTTCCTGAACAGGAATAACGATAAGGTTTTCAATAAAATTTCAATATCCAGCGGCAAAGACTGGTTTTTTGCATAATAAAAATTATAATATTCAATTTCCTCAGGACCCAAGTTTTTATGGAAATTAATCTGAACCAGGCCTGTTAGCCCGTTTTTTCCAAGATACTGCTTACCGTAAGATGTAGTATCCCAGGTTGCCCTTCCCACAAAACTTAACTTGCCGCTAAAAACAGATGGAATTAAAAGCAGCTTGTTAACAAATTTTGCCCTATCGCTTCCCATTTTCATTATTTTTGTGATGATCAGCACCGCAGGATAAAGCGTTACTAAACTTAATAAACCGAGCGATAAATCAAATAACCGCTTAACAAATATATTGATTTTCTTATTGATATTATATTCAATTTGCATTAAATAGATATCGTCAATCTTATCTAAGGCAGATTTGCCCAAAACTATATCACTGTCATCGGACAAGATTTTAAAATTCAGGTTATAATTCTGCAGGCTCCACATCAAATTCAGCATTAACTGGTTAGTGAATGCTCCTTTGGCAAAAATAATATTTTTGACATTATTGGCAGCGATAATATCGCTTAAGTTATTTAAATTGCCAATATAACCTTCCGATAAGTTTCCATCGACTGAAATATACCCCATAATGTCATACTCGGTATCGACTCTTTTTTTCATCTTGTTTATAAATCTCTCGGAGTCTTCATTCCTGCCGATAATAAGCGTCTTTGTGGTGCTGAAAATTCCTTTTCTCTTTGAGAACAAAATTGTTTTTGCAATCAGTCTCCAAACAACAAGAAAAATATAAGCGTTCAGCGTAGTTCGTAAAACTACAACACGTGAAAAAGCGAACTCGTTAAAGAAGTAAGTAAATGCCGAGTTTACAAAAAAACCAATGAGAATTCCGTTTAAAGGCCTGAGAAGTGAAAATTGATTTGCCTTGGAATAGGAACCGCTTATCGATAGTGCTACAACCCATATTATTGAATAAATTATAATAACTAATTCATAAGCTGCAATAGGGAAAGTTTCAAATCTTTGTTTGATTGCAAACAGCATTCCCAGAACTATAAAAATTATATCCAGCGAGACCGGATAATATGAACTGAAAATTCTTTTAAAATATGACATTACAGCCCTGTAAAAAATGGAGACTTTAATTAGGAAGTCGAATAAGCGAAACCTCGTTTTAAGATTTTTCCTTACAAAAATCTGCATCGCGCCGTAAAAATTATTCACATACGAAATACTGCTTTTTTTAGTGCTCTCTCCCTTGTAATGGATTATGCTGGTTCCGGGGTGGTAATAAATCTTATACCCTGCTTTTTTTAAGCGATAACATAAATCCAAATCCTCTCCGTACATAAAATATTCTTCGTCAAATCCTCCCACCTGCTCATAAATATCCTTTTTGATTAACATAAAAGCTCCTGCAATCGCATCAACTTCGTAAGTTTGGTTCTCATCCAGGAAAGTTAAGTTATATCTGCCGAATAGCCTGCTTTTGGGAAATAATTTGCTAAGCCCGAGTAATCTGTACAGTGCAACGTTTGGTGTAGGAAAGCTCCTTCTGCAAGCTAAATCCAATTTACCGCTCGGCAAAACAAGCTTGCAGGTTACAGCCCCAGCTTGCGGGCTTGATTTATAGAAAGAGAGAGTTTTTTCAAGGGTATCTTCCTGTAAAACTGTATCGGGGTTTAAAATTAAAAGATATTCTCCCTTTGCCTCCTTTGCCGCCAGATTATTTCCATTGGCAAACCCTAAATTAACAGGGCTGCATATAATTTTTACTTTTGAGTTTAATGAAAATCTCGATTTTATAAACTCAACGCTGCCGTCAAACGAGTTATTATCAATAATTATAACTTCACAGTTCAGATTTTTAGATGAAGATAAAACAGAGCTGACACACTGATGCAATAGTTCTTTAACATTGTAATTAACTATTATTACAGATATGTCTATCAAATTGAGGTTATAATTTTTTAAAAATTGATAAAAACCTTAATTTCCAAACCATTAATGCTGCTTCATGAACTATTTTCTTAGACATTTTTGAGACACCTGCCCTTCTGTCTATAAATACGATTGGGACTTCAAGCAGCTTAAACCCATTTTTCCACATTCTGTATTTCATTTCAATCTGGAAAGAATATCCGTTTGATTTTATTTTATCAAGCTCTATTTGCTTTAAAGAAGAGACTTTGTAACTCATAAAGCCTGCGGTAACGTCTTTAACAGGCAGTGAAGTAATTAACCGAGTATAATAGCTCGCCCCAATGCTGATTATTAAGCGGCTTAAAGGCCAGTTAACAACTGCAATACCGTTTACGTACCTTGAACCGATTACCAAATCATATTTATCCATTTGAGCCAATAAATCCGGAATTGATTTAGGGTCATGAGAAAAGTCTGCGTCCATTTCAAAAACGTAATCGTAATTATTCTCGATTGCATATTGAAATCCCCTGATATATGCAGTCCCTAAACCCATTTTACCCGCTCTTTCAATTAAATGAACAGTATTTTTCCCGATTCCTTTTACAAGTCCGGCAGTGCCGTCGCCTGAATTATCATCAACAACAAGGACTTCAATATTAACATCGTTATATTTAACCAATAGAATTTCGCCGATAAGTTTAACGATGTTATCGGATTCATTATAGGTTGGTATTACGATTAAAGCCTTTTTCAACTAATTATTTTTAATAAATTCCAGAACTTTGTCCGAAATAAAATTAATGTGTTCATCGGTTAGCTCAGTATGCATAGGAAGTGAAATTATATCCCTGGCAACCTTTTCGGAAACGGGAAAGTCTCCTGCCTTGTAGTCATACCTGTATGCCTGCTGAAGGTGGAGAGGAACAGGATAGTAAACCATAGATGGTACGCCGTGTGATTTTAAAAAATCCTGCAGCTTATCTCTTCCAGGGACTCTAACGGAATATTGGTGAAAAATATGCTTTACATATGGTAAAACGTAGGGAGGATCTATTTTGCCATTAAATCTTTCATTATATTTCTTTGCCGCTTCAATCCTGGAGTTAGAATACTGTTCTAAATACTTTAACTTAACTTTCAGAATTGCCGCCTGTATTGAATCAAGCCTGCTATTTACGCCGAGTATTTCATGGTAATACTTATTTTTTGAACCGTGGGAGATAATCATCTTGATTTTTAAAGCTAACTCTTCATTATTTGTGGTAACCATACCCGCGTCACCAAACGCTCCAAGGTTTTTGCTAGGGTAAAAGCTTAAACATCCAATATCGCCTATAGTACAGACTTTTTGGTTTTTATAAACCGCTCCGATTGCCTGTGCTGCATCTTCAATTACAAATAACTTATAAGCTTTTGCAATTTCCATAATTTTATCCATATCTGAGGGGAGCCCGTACAAATGAACGGGAATAATAGCTTTGGTTTTGGGATTAATTTTCTTCTCAATTTTATCTACGTCTATATTGTAAGTCTTCTCGTCAATATCCACATAAACCGGTTTGGCGCCGAGCAAAGCAATGGTTTCAGTTGTTGCAACAAAGGTAAAGGGAGTTGTTATTACCTCGTCTCCGGGTTTTATATCCAGTGCCATCATGGCAATCTGCAGAGCATCGGTACCTGAAGCGCAGCCGATTGCATATTTAACTCCCAAGTAGCGGGCAACTTCACTTTCAAATTCAGCCACAACCGGACCCTGAATAAACTGGGACGAGTTAATCACTTCCTGAATCGCATTATCGATTTCATCTTTTATTTTAAGATACTGGTTCCTGGTGTCCACCATTTTAATTTCAAGTTTAGCCAATTTTCTCAATGCCCTTTCAGCAGTATAATTACCAGAAAAGTATTTATCATAATTTTAAAATCCGTTTTTAATGACATATTTTCGATATAATAAAAATCATATTTAAGCTTCTCCCTCACATCATCAAGAGATGAGTCATATTTATGCTTAATTTGCGCCCATCCAGTTATGCCGGGCTTAACGCTAAGCCTTTTGTAATAGTATGGAATTTCATTTTTCAACATATCGACAAAATGAGGCCTTTCGGGCCTGGGGCCTACTAAGCTCATCTCATTCTTCAGCACATTAATCATTTGCGGAACTTCATCCAGATATAATTTTCGTATAATCTTTCCAATTTTAGTAATCCTGGAATCCTGTTCTCCTGCCCACTCCGGACCGTATTCCTCAGAGTCTTTAATCATTGAACGAAACTTGAACATTTTAAAAAGCCTGCCGTTTCTGCCTACTCTAATTTGTGTATAAAATACAGTTCCCTCGGAAGTTAACTTTATCAATAAAGCGATTAGAAGCAACAAGGGCATCAACAAAATTAACAGAAAAACTGCTATAAACAAGTCAAGGAATCTCTTGAGCAGCCGCGCACTGTAAGACATAATTCCCGGCATTACCTCAATTAACGGAACCCCGTAGATTTGACTTGTCTTAGCCAATCCGCTTACTATTTCATAAGTATCAGGCAGTATTTTCATATTAACTTTATCCTGTGGACAATATTTCAATATTTCAAAAAGTTTGTCCCTTTCTTTTGCCTCCAGAGCAATTAAGACTTCCGAAATATAGTTATTGGTTACAATTCCGTTTATATCTTTTATATTTCCTAAAACAGATACTTCGTCAGCCCCGTTAGTTGAAACATAGCCAACGACGTTATAGCCCAGCTGAGGAAATTTTCCAACTAGACTTTCAAGTTCTTTGCCTCTTGGACCTGTCCCTATAATGATTGTATTTCGAAGTCCGATACCTTTTTGCAAAAGGTTTCTCTGAAAACTCCTTATAAGTATCCTTCCCGAGCCCACGGAGACTACCATTAAAGCCCAGTAAATAAGTATCAATAAGCGTGAAATGGCTTTCGTACTTCTGATTACATCATCAAGAAATATAAAGAAGAAAAGCAAAAAACATCCTAATGAAACTGCCTTAACAACTGAGGCAAACTCGTCAAATCTCGATCTTACAAACCAATGCTGGTATAAACCGGCAAATGAAAAAATCAAAATCCAGTAAAGATAAACGACAAAGAGTGGAATTAAAAATGAGGTGGTTTGAGAATATTGAATCCATCCCGATTCGATTCTAATAATATAATAAATTGTCCAGGCAATATTTACAAATATAAAATCTGATAAAAATAAAAATATTTTTTCTTTCTTACTCGACACTAAAAAACTTCATTAAGCCCGCCCAAATTTTGAATCGAACCGAAAACCACATCAGGTTTTATATCAAACATGCAATCTCTATCTCTCTTGCATTCAGAACCATAATAACAGTCACAGCCGGATTCAGGTTCTAAAATAATTCCCTTGCCGTACAATTCAAATTCATATTTATTAAAAATATTGTTGAACAATACAATAGGTTTTCCCAGCCCCGTCCCTAAATGCAATGACATGGAAACGGCCGTAACAATTATATCACAATTATTTAAGATTGCTATAAACTCTTCCAGAGAAAAATGCCCGGGATAATAAACTTTTGTTTCATCAGAAAGCGACAAATTCATTTGGTGCTCGCTTTCACCGCCCAAAACCAATGGAAAGAAATCCGAATCCTGAAGCAGTTTTATTAAACTGATCCAATATTCAAAAGGCCACATTCTTGTCCGCCATCTTATACCGCACCCTGTGTTTAAGCCAACAATATTTTTACCATGAGATTTAGCCTTTAAAACTTCCCATTTCTTAGATAAGCGCTCATCAACTTCCAATAAATTAGGCTCATTATTAAATTTTAATCCGCAGATTTCAAAAATTTCGTGCTGGTAAGACTTTTTATTAGATTTTGAATAACTGTCAAATATTCCGGTTAAAATTTTATCTTCAGCTGCATGATTCAAGCCAATGATGTGATTTTCCGACCAACTAAACCCGAATTTCTCTTTTGCACTTGCAATTTTAAATAAAAGGCATGCTTCTTTATCTTTATCGAAGTTTAACGCTATATCAAAAATTGAATTTTGAACAAATAAAAGGGCGTTATAATCCATTCTCAGAATGTTGTCTATTCTGCTTTTGGGCAGGATTTCCGGATAATTGGTTATCCACGTTATGTGTGAGTCAGGGTACAGCTCCTTCAACTTAATCAGTAACGGCGTAGTCCTGATAACATCCCCCATTGCCCCCAGCTTTATTATTAGTATTCTCTTACTAATTTTAGAATATTCGTCGCAGTCTGTGCAGAGCTTGCCTCTTAACTTATTGGGAATACAAGGAATATCTCCCTTGAAGTGCCTGCAATCAAACTTTATATTTTTAAAATCCACTATTACTTCTGTAAATTTATAAAAAATTTCTCAAGCTTATCTGCAATTTTGTCCCAATCAAAATTATTATAAACAATTTTTTTTCCTTTTTCTCCTGTTTCTTTTCTCAAAGCCCTTGAAGACAATAAATTAATTATATGTTCAGAGAATTGCTCTTTATTTTTAGCAAGCAGCACACCTTCTCCTGACTTTATCCCTAAACCTCTGAACCCCACTTCGGTAGAAACAACCGGAATTCCCATTGCCATAGGTTCCAGAACTTTATTTAAAGTTCCGGCGCCATACCTTATAGGAGATATTGCGATTGCGCTTTTACTGTATTCTTCTGTGATATTTTCAACAAAACCCATAATAATAACATTCTTGTTCCTTAACGATTCAACCTGCTTAACCGGTTTCTGGCCCGTAATGTAAAACTCTACGTCGGGAAACCTTGACTTTACTTTCGGCAGTATTTCATTTACAAAATATTTAGCGGCATCAATGTTCGGAAAATAATCCATATTGCCCGTAAATATAATTCTGTTATTAATGTCATAATTGTGATTATTATTTTTGAAGTAATGTAAATCTACTCCGTTTGGGAGAATATCAATGTAATTTATGTTATGCTTTTCAATGAGGAAATTCTTGTCCTCTTCAGAGCAGACTAAATTTAAATCAAACTCCCTGATTATCTCTTCGAATTTTATTACTTTCTTATACTCTATTTTATTAAACAAATTTTCGAAAAAATTACCCTTCATTTCCGTTCTGCGTTTCCAGTATAATGAATATGCATCAGGTAAATCAAGTATGCGCTTATAATTTTTCAGATTATAGGTATATTGCGACATCCTCAAATGCTGTGTATGTATTGCATCGATATTATTTTCATTTAAGAAACCCTTAAGCTTTTTTCTAAATTTCGAAGATTCAAAGTATATTATTTGGAAAGGTTTTTTTGAAAAAACTTTCAAGACGCACTTTAACACGGAAAGGTATTTGGGCAAATAGACAAGCTCAATTTTCCCGAAAATTTTTTTTAATTCATTTATATATTCATAATCACTTTTATCCTGAACAAATGTAATCAAAAAAAGCGAATGTTTTGCAGACAATCTTTTAGCAAGATTATATATTTTCAGCTTATCCCCTCTGTATGGAGGGTACGGAAATCTATTTGCAACGAAGAGTATATTCAATTATTAATTAAAACTATAATGGCCTGATATTTTAAAAAATTGAATATAATTCATCATATTTCTTAATCATAGCGGCACTGCTAAATTTATTCACAATAGTATTTCGTGCATTAATAGCAATATCAGATAATTGATTATAATTAGAAATCACAAAACTCATCACCTCTTTTAATGAATATACATCCTTATTCCTGAATAAAAAGCCGTTCTGACCGTCATTTATAATCTCTTTAAAGGGGGGGATATCCGAAGCGATAACTATTTTCCCGCAAGCCATTGCTTCTGCAAGCGCCAAGCCAAATCCTTCGACTGCAGAAGGCATTACGTAAAGGTCTATACCATTATAAAATTTATCAATATCGTGCCTAGGTTCAAGGAAATAGACTTTGTCTTTAATTTTATTATCGGCAATAATTTGAATCATTTCATCATAAACTCCAAGTTCATGAGTTCTTTTTCCTCCCACCAAAACCAATTTTAAATTTTTATAATCCTCTATTAGCTCCGAAAATGCAATAAGAAGATATTTATGACCTTTTCGAACAGAAAACGTTGCAACATTTCCGATCAAAAAGTCACCGGACTCTATTTGAAATTTATCCATCAAATAATTCTTTGAAAATGTGTCAGGCTTATACTCAGCAGTATCAATACCATTATAAACTACAATATATTTCTTTGAATTAATTTTATCATTTTCTAATGAAAATTTATATACTGATTCAGAATTACAAATAATTTTATCGGTAGTAAAGGAAAGAACTTTATTTACCTTCCGATGAAGCCAACCGAGCCAAAATTGCATATTGTGCAGAGTAACAAAACTTTTCCGGGGTTTATATAAAAAGAGTCTCGAAAGTATTAATGAAAACCTTGTAATAGAAGCTGAGAAGAAATCTTGAGAATGGACAATATGCGGTTTATATTTATTGATTGCATAAGTCATTTTAACCAGCTGAAGCAAATTTGTAAAAATGTGGTGAAATTTTCTATTTGTATTGATAAAGTTAAATGTGGTTACTTTACACCCAATGTCAAGAAATCTTCTATAAGAATAATTCAACTCAATGTTCGCAAGGCAGTAGACAGATAAGTCGAATTTCTTATCATCCAGCCCCTTGTAAATTCTAAATATTAAAGACTCTATGCCGCCGTCTTGTAAAGAGGGTATTATATTTAAAACTTTAATTTTTTTCAACTAAAAAAATTTCCAACTTTAAAACTTAAAGAAAATAAATTATTTCAGAATTTTTTTTATATGACTGTTAATTTTCTCAGCTTTCTTTTCCCAGCTGTTTAATTCGGCTAACTTGCGATATTGTTTCACCTTCTCGCGAAAATCACCCGAAATAGCTTTTCTGCAGTTTTCCAAAAACTCTACTTTTGTTCCGCTGTATCCAATTATATCAGAGTATTTCTGAAGCTCTGGCAAATGAGTTGTAACAATAGGCACCTCGCAAGCCATGTATTCAAAAAATTTATTCGGAAAAACACCCTTCATAAATTCGTTTAATTTAAAAGGTATTATTCCGACATTAAATTTGTTTAGATAAGCGGGCAGTAGGTCTTGGTCTTTATAACTAATCCATTTAACATTATTGTGCACCAGTAAATTCTCAAACTCTCTTCTGGCATTACGATATACAAGACTTATAAACACAAAATTTACGTCTTTTAAATTAGTAATTAAAAATTTCATTAAATCAAAATCTATCCAATTCCTAATTCCCCCAAGATACCCGATAATCGGTGATTTAATATTCGACATTTCCGTATTAATATTTGAAGGCATTACAGTTAAAGTTTTGTAATCATTTCCATTATTAACAATTACAGAATTTGGGTTTATTTTCACAGCTCTCTCATACATTACCCTTGCAGTACAAATTACTAAATCACTTTCGGAAATAACTTTTCCGTTATAGTCAAAAGCAATTTTATTAAGTACGCCGTCATATCCGTAGTCAAAGTTATCCTGATAATCATACACGAGATAATCGTATTTCAACTTTGATAACAGAAAAAATAATCGGGGATTATTTATCCATAAAATAATTTTATAATTAGCAAATCTTTTTTTAAGTATCCGTTTGCATTGTAAGCAAAATAAAATTATATCAATCCTTAATAAAAAATTCATTTTTAAAATCAGAACATAATGAGTCAGTATTACTGGTGTGTATAATAAAACATTTCTATGTAATTTTTTTATTTTAAACTTCCCCTTAAATAAGGCAATTATTTTTTCATTAAATTTTATAAATGTATGAATTACTAATCCAACAGGGTGCTGTATCAATAGAAATTCAGCCCATTCGGAAGACTTATTGAATAATTCCCTATACAAGTGCTTTCGCGGATCAGTGCTCCATTCGTTAAACAGGAATATAACATTAACAAATTTATGGTTCTGCATAAATTATCTATCGATTGTTTAAAATACCTTGTAAGATTTTAAAATAGCAGATAAAGAATTAACAAGTTGTAACCTAATATCCTTTTTATTTAAGATAGTTACTTTAAATATTCTCAATAATAATCCGCCGATTAAAATAAATCTTAAAATATTCCTTTTGAACCATTTAAAATGCTTATAAGCGTAAATCATCTTGCTTCTGTAAAGATAGAAATTATAATTTGCCTTCGAGTTGTAATCATCCATGCTGCTGCCATAGTAATGTATAACCTTAACATAAGGTATACACATTATTTTATGTCCATTTTTTCTTATTCTGAATTGCAAATCATTGTCTTCTGAATAAAGGAAAAAACGCTCATCAAACCCTCCCGCTTCTTGAAAAGCTCTTTTGCGAACAAACAACAGAGCACCCAGTCCCCAGTCAATTTCAAACGGGATATTATTTTTGATTTCGGGTCTGCTCATTAATTTCTTTTTAATTCTGCTAAGTCCCATATTAAGCGAACCGCATAATTCCCATAAGATATTTATATCAAAATTATACGAATAAAGGAGTTCATTGTTTCTATTTATAAATAAAGGTGTACAAACAGCAACAGCTTTATTATTTTCCATAAATTCATGAAGCTTCAAAATTGAGTTATCTGTAAATATTATATCAGGATTAACAAAAACCAAATATTCAGCACCAGAACTGTACTGGTTTGCACCGAAATTACATCCAGCACCGAATCCATCGTTTTGCTTTCTAAAGTAGAAATAAAATTCAGGGAATTCGCAGGCGACATCCTCTATGGCCCGGTCCGTAGAATTATTATCAACAACAATAACTTCGAAATCAACTGACTTTATTTTCTCTTTGATTGACCTCAGGCAGTCCCTTAGATGCTCATGAGTATTGTAGTTAACTATTATAATAGAAGCTAGGGTTGACATAAACTCAACTCAAATCATGTAATTTAATTTTCTTTAACGCGTCTGAATCCTTTGTAAAAAGATAATTAGTACAATATTGACTCATTTCTTCAAAATTCGATTGATTTAAGTTAATAAAATTTTTAAATAAACCATTTTTTAGAGCTACACATTTGTATTTTAGCTTAAACAATTCGCTCATTAATTGGTTTCTAGTCGTGCTATCTTTTAGAATTTCAATAAATAAGGTAGGTTCGTATTTCACGATAGTTTTTTCGGCACCTTTAAATACTTCGTATTCGGCGCCTTCCACATCGATTTTTATGATTCTTGGAATTATTTCATTAATTAAGCCTGAAAAATATTCATCTAGAGTAATACTGCTAACTTTAATTTTCTTTATCGCATAATCAAATTTGTATAAACTGCTTTCATAAGTATTCTCTGATAAATAAAATTCTACCTCCCCTGTTTTATCCGAAATGCAAAGATTTTCTAATTTAAAGTTATTAAAATTATTTATTTTAAATATCTGAGTTGTAAAATTATTTATCGAGCAGTTTGGCTCAAATAAAATAACCGGCCTCCCTATCGATAACGCATAAATGGAACGCAAACCATAATTAGCACCAATATCTAAATAATAATAATGACGAGGGTAATAGTTATTAAAAATAATCTCAACATCTCTTAATGGTCTATCATGCCATTTATAGCTTAATGAATATTCAAAGCTTCTCGGATTATCGGTTCTTACTTCAACTAATACTTTTCTTTTATTTTTTAAATAAATGGTCCACAAATAGTTAAATTTGGGCTGATTAATTAACTTTACAAATATTTCGACAAAAAAATCGCTACAATTCTCATAAATAAAATTAAAATAATTAATTGAAAATTTATGAATAAAAACGCTGTTAAAAAAAAGTTTAATTATTTTATTAAAAAAAATTATTTTTATGATTGATTTTAATTTTTTAGAAACGTTGTTGATCATTATAAAAAAGAATTTATCTTCATTTACATTTTTACTCCAAACGTTGCTCTAGATTTTTAAAAAGACTCCGGTTAAGCTTCCGTTTATTCTTATCGATTAATAACAGTTCATAAATCAATATTCATTTATAGATTTGTTATTTTACAAATTTGGCCTCCAATTATCAACTACGTATAATATAGACTCTAAGAATTTTCTCCCGTTTCTTAAATCAGGTTCCAAATAACACCCTTCGGCCCATTCATTCCATGCGTTTATAAATACAATCTTCTCTTCATCTGGATAATTTTTAGTCCGCTCAAAGGCATGCATTAGCCACTTTTTAAAGTTATTAACATCGTCATTTTGAATTACCACTGAAAATTTTGTCCTTGGACTGTTATCCCAACCAGGCATTACACAAAAAAACGTTTTATAATCGCTAACTGGAGAATTTATTATTTTTTTAACAAGTGCATTATAGCTATGAACTGAAACAACAGGAAGTTTTCCTATTTTACGTTCCAAATTAAAAAGTTTTACTAACTTGTTAAAAAAGGAACTTAAAACCCATCTAGGAATCGAGGGAAGTTTTTTAGCAGGTAAAATGGAATAATGCGGTGGCATAAAGTTTAAAACTGCATCAAATCCATAATTCATCAAATCCGAATCAACTAGTTTATTATGAACGCTCTTTACAGCACAAAGATAAATTCCAGAATAACCTAATTCCTTAATTTTCTTTTTCCATTTGTTTATAATGTCTAATAAATTGTTTATACCTGAGGGATTATAAACAAGAAAAATTGGTCTATCATTTATTTTAATGTATCTTCGATCAGCAAAAGCACTACTGAGCCATTTGATGTGCAGTTCAGGGTCATATTCATCGTAGTTTTGCTTCATTAAAATCTCACTCTCCAGTCCATCCCATCTTCTTGTCCAATTTTCATTTGCCCAGCAAAGACAAAATGGAAAATCAGGTTTACCCGAAGATAAAACATCATTAAATGGCCTTTCCAGCAACATCTTGCCATTAAACCAATAGTGATAATAACAAAAACCATATACTCCGTACTGTTTAGCAAGGTCAGCTTGAGCAATTCTTGTTTCCTCTAGTCGTAAATCATAAAATCCCAAATCAGAAGGAAAATGCGGCTGATTATGCCCCCAAAAGCGGGATTTGGCTTTTACAACATTATTCCATTCTGTAAATCCCTTTCCCCACCATTTATCATTTTCTGGTATTGGATGGAATTGGGGAAGGTAGAACGCAATAATTCTGGGTTTATTCATAAATAAAAATTAAAAATCTTATTTCTTTGACCAAATTAAATTCACTCTTTTATGCTTACCAATACTTCTATGAACTCAGCTCTAATTCCATAATTTAAATCATCAATATATTCAATTGTCGTTTCAAGTCCGCTATTATCCCTTATAAAATTAACAATATCAAATCCCCAATGCATTGTAACGGGGGTACCCTTTGGGTCTATCGGATTCAAATGATATTCAGGTGTCTTTAAAAAATAAGGTTCTCCGTCATTACCTTTTATAGCCCATCGTTCTGTGGGTTTAAATTTATTAACGAGAGGAACTGTGAAAATATGAGCCCCGCCCTTCTTTAAGGTACGAGCTATTTCTTTAAAGGCATTTTCTGGCTCATACACATGCTCCATCACATCTTGAGTAATAACTAAATCAAAAGTTTCATCTGTAAAAGTCTGATCTTCCAAATTTTCATTTCTAATGCCATTTACCTTTTCGCCTAAAAGTTTGTCGTTGTAATAATGAGTTGGTATATATTTTTTACAATATTTTTTCAATTTTGCACTGGTACCCCTATTACCGGGGGAGGACTCGTGGATAACTAAATCGCGCCAAGCGGGAAAATACTTTTCAATAGTTAACATTAATGTCCTCTCACGAGGAATGCAATAACAATTAGAGCAAAAAAAATAATCTCTTAGCCAATTATCAGTGGAACGGAAAACCACCCTCTTATCACAACAGGGACAATAGCCTTTGTGAGAGAAGTAAAAAAAACTAGGTAAAGGTAGATTTGAAATTTTATTTAAAATCGACTTTAAAATATCCAATATTTAAATGAATATATTTAAAATTATTTTTTTTCTTTTTTTAAATTTTTCCAATGATTATCCGAAATTTCTTCATAAGTATTTAAAAAAGTATTTAGAATATTGTTCTCATTTATCGATAAGGTAATTGTTGACATATTATTCAGAACCACAGAATATAATTTCTCAAATTGCTCCACAAATTTTTTTAAGTTAAAGTTATCTCTGAAGTGTTTACGAGCATTTTCGCCCATTAATTTCCTTTTCGTATTGTTTCTTGCAAGTTCAATAATTTTTTCACTTAACTTTCCCGAATCACCAACAGGTACAATAAATCCGGTAACATTATTGATTACACATTCCGAAGCCCCACCCCAATTTGTAGTAATGATTGGTAGTCCTGCAGACATCGCCTCAAGTATCACCAATGGGAATGCTTCATTTAAAGATGAGCAAATAAGTAAGTCGGAACAATTTAGAATTCCCGACACATCCCTTCTAAATCCAAGATAATTGACAATATCTTTCAAGTCCAGTTTTTTTTTAAAATATTTAAATTCCCTAAGATCACTTTTCAGTGAGGCACCAACCCAAAAAAACCTCATGTTATCTATTTCCTTACGAACTAACGCCACAGCATTCAATAAATCAGGATAGCCCTTATTTTTAGTTAAGAAGCCAACTGTCACAGAAATTAACTCCTCGTCTGTAATATTTAATTTTTTTTTTAAAATACCACAATTCTCACTATTTTTACTTTCCGAAACCCCGTTATAAATTGTCACCAACTTTCGTTTGTCATCTATAACTTTAAACTGTTCTTTGTTATAGTTAGAAACGCAAACTATTTTTTTCGACAAAATAGACATCATATCAAATATATTCCGTAATGGTAGACACGGGTGTAATTCACGATTTTCTTTAAGAAATTCATGTACATGCCATATATGAGGAATTTTTTTAATATTAGCTGCAACGGCTCCTTCAAAAATGACGGAAGTATTAGAATGAACAATATCGATATTTTCTTTTTCGATAACCTCTATGATCTTTTGAATTCTTTCAAACAAACTCGTATTCTTAACAGGTTCATCGAAGATATATCTAATCCACCTTTCAAGAGGAGTAATATATATTTTTATGTTTTGTGATTTCATTTCATTAACTAAAGGACCCTCGTATGGGAATATTACTACAGGCTCATATAATTCCCAATTAATGTGCTTAACAAGATTAAACAGAGATAACTCAGCACCATTATAATAAGGGGAATGTGAAATATATAAGATTTTAACTTTATCACTCAAAATTATGAGAATTTTTAAATTTTTAAAGTATCTTTAAAAGCTCTCTACTTTCAATGCCATTCATCGCTTTATAATAATTTCTCAACCACCTTTTGGAAATAATTTAACCCGAATAATTTAGACATCAGAAAATATGTTATAAGAACCATTAAGGAAATTAACAATAAGTTAATCGATAAAGATAGAAAATCATCCGAGTCTATGAAAAATAATTGCTTAATAAAATAAGCAATCAAAAAAGTTAAGAGAGAATTAATAAAAATATTTGAAAATCTTTTAAAATAAAATTTTAATCTAAAATAAGATTTTGTGTAATATAATAAAATTAATCCATAAAACATTCCCACACAAAGCCCTGCGATGGAAATACCGACGTATCCAAATATTTTTGTAAAAAGAAAATTCAAGGCAATCCCGAGTAAAAAAATTATAGACCCTATTATTGTCAATAATTTATAATTTTTTTTCGCTAAATATAAGGACAACGGCATTAGGATAATAACAGTAGAAATAATAGAAAGTGACTCCCAAATAAATGGATATTTGATAATGTTAATATCTGAAATTTCCAATTCTCCACGCATATAGACTAGCTTTAAGACTTCTTGGGGGGCAATTACAAAAATTAAAACAATTGGAACCGTAAAATATAAAACAGAAAAATATGTATTAAAAAACTTTTCTTCTATTTGAAGAATTGGTTCGTGAACAAATGACGATGACAAATTTGATAATAAAGCACTAAAAACTGTGTTAAAAATTATCATACTAATAAGACCAGTAATCGAGGAAGCATAGTTAATAGAAGATATTGCACCATCACCAAAAAAAGAAGCTAGATAATTTCTCGAAAACAGGTAAACTTGGTTCAAAAACACAAGCAGCAAAATATTTCTGCATTCTTTTAGAATGACTTTTGACAGTTTCTCTAATTTAAAATTAACAATAAAAATATTATAACTTTGTTTAAGAATAAATAATAGAACTAAAAAATACAGGAAATTGCCAGCCAAATTTCCATATGATAAGTTATAAATTAAATAAGTTGTTGTAGGGTAAATAAAGATCGATATTATTACCGAAATCGAAATTATAGAGGATAATAAAATCGGAAAGTAAAATTTTTTTAAAGAATAAAAAAATGCCAAAAAAAACCCAGTTAATGCTTTAAAGAAAAAGATGGGGAATATAATTAAAGCTATGTTATGTGCTTGAAATTCTTTTTCACCGGAAAAACCCGGCAACAGTATTTGAATAATATTTTCCCTAAAAAATAAAATCAGGCAAAGAAAAGCAAGGCTTGCCACAATTAAAATGTGAAACAAATTTGAAAATACTTTCCACATTTCATGATTATCTTTATCTGAATATATAGAAGAAAGCTCGCTATTTACCACTCCTCTTATGGTATCAAATCCAATTAACACTACTAGACTTTCAGGAATTGAAATTATAGATAAATAAATGTCTGAATGAGAAGATACTCCTAATTTGGAAGCTATCAATAGATTTTTTCCTATATCCAATAATTTTAAGAGTATTGTAATTAGAAAAACTCCAGAAAAAACCTTATAAATATCTTTCAAGAGATGGAATTCTTTAAAAGATGATTTTGCCAATTAACAAACTTAAATAGAAAGCCTAATCGAGCGAAAATTAAATTATTCATTATTAATTTGCTATTTTTATTTCCAAATGGGTTCAATGGGAATTTTTCTACTCTTGAAAATAATAAGATAATAAGATAATCCTAAATAAATTAAAAAAAATTGTAAACAAAATAACTCCACCATAACTAATTGAGAATCAAACATATTATGAACAATTAATGCAACCATGGATGATAACAAAAAGGCAAAAAAATGTTTCTCTTTATAATCATTTGATTTCCAGCCTCTTATAAAGACTTTTATCATTATAAATAATATGCATATAATTAAAAAAATTGTGAAAATTGCACCGAACATTATCAGCAATGACAAAATAGCATTATGCGGATTATTTATGTCGTCTTTAACTAGCAACAAGGAATTCCTTTGAAAGACTACAATTGAATCTGAAATCCCATAGCCAAATAGAAAACGGGCTTTTGATTGAGTGATTAGATCAAGTGCCGGGATTAATAATCTTGCCCGCGAGTAAAACGAGGCAATACCTTTAAGAAATATATACTTGCTTATCAAAAAAGGTATAGAGATTAATAATACAGGAAGTATCAGTAATGTCTTACGTTTCGATATGACACATAAATAAACTGAAATTCCAACTAAAACTCCTACTACAGCAGCTCTGCATAGTGTAAAAAATAAACCTGAAAACTGAAGTAATAAACCAAGAAATAATGCTAATTTGAAGAAAACAGATAATTCCTTAATCTTCCAAAATAAATAAAATATGGTTGCAATAATTGAAGTAGTATAAACAAATGCAGTTACATTTGGATGATAAATATAAGAAATTGCAAAATTAGAGTATTTCCCGGGTGGGTTTAGGTTTGAAAACAGTAGAAAAATTCCTAAAAATCCGGTTAAACTTCCCCAAACAAATATTAAGAAGACCAACTTCTCAATAAAATGTTTGTTTTGGATTAAGAACTTGGGAAAAATTACAAAATAAACTATGAAATAAAAAATAAAGGAAAAATATCTGAATATAAAATATTTGCTTTTAGAAATTTCCTGTTGATTAAATAATAATGTAGATATGATCAACAAACCAAATAATATAACGAAATGGAGGTTACTTTTTAGATAGTAAAAGAAATTTTGACTCAAAAAATGATTGATGTTGAAAATTACGACAAAAAGTAAACAACATAATACAAAAATCACATATACAACATGATGTTCTATAAATCTCCCATTAAATATCCAAGATTTACTAAATTGCATTATTATTATAATCAGTACTGGAATATAGAATACTATTTTACTGTTATATTTTAAACTTAGCACTGCTTGGAAATAAAATTAATAGTTTGAAATTCTATCATAAATCTTTGGAGACCTTAATCTTATTTTTAAACTCTTTCCACTTACTTATTAAAATGAAATAAGATAAAACAATTGAAAAGCCCACCACAGTCCATATAATTACCATTGTCAATCTTTTTGGTTTTTTCTTTCTCTCGGCTACATAAGGTTTATCCAAAACCAATATTGTCGGTGTTTCTCTTTTTTCCTCAATTTTTGCCTGTTCATACAACGGAAGAAGAAAAGTTAAAATTTTGGTCTGGATTTCAACCTCTCTCTGAAATCTCAGAAATTCCATTGCAATTTGAGGTGAGTTACCAAGTCTTAAAAACTCAGATAAATCAGTTGAAGTTTGTATATTAGCAATCTTATCTCTAAGAGAATTCACTTTAGCTTCCTGCGTTTTCACTTCAGGCTGGTCAGAGCTGAGAATTTTTCTGAGTACATCCAGCTTAACTTCCTCAGCTTTTAATTCAGCTTCTAAAGTAAAAGCTGACTGCGCCGCAGCTTTAATTTGTAAGTCAGGTGCAATACCATAAATAAATTGAAAGGACTTTAATGAATCCTCGGACCTGGTCAAATCTTCTTTTGCCTGAAAATATCTCTTCTCTATGAACTCTCGGTTATTTTTTGCATTTTGAACATTAAGTTCAATATTAATTTTATCAAGTTCAGCAAGCAAAAATTCGACCATCTCTTTAGCCAGCAATGGGTCTTTGTCAAATACACCCACATATAGCACCCCTGCAACTTTTTCCTGGCTTAATGTCAATTGATTCTCTCTAAAATCCTTGACAGCATCTTCCATAAATTTATATTCTTCTCTCTCCATTAAATCATATTTAACTATCAACGGCTCTAAGCATCTCCTGCTCATCAATATTTCTTCGTACGCTGCCAATTCTCTTGCTGATTTACTGCTTCCTAAGCCTATATCGTCCAGCTCTCCAATATCCGGCAATCCCGCATCCAAAGCTCCAAGCAAACCACTTTTAGTGGTGCTGCTTTTAACAGTAGCCGTCGATAAATAAATTAAATCGAATACAAAGAAATATAAGATTATCGAAATAATACAAATAATGCCTGTAATTATAAAAATTTTCTTTCTATTCTTTAAGAAAATCATTATCAAATCAAGAATCGTAAAGGAGCCGAATGAATCTGATTGAATATTTTTATCTTTCTCTTCCACTTAAATCTCCTACTTTTGTGATTGAATTACAAGCAATGTTAATGTTACAACGCTAACGATAACAGAGGCAACTTTTGAAATCAAATCCATATCGTAAGCAAAATCCCTTTTTATAACCTTTGGTACATATACAAAATCACTTGACTGAATTTTTGCCTCATCCGGCTCCAGCCATTCTCTGGTTTTAAATTTTATTACCCTCACCTCGTCCTCATCGGCTCTCTCTCCAAAACCCCCCGCCGCCTCAATGTAGTACATATAATCCGCCCCTTCTTTATAAGGCACAAAGCCCGGCTTATTAACCTGTCCATATACGTAAACTTCTTTCTTGCTGTCGGGTATATATATTAAATCTCCGCTTCTTACAATAATATTTTGCGACTCATCTCCCTCTATTAGCTTTTCAAAATCTACATTTACCCTCCCCAACTGATAATTCATGTCTAAATCAAAACTTTCCTTTTCCTCTTTATTTGAAATAATGTCATTTAATCTTTTGGTATAAGCAGATTCTAACGAGTCTCTTTTTTTATCTGCTATAAAAAAGGTGTCTATTTTCCTGTAGACTTCAGAGTTTGCAAGACTCGAATTAGGAGTCGGACCACCTGCCATATTTATTATATCAATAAGTTTGGTATTGTTTCTAGTAATCGGATATGGACCCGGCTTCATAACTTCTCCGAGAACCAGGACTCTGAAATCTCCTCTCTGTTCCCGTTTCACCTGAACTATAACCCTATCATTAGGCATTAATTTATAATTTTTATCTTTGTCTAAAGACAAATAAAAATTACTCATTTTATCTGCACTTGGAGCAAGCCTAGATACAATTATACTATCGGTATCAGCCATTGTAGTAACACCCCTCACGAGCTGAATTGCGGTTTCCAAATCATCCCCTTCAATATATTCAAAAGTCCCTGGAAACTGGACAGCACCATGAACAGATACAAACCGTTCTTCCCAATCATATTTTGGAATATTTAAAACATCGCCTTCTCTTAAAAATGGATTAAATCTATCGTCCTGGGTTGCAAAATATTTATATAAATCAATCCTTTGAGTTTGGCCAGACTTTCTTTTTAAAGTTATATTCCGTAAACTGAATATACTTCTATCTCCAAATGAGGTTCTTGACTTTATTAATGATACACTATCGCTAATTACAAATGCAATGATAGTGCTCGCTCTCATTATAGCAGAAGTTGGGTAATTACCCTGTCCGACTCCCGTAATAGTTATCATAAATCTTCTGGGAGAAATAAGCGTCAAGGTAATGACCGCTGATATAAATCTTTTTTTAACTGCTGAAATTACATTTTCTTTTGCTTCAGCTAGAGTCAGACCCGTTACAGCAACTTCTCCAACTGAGGGAATTACCAGCGACCCCTCCGGTGTAACAGCTATGGGCAGAGGCTCATTCACAACCCCCCAAATGCCGAGTGAAAATATATCATTTGGTCCAACAATGTATTTATTAGCATCAACAGCACCCTCCAAGAGCTGGTCATTAAAAATTATCCCAGTTGTAACTTGCGGCTCTATTTGTTTTAAGATATCGAAACTTTGGAGGTCGATTCTGGATCTATCAATTTGAAAGTCAAACTGCTTCAATGCATTGGATTGCGTGCTTGTTTTCTCTTGATTCTGACTTTGCTGAGCAAAAACTCCCTTGCACGTAAAGAAAAGCATAAGAAATAATATAAAAAAATTTATTTTAAACATGGTTTTATAGCTTAAATTTCTTTTTAATATCATTCAAAATTAAATCTGTCTTGTCTACTTCAAACGTTTCACAGTAAATTCTTAGTAAGGGCTCCGTACCTGAAGCTCTAACAAGAACCCATCCTTTTTCAAATATCAGCTTACAGCCGTCTAAATTGTCCTTGCTTGTAACATTCATCCCGCCAACTTGAGTCAAATTTTTCGTGATTTCTATTAATTCAGATTTCAAATCATTACTTGATAAGTGCTGGTCAATTCTTCTATAGTAATATTTACCGTATTTTTTTTCTACATCCTCAATTAACTCACTCAATCTCTTCTTTTTAACTGCAAGCATTTCACAAAACATCATTCCGTTGAATATTCCGTCTCTTTCAGGCAAGTGGTTTTTAAGCCCGATCCCTCCGCTTTCTTCAGCTCCAATCAAAATATCTTCTTTAACCATCAGCTCAGATATATACTTAAAACCAATCGGAACTGTGTACAGCTTTAATTTATATTCATCGCATATTTTCTTAATCAACTCACTTGAAGAAAATCCGCGTACAACTCCGCCTGTCATTTTCTTCTCTTCAATCATATAAGTCAGAAGCAGAGCAAATGTTTTTTGCGCATCTACAAATTCACCCTTTTCATTCAAAATTGCAATTCTGTCCGCATCGCCATCTGTAACTATTCCAATATCATAATTTCCATTTTTCATTTCATTAATAATCCCACCCAAATTTTTCATAACCGGTTCGGGGCTTGACCCGCCAAAGGAAGGGTTAATCTCACATCTTAAAGCCTTTACACTTATCAGAGAGTCCATCATCCCCTGACCTGAGCCATACATTCCATCGTAAATGATTTTCAAATCCGATTTTCTAATAATGCCTGTGTCAATTCTTTCCCTTAGAGTTTTTATATAATAATCTCTGCCTCTTATATATTCAATTTTGCCTTCCTGAACTAAAATATCGAAAGGAATGCCTCCGTAATCAAAATTCACATCAGCGATTTCTTTTTCTATTTCCGATAAATGCCCGGTCCCCATTGAACCGCCGAATTCATCCTTAAGCTTAAATCCGTTATACTTAGAGGGATTATGCGATGATGTAATCATCACTCCATAAGCCAGGCTTTTATCTCTGCACAGAAGCGAAACTGTGGGGGTTGTTACAAATGAATCCGTCAAATACACCTTTATTCCATGATTAGCAAAAACCGCGGCCGAACATTCAGCAAACTCTTTCGAGAGAAACCTTGTATCGTAACCCAAAACAATTCCGTTTTTTATTTTGGGATGATTTTCAAATGCCACTGCAGTTGCTTTAGAAATTTTTCGTAAATTTTCAAATGTATATTCTTCAGCTATAACGGCCCTCCAGCCGTCAGTTCCGAATTTTATTGCCATTCGTTTTTATCAGTTAACTTATCTTGATATAATTCATTTTATCATACTTCAAGTTTACGGTGCACATTTGCCCATTGCTTTACATATTCTATCGTTTCATGCGTTGGGGTTCCGGGCGTAAAGAGCTCGCCGACGCCAAGCTCCTTCAGCTTAATTATATCTTCCTTTGGGATAATTCCGCCCCCAAACAGCAAAACATTATCAAGCCCTTTGAGCTTCATCTGTTCAAGTATCTTCTTAAATACAGTCATATGTGCGCCGCTTAATATACTTATTCCGATTGCATCTGCATCTTCCTGCAAAGCCGCTTCAACAATCATTTCGGGGGTTTGCCGTAACCCTAAATAGATAACTTCAATGCCCGCGTCCCTGAATGCAGAAGCTATTACTTTTGCTCCTCTATCGTGTCCGTCCAAACCGGCTTTTGCTATTATTACACGAATTTTTTTATCCATAACTTTGTCTTTCTAAGACTCTAAGACTATTTCGTTTATTTTCTTATGGGATATTTTCTGGTAATACAAAACTGCCGCAATTCCAACCAGAACTGCAAACCAAAGTGTTGCCGCCCTGATTATTAAAGTTGAAGCCACCGAAACACTCTTTGGGATATTTAAAATAATAAGAAGACCTGTCATGCTTGCATCAGTTGCACCCAAACCGCCGGGAAGCATTGTTGCCGCGCCGACAAGCGTTGCGAAACCGTAAACAAAAGTTGCCACAAAAATATTAACATGCTCAAAATTCCCGATTCCAAACCCGTTGATAATTAAGTAAAAGCTAAAACACTCAAATGCCCAGGCAATAATGCTTAAAATAATTGTAACGAATAATTCTTTGAATCTAACCATCTGGTAAATGCTGTCGTATGCCGTGTGAACTTTATGCGAAACCCGAGATACAAATCTGAATTTCTCAAAAAATTCTATTATCAGATGGGAAAGATTTTTTGAACTGATTACAAATACAAGTGAGATAAAAAAAATGCCAAACCCTACAATTATTCCCGTTCCATAACCAAAAATTAACGCCCCAGCAATGCTTAATAGTACGAGCGACAAAAAATCCGTAATTCGTTCTGCAAAAACTATCGGAGCGCTTTTGCTTATCGGAGTTCCGTACTGTTCTTTTAGTAAATACGATTTAAATATCTCGCCAATCTTACCAGGGGTAACCGACATTATAAAAGACGAAAGAAAAATTAAAAAACTCATCTTCCTTTCAATATTGATATTTAACACTTTTGTATAGTATTCCCATTTAAAAAACCTCGACACGTAATTGCAGAGCGATAGAATAAGAATCAGAGGAAACAGCAGCCAGTTATACTCTGCAAAAGCTTCTATCAACTCATTAAAATTTGCATATATACTTAAACCCATAAACACCAGAGCACCAAAAATTATCGAAAATATTATTTTCTTTTTATATTTTCCGAACAATCAGGCAACCATTCTAAGAATTCTATTGAGCCCTAAATAAGTCTTCATTACCGGCAGGCCGACAACATTAAAGTAATCACCGCTGATTCGCTCAACAAATGTGCTCCCTAAGTCATCCTGTATACCGTAAGCACCGGCCTTATCAAGCGGGCTGTTTGTTGCGACATAAAATTTTATCTCATTATCTGTTAGCTTTCGGAATTTCACTTTTGTTACTTCACAACTTTGGTAATCTGGAAAAACATTCGAACTAATAATTACCAACCCTGTATACACCTTATGCTCTTTTGAGCTAAGTTTTCTTAACATTACATTAGCTTCGCTCTTATTTTTGGGCTTGCCAAGAACTTCTCCGTTTAAAACCACAATTGTATCGGCTGCAATTACAATTCCGTCATTTTTTCGTGCGACTAACTCAGCTTTTTTATACGCCAGGTCAATTACAAATTGTTTAAAATTTCCAATTTTTTTAGGAATATATTCGGCAATATTAGCTGGTATTACTACAAACTTCAATCCAAAATTATTTAGTAAGCCTTTGAGCAATTCTTTCCTTCTCGGCGATGAAGATGCCAAAATTATTCTTTTTTTCATATTTTTAATAAGCAAAACATCATGCCAAAAACCCGCTTTGCTGGAATGAATACGACAAAACTATTTAACTATGTTTGATATAAAAACGAAATGGTATAAAACTTTATCGATACACTTAAAGTAGTTTTAGAAATGATTGACGCTAAAATAATAATAATATTATAAATTTTCCAAATAATTTGGAAGACTATTAATAATATCTGAGAGCCCCACTCTGGTTCTTTCGCCCGTTCTTCTGAATTTTAGCTCAATTTCACTATTTTTAAGGTTTTTTTCACTTATAACCATTTGCAAAGGAATTCCGATTAAATCGGCATCCTTAAATTTAACACCGGGGCTCATATCCTCCCTGTCATCATACAGGACTTCAAATCCCTTGTTAATCAACTCTTTATAAAAATCATCGGCGGAATTTTTTACATTTTCAATCTTTGGATTAACGCAAATTAAATGTATTTTAAAAGGAGAAATTTCACCGCCCCAGATTATTCCGTCCTTATCGTGATTCTGTTCAATATATGCTGCTGCAATTCTTTCAATACCAATCCCGTAGCTGCCCATAACAAGCACATTCTCTTTGCCGTTTTCATCAAGATATTTTGCGCCGAGTGCTTCAGCATATCTTGAGCCGAGCTTAAAAATATGTCCGACTTCAATTGCTTTTGTGATTCTTATTTTGGATTTTTTATCGGGTGTTAATTCACCTTCTTTTACCGTTCTTATATCTTCATATCTTACTCTTGGAACATCGCGTTTAAAATCGATATTTTTAAAATGAAAATCATTTTTACAGGCGCCGCTTATTAACTCATCCGCATCCTGAAGTCTGTAATCAACAACAATAATTACATCTTTGTTTTTAAAATTAACGGGACCAATTGAACCTGCATCCGCTCCGGCAATTTCCATTAATTCTTCGGGATGTGCTGGTCTTATTCCGTTAAACAAATTGAATAATTTTGTCTCGCTTACTTCATCATCGCCGCAGACCAAAGCAAGAACATATTCATCTTTTTTCCCTTCGGTTTTTGAGGGAACAACAAATAATCTTGACTTAGCAAGCCGTGACTTATCGGTTATTCCTAAAAACTCCGCAAGCTCATCGATTGTTTTTACATTCGGTGTCGGGAATTCCTCAATCGGCAGGTTTGAATTTTTTCTTTGAACTTTATCAATATAAGATTTAGCAACCTCAATATTAGACGCGAAGCTTCCATCCTCGCTAATTGCGACGCTGTCCTCCCCCGCCTCGGCTTCGACCATAAATTCCTCGGACTCGCTTCCGCCCATTGCCCCGCTAAATGCGGAGACAACGAAAAACTTCAGTCCGCTTCTCGTGAAAATGTTCCTGTATGCCTTGCCCTGGTCTTTATAAGATGTATCAAGCCCTTCCCAGTCCGCATCAAACGAGTATGCGTCTTTCATTGTAAACTGGCGCGCTCTTAACATTCCCCCTCTTGGTCTCGGTTCGTTGCGGAATTTTGTCTGGATCTGGTACCACACCTGCGGGAGGTTCTTATATGATATTAAATTTGGCTTGGCAATGGAAGTAAAGACTTCCTCGTGTGTCGGGGCTAAGACAAGCTCGCGGTTTTTGATTCTGAAAATATCATCGCCGTAATCCTCAAGCCGTCCGGTTTCAGCCCACAGCTCATTTGGTGAAAGCGCGGGAAGGTAAAATTCATTACCGCCGATTGCGTTCATTTCCTCTCTTACGATATTTTCAATTTTCTTAAAAACCCTGAGACCCAAAGGCAGATAGGAATAAACTCCAGCCGTTAACTGCCTTATCATACCTGAGCGTATCATTAAGATATGAGACGGAATTACTGCATCAGAGGGCACTTCCTTAAGCGTAGGGATAAAATATTCGCTGAATTTCATATTTTGCAAGCCATAATCAGCAAATATAGAATTTGTATTTTTACCCTTCAATGTAAAAGAATGTTATTAAAAGAAATAACCTTGTAAGTGCAAAAACGGATATTTAATATTACCAAAAATCTTGACCAATGAAACGCCTCATATTGTTTGAGCTGCTCGTATTATTTCTCGCCACAACATTTGAGTCAGACTCCCCGCCGGGGTGGTTTCAGCAGACGATACCTGTTAGCGGTGTAATTAATGATATATTTTTTCTTGACAGCTTAACTGGATGGGTTTGTACTGCAGGAGCAAGTTCTGGTTCCGACACCGGGTATGTTATGAAAACAACAAATAGCGGTAACAACTGGATTATCCAATACAACCCAATAATGACATTTACATCTATTCAGTTTTTAGATGTTAATACTGGATACACTTCGGGAGGGAGCGGCTTATCAAGAATATTTAAAACTACCGATGGTGGTGCAAATTGGAACGATATTGGAGCAGTACTTGGTCTCGGAACGCTTGAGGGTATGTTTTTTTGTGAACATAAATACTGGGTGGGTTTGTGATATGAATACATTTGGCGGTCTGGCAAAAACAACGAATGGAGGAACGAGCTGGCAATTACAATTAAACGATACATACAGACCCAAAAAAATCTTTATGCTCAATAATGATACTGGATGGGTATTGAGCAATGAAGCAACAACAAGATTATATCTTACTACTAACAGTGGACAGAATTGGAATTTACACTATACTTTTACTATGCCTGGTGCCGGGGATATATTTTTTACTGACAGAGATACAGGATGGGCGACAGGCGGAACGACAGGCATCATGAAAACTACTAACGGTGGAAGTGCATGGTTTACGCAAACAAATCCTGGTACTGTAGCGGGCGGTTCAAAGATTTTCTTTATAGATAATGATAGAGGATGGATTGGCGTATTCGCAAATAGAATGCTGGCAACTACAAACGGTGGCATTAATTGGGGAATACAAACTACACCGGCAAATGTAAATTATTCTGTTATTTTTACTGATACACTTAACGGCTGGGCGGGAACGAATATATTAATACATACCACAGATGCTGGTGGACCAATAACTTATATTGGAATAGAACCGAACTCAAATTTAATACCCGCTTTTAATTTAAAGCAAAACAACCCCAATCCGTTTAATCCATCAACTAACATAAGATTTGAAATAACCAAACCCTCAAGAGTAAGTTTGCAGATATTCGATATACTCGGAGAGGAAGTCGATGAGCTTTTGGATTATGAAAAGCACTCAGCAGGCTCTTACGATATCACCTACGAAGCTGGTGATGATTTGGCATCGGGGATATATTTCTACCGTATGACTGCATGGACCGAAGACAAAAAAGAAATCTTCATCGATTCAAAGAAAATGATATTAATTAAATAAAATTAAACTAAATTTGTTTAATTACTTTTAATTAACCATAAACCGCTATGAAAAACACTCTTTACAAAATAAAGGCTCTTATAATAATCCCGGTGCTCTATTTTATTATAATGACGGGTTTTATTGATACACTAAAACCACCTTCTCATTCGCCTGTTCAAAGCGTTAATAAGGACTTCAGAAACTACATATTTAACCTCGATTATTACGGTACGGGAACTAACTCCGGTGCAGACTGGGGGATAACCAGAAACCTTGACAGCATTAAATACAGTCTTCATTTCAACGGATTGCAGATATACGGAGGAAATCAGGGCGGTGCATTTGACGACCCGTTGAGCTCTTATGCCGGCAATGTAAATACACTTATGAGCAATATTGATACTTCCGGCTTGATGGGATTTTACGGCAGGCAGAAGATAGAAAAGCTCTGCTACGGACAACGTATTGTTTATGAAGCCGAGGGCGGCAATGACGGCTTCTCATATCACAGGCGCATAGATACCCCGATATCCGACAGCGGAAGAACGGTAGTTCATGCCTGTCCCAATTGTCCGCCATCATCCCCGCATTCAGCGGGTATGTTTTGCGACAGCATATATGAGAACCTCCAGCACAGCGATATTATTGAGCCCGGCTACGGTCTAACAGCTGATTTAGGAACATGGTTCATTAAGCCGATGATGAGGATTAAACGAAGTGATTTCAGTGCCAGCGATACAAGACCCGTAGTAGCAGTGATTGTTAAAAACTTCAGAGGAAGTACAATCGATTCTTCTGTTATCAGAGTTAGAAATTTCGCTGATGCAATTACGTTAGATTACGATGGGAGTTATAAAGATAAGTTCTTCCAGACAGATTTAAATATTTCCGCCAGACTTGATGTAGGCAAATTAAACTTCGGCAGGACTTACACCGGAATAGACAGCTGCAGAATTGATTTCAAAATATACTGGTTCGGTCAAGTCGAGGTTTGGTTCGATAAAATGACTGTGGATGATGGTGTTGCAGATAATCTTTTTAACAATAATGAGAAAACCCGATTACTCTATGAAAATATGGTTACAGATGAAGTAAATGAGTTTTTTTCTAACAACACTCATCCAAGCTTATATGCATTTTTCGCAGACGAGATAACTCATTCCAATATAGAGTGTGTTCAGCGTGTTCAGGAGTTAATCAAACAGGCAAGCAGTTCAGCGAAGCTGATGTGCGCCACTTCAAATTACCTTAACCAGCTTGGATACAGGGATAACTCAATAGGGCAGCGGATATTTCTCCAGAAAATCCAGCCAGAGCATTTCTCAAATGATATCCATGAGCTTGGGTTTAAAAAAATCGGTAATTTATGGCTCAGTCCCCTTCCAGATAGCTCATTTAAATATTTAGACCCCGCAATTCCTTCCTTTTGGTTCGTTTCAAAAAAGGAATATAACAGGTGGCTTCAAAATGAAATCCTTGGTGATAAAGTTTCGATTCCAACTGCCAAGCCTCAGGGCTCATTTGTTTATCAGGTAAACCTAGCGAGGTCGCAGACAGATGAATATTCACCCAGAACTCAAATGGTTATCCAGCCCCAGCTTCACTCATGGCTGTTTGAAACTACTGGTGATATCTTATACGATGACGGGATACGTGAGCCGACTGATGAGGAAATCCAAGCCCAGGCAATGATTTCAATATCGCACGGTGCAGATGGGTTGTGCTGGTATATTTATCAGAGCACTATACCAGCTTCGGGTTCATCTTCTTTTGTTTATGGGTTGCTAAACCCAGTTCCGCCATATCCTGCAATGCCAAGATCGGTGAATATGTACGGTCAAAATAAATGGAAGTACATAGGTGATATGAACAAAAAAATCATCCGATGGAAACCCACCCTTGACGCTGTTGAATGGATAAGCGGCTGGAGCGTGCACAGTGAGGGTGCAAACCACAGGTATATTTCTGATATAAAAAGCATTAAAATGAATAACACTTTAGACCCTGTACAACAGCGGTTCTGGGAGTTGGGTTTTTTCGAGCCCATTCTGCAATCAAGCCCGGCTAAATATTTTATAATGGTTAACCGACGCTGTATACCCGAAATACCACCGAATTCAGGAAACGGTGATTTACGCAGGCTCAAAATTAAATTCAACGGCTCACAGCTCACTGGATTTGAAAACTGGGCTGTTGAGGATGTTTATACAGGGCAGACTGTTGTAACTTTTCCAAGAAACTCGACAGCTTATCATAATTTCGGCGTATTTAAACCGGGTGAGGGCCGACTCTATAAACTATCTCCTTTATAGTTGTTTATTTCACTAAAAGTTTTCCCTTAATTTCATTTGAAATACAATCAATTTTTGCTATTTTTGTGTTCTAATATGCCAATGCTAACAGATACAATTAAGGAAAAACTGTCCTCAATTCAAGGGCTTGTATTCACCGAAATTAACAACTACCCCTGCATTGAAGTCCCGAAAGAAAAGATTTTGGAGGTTGCAAAAAAGCTCAGGGATGAATGCGAAATAGACCAGATTCGAGACGTTGTCGGGGTAGACAGATTTACCAAAAACGACAGGTTTGAATGTATTTACAATTTATATTCTCACCCGTTGAAGATAAGAATTTTTTTGAGGGTGAAACTTGATTCAAAAAATCCCGAGGTTGAAAGTCTATGCCCAGTTTGGTCGGGTGCTAATTGGATGGAGCGAGAGGTGTATGATATGTTCGGAATAATCTTTTTAAGTCATACTGATTTGAGAAGAATTTACATGATGGATGAATACCAGTATTATCCTTTAAGAAAAGATTATCCGTTAATGGGACTGCCTGGGGCGGTTCAATTACCTAAAAAGTAACTATGACAGAAGAACTGATAAACCAAGCCAAGGCTGCAATTAAAACAAACGGTAACAGCAAGCATACAAAAGTTTTGCAGGCATTGGAAACCGAAGACGTAAGGGCTTATTTCGACGACGCACTGGAAAACCAGCTGGTTCTTAATATGGGGCCCCAGCACCCTGCGACGCACGGTGTTCTCCAGCTTGTCGTTAGTCTTGACGGTGAAACTGTTGTAAACTGCGTTCCTGTTTTAGGCTACCTGCACAGAGGATATGAAAAGATTGCCGAAAATATGACTTTTCATGAATACATCCCTCACACCGACAGACTTGACTACCTCTCCCCGCTTGCCAATAACGTAGCATACGTTTTAGCAGTAGAAAAATTACTAAAGATTGAAGCGACCCCGAGAGCGCAATATATAAGAACAATCTGCTGCGAGCTTGCAAGAATCGCCTCTCACTGTGTATGGATAGGAACGATGGCAATGGATGTCGGAGCGTTAACGGTTTTTTTATGGGCATTCAGAGAACGGGAAAAAATTCTTGACATTCTGGATATTTTAACCGGCGTAAGGTTTACAACCAGCTATACAAGAATCGGCGGACTTGCACTTGATATGAGCGATGAATGCATCGCAAGAATAAAAAAGTTTATCGATGAATTTATACCTTATCTTGAAGAATGCAGGGAGCTGATTGAAAGAAATAAGATTTTCATAAACAGGTGCGAGGATGTAGGTTATATTTCTAAAGAGGATGCAATTCAAATCGGCTTGGGCGGACCTAACCTGAGAGCGGCCGGAGTTGAAACAGATTTAAGAAAAGATGACCCGTATCTTGTTTATAAAGAGCTCGATTTCGATGTTCCCACATTAACGGAAAGCGATACACTTGCAAGATATTACGTAAGGGTTCGGGAATTTTATGAGAGCATTAAAATTGTAAGGCAGTGCCTTGAAAAACTTCCAAAAGGTCCTATTAATTCACCGGACGCAAAACAGGTTCTGCCTGATAAGGGAACGGTTTACACGAAAATGGAAGAGCTTATTCACGATTTTATGATTGTTAATTTCGGAAACACTCCCGTAAAAGGAGAAGCATACCAGGCAATTGAATCAGCTAAGGGAGAGCTGGGTTTTTATGTAATCAGTGACGGCAAAGGATACCCGTTTAGGCTAAAAATCCGCTCGCCTTCGTTCGTTAATCTTCAATCGCTTCCTATTATGGTTAGGGGCGGCATGATTTCAGATATTGTTGCCATAATAGGGAGCTTAGACCCCGTTATGGGCGAAGCTGATAAATAAATCTTTATTGAATATACAGATATTATCTTTTTAATTCTTTCGATAAATGGAAATTAAATTTACAGAAGAAAATCTAAAAAAGCTTGACAAAGCTAAATCGCATTACCCTAAAAGCGATGCTGCCTTAATGCCTGCCTTATGGCTTGCACAGGAACAGTTCGGATGGCTTTCCATTGATGTTATGAAATACGTAGGAAGCATTTTAAATATTCCCTATGAGCATGTTTTAGGTGCGGCTGAATTTTACACAATGTATTATAAAAAACCTGTAGGGAAAAACCATCTTCAGGTTTGCACTAATATTTCTTGTATGCTTTGCGGGGCTTACGATATTTTGGATTACATTTCAGACAAGCTTGATATTAAAACCGGTGAAACAACACAGGACGGGAAATTTATGTTAAGCGAAGCCGAATGCCTTGGAAGCTGCGGAACAGCTCCTATGCTGCAGCTGAACAATTACTATGAAGAAAACCTTACCAAGGAAAAAATTGACAATCTAATTGAAAAACTTTCTAAAAGCTAATTCTAATGTCTGACTTCCAGCCGATAATACTAAAAAATATTCCAGATTACGATAAAATTGAAGTCTACTTGAAACATGGAGGGTATAAGGCCTTAAAAAAAGCTCTAAAAATGAAGCCGGAAGAAGTCATAGAGGAAGTCAAGAAATCCGGACTCAGAGGCAGAGGCGGAGCATGTTTCCCCACCGGATTAAAATGGTCATTTATGCCCCAGAAAACCGACAAGCCAAAATATTTATGCTGCAACGGCGATGAGTCCGAGCCGGCGAGCTTCAAAGACAGAGAGATATTCGAGAAAAATCCGCACCAGTTTATCGAAGGAACACTAATTGCCTGCTGGGCTATGGGCGCTAACACAGCATACATATATATCAGGGGCGAGTATTACAAGTGGATTGAACTGCTGCAAAAAGCAATTAATGATTCTTATGCAAAAGGTTTTATAGGCAAAAACATTGCAGGTTCAAAATTCTCCGCTGATATTTACATACATAGGGGCGCAGGAGCATATATTTGCGGAGAAGAAACTGCTTTACTTAACTCAATCGAAGGCAAAAGAGGAATCCCCCGCTTCAAACCTCCGTTTCCGGCTAATTACGGATTATGGGGGTGCCCTACAACCATAAATAATATTGAAACTCTTGCTAATATACCCGCAATAATTGAAAGCGGAGGCGAGTGGTTTAGCAAGATAGGAGAACCCAAACATCCGGGAAGTCTATTATACGGATTAAGCGGGCACGTTAATAAACCCGGGATTTATGAATTGCCTTCTGGAACTCTTTTGACTGAGTTAATATATAAATACGGCGGCGGGGTTAAAGATAACAAGCCGATTAAAATGATAATACCCGGCGGCTCTTCGATGCCCCCGTTAAGAGGCGACGAGATAGAGGGATTGAAGATGGATAACGAAAATTTAAAGTCGGTTAATTCATACATCGGCACTGCCGGAATAGTAGTTATGAACGAAGATACCGATGTTGTAAAAGTCATAAAAAGAATAACGAAATTCTATTATCATGAGTCCTGCGGACAATGCACCCCCTGCCGTGAAGGGTGCGGCTGGCTTCTCAAAATATTGGACAGAATTGATAAGGGGCTTGGCAGAAAAGAAGATATTGAATTGCTGGCAGACGTAGCAAGTAATATCGAGGGAAACACAATTTGTGCATTTGGTGAGGCGGTTGCCTGGCCCGTTAAGTGGGCTGTAAAGAAATTTTTACCTGAGTTTGAGCAGAAGGTTAAGGAAAATATTTCACTTCCCATAGCGAATAAGGTTCACGCCTTAAGAGTAACTTATCAAGAGTAGAGAAAATCTCAAAAATCTTCAAAATTTTAGCCCTAATGAATTATCTAACGTATTTATGGTATTGTTTTTTTAAACTAATAGGTAAATATTGCTATCAAATTCAAAAATTCGGTTAGTTACCTGATTAACATTAGTTGTATTTAATTATTATAAAAAAAATAGTATAGAAATTAAAAACCAAACGGAGTCAACAAAATGGATCAAACTTCATCTGCTAATGTAAAAACAGCACCTGCTGGCGGTTCATCATCGCAGCTTTTCGGCAGCACTTTTAAGAAGGATAATCTGGAAAAAAGAGTCCAGGAACTTTTAAAGCAGTCTACCGAATACCACGAGTTAAAGCAATATGTAATTAACAGGGGGGTCAATAAAATTCATGCGGAGGGTATTGCAGGAAGATTTGCGCCGGCAATTCCATCTGTAATTGCGCTCGTACTGTCAATATTTATTGACGTTTCTAACGTTCCGTTCCTCGGCAAGGTAGCGGAAAATCTTGCGAATATGATATTCCCGGGTTCCGTAGTACTTAATAAAGGGGTGGAGCCCATTTCATTGTGGTGGATGCCCTTTATTGTCTTTGCCGTATTTGTTTTACTTGCCGAGCTTTCTTATAGAAAATTAATGAAAGAAGTAAGTACTAAAGGCTGTTCTCAGGAAATTATCGAAAGGATAACCACAAGGTATTCCTCAATAGTTGACGGTATTGGAACTGCTCTCCCGCTTCTAGGTGCTGCAATTCTGTTAATTTCAATTAAAGAGGGTCCGGTAATCTTTTTAGGATTCTCAGTTCCTTTTGAAATTAAGTCAATAGTCATACTTGCTGTTGCAAAACTTTTTGAGTCAGTATTTGATTCACAAGGTTTAAAATTTGCTGAGCTGAGAGAAGAACTTAACGACTTGGAAAAAGAATACTTTACCGAAAGAGAAGATGTTCACCAAAGAGCAATTTTGCAGCAGCTTCATGACGGATTCTCCAGAAGAGACGGCGGAGCCGCAGCTTATGAAAAATTTTCCAAAGAAGAGGCTGCTGAAATTTCGAGCTCAATGAGAAAAGCCGCCGAATACGGAGAGAACATTGCTAAACAGGTTGTGATTATGAAAAATGCAATAGTTGAAATGAGCAAGACAAATGTTCATGACTCCGAATTGCTCAGAGAATTGCAAAATACCAGCCAGTCGCTTACAACTGCTCTTGCAGCAGCTTCTCAGACTGCAGAATACAGCGAAGTTATGAAGAAGAACCTCGAAGCTATGCGCAACCTGCTGTCGGAAATGAGCAATGTTAAGTATCCGGATGAAGCCCTGCTTAAAGAACTGCAGATTACTGCACATATGCTGACAGAAACAGTAAATTCATTTAAAGATGCCCAGGCAATTAAGGGCCTTGATAACCTGGCATTTATTGCAGGCAAAAGAAATTAATAATTAAGGACCGAGGTATTTAAAATGAACAAAAAGAACCGAGACGTAAAGTTTATCATCTATCAATCGCTTTACATATTTGTAGTATGTGTAGTAGCGATAAAGGGAGCCAATTTAGATTTGGTCGAGGT
>JAKEEM010000002.1 GCA_022616535.1 Chlorobiota bacterium | reverse complement strand
GTTAAAACAATGCTCTATGATGATGAAAAAATAGACACAAAGTATTTCCTGGCAAAATGCAGGCTCTCTGAATTAATCGATGAGCACAACCTGCTTAAAGGAAATAAGAAAGGCATGATAGAAAGCTCTAAAGAATTTACCGACAGCCTGATTTGTTATTTCATTGGCAATTTATTTGCGGAACTTTCGGCAAGGAAAATAAATGAAGAAGATTACAATGCTGTATTTGAGCCGGGCTTGTTAAAGCCATTTATTGAATCCTTCAATTCAGCTGCCTTCTTTAAAGAAATAGAAAAGTACTCCGGCGAAGCGCAGATTTTTTTACTTGCTTATTACTACTCATACCTTTCCGACCAAAATTATAATGACGTTCAGTCACAGCAGAAGCTTAAAGATATACTTTTTGAGCATTCCCATAAACTCTCCAGTGAAATGGCATACAATTTATATGTAATGCTTATGAATATAAATATTTACGGAGCGAATGAAAATAATAATTCTGCCGTTTACTATAAAAGAGCATTTGAGTTATTTAAGGATATGGAAAGTAAAGAGCTTTTAACCGGCTATGAATCGGAATATATGCAGGAAGAAATTTTTCTTAATATATTATTTACAGCGGGCGCACTGAAAGAATTCGATTGGGCCGAGGAAATCGTGGAAAAACACATTTATAAATTACATCCAGTAATTAGAGATAACTGGTACAATTACAGTAAAGCATTCATCAATTTTAACAAAAAGCAGTTTGAACAGGCACTAAGATTCATTTTCGGCGTAAATTTCGAAAAAGCCGCACTTAATGTTATTGCAAAAAGACTGATGGTAATGACCTTTTATGAATTGAATTACACCGAGCAGCTGCTTTCAACAATAGATTCGTTCACCCACTACCTTAATAATGATAAAAGGATTCATAAAAAAATTAAATCACTTAATTTAAGTTTCTTAAAAACTCTACACAAACTGACAAAACTAAAATACAATAATGATAGTTTCGGACTGAAAAAGCTAAAAAAACAGATTGAACAAAATCCTGAAAGGAAAAACTGGCTGCTTGAAAAAATTGAAGAACTGGAAAAAACTTATAACTTCACAAACGGCACGAGGAAAAATCAAAAAAACCTAAAGCTAAGAAAGTAAGTTTAAAAATTAAGCGAAAATATCTATTAACTTTTCTTTATTTTTCTGCCCCTTAATAATGGTTACTTTTGACTTAGAAACGCCAAAGTGCTTCGATATAAGCTCAATAACCCTGTTATTTGCTTTACCTTTTTCAGCAGGCACGGATACTTTTACCTCGTAATAACCGGGTTCAATTTCCTTAACTGAGTTTTCCCTTGCGTTTGGCTTGACTTTAATCCTGATTTTCATTAGAAATTATTTAACTTGAAATTATTTAGCTCAACAATTAGTTAAAAATATTGTTAAAATTATCTTATTTTTGTAAAAATTAAAATTCTAAAACAATTATGGCTAAGCTTTTAAGCATTTCATTGTTCTCACTGTTTATTTTCGGGTGCGGAAAATCCGATAACACTAATACTCAAAGCAAAAACGATGAAATAACTACTGAGCAGGAGAAAACAAAGGAAGAGCCACAATTAAATCAGTCCGAAGGCAGCGGTCAAGACACCGGTGAAAAATCAACCGAACCTAAGAGAAAAAGAGCTTCTGAAGTTGCTCTTGAGCATTACAACAAGGTTCTGGAAATGGAAAATAAAAATGCAGAAAACCAAAGCGCAAAAATTAGAACCGTCGAAATTCAATGTTCGGGTATGACCTGCACGGGATGCGAGAATTCAATTAAAAGCAAAGTTAAAAAATTGGGCGGTGTCAAGGAAGTGATTGCTGACTTCAAAACAAATACTGTTAAAGCGACATTTGACGGGAAGCAAACAAATGTGGAAGCGATAAAAAGTGCAATTACCGACGCCGGCTATGATGTTGTAAGCGTAAAGTAAAATTTAAGCAGTTTGCAGTTTCTTTTTTCCCCCGGCTATTCTAAATGTTGAACGGATTAGCCCGTCATAAAATTCAGTATCTTTTATAAGTTTTTCGTACTTAATATTCAACAACATATCTAATGCTTCATCAACATTTTTCTTTTCAACCAGAAACGACCAATAGTCCTGCAATGATGCAGGAAAAGACGGGTCATCCGATGAAGTAGATAAGAGCGATTTGTAGTAATATTCTTTAGCTAAATTATATTTATTTTGAGCTTCGAACGCCATTGCTTTAATTTGATACACATCTTCGGGATTGTTAAGGTGGGTTGAATACTCAAGAAATATTTTGATTAAATGACCATACTCGGCAGATTCAACATCAAAACTTGGCAGTAAAGCAAAATATGCATTATGATAGACAATAAATGTCGTATCCATTATAAAAGAATAACCTTCATCAGAAACTAAATCCTGCCAAAGATTAATATACCAAGGTATAAATTTTAGCGAAATCTCTGAATCAGATAGCTTGATTAATGTTTTATTATTTGCTGGTGAAAGTTTTGTTACATTTGATTCTAAAATCCATACATTATTTTTTCTAACCCACTTTTCAATGATTGCCTCTATAATTTTCGCATAATTATTTAATTTATTTTCATTCGATTCCCACTTTGCAGACTCACTTTTTATTTTTTCAAAATTAATAAATTTAGCACAAACCTCCTTTAACAATAACAGTGCTTCATCAAGCCCTTTTAAAGAAGCTTCTGCTTTAATTAATTCCTGATATTTTTTTAACAATTTATCCATCTTAATGATGTTGTGATTTCTTTGATGGTCTTCTTAACAGATTCCTTGCTCGTTTTCTTAACTCATTGCTTTTTTTGTAATCCCCTTTTTCAAATTCCTCTGAGGCCAGCTTTAAAGCTCCTTAGCTTTTTTTTCTCTTTCTTTTAAGGGAAGCTTAAAAAACGGATCGTCGCCTCCGAGTGTACTCCTCGCCATATTATAAACTACAAAATTATATAATTAATTTCAGTGCATAAAAATCAAAGGCGTCCGCACTATCGGGACGCCTTTTTTCAATTAACATCTTCCCTTAACCATCCAAGGGCAGTATTAACGGAGGTATAATGAAACAAGCCCTTTGTTATATTATTACGCAGTTGTGGGTGCTTCCTGTGCAGTTTCAGCTTTCTTCCAAAATCTTAAGCGGAAATTACTTAAAGCAAGAAACATTACAGGCACCACAACCAGCGTTAAAAACGTGGCTGTTGCCAAACCGAATATAATAGCAACACCCATAGGTCTCCAGAAAGCGGTATTCTCTCCGCCTATAACCCAGCTTAAGGAGCGCCAGTCAAAATCGACTCCCGTTGTGAGCGGAACAAGTCCCGCTATTGTTGTTGCGGCAGTTAAAAATACCGGTCTAAGCCTGATTATACCTGATTGAACGACTGCTTCTTCCCTCGTGAGCCCGCGCTTTTCAAGCTCCTTCTCGAAATCCAGCAGAACTATTGCATTACGAACAACAATTCCCCCAAGAGAAATTACACCGATACCCGTCATTACGATACCGAACGGAGTTTGAGTAACAAGCAAACCGATTAAGACTCCAATTAATGAAAGAGCTACAGAAAACATTATGACAATTGGCGTTCTAACGGAATTAAACTCAATTACAATAAAGAAGAATATCAAAAGCAGAGACATTATGAAAGCATTTCCCAAAAACGTCTGAGATTCCTGCTGTTCTTCCTGCTCGCCTGTATAGCTGATTGTATAACCGTCGGGCAGCTTAAAGTTTTTGAGCTTTTTTATTACATCATTTAAAACTTCGTTGCCAAGCCTGCCTTCTGCATTTGCAGAGATAGTAACAACGCGCTTTAAATCAACCCTGTTTATAGCAGAGATACCGCCGGAAAAATCCACCTGGGCGACCGAAGAAAGCGGGATTTGGATTCCGTCCTTATCTGCAATATAAATATTTCCCAAATTCTGGATATCGTTGCGCTGCGCGCTATCCAGCCTCACCGTAATGTCATATTCGTCTTCACCTACCCTGTATTTGCTGGCAATAGTCCCGTTAATTGCTGTTCTAACCGTAGAAGCAATAGAAGTAGTGTTTAGATTATAAATGGCAGCCTTCTCACGGTCAATAGTGATTTTAATTTCGGGTCGGGCTGCATCAAAATCATCCTTTAAATCGGCAATGCCTGGAATATCCTGTATCTCGCGCTTAATCTGGTCAGCCAGCTCGCCGAGCTTAACGAAGTCATCTCCTGCAACCTCTACGTTCACCGGCGGTCCTGTCGGGGGACCGGCATTCTGTTTGGCAAGCCTGACATCAGCCGTTGTAAGTCCCTGAATCGCATCTCTTATTTCATCAAGGGTTTTAAAGGAACTTTGCTCTCTTAATTCCTTATCAATAAAATTGATTGTTATTGTAGCAACGTTCGTTTGGTCTCCTCCACCGCCAAAGCCTTCACCAATTTCGCTGCCGACATTTGTTACGTAATATTCAATATCTTTAAAAGGCTTAAGCTTCTCTTCAAGAATCATCGCCGCCGCATTTGTCTTATCGGCATTTGTGCCCTCGGGAAAAGTAATGTATATGAATGCCTGCTGCGGCTCGACGTTAGGGAAAAACTCGACTCCCTTACTGAAAATACCAAAAACGAAGAATACCAAAAACAAAATAGTAAAGGTTCCGCCGATTGTAATAACCTTATGCTTAATTGCCCTTCTTAAAACATTTTCATAGTTTCTTAAAATCCTGGCAAACAATCTGTCAAACCAAATATGAACCTTGTATAAAATATTAAATTTTAAATATTTACTGTTAAGTGATTTTGCCCTGTCTCTTTTATAATTTATAAATTTAGAAGCAAGAACAGGGCTGATAACAAGCGCAGTAAAAAGTGAAGCAAACAAGCAAACTATCAGGGTAATCGGAAGAAACTTCATAAATTCACCGACGATACCCGGGAAGAATAAAAGCGGGAAAAACGATGATATAATTGTTAAGGTAGCTATAAACACCGGCATTTGAACTTCTCTTGGGCCTTCCAAAGACGCATCATAAGGAGACATACCTTCCTGTTCCTGCAGGCGGTAAATGTTTTCGGTTACAACTATGGCGTCATCAACAATTATTCCCAAAACAAGAATTAAGGAGAACAGCACAACGATGTTAAGCGTAATGCCCATCATTGATAAAACACTAAAAGCAATTAAGAATGAAATCGGAATAGAAAGTGACACCAGAAACGCATTTTTAAAGCCCATCGAAAGAAAAAGAATGAGTACTACAAGCAGGATACCCGTTATAATTCCGTTTTCAAGCTCATGAACAGTATTGTTAATAAACTTGGACTGGTCACCCGTGAAGCTGTATTTTAAACCTTGAGGCAGGTTGGATTCTTCGTCTTTCAAAAGCTCTTTAACTTTGTTGGCAATTTGAACAATATTTTCACCGCTGCGTTTTTTTACTACCAGAGTAACGGCTTCGACTCCGTTCTCCCTTGCATATGTTGTCCTCTGCTTAAAGCCGTATTCAACCAAAGCCAAATCCCTTACGTAAACGGGCTTATTGTCGGGCGATTTAACAACAATATCGCTGAACTTTGCAGGGTCCTGAATTTCACCCGGCACCCTAACCAGATAATTAGATGAGCCAACGTCAACGCTTCCGCCTGGTATGCTTTTGTTTTCGAAATCCACTGCGTTAATAACATCGTCAAAGCTTATATTATAGTATCTCAGCTTGTTTGCATCGGCATTAATTTTAATTTCTCTTTCAAGACCGCCGGAAACATCAACCTCTAAAATTCCGGGAATGGTTTCTATCTTATCGGCGATATTATCCCCTATATCCTTAAGCTTTGCAAGACCAAAATTACCTGTTAAGTTGACATAAAGCATCGGCAGCTCGGAAAAATTAATTTCGGTTATTACGGGTTCTTCAATATCGGTCGGCATTTTTGTTTTAGCTATAGAGACCTTGTCTCTTACTTTCTGCAAAGCATCATCTATTTCAATATCGGGGGTAAACTCAATAATGACGGTTGAAAAGCTCTCCTGCGAAATGGAGGTGATTTTCTTAATATCCTTGATACCCTTTATTTCGGTCTCAATCTTTTGTGTAATCAAATTTTCCATGTCCTGCGGAGATACACCGAAATAAGCCGTCGATACAAATACGTAAGGTATAGTTATCGAAGGAGACGATTCCCTCGGAAGTGAAACATATGCAAAAGTCCCCGCAAAAACTATTATTACAAGAAGAATATAAACCGTTACTTTATTATTAACTGCATACTTAGCTATATTCATATTTACACTTTTTTTTAATTATTGGATAACCTGAACTTTATCTCCGTCCACAAGCTGCTGAAATCCTTCATAAATGAGCTTATCCCCAATATTCAGACCGGAGGTTATCATTACGGTATTGCCTTCCCTGTTTCCGAGCGTAACAACTCTTTTTTTTGCGATATCACCTTCGAGGACAAATATATATTTTTCAGAGCCGAGGTCTACAACTAAATCCTGCGGAAGAACAACAGCATCATTTGCGGAAAGCTGAGTTATGGAAACATTTGTGCTCATCTCGGGTTTTAAAATACGGTCTTTATTATTAATCACCAGCTCGATTTCAAAAGTTCTGCTCGTTGCCGAAAGCGAAGGTGCCACGTAATTAATAATTCCCTCAAACTCAGCCCCGGGAAGAACATCAGCCGTTACTTTAACCTTTTGCCCCGTTTTTATTTGAGTCAAATATTTTTCGGGTATCCCCGCGGAAACCTTAACTCTTGATATATCAATCACATTAACTATGGGTGAGCCCGGTGAAGTCATTTCGCCTTTGTTCATGTACTTTTCATTTACAACCCCGCTGATTGGCGAACGCACGAATCCGGTTTTCAGTCTTTGCTTAAGCACATCAAGGCTTCTTACGGCGGCTTCATACTGCCATTTGGCGGTTAGATACTGCATCTCCGTTGTTGCATTATCTTCATAGAGCTGTTTTTGCTTTTCGTAATTCACCCTTGCAAGCTCAACCTGAGCTTCGGTTTGGTCATAAGTTGCTATTTCAACGTCCTTCTTTATCTTAGCAATAATTTCGCCTTTGCCAACGTAGCTTCCTTTGTCTTTAGTGAGACTCACAAGCAGACCCCCCTCTTCTGATGAAATCTTTGCCGTGGCATACGGCTTAACCACGCCAACAACAGTTAGAATGCTTGAAAAGCTTTGTCCCGTAACTTCACGCACTTTTACTATGGGCAGTTTTCTTTGGTTTTGCTGCTGAGTTTCGCCTCCGCTTTCACCGCAGCTGTAAAAAACAACTGCACCCGCTAAGAGAACCGAAACCAGTGAAAATATTTTTAGTCTCATGTTCTTATAATTTAAAATTTATTTCTCAAGTAGTTGTTCTAATTCAGTTCTTGCAATAAGGTAGTCATATATAGCCTGAATATATGCAAGCTTTGTCTGGCTTAAGGCAAGCTCCGCATCGACAACATCAATCTGGTTCAGCACACCGTTTTTGTAGCTTATATTTGCGAGCTCGTAGCCCCTTTCAGCCGTTATAACCACTTCACGCTGCGACTTGATTCGGTTTTTTGCATCATCAAGCTTTAAAATAACGCTTTCGGTCTGAGTTTTGAGCAGCTCTTTAACTTTAACAATCTGCTCTTCTGACTTCTTAACTTCTATTATTGACTGGTCTTCTTTATAACTGTTCTGGAACAGGTTTAAATTCCATGATAAGCCGATACCGGCAACTATCGAATTGTAAAACCTGTAGTTTGAAATCGAGCGTTCATCGTTTTCATTTGCCTGAAGCTGGTATTGACCAAAGAGGTAAAGCTTCGGGAGATAGTTTGCATAATCGACGTCGACGAGCTGTTCGTTAATTTTTTTAGTGAGATTAAGCTGCCTTACGGCAACATTTTTCTCGGAAACATTTTTAATCAGGTTTTCCATAGTGCCCCATACTTCCAAACTGTCGTAGGCGAGCCTGCCTGAAACATCGATATCCTTCTGGTCTTTTAAGCCTATGATATTTTTCAAAAGCTTTTTGGCAATCTGAAGATTGTTTTCTGACTGAGCAAGCTGCGGTTTTAAAGTTTCAACCTGAACTTTTGCCCTTATGTAATCATATTCAAGCGCAACCCCGGCATTATACCTTGCATCGACTACTCTCAAATTCTCCTGTGCATTTGTAATGCTCTGCTTGTTAAGCTCGATTACTTCCTTAAGAAGCAAAACATTATAAAAAGATTTTTTTACATCACCGCTTATTTTATATTCAATCTGGCTGATGTTTTCATCCTGAAGCTTCGAGTAGTATTCCGCAATCCTGATACCCGTAAATACCGGTGTTCCTAAAAAAGGTATAGGCTCGGAGACGTCAAGCGTAGTAGTTATACTATTATCCGAGCCTATTTCGAAGTTTTCTCCGAAAATATTGATTGTCTGCTTTTTGAAGCTCCTCGTGTATCTTGAGCCCAAAGTTAAAGAAGGAACAAGATTTTCACTGTAGACCTCGGAAACTATCCTGTCGGCTTTAATTTTTTCAAGCTTTGCTAATATATAGTCTGAATTATTTTTCTTTGCAAGATTAATCGCTTCGCTTAAAGTTAAAACCTGTACATTCTGTGAAAACGAAATGTTTAATGAAAACAAAAGGACGAAGACGGCTATGAATTTATTCATAATTTTATTGTAATACGTTTTCGAAAATCTTTTTTGTGTTTGAATATTTTTCTTTCCCAAGCGGAGTTAAAAAACCGTTAAAGAAAATCTCCGCTGTGATTCTCATTGCCTCGTGCAATGAGTACTTGCTGTTTAAAATGAATTCGGCATTTGTTACCGCCTCCATCGCACCGTTAAGAGCTGTTATTAAAACGTCTTTCGGGACGTTTTCTACAACCTTTTCTTTTTTCCCCTGTTCAAGAAGCTTCATCATTAAGCTTGTTACCTTATCAGTGCGGACTTCATCAAACTTTTTCCGCAGATGCGGGGCATGTATCTGCAGGTCCTTGAACCAGGCAGAGCTGCAATTCATTGCCATGCTTTTTTGCTTATTAAGAATTTTCAGAAATTTTGTAATAGAGTCATCTCCCGAATCGACAATCTCATCCATAAATTTATGAATCATCATAATCCTTGAGTCGCAGACGGCATCAAGAAGGTCTTCCTTCGATTCAAAATGCTTGTATATCGTCTTTTTGCTGATTTGAAGGTCTTTAGCAATTTCATCCATCGTGGTTTTGTAAAAACCTTCTGTTATGAACTTAGCATGTGTAAAGTAAAGAATTTTTTCCTTTTCGTTAACTTCAGGCATTAAAAAAAGCTTGTAAATATTAGATTTATATCAGAATGGAAACTTTTTTCGTTTCTTAAGTTTCCAAAATAATTAATCAAAATGCATTTGTCAAGAGCTAAATTTTTATTTCAAAAATTAACATACATTTATAAATGCAAATCTAATCACCCTCAAGCAATGTAATCTAATCTGGACAGGCAAAGGTTTACTCGCCCGATTATGCCTTAGCCACGACCTTTAGGTCGTGGACAGAAAACCCTCCATAGAATAAGGACTTTAGTCCTGAATACAAAGCATCAGGGCCAAAGCCCGGGTTTTTCTTTCCTGTTCTCCACGGCTTAAAAGCCGTGGCTAGAATAAAATTTTTTTCCTGTCCGCGAATTTTACCAATCGCTGATTTTTTTACTTTTTGAGCGATCCTGCACTCTTAACAAACTTTCCTCGTTTCCGGTGTGCAATCAAAATATTTTCTGGCTTTTTGCTGTTTATCGTTTATTTTTTCATTCGTCACCCTGAGCGGAGTCGAAGGGTTAACTCAATGAACTTAATGAACTTACCAACTTTCACCTCATATATGCCTAATGAGGTGAATTGTGCCACCACTGACTTGACATTTTAAAATTGATATAGTAATTTTGCCACGCTTGGTT
>JAKEEM010000041.1 GCA_022616535.1 Chlorobiota bacterium | reverse complement strand
GAAACCGAACCCGAGCTTTTTTACAAAACCAATGTCGAAGGCACGCGCGTGATGCTCGAAGGGTCAATGCGGGCGGGGATTAAGAAGTTTATTCACATTTCAACCGATGAGGTTTACGGCTCTATTGCCGAAGGCTACTTTTTGGAATCAGATAAATTACAGGGTGCAAGCCAGGCAACATCGGCTTATTCAAAATCAAAATCCCAGTCGGATGACCTTGCGATGGAATTCGGAAAATCTTACCCTGTTATAGTGCTCAGACCTACAAACAACTTCGGCCCCTGGCAGTATCCGGAAAAAGCCTTGCCGAGATGGATTTCGAACATTATTCTCGGCAGTAAAATACCCTTATGGGGTGAAGGTCAGCAGGTCAGGGACTGGCTTTACGCTCCCGTTACATCGGAATGCGTTGAATTTTTACTCCATAGTGGAAAGGACGGAAATGCATACAATGTGGCGGCTAACCATAAGCCGGAAATTACTAACAGACAGGCGGCAGAGTGGATTTGCGGGCTGCTTGGCGTTAATCCAGCAGAATGGATTGAATTTACTCCTGACCCGAGACCTAACCACGATTTCCGCTATGCCTTGAATGTGAACAAGATAAAAAAACTCGGATTTAGACCGAGGGTTGAGCCCCTTGCCCAGTTTAAAGCAACTGTTCAGTGGTATAAGCAGAACAAATATTGGTGGAAAAAACGAAAAGAAGAAGCAGAAAGCATTTACAAATAACAAATAATAAATAGTAAATAGTAACTCACTAAAAAACCCCGGGGATAACAACTAATGAGCGAAGTATTAAGAGAAAAAATAAAGCAAAAGAAGGCAAAAATCGGTATCATCGGTTTGGGATACGTCGGTTTGCCCTTAGCTGTTGAGTTTTCACGCAGAGGATTCACGGTTCACGGAATTGACGTGGATAACTCAAAAATCAAGCTGATTCAGCAGAAGAAAAACTACATCAAAGATGTTATCAATAAAGATTTTTTGTACGCAATTAACAACAGGCTGTTTACAGCATCGGCCACTTATGATAAAGTAGGTGAGCAGGACATATTCTTTATTTGCGTTCCGACACCTGTAACTCCAAACAAGACACCAGATATTTCGTACATAATGAATGCAACCGAAGAAATATTCAAACGGATGAAGCGCCACACGCTTTTTGTTTTAAAAAGCACTACGTTTCCCGGTACTACGGAAGATTATGTTATGCCGCTGCTTGAGAGGAAAGGGTGGAAGGCAGGCAAGGATTATTATCTGGCGTTTTCGCCTGAGAGAGTAGACCCTGGAAATAAAACGTACAATACGGGAAATACTCCGATTGTTGTCGGCGGCGTTACGAGAAAATGCGCTGAGCTTTCGGTCATGATTCTTCAGGAAGTTGCAACTAAAGTCCACACTGTATCCTCACCAAGGGTCGCGGAGATGGAAAAACTGCTTGAAAATATTTTCAGGAGCGTAAACATTGCTCTTGTTAATGAAATGGCGCTGCTGTGCGACAGGATGGGAAACATTAATATTTGGGAGGTGATTGAAGCAGCATCGACAAAACCGTTCGGCTTTATGCCGTTTTACCCCGGTCCGGGGATAGGCGGGCACTGCATACAAATCGACCCTTATTACCTGGATTGGCAGGCGAGGCAGTATGATTTTCATACAAAATTCATTGAGCTTGCAGCGGAATCCAATGAAGAAATGCCGTTTTATGTTAAAGATTTGGTTATGAAGGAATTAGCGAAGCTTTCGGTAAACTCTGCTAATGCAAATGTGCTGATACTTGGCACAACGTTTAAGCGCGATGTTGATGATCCGCGGAACTCGCCCGCAATTAAAGTTATTGAGCTGTTGTATAAGGAAGGTATTCCGAATATCAATTTTCATGACCCGTATATGAGAAATATCCGCTTATTGGACAGGATTTTCCGTGTGCAGGAATTGAACGAGAAGCTGCTAAGAGATGCCGATGTTACCGTAATTATAACCGACCATACAAATTATGATTATGAATGGATTGTGGCATATTCAAAAAGGATTATCGATACGCGCAACGCAACAAAAAAGATCAGGAACAACAGGGAAAAAATCACGCTTCTGGGTGCCGGGACATACAAGATTTATTAAATCGGGCATCAATTGACCTTGACCAAAAAGAAAATTATATCCGTTGTTGGGGCAAGGCCAAATTTTATGAAGCTTGCTCCTGTTGAACGGGAGCTTCGCAAATACAAATCCCTTTTCATACATAAAATAATTCATACAGGACAGCATTACGATTACACCCTTTCCAGAATTTTCTTTAAAGATTTGGATTTGCCGAAGCCGGATATTTATCTCGGCGCGGGTTCGGCCTCTCATGCTGAGCAAACCGCAAAAATTATGGAAGAGTTCGAGAAAGTCGTTTTAAAAGAGAAGCCGGACCTTGTCATTGTTTTCGGCGATGTTAACTCAACACTTGCCTGTTCGATTGTATGTTCAAAAATACATTACAAAGGCGGAACGCTTCCCGTTGCTCATGTTGAAGCTGGATTGAGGAGCTTTGATATGAAAATGCCCGAGGAAATAAACAGAATCATTACCGACAGTCTTTCAAAGTATCTGTTTGTAACCGAAAAAGTTGGTGTTGAAAATCTGAAAAATGAAGGTATTGAAAAAAATAAAATCTATCTGGTTGGAGATACGATGATTGATACGCTTGTTCAGAGCAAAAGCAGAATCAGCAGATCGAAAATATTAAGCAAGCTTAATCTAAAACCCAATCAATATATTTTATCCACTATACACAGACCTTCAAATGTCGACAACAGGAAAAATCTCTTTAAAATAATTTCTATTTTTAATGAAATATCTCTGACGGTTTCAAATTATAATCCAAACATCAAAATAGTTTTGCCAGCTCATCCGAGAACCTTGAAGATGCTGAAAAGCTTTAGGTTATCAAATAAAATTAACAGGATTAAGAACATGTTACTGATTGAACCCGCAGGCTACACGGATTTTATAAAGCTGCTTGGTGAATCAAAGCTTGTAATTACAGACTCGGGCGGGATTCAGGAGGAAGCAACTTTTCTTAAAATTCCCTGTTTAACCTTAAGAGACTCATTTGAGAGGTCAGAGACTGTTAAGCTTGGCACAAATACGCTGTGCAGGCTTGATGAAAAGTTAATTCAAATGAAAATTAAGGAAATTTTTGAGGGGAAATATAAAAAGAGTAAAGTGCCACACTTGATGGACGGAAAAGCCTCGCAAAGGATTGTAAGTATTGTAAAATCAAATATCATTTAGCCTTACAATATTGTATTTCCTATATTTTAAAAAAGAATTAACTTTAAGCTTGTTATGATTATTTTAATTAATTAGCGTTTTTGAGCGATAAAAAGAACTATTTTTTTTCCGATGTTCACCTGGGACTCAGAACAAAGGAGGAAGAAAAAGAAAAAGAGCGGAAACTTACGGGCTTTCTTGAGGCTATAAGAAACGATGCTGGGAAGATATTTATAGTGGGCGATCTGTTTGACTGCTGGATTGAATACAGGAAAGTTGTGCCGAAGGGCTATTATAAAACACTGGCAAAGCTGAACGAAATTGTTGAGCAAGGGGTTGAAGTGAGCTTTTTTTCGGGCAACCATGATTTCTGGCTGAACACGTATTTAAGGGATGATGTTGGCTTAAAGCTTCATCATGATTTTCTTGAAACAGAAATAGACGGCAAGAGATTTTACATTCTTCACGGCGACGGACTTTCGAAAGGAGATATCGGATATAAAATTGTTAAGAAGATTTTAAGAAACAGACTTAACCAGTTTTTGTATTCGTGGCTTCACCCCGATATAGGTATTTGGCTTGCGCAGGGTTCGTCAAGAAAATCAAGGGAACATACAGAAGACAAATCGCACGGCGGAAGCGGGATGAAGGAATTTGCAGAGAAGAAAGTTTCCGAAGGATTCGATTATGTGATTATGGGGCATTACCATAAGCCGCAGAACGAGGAGCTCACAATCACAAACAGAAAAGGATATTATATAACGTTAGGTGACTGGATTAAAAATTTTACGTACGGTGTTTTTGCAAACGGGAAATTTGAAATTAAGAAATGGAGCTGAAGATTTAATAATTGATTAATTAAACAGATGTTCAACGGAAGGGTAAAAAATAAAACACTCAGCAGGCGCTCGCAGAACCGAACGATTGAGCGTGAGCAGTATTTTAACAACAGAGAGTACCGGCTCAAAATGATGAGGCAGAAAAAGAAGGCTTCTTCAAAAAAACTCAGCCTTGCTGCCATAATCAGCATTGCTGTAATCATGTCTGCCGTAATTTACGGAACGATACTTTTCAAAGGGCTGCCTTCGCTTTCAAGCCTAGAAAACCCAAAAACCGATTTAGCTACAAAAATTTATTCCGAAGACGGGGAGCTGATAGACCAGTTCTTTATTGAAAACAGAACTATCGTATCGCTTGACGCTATACCCAAGGATTTAATTAACGCGCTTATTGCAACTGAAGACAGAAAGTTTTACAGCCACTGGGGCGTCGATTTAGACCGTATTGTGAAGGCAACGATTAAAAACCTGGTGAGCTTTTCAGTTAAGGAGGGAGCAAGCACAATCACCCAGCAGCTTGCCAGAAATCTTTATCCCAATACAATCGGAAGCGATATTTCGTTAACGAGGAAAATGAGGGAGGCAGTAACGGCAGTTCAGATAGAGAAAACATATACTAAGGATGAAATACTGATTCTTTACCTGAACCAGGTTTATTTCGGCAGAGGCGCTTACGGTGTGGAAGCGGCAGCTAAAACGTTTTTCGATAAGACTGCAACAGAGCTTACGCTTGACGAGTGCGCAATTTTGACTGCAATGCTTAAAAATCCATCAGGTTACTATGACCCGGCTGAAAATCCCGAAGCATGCAGGGAAAGAAGAAATATTGTGCTGAACAATATGCGTGAGGAAAGCTTTATAACAAATGAAGTCTATGAGCTTGCAAAAAATGACCCTGTGAAAGCCAAGCCGAGGTCTGTTCAGAAAAAATCAACTGGGGTACTTGCATCGCAGTTCGGTGAATATGTCAGGCAGGTTCTTGAAAAAAAATCAGAGAAATACGGGTTTAACATTTACCGCGACGGGCTTGTAGTCAGGACAACACTAAACAGTAAAATGCAGAAATATGCTGTGGATGCAGTTACAAACCAGCTTAAGGAATTCCAGAGGTCGTTTAACTCAACATGGAACTGGAAGGCTCATAAGGATATACTGAACGATGCGATAGACAAATCAATCAAAGAAAGCGACGAGTATAAAAAAGCGACAACTGACGCTTTTAGGCAGAAGATTTATAACAAGATGAAGCAGGATGAAAACTTTATTGAACAGGTAAAGGAACGGGAGATAGCAGTGCAGGTAGGTTTTTGCGTAATTGATCCCAAGACGGGTGAGATAAAAGCAATGGTCGGACAAAATCCAAATTACCCGTTTAAATACGGACTTAACCACGTGACCCAAATTAAGCGCCAGCCAGGTTCGTCCTTTAAGCCGTTTGTATATACGGTTGCAATTGATAACGGATATTCGCCCGCTTACACAATTTCAAATGACCCGCTGAGAGTTGTAATTGGAGGACAAACGTGGGAACCTAAGGGCGGCGGTACGGGGGGAATGGTGAGCATGAGGGTCGGTATTCAGCACTCAATTAACATAGTTGCTGTAAGAACTGCCATGGAGCTCGCTCCCATTGACCAGGTAATAAGGCTTGCCCACAAAATGGGTATAACATCAGAGCTTCCCAATGTGCTTTCGCTTGCGCTCGGCGTAGGGGAGGTTTCACCGCTTGAAATGACAAGCTCTTTCGGAGTTTTTCCAAATGAGGGTATTTGGGTTGAGCCTCACGCTATATTAAAAATTGAAGACCGCTACGGCAACGTTATTGAGGAGTTTATTCCCGAAACAAGGGAAGTTATAAGCGAAGGCGTATCGTATATTATGTGTGATATGATGCAGGACGTCATAGACGGCGGAACTGCTTCAAGCGTACGTTCGTATTTCCATCGCCCCGCTGCGGGAAAGACGGGAACAACGCAGGATTACACGGATGCGTGGTTTTTAGGATTCACCCCACAGCTTGTTGCGGGCTGCTGGCTTGGGTTCGACGACCCGAGAATTAAATTCGGCGGCTCATACGGACAGGGAGGAAGGGCCGCTGCTCCGATTTGGGGGCGTTTTATGAAATATGTTTATGACGACCCTCAGACTACTATGGAGCTTAAATATTTCGAAATGCCTCCAGATGTTATGGAAGCAAATGTTTGCACGGTAACGGGACTTTTGGGAAATGAATCATGCCCCTCATACTATGACCTGATACTGAAAAGAAACATTGGCAGGAGATGCAGCATGACTCATGAATTAATCGATTCAACGGGAACGGAGTCAACCAATGACCCTCCGCCCGGAAGCATTGGATTTTAGGAAAATTTTGGAACTTATAAACGGCTTTGTTGCTTATAATTTAATGTATTTTGAAAAAAATCATTCATTTGCAGAGTAAAATTAGATTAAATATCGTTTGCTTCTTTCTTGCTTCACTGATGCTATTTTCAGGTAATTTTGCTTATGCACTTTCACACGCCTCATGCAAAAGCGATGAGAATATACATCACAAATGTGAAGAAGACTGCTGTGAAGAAAGCGATTGCTTCACTGGTGACGATAGAGTGGTGAAATTTGAAACCAGCGGCGGGTGCTGCGAGGTTCACATTGAAAAAAGCATCGAGCAGGATTTTACTCTCCCCGTAGTCAATAATTCAAAAGTTCAGCTAAAACAAGAATATTTTACTATAAATTATCCGCTCGCTGAGTTTAAACCGGTTTATTACGAATTAATTTTCCTCTGGTTTAAAACGAATAATATTTATTTATCTATATCTAGTCTGCTTATTTAGACCCTTTCTTTAGAGTCAGCCAAGTTATTAATTAATAAAAGTTTTTTAATTACTCATTTAGGAGAGGAATTCATGAAATTATTAATTTTATCATTATCATTTTTAGTATTTGGAATATTATCAATTAGCCGCTCTTCGGATTCGGTGCGTGCAAATGAGAATTTTCAGCCAAGCTATTCTGATACCACACAGCTTTGCATAGTTTCGGGTGAGCCAATCGAAACGGGGGGCGTAAAGTATAAATACCTGAACAAAGAAATAATATTTTGCTGCGAAGGGTGCATAAAGGCGTTCAAGAAAGAGCCCGCTAAGTATTTAACCGTGTTAAGGTGCCCCATTTGCGATGATGATGACGGGAAGAGGGATATTTCAGCAGTAAATGATGGGGTAAAATATTATTTCTGTTCAAGCAGCTGCAGGGGTAAGTTTGAAAACGATGCAAATAAATATTTGGAAAATTACAGTAAATGACTTTGAAAGAATCTTATTTTTACAAAAGGTTGGCTTTTAAATTTGTATTAACCGCCGTTTTCTTTTTAACAGGTATTTCAATTTATTCGCAAAGTGTTAAGGGAATTGTTTACGGCATAAGTGAGAACAAGAAAGAACCGCTTGACGCAGCGGTTGTAAGATGGCTCGGTACGACAAAGGGAACCATTACCGAATCCAACGGAACATTTGAGCTTTCGCTGAGCGGAATATCCGATAAAAGATTGATGGTTTCATATTCCGGCTACAAAAGCGATACGATTTCGGTCGAAGATGACAGCTATTTGGAAATTACGCTGGAGCCCAATACAACGACTACCACAATTGAGGTTGAGGATGAGAAAAAATCAACCTACTTTGGAAATGAAAACGCAAAGACTGAAATAATTACTTCGCAGGAGCTGGTGAAGGACGCCTGCTGTGATTTAGCAGGCTGTTTCGGAAGGAATTCCTCGGTCGAAGTGGCGGTTACCGATATTATTACGGACAGCAAGGAGCTTAAAATTCTGGGACTTGAAGGTGCCTACACACAAATTCTAATCGATAATTTGCCTCTTATGTCAGGGTTAAATGTTAAATACGGAGTGAGCAGTATCCCCGGTACTTTGATTGACAAGATAACCATATCCAAAGGGTCGAATTCGGTTTTGCAGGGATATGAATCAATTAGCGGGATTATGAACGTGCTTTTGAAGGACAAGGATAATTCCGACATGCTGCTTTTAAACGGATTTGTAAACAGTATACTTGAAAAACAGCTTAATCTTAACCTCACCCATTCGCTTAACAAAAAATGGAATTCAATTTTAACTTTGCATTCTGTTCAGAAATCAAACCGCGTTGATGAAAACGGGGACGGTTTTTTGGATAATCCACTCATTACGCGCTATATGGCTTATAATAAGTGGAAGTTTTCCAACAGCAAAAACAAAACCGAGTTTAACATTGCAGGCAGATACTGGAATGAAGAAAGAATCGGAGGAGAAAGAAATTTTGATATTAAAAAAGAGGCGGGTTCAAGCCAAAATTACGGTCAGACAATTAAAATTAATTCAGTTGAGGGATATTCGCGTTTCGGTAAGCAGTTCAGCACCACAAACGGGATAAAGATGTACGTTAATTCAAGTTTTTATGACCAAAAATCATTTTACGGAATAACTCAATACGATGCAAAACAGACGAGCTTTTCATTTTCGGGCTTTTATGAATTTGAATACATAGAACGTGGGTTCTTAAAAACAGGTTTAAGTTACCGCTATCAGAAAATAGATGAAGATATAAAATTCAATGTCCAAACAAATAAAACTTATGCCGGAAACTACATCAAGAAAGAATCAATCCCCGGGATATTTTCGGAAAGCTCAATAAGCTTTCTTGAAGACAAAGGCTCTCTGATGACAGGAATAAGATTTGATAATCATAACGAGCATGATTTAATTATAACTCCCCGTGCGCTTCTTAGATACCAGCCGGATGAGAAGATTGTGCTCAGGGCTTCAATCGGAAGCGGATTCAGGACAGTAAATCTGCTAAGCGAATACTCGAATATACTTGCAAGCTCAAGAAACATAATAATCGCCGAAAAACTTGAGCCGGAAAAAGTCTTAAATTACGGTGCAGATGTAATTTTTTATTTTTCACTTGGCCCTGCCAGTGGAAGCCTTAATATCGATTTCTACAGAACGGATTTCAAAAATAAAATTATTCCTGATTATGACATCGACCCTTTGAAAGTAATATTTGCAAATCTTGAGGGAAAAGCTTTTTCTAACGTGTTCCAGAGCGAGGCGAGTGTTACAATTTTACGTAATGTGGATTTAAAGCTTGCTTATAAGTTTATCGATATACAGTATGAGAAAAATGGCATGATGTTCGAGCAGCCGTTTAATTCAAAGCACAGAGTGCTTACAACATTTTCATATGTGCCATCAAGCAAATCATGGAGCGCAAGTGCCGGCTTAAACTGGTTCGGAAAGCAGAGACTTCCCTCGACTGCTTCCAATCCGCCGGAGTATCAGCGTCCTTCAGTGTCAGAGCCCTATACTTTGATAAATATGCAGGTGAATAAGAACTTTAAATATTTTGAGCTTTACGCAGGAGTTGAAAATCTTCTTGACTTCAGGCAGGATAATCCGATAATAAGTGCTAATGATCCGTTTGGTCCATATTTCGATACTTCGTTTATATGGGGACCGACCAAGGGGCGTGAGTTTTACGCCGGGTTCAGGTTTTTGCTGAAGTAAAATCAAAAATTTGTATATTTATAAATCCCCTCACTTTTGAGGGGATTTTTTATTAGAGTAAACTTATATTTGCAAAATGTACCGGATTAAACTTAATGAATTCGAAGGTCCTTTAGACTTGCTCCTGTTTTTTATTCAGCGCGATGAGCTTGATATACACGATATCCCTATATCAAAAATCACAAATGAGTTCTGCGAGTATGTGCAGTATATGCAGGTGCTTGATTTGGAAGTGGCAAGCGAGTTCATTTTAATGGCTGCAACACTTATACAGATTAAGGCAAAAATGATGCTCTACAAGCCGGATGAGAACCCAGAAGAAGAGGAAGACCCCCGCTATGAGCTTGTGAAGCGGCTATTGGAGTATAAAAGATTTAAAGACTCAGCGGCTGAGTTTGCAAATCTTGAAGGGGAGCAAAGAAAGGTTTTTTACAGGAACGATTTTGAAGGTGATTACAGGATAGATGAATCCATAGAGGAAGATTTAAGCATACAAAACCTCACACTGTATAATCTAATAAAGGCGTTTAAATGTGCTATGGAGCATCAGCCAAAAGAGGTGGTGCATAATATAATCCGCATGAATGTATCTATTGATGACCAAATTGACTACGTTAACGAGCTTTGCTCTGCACAGGAGCATGTATCGTTTTTGAAAATGATAGAAGGCATGGAAAAAATCAGAATTGTGGTAACTTTTATTGCAATACTCGAATTAATAAAAAATGAAGTAATAGGCATCCGCCTGAATAACAGCTTAACTGATTTTTATATATTTAAGGTTGCGGAACTGCCCGAAGAAGGAATAATCGAAACTAGTTACCGCTAAGTTTTATCTAGCTAAAATAGGTAATTTTATAGTATTTATTTAGCGCAAAAGATTTAATATATTTATTGCAGACATTTACCCTGCCGCGGCAGTTGCAAGCCGCGTGAAATCTCTCGAATAGGGGCTTTTATATTAGAAATATCCTAAATGAATTTTAACAGCATAAAAAAAATTGTTGAAGTTTTACTCTTTTCGTCAGACAGGCCGCTTACGCTGAAGCAGATGAAGGATATTATAAATGAGGAAAAATCTGAAACCGGGGTTACTGCAGATATCCGCAATATCGAGAAAGCCGTTAATGAACTTATTGAAAAATATTCCTCGGATGAATATTCATTCAGCATTGTTCAGGTAGCGGGCGCGTACCGGTTTGCAACACAGAGGGAATTTTCTCCGTGGCTTGCAAAGCTGAACAAGGAAAATCTAAAGCGCAGGCTCTCCCAGCAGGCGCTTGAAACGCTTTCGATAATTGCTTACAGGCAGCCGATTACAAAAGCCGAAATTGAGGCAATCAGGGGAGTGAATGTCGATTACATTATTGGCTCGCTGCTTGAAAAAGAACTTATAACAATAAAAGGCAGGGCGGAAGTCCCCGGCAGACCTATGCTCTATGGAACCACGGACAGTTTCCTTGAATACCTGGGTGTTAACTCCGTAGAAGACCTGCCATCGCTTAAAGCGATTGAGGAGATAATTAAATCCGGTCCGCCAGAAGGAGTAACGCAGTCAGATATTGATTTCTTCGAAGAAATCAATTTAATGAAAACGCAGGCATCAGGTGCGAGTGATGACGTAAATTTAGAACCAAAGGATATTTCTAATATTCATGAGCTGCAGAATGAAGATCAAAAAGCAGACAGAGAAGGTGACGACGCAAGAAACGAAGGGTGAAGAAACAAAATTAGTCAGATTAAACAAATTCATTTCCAATGCGGGTATAACCGCAAGAAGAAAAGCAGATGAATTAATCTTTACGGGGAGGGTAACAGTAAACATGCAAACCATTACAGAGCCGGGAACAAAAATTAATCCGGAAAAAGATACAGTTAAGATTGACGGCGAAAAAGTTAAGCCGCAATCTGAGATTATTTATGTGGTTCTTTTTAAGCCGAGAGGCTATGTGACTACAACACATGACGATAAAAACCGGCCCACTGTTATGGATTTAATCGGGTTGAACACGAGGCTATATCCTATCGGCAGGCTTGATTACGATACCGATGGTGTTTTGCTTTTAACCAACGACGGCGAGTTTGCCAATATGATGATGCATCCTAGGCACAAGGTTTTTAAAACCTACTTTGCCAAGCTGGATAAGCCGATTGAGGAACCGGATATAAAAAAGCTCAGGGAAGGAATCATAATCGACGGCAGGCCGACATCAAGAGCGAAGGTGAGAGTAATTCCCAATACCGACGATATGAATATATGGATTTCTATTCATGAGGGAAGAAACCGACAGGTCAGGCGTATGCTTGAATCAATCGGTTTTACGGTTCAAAGGCTAAAAAGGGTTGAATATGCAAGGATTGGACTTGAAGGGTTAAAGCCGGGCGAGTGGCGTTACCTGACACCGGAGGAGCTTGACCAGGCACGAAAGCTTGCAACTCCCAAGCCGTCTGTTGTGCATAAGAGTCCCGAAGAGAAAGCCGGGAAGAAAAAAGGGAAGAAAAAGAAGAAAAAGGAAAAACTGCTGGACGAGCAGCAGCCCCGCACCGGCTCCGACGTTTTGGACAGCATATCCAAAGAGTTAGAGAATATTTCGGAGAAAATTTCAAATACCGGCGAGGAAGAAAATAAGGAGCAGTAGTATAACCATAATTTCTTAACCACGAAAAGTATAAAAGACGCAAGCCTCGCAATATGCATTTACGACTTTGCGTCTTTTTGTTTTATGACGAAATAACAGCAAAAACAACAAGGAGACTTTTTGCAGGAACAAAATGATTTAATTAAAAGCCGTTTAGATGCGCTCGAACAAATTAAAAAGCTTGGGGTTAATCCTTATCCCTACCGCTTTGATGTTACAGCGAATTCAGCCGAAGTATTAAATTCATTTAAAGACCCTGCAAATGAAAATGAAGCAGAAGCGCAGAAGCAGAAAATAGTATCCCTTGCCGGAAGAATTGCGGCAATCAGAAGAATGGGCAAAGCAAGTTTTTGCCATATTAAAGATGATGCCGGCAAGATTCAGGTTTATATCAGGCAAAATGATGTAGGTGAGCAGATGTATAAGCTGTTCAAGCTGCTTGATATTGGCGATATAATCGGGGTCAACGGATTTGTGTTCCGAACAAAAATGGGGGAGATTTCGATTCACGTTACTTCTTTTGAGCTTTTAACCAAATCGATTCATCCGCTTCCCGTTGTTAAAGAGGAAGTAACCGAAACGGGAGAGAAAATCGTTCACGATGCCTTTGCCGATGTTGAACTTCGCTACAGGCAAAGATATGTTGATTTAATAGTTAATGAGCCAGTGAAAGATACTTTTATAAAAAGAACAAAGATCATTCAGTTAATCAGAGCTACGCTTGAGAAAAACGGGTTCTTTGAAGTCGAAACCCCTACGCTGCAGACCGTTTACGGGGGAGCTAACGCCAGGCCGTTTGTAACTCACCATCATACTTTGGATATTCCTCTTTACCTCAGAGTCTCTAACGAACTTTTCTTAAAACGGCTCATCGTAGGGGGATTTAACAGAGTCTACGAGTTTGTTAAGGATTTCCGAAACGAGGGAATTGACAGAACGCATAATCCTGAGTTTACGCAAGTTGAGTGGTATCAGGCATACGGCGATTACAACGACAGCATGAATTTATTTGAAGAAGTCGTTGAGCAGGCTTGTATCAGCGTTCATGGAAAAACTAAGATTGATTATCAGGGAACCGAGCTTGATTTTAAGCGTCCGTGGAAACGACTGAAAATGGTTGATGCAATCAGCGAGAGAAACGGAATCGATGTATTAAATATGAAGAAAGCCGATATTGTTAAGTTTATGAAGGAGAGGAAAATCGAGTTTGACTCTGCAATATCACACAGCAAGGGACTGCTCATAGCGGCTTTGTTTGAAGAAACCTGCGAGGAGAGTTTAATCCAGCCGGCATTTATTATCGAGCACCCTTTGGATACAACGCCCCTTTGCAAGCCGCTCAGGGAATATTCAATGCACCAGCTTGAGGAAATGAAAAATGACCCTGAGCAGGTTATCTTTGCCGAAAGGTTTGAGCCGTATATTTATAAATGGGAGCTTGGGAATTCATACAGCGAGCTTAACGACCCCATTTTGCAGAGGAAGCTTCTTGAAGAACAGGCGGAACGCGGCAGAGCCGGCGAGGGCGACACTCACCCGCTGGATGAGGATTTTATTAAATCCATTGAGGTCGGTATGCCGCCTACAACTGGAGTCGGCTTGGGTGTAGACAGGCTGGTTATGCTTTTAACAAACTCGCATTCGATAAGAGATGTTATTTTCTTTCCGTTAATGAAGCCGTTATAAAGTTTTTTGTGTTATTGAGTCCATTGAGTTCATCGAGTTATGAGTAAAGAGCTATTTGAAGAGAGAAAAGACAATTATTTAATTTCCACTGATTCACGGAAACTGGATATAGAATTAATTCACGATTATTTGTGCAATCATTCTTATTGGGCGTCGGGAATTCCGTTTGAAACGGTAAAAAAATCAATTGAAAATTCCGTTAATTTCGGTCTTTATGAAAATGGTAAACTAATTGGGTTTGCAAGAGTTGTTACAGATAAGACCACGTTTGCATATTTAGGTGATGTTTTTGTAATTGAAAGCCACCGCGGGAAAGGGTTATCGAAATGGCTTATGGAATGTGTTTTAAAGCATCCGGAGCTACAGGGATTCAGAAGATGGATTTTGCTTACAAGAGACGCACAGGGTTTATACAGCCAGTTTGGATTTAAAGTGTTCCACGCGCCGGAAAGATGCATGGAGCTATGGGAGCCCGATGTGTATAAAAAATGAGCGGAATAAATAAAATAATTGAAAAAATTTTATCAGGTAAATCCGATAATAATATTAATTTTGACGATTTTAGAAAATTCATACTGCATTTTGGGTTCAAAGAAAGAATTAAAGGAAGCCATCACATTTATACAAAATCTGGAGTTATTGAAATAATTATCATACAACCAAAAGGTAGTTCGGCAAAAGGCTATCAAGTAAAACAAGTAAGAAATTTATTTTTAAAATATAATTTATTAAGCCATGGATAATCTAAAATATGAAATTTTGGTTTACTGGAGCAATGAAGATAAATGTTTTGTTGCGGAAATGCCCGAGCTGCCCGGATGTATTGCAGACGGAGAAACTTACGAAAAAGCAATCGAGAATATTAAACAAGTTGCCAAAATTTGGATAGAAGTTGCTAAAGAAGAAGGAAGGGAAATACCCGAACCTAAGGGTAAGCTTTACTACGCTTAAGTAATGCAGGTTCATAACAGCATATTAGAGCTTTTCGGCAATACTCCTCTAATCAGATTAAACAAAATCACAAGAGGAATTAGAGCGCAAGTGTTTGCCAAAATGGAATCGATGAATCCCGGCGGGAGCATTAAGGATAGAATTGGCTTGAATATTATTTTGGATGCAGAAAAAAGAGGCGACATAAAGCCGGGGGGAACGATTGTTGAGGCAACAAGCGGCAATACAGGCATCGGACTAGCGCTTGCGGCGGCAGTTAAGGGTTATAAATGCATTTTTGTAATGAGTGATAAGTGCTCCGTTGAGAAAGTCCGCTACCTTAAATCGCTGGGAGCCGATGTTGTTATTGTTCCTTCCACCGCCAAGCCGAACTCACCGGAATATTACGTTAATACGGCTGAGCGGATAGCAAAGGATACACCAAATTCATTTTATGCTACCCAGTATACGAATCATTCAAATCCCGAGGCGCATTATAAAACAACGGGACCCGAGATTTGGGAGCAGACCGACGGCAAAATTACCCATTTTGTTGCAAGTCTCGGAACGGGAGGCACAATCAGCGGGGCAGGAAGGTTTTTGAAGGAGAAAAATCAAGCCATTAAAGTAATTGGGGCAGACCCGTACGGTTCAATTTTTAAAACTTTCAAAGAGTCCGGAGTTGTAATAGAAGGAACTCCATACTTAGTTGAAGGCATCGGGCAGGAACGAATTGTTGAGAACGTTCATTTCAAATACATAGATGAAATTTTAAATATATCTGATAAGGATTCGTTTAATATGGCGCGCCGCTTAGCACGCGAAGAAGGGATTTTCACAGGCGGCAGCACAGGAACGATACTGTGCGCGGCAATAAAAGTTGCTAAAGAGCTTGATGAAAATGCAATTGTTGTATTCACCGTTTGCGATACAGGTGAAAGATATTTAAGCAAGCACCACTCCGATGAATGGATGAGGGAAAAACGCTTGCTTGAGAAGGATAAAACCACAGTTTCTGTCGCATACCAGACAAAAATTTCCGGAAGGTTACCGAAGCTTGTAACGGCTTCACCCGGTGAGCTTGTATCTGCAGCACTTCGAAAGATGGAGGAATTTAATATTTCGCATTTGCCGGTAATTGAAAACAATAACTCGCTCGGCGTTATTAACGAGACTGAAATAATGAGCAAGCTAATCGAAAATCCCGATTTGGTTAACAAAAAAGTAAGCGATGTTATGGGCAAGCCGCTTCCCGTTGTTGATGAGCAGGATGATGTAAAAAATGCTATAAAGAGTTTGAAGAAATCACCCGCAGTTTTGGTAAGTGAATACGGCAATATTGTTGGAATTCTAACAAGGTACGACGTGCTGGATTTTGTATGATTGTCATTCCCGCCTGCCTGCTACAGGCATGCGAAGACGGGGATCCATTTTTTTATATCAATTTTATTATATGAAATTTTCTACAAAAGCAATACATGCAGGCAATGAGCCGGATAAGGCAGCCGGAGCGGTAAACGTACCCATTTACGCTACCTCCACCTATGCTAATGAGGCATTTGGCGTATCCAAGGGATATGATTACGGCAGGACGATAAATCCGACCCGCACCGCGCTTGAGACCAATCTTGCCTCACTTGAGAACGGGAAATTCGGTTTTGCATTTTCAAGCGGGATGGCTGCAACTCAGGCGGTTATTTCGCTTTTAAAACAGGGTGACCATGTAATAGTATCTGCAAATGTTTACGGAGGAACGTACAGGATTTTCGAAAAAGTTATGCGCGGGCTGGGACTTGATTTTTCATGGGTCGATACTTCAAACTACGATGAAATAGCCAAAGTATTAAAGCCAAACACAAAAATGATTTTTATTGAAACTCCCACTAATCCAATGCTTACGCTGACGGACCTTGATATGATTTCAAAATTTGCAAAAAAAAGTAAGCTTATATCGGTTTGTGATAATACGTTTATGAGCCCTTATTTTCAAAATCCATTGGACTTTGGAATCGACATCGTTGTTCACAGCACCACCAAGTATATCGGCGGGCATAGCGATGTAATCGGCGGATGCGCAATAACAAATAACACTCAAATTTCAGAACAGATAAAATTTATACAAAACTCAATTGGCGCCGTGCCTTCTCCGTTTGACTGCTACCTTTTGCTTCGCTCTACAAAAACGCTTGCTTTAAGAATGGAACGTCATAACGAAAATGCTGTGAGAATTGCAAACGAGCTTGATAAAAATTGGAGTCATAAAATACAGAAAGTCTACTACCCGGAGCTAGTGTCCCACCCTCAGTTTGAGCTTGCAAAAAAGCAAATGCGCGGGTTTGGAGGGATAATCTCCCTCGAAATGGGTTCTTTTGATAATGCCGTGAAATTTTTTAACGGTCTTAAGATTTTTGCGAGAGCCGAGTCATTAGGAGGAGTTGAAAGTCTTGTTTGCCATCCTGTTAGTATGACCCATGGAAGCGTGCCGAAGAAAGAACGCGAGAAATTCGGATTAACCGACGGGTTAATCAGGTTATCGGTCGGAATTGAAGATTATGAAGATTTGATGGATGATATCAAAAATGCGTTAAATAAAATTTAAAATGCTTCCCAGGCACGAATCTATCCGTGAACAATTTCCCTTTTTAAAAAAATTTATCTACTTTGATGCCGGGCATTACACTCCCTACCCTTTAAGGGTGGTTGAGAAAATTAATGAGTTTATTAAAACTTTTACAACGGATTACCTTAACTTAAGTAAGTTTCACATTTACGAAGGCAGAGCCTTCAGGGAAACATGTGCAAAGCTGCTCAACTGCGAGTCAGATGATATAATCATTACGTCAAACACTACACACGGGATAAACATTTTCGCAAACGGAATTCAGCTTGACCCGAGGGAAAACAATGTTGCAATGCTTGATTCGGAGTTTCCTGCCGTTGTTTACCCGTGGCTTAACCAGGAAAAGCTCGGCAGGGCAAAAGTTTTTTTGATTCCGTCCGATAAGGGCTACGTGAATGAAGCGGTGATTAAAAGAACCCTTATGGAGTATAATATTAAGGTTTTAACTATAAGCTGCGTTCAGTTTCTCGGCTACAGGCATAATATAAGAAGCATTTCCGAATTCTGCCGCAAAAGAAACATACACCTTGTTGTGGATGCAATGCAGGCGGCGGGGATTTGTCCAATCGATGTCCAGCAGATGGGCATAGATTATCTATGTGCGGGAAACCAGAAATGGCTTATGTCGCCGGCGGGTCTTGGTTTCACATATATTTCAAAAAAATACAGGGGGTTTGTTAATCCTACTTACGTTGGCACTGCAAACGTTAATTATGATTTCGATAATTTTCTTGACTACAAGCTTGATTTCAGGCAGAGCGGCGAAGCGTATGAGAACTCAACTCCAAATACTTTGGGTATGATCGGAACAAATGAAGCGCTGAAATATTTTATGGAGCTTGGGGTGGAAAATATTTTTAATCATATTATTGATATACAGGATAAGCTGATTGAGAAGCTCGATAAATCGAAATATAAGATTGAAAGCGATTTATCGCCGGAGCACCGCTCGAATATTATGATATTTACACATACGGATTCATCAAAAAATAAGCAGATTCAAAAATCTCTTGAGGAGAAAAATATTTATATTGCCCTGCGTGAGGGATTACTCAGAGTATCAGCCCATATTTACAATAATTACGAAGACGCTGAAGTTCTGGCAAAAGAATTGAATGCATTGTAGACTATCAAGGAAAATTGCATTTTAATCCTGACTTAAGTTGATTAGTTTTGAGTAATTTAATCAAATTATTTTCCGCAAATGACCTACCATAATTCAAAAAAAGTGAATACCACTTTCATCGAAACTATCAATAGAGTAACCGAAGAGCTTCAAAAAGAGGGTTTTGGAGTTCTGACCGAAATTGATGTTAAAGAGACGCTTAAGAAAAAGCTCGATGTAGATTTCAGGAAATACAAAATACTCGGTGCCTGCAACCCGCCATTGGCTTACAAAGCGCTGAGCACGGAAGAAACATCGGTGTAATGCTTCCCTGTAATGTGATTGTGCAGGAAAAAGAAGACGGTTCGGTGCAGGTTTCTGCCATTAATCCGATGGAAGCGATGAAATCTATTGGTAATCCGAAGCTCGAGGATGTTGCTAAAACAGTAAGCGAAAAGCTTGTTAATGTATTAAACAATCTTAACTAGTTGGCAAAGCTTTTTCTTAAAAAAAATGAAGATAAAAGGATAAGACGGGGACATCTATGGGTTTTCAGCAATGAGGTTTTAAAGATTGAAGGAGAAGCTGAAAACGGTGATGTTGTAAGTCTTTGCGATGCAAAAGGAAGTGAGCTTGGCAAAGGTTTTTATAACAAAAATTCACTTATCACACTTCGCTTATTAAATAAATCATTTAACGGAGATTTTTATTCATATTCAAAGCAAATGATTTTGAATGCTCTTAATACAAGGAAAATTTTTTATCCAAAACGTAATTCTTACAGGTTAATTTTCAGTGAAAGTGACTTTATGCCTGGATTGATTATTGATAAGTATAATGATTCTTATGTTTTGCAGGTTTATTCTTATGGAATGGAAAAAAATATCGGTTCACTCGAAAATGTTCTGATTAATGAACTGAAAGCAAAGAACATCTTTACAAAAAACGAACCCTATTTCAGAAAACTTGAAGGTTTGCCAGAAAAAGATAAAACTTACATTGGTGAAATATCAAGTGAACTGATTGATGACGGAAAAATAAAGTACAAAATTGATTTTTCCAAATCTCAGAAAACAGGTTTCTATCTAGACCAATCGGATAACAGGGAATTCATAGAAAGAATTGTCAGCGGCAAATCCGTACTGGATGCTTTTTGCAATTCAGGCGGGTTTGGACTCCACGCCGCTTATTCGGGTGCTGAGTCAGTTACATTCATCGATTCATCGGAAACAGAAATTGAAAATGCAAAATCTAATTTTGAATTAAACAGCTTTAAAACACAAGCTGAATTTATAACAGTCGATGTATTCAACTATCTTGAAAAATGCATTAAAGAAAATAAAAAATTTGATGTTGTAATAATTGACCCGCCTGCATTTGCAAAAAGCAGAAAAAGCATTCCCACCGCCATAAAGGGATATGTTAAGCTAAACAGACTGGCTCTATCAATAGTAAATGAAGGGGGTTTTTTGGCAAGTTCCTCCTGCTCGCATCATGTTAAGCATGCTGATTTCATAGAAGCTGTTAATAAGGCTTCTGTTAAGGCGGACAGGCAAATTCAGTTAATTCATTCAGCCGGTGCATCACTGGACCATCCGCAGATTCCCGCAATGGAGGAAACATCATACCTTAAATTTGCCGTTATCAAAGTTTTTTAGTGTAACTTTTATTACTTTTAATATTAAAACATTACTCTTATTTTAAATTATTAACCCGGTAAAATCTTAATTTATGAGTAAATTTCCGCCTATATATTATTCGGATTATCTTGAGTTAGATAAGCTTTTAAGCTGCCAAAACCTTAAAAGCGAGGAGTACGGCAATTCTGCACATGATGAAATGCTTTTTATTATTGTTCACCAGGCGTATGAGCTTTGGTTTAAGCAGGTTATACACGAAATTAATTCCATTAACAGGATGTTCGAAGACGATGTCGTCGACGAAAAAAGTATAGGTATTGCGGTTTCAAGGGTGCAGAGAATAACCGAGATTCAAAAGCTGTTAATTGAACAGTTAAAGGTGCTTGAGACAATGACTCCGCTGGATTTTCTTGAGTTCCGTGACTTTCTTATTCCGGCCTCGGGTTTCCAAAGCTTCCAGTTCCGTTTAATTGAAAATAAGCTCGGGCTATCTGATGAAAAGCGGATACAGTATAACAATGCCGACTATCTTAACACACTTGAGCCGAGACACAGGGACCTTATTATGCAAACTGTTAAGAGACCTTCGCTGTTAGAGCTTGTTGAAAAATGGCTTGAGCGGACTCCGTTTTTAAGCTCGCAAAATTTTAATTTCTGGGAAAGCTACAGGAAATCCGTAGATAAAATGCTTGAGCATGACAAAAATATTATCATTAACAATAAAACCCTTACAGAAAAAAAGCGGGAGTTCCAGCTGAAAAACATTGAGCTTACAAGACAAAACTTCGAAGTGCTGTTTGACGAAAGCAAACATAATGAGCTGGTTAAGAAAGGAGAAAGACATTTATCGAGCAGGGCAATGCTTGCTGCGATATTTATAAATCTTTACAGGGACGAGCCGATACTTCATCTGCCGTTCATGTTCTTAAATCTTCTTGTTGAAACTGATGAGCAGTTTACAGAGTGGCGTTACCGCCATGCATTGATGGTACACAGAATGATTGGCTCGAAAATCGGCACCGGCGGCTCATCGGGGCACCAGTATCTGATGTCAACTGTAGATAAGCACAGAATATTTACGGATTTGTTTAACCTTTCTACTTATTTAATCCCGCGCTCAGAACTGCCGAAGCTCCCGGAGGACTTGGTAAAACAGCTAGGCTTCAGCTATTCAAACGGGAGAAAGTATGATAGTTGATTTAACCGGCAAAAATGCGATAGTTTGCGGCAGCTCAAAGGGAATGGGAAGAGCTATTGCTCTGGAGTTCGCTTCATCAGGTGCAAATGTTGTGCTTGTTGCAAGAAATGAAGAATCATTGAGAAAAGTGTTGCGCGAAATGCCTGCATCAAAAAAGCAAAATCACAATTTTATTGCGGCAGATTTTTCCGACACTGAATCACTCGGAAGGAAAATCAATAATTACGTTTCAGAAAACCCGCCCCTACATATACTTGTAAATAATACGGGCGGTCCGAAATCAGGTGAAGCATATAAAGCAGAATCGTCGGAATTTGAAGACGCATTCAGAAAGCATTTGATTTGCAACCAGATACTTGTTCAGGCAGTGGGCGAGGGAATGAAAAAAGAAAAATACGGAAGGATTATCAATATAATCTCTACCTCGGTTAAGCAGCCGATAAGAAATTTGGGTGTATCAAATACAATCCGTGCAGCGGTTGCCAACTGGGCTAAAACGCTTTCGGTTGAGCTGGCTCCGTACGGAATAACCGTAAACAATATACTGCCGGGCGCGACTAAAACCGAGCGGCTTTATTCATTATTTGAAGCCCGGGCAAAAGCAAGCGGCAAATCAGTTGAAGAAATTAAACAGGAATGGCTTGCAGAAATTCCTGCCGCGAGGTTTGCCGAAGCAGAGGAAATTGCATACGCTGCTGCTTTTTTAGCTTCCCCGGTTGCGGGCTACATTAATGGAATTAACCTGCCTGTTGACGGAGGAAGATTGAATTGCCTATAAAATTTAATTCGTAAACTCATGCAAAAATACATTTATGCTAATTTATAATGTAACAATAAATGTCGATGATGACATTCACGACCAGTGGCTTGACTGGATGACTTCCGAGCATATACCGGATGTAATTGCAACAAGGTGCTTCAAGAATTACAGCATGCACAGAATGCTTTCCCCTGAGCCGGAAGAAGGCACTACTTATGTTGTGCAGTATGTTTGCGACAATGTGGAGGATTATGAGCGTTACCAGATAGAGCATGCGGCACTTTTGCAAAACCAGCATAAGGAGAAATTTGACGGGAAATTTACTGCAATCAGGTCGCTAATGGAAGAAGTCTAAAGCAATTAATAATTAGTAATTATTAATTAATAGTTGCAAATGGAAAGCATTGATGAGAGAAAAGAAAAAAGCTCTGATGAAAAAAACCAAGCCAATAAGCTGAAAAAATTGGAAAATCTGAATGTTTGTCCTTATTGCCAAAATCTTGTGGAGTTTGTTTGGGTGCATGGCCACTACCAGTGCCCCGCCTGCAAAAGTGTTGTAATCGGCTGCTGCGGAGACGAATAAATCAATTACGAATTGCGAATT
>JAKEEM010000040.1 GCA_022616535.1 Chlorobiota bacterium | reverse complement strand
CTATTATATTCTAACCTTAACATTGATTTCTTTATAACGTCAACGGTGGTGTTGCTTTGCAAATAAAGCCAGCCAAAAGGTAAATTAGGCGATGTGTTTCCCGAAACTGTAAACGTCGCTCCGCAGTTTGTGCTGCTAGGGTCATCACCTATAATAAACTGCGCATTTGAACCGCTGTTTGTAGTTAGTGTTAACTTTGCACCTTTATCTATTGTAAATGATTCAGGGCATTTTACATAAGCTGTATGGCTAGGTTCAATATTAAGGTTCAAACCGCATAGTTCGGGGGTAAGATGTCCTGCCCCGCTATAACTTGGCGCATACAAAGGAAAATCCAGCCATTCGCTATTATCGGAATTTGTTGTCTTAAAACCGTTCTTGTTCTGTGGTTTCCATGCATTTGGATTACGAACAGTTTGGTCCCAAATTGGGATATACCTGTTGGAAGGAAGTGCATTGCCGTTCCAATAGCGAATATCCGTTGAGGAATAATAATCAATTTTTAAATCCCGAATAAGCAAATATGGATATTCGTATGAAGCAGGGTAATCGGCATCGCCGTAATCAACATCAACGTAATCAACGAACTGATAACTCCCACTAACTTTCTTATATATTTCAACACGGTATTTGCCATAGCCTATGGATTTTGCAGCAGAATAACCTGAAGCGGCATCATGGTCTAATTCGAATGAAATATTATATGTCATGCCTGATTTTTCACCGCCTACAATGTATTGATAACCTGGTGGATCTTGCGGATTTAGACATTTCAATTTGTACTCCAAATTTCCATTAAAAATTGCACCTATTGGGTATACAACAACTTTTATGTCCTCTGTAACGTGCCTGTTATATATTATCAGCTCGCCTCCTGCTGGGTTTTCTTCCTGAGCAAATACTGTGCTTAAAGAAGTAATTATGATAAGAATTAAAGTATTTTTAAAATTCATGAAAGCCTCCTTATTTTAAGAAAACCATTTTTCTTGTTGAAATTGGATAGAATGAATCATTAACGTATAAAGTATAAAAATAAATGCCTGATGATAAGTTAAGCTCATAAGCATTTACATTAACGCTATATATCCCGGAACTTAAATTTGAATTAATTAATTTTTTTATCTCCTTGCCTGTTATGTCATACAGCATCAAATTTATTTTTGCTTCTGTTTTAATTTCAATTTTAATGACAGTACTGGGGTTAAATGGATTAGGAAAATTTTGGTGTAATATAAATTTATCAGGTTCATTGGTGTTATTATTAATTATTCCAATAGGATTTGCAAAAAGCAGAGAATCGGTTTTAACAATATACATGGATGAAGTATTTGCGTCGGAATAACCTGCAGATATATAACCGCCGTCTGAGCAAAGCTCCAGTGAATTAAATGCTGCTTCGTTACCTTCACCGTAAAAAGAAGCTTCACGCAAAACAAAACCATTCATATCCAGAATTCTTATTTTAGCTCTTAACCCGTTAATATCATCAGAGTAACCTGCCATAACGAAACCCGTTCCGGGTTTATACCTGATTGATTGGCAAGCATCGAGTTGATACCCACTGTACGTTCTCTCCCATATTATATTCCCATTTGTATCTGTTCTAATAACGTAGGAATCGCGGAAATTGTTTGGATTGAACGAGGAACCGCCTATAATAAAACCATTGTTACCGATTTTATGAATTGAATTTGCTGTACTAGCGTTATTGCCTCCATAACTTTTTGTCCACAGAGTATCACCACTTAAATCCAATCTCATTATGTATGCATCAGCAGTTGTATCAATGCCTTTACTACCCGAAGCAATATACCCGAAACTTAAAACTTCAATTTCATGCATGAATATATGTATGGTATTACTATAATATATTTGCCTCCATTGTTCGTTACCCAAGGAATCTGTCTTTATATAAAATGCGCCAATACGGAAAGGAAAGGTTATGCAAGATAATATATATCCTCCATCTGGCGTTTGCTTTACACATCTGCATTGATCTAAATCTGAATTAGAAAATGTCTTATGCCACTGAATTTTACCCAATGAGTCTGTTTTTACAAGATAGACTTTGTCATCAACCAAACCTGAATCAATATAGCCTCCTATTATATATCCCCTATCCATTGTTTCCTCTACCCAATAGCCCGCTGTATTACCTACCCCAATTATTTTAGTCCATAAAGTATTTCCTAAATAGTTAAGTTTTACCAGATACATCTTCGGTTCATTGTTTATCCTATCTTCTCCTACTGCTATATATCCTCCATCTGATGTTTGCTGAATTTTGTTAAGCCATCCATAGTCATTATTAAGAACTTTTTGCCAAGTAATGCTCTGCGTAAAGCAGTTAGCAGTTAATAGTGTGCAGTTAATAGTTAATATGTATAGCAGTTTTTTCACACGAGGGCAACTTATTTTTTTAATTTAACTAAAAATTACGTCAATTTTCACTCAAAATCGTGCTCAAGGTACTCAACTGCGCGCTCGAATTCTAGCTTGCCGTCTTTATCCTTTGCCTTGCGTCTTATCGCCTGCTCCAGCTTCTCGGAAAGTATCTTTGCGGCGTCATAGCCGTAGTGCTTGCACAGGTAGTTCAGCGCAATTATTTCAGAAATTACGGTAATGTTTTTCCCGGGGAATATCGGCAGGCGGATAAACGGTATCTCCACGCCGAGTATGTCGATTGTCTCACTGTCCAGACCCGTTCTTGTGTATTCCTTCTTCGGGTCCCATTCCTCAAGGTTAACCAATAGCTCAGCCCGCTTTTGGAATCTGATTGCACGTATGCCGAAGACGCTTTTCACGTCGATTATGCCGAGCCCGCGTATTTCCATGAAATGCTTTACCAGCTCCGTGCCCGTGCCCATAAGTATGCCGTCGCCCTTGCGTGAAATCATCACAACATCATCTGCTACAAGCCGGTGCCCGCGTTCGACCAAGTCAAGTGCAATTTCCGATTTGCCGATTCCGCTTCTGCCGTAGAACAAAATACCAACACCGTACACGTCTACGAATGAGCCGTGTATTGCAATCTGCGGCGACAGCTGGTCATCGAGGAAATCATTAATGAAGTATGCAAACCGTGTCGTCTCAAGCGGTGTTATAAACACCGGCACGCCTTTTTTATTTGCCATCGACATAAATTCTTCCGTTGGCTTGTTGTTGAACGTAATGCATATGCACGGCATGCGGAACGAGAAGAACTTTTTCAGCGCGCGGGTTCTAAGCTCGGGTGAAAGCTGCCTTAAGTAGCGCACCTCGGTGTTGCCGAGTATCTGCACGCGGTCGAATGTGAAAAGCTCCGTATAGCCCGCAAGTGCAAGCCCCGGCCGGTGGATGTGCTTGTCCCTGATTATCCCGTCGAGTCCCTTGTCGCCCTCGGTAAGTTTTGTAAGCTTGAAGCGTTCTTTGGCGGCGTTAAAAAAAAACTCAACCGTTATGCTTTCTTTTTCTACCTGCTTGAAATCTTTTATAACCTTCTTTACGTCTTTCATAGAGTTTAATATGTTTTTTCTTTTCTTTTATGTCCCTGTTTCTAAGTGTTTAATTGATTTTACGCCGGAGTGGTCGGTCAGCTTTTCCTTGTATTTTTTAATCTGCGTTACTACTTTGTCAACCGCGCTTTCGATGGAAAGCTTGAAATCGTCCGTCGACTCCTTTGACGTGAACGTCTGGTGGTTTTTGGCGTGGACGATTACCTCAGCGGTCTTGCTGCTGCCGCTTGAGTTATCGAAGCTGAGTATAATCTCTGTTTTGATTATCCCGTCGAAATATCGGGTGATTTTCTGTATCTCGGCTTCGGCAAATTCTTTGAGTGTGTCTTGTGCTTTGAAGTGTCTTGCAGTGAGGATGAAAGTCATTGTATACCTCCATTTTTTGTAGTATTTGTTAGGACAGTGTTTCTGTGCAAATATGCTAAAGTTGTATATAAATATCAACAAAGGAATGCTTCATATAGTTTTGGATATAGTTTTGGGCGCATACCGTAAATAATTGATTTGAAAAGCCCTTACACGCTTGGTATATTTGCCTAACTATCAAATTTTATGCCTGAAAACATTGCATATAAAGACGCAGCAAAAATAGGAAAAAACTTCTCATGCGGGAGCTTTTGCGTGATTGAAAAAGACGTCACAATCGGCGATGACTGCGCCATAGGGCACAACGTAGTTATACGCGAAGGCACGCAAATCGGCAATGGCGTGCGCATTGACGACAACACCGTTATCGGCAAGGAGCCCCTGCGCTCAAAGCGGAGCATATTCAAAGATAAAAATAAAAAGGGCAAAAAGTACTCACCTGCAAAAATTGGCAGTGACTGCCTTATAGGCGCGCACGTGGTGATTTACACAGGGTGCGAGCTGGCAAACGGAGTGCTGGTGGCGGATTCAGCGGCGGTGCGCGAGGACGTGAAAGTGGGCGAGCTCACCATTATCGGCAGAAGCTGTACGGTTGAGAACTTCACGACAATCGGGAAAAAGTGCAAGCTTGAGACAAACTCATACATAACGGCTTACAGCAACATTGAGGACTACTGCTTTATTGCGCCGGGAGTGATTACAACCAACGACAATTATCTCGGCCGCACCGAGGAGCGTTTTAAGCACTTTAAGGGCGTTATTATGCGGCGCGGGGCTAGAATTGGCGGCGGGGCGGTTATACTGCCGGGGCTGGAAATAGGCGAAGATGCGGTTGTAGCGGCGGGTGCGGTGGTTACTACTAACGTTCCCGCGCGGAAAATATATCTCGGCATGCCGGCAAAGGAGTTCCGCGACGTGCCCAAAGACCAGCTTTTGGATGAACAGGGGTGGGAGGAGTAGACAATGTTATTGCATGTTTATTAAGCCATAAGTATCAACTATGTAAAAAATATCATTAAATGATACCTGTATTGATCATTCAATTACTAATTTTACACTAATGTATGGCAGTTCCTAAAAGTACAATTTGGGACATAGAACCTCATACAATCGCAAAACATAAAATATTGGAATCATATTTAAAAGCGTGGTTTCCAATTTTGAGTAGCTGGAATGGAAGGATAAATTATATTGATGGTTTTGCGGGACCAGGCAAATATTCTAAAGGTGAATTGGGTTCACCAATAATCGCGTTAAATGTTGCAAAAAACCACTCAGCTAAATTGAGAAATGAAATTAATTTTGTCTTTATAGAAGAGAATGAAAAAAGGATAGAAAATTTGGTTGAAGAGATAAAATTAGTTGGAGCACCTGCCAATTTTAAAACCGATGTTATACATGGTGAATTTCATAGTGTTATTGGAAGTAATTTAGATAAAATTGAATCTAATAAGCAAACTTTAGCTCCAACATTTGTTTTTATTGATCCGTTTGGACATTCTGGAATACCATTCAAAATAATACAAAGATTATTACAAATTCCAAGTGTAGAGGTATTCATAACGTTTAATGTTAATTCCATTAATAGATTTATAACCGATAATCAGAATAATGAATCGATAATTGAATTATTTGGCTCTAAAGAAGTTGTTGACATTATCGCAAAAAATACTGGCGATAAAAGATATGATGTTTTAAGAAAATTTTATCAAAAGCAGCTGCTACAAAATGCTAAATTCGTTAGGTATTTTAGCATGAAGGATTCAGATAACAAACCAATTTATGATTTATTCTTTGCAACGAATCATCCCCTAGGAAATGTAAGGATGAAAGAAGCCATGTGGAATGTCGATAAAGAAGGGCATTACAGATTCTCGGATGCAACAAATCAATTTCAGACTTTCCTATTTCACCGTGATACAAATAGAGAATTGTTTAAAATATTAAAGGAAAAATATAATACAGGAAAATATCAAGTAAAAGTTATTCGGGAATTTGTGGAAAACGAAACGCCGTTTCTTGTAAAGCATCTTAAGGAATGTTTGAAATATGCTGAAATAGAAAAATTAATAGAAGTGGATGTTAATAAAAGTGATGGACAGAAAAGAAGAAAAGCAACATTTCCTGACGAAGTAATGGTAAATTTTAAATAAAAAAATATGGCGAAATCATCAATTGAATGGACAGAAATGACTTGGAACCCTACAACCGGGTGCGACAAAATCTCAACCGGCTGTAAATTTTGTTATGCTCTTTCTTTTAGCAAAAGACTGCACGGGATGGGAGTAAGTAAATATAAAAATGGCTTTAAATTAACTTTACACCCGGATACTTTAGATGCTCCAAGAAAATGGCGTGAACCAAAAATAATTTTTGTAAATAGTATGAGTGATTTATTTCATAAAAACATTCCGTTTGAATACCTAAAAAAGGTATTTGATGTGATGAACGAATGCCCCCAGCATATTTTTCAGGTGTTGACAAAACGTTCAGATATATTGCTTAAATTTTCACCTGAACTGAATTGGACTGAAAATATTTGGATGGGGGTATCTGTTGAAAATGAAAAAGTTAAGTTTAGAATTGACGATTTAGTGAAATCTGATGCAAAAATAAAATTTTTATCACTTGAACCTCTTTTAGGCCCTCTTCCAAAATTAAAATTAAATAAAATTGATTGGGTTATAGTAGGGGGTGAATCAGGTCCAAGAGCAAGACCTATGAAGAAGGAATGGGTTGATGATATAAAATACCAGTGTCAAATGAATGAAGTCCCGTTTTTCTTCAAGCAATGGGGCGGGAGAAACAAGAAAGAAGCCGGTAGGGAACTCGACGGAAGAACCTATAACGAAATGCCGCAATATTCACAAGCAATTTAATTTTAAAATTTCATATACATATAATAGAGCATAGTCTTTGGATACAAGTAATTTTTCAAAATGGCATAAATGGCTGGATAGAAGCCAGATAAATAATTTGAATTATCCTGGAGTTTATGTTTTATCTTATTCCGAAGAAGACATAAGTAATGTTAAATTTTCTTTTATTGAGGACATCATATATGTAGGCGTAACTAATTCTTTGAAAGGATTAAAGAGCAGATTAAAGCAATTTGATGATACAATAAAGAATTTAGATTTGTGGGATATCCATGGAGGTGCTGAAAGAGTAAGATTTGCCTATCGAGATTATATAAAGCTCATTAGTAAATTATACGTATCAATTTACTTTTTTAAATGTGATGTTGGTCTTAAAAAAGCAGAAGATTTAAGAATTATGGGTGAGGTTGTTAAATTAGAATATGATTGTTTTGCAGAATATGTTGAAAAATATGGAATACTTCCAAGATTTAATGATATGAAAAGGTCACCTAAAAAATAGTATATGAAAAAAACTAGAAATCTTACTAACAGAGAAATTAGAGAAGCGTTAAAGAGGTCAGGATATCTTATTGAACAGAGGGTTTCAAACTTATTAAGAAAAAAGGAATGGATCTGTATCGCAAATGCAGTTTACCCTGATCCGAAAACTTTAATAACAAGGGAATTAGATATTTACGCCAAAAATTTTGTTTTGTTAGGTGACACTAACCACGATTTAAGAGTAACTTTGGTTATTGAATGTATAAACAATCTCTACCCGTTAGCATTTATAAGAGGAGATTACGAAGAAAGTCATGAATATGTAAATTTGGTTGAGGTAACCGGGATACCTTTAGAAATAAATTATGAAGGTAGAACTTTATCTTTAGGAAATTTCATAGGAATTAGAGATTTTCATCATTATTATTCTCAAAATATATTTAAACAATATTGTACTTTTGATAAAAAGGGCAATAAGCCGGAATTAATGGCGATTCATTATAATGACCACATTGAAACCTTTAATAAATTATCAAGTTCCTTAACATATTATATAAATCAACATTATGAAACAATCCTTCCTTTATATGAAGGTAGAAAGAATTTTGAATTAGAATTTTACTACCCAATAATTATCGTGCAAAATAAATTGCTAGAAATCGTTAATAAGGTAAGAGGTTTCATTTTAAAAAATACTAATCATGTTGTTTTTGCCAAGTCTATTTTTGAAAATGGATTAAACTATATTACTACATACGATATAATTACTGAAAAATATTTTCACAAATTTTTAGAATTAGTACAAAAAGAAATGATAGAAGTTTCGAAAAGAATTTTGGATAACATTAATCATTTTGAGGATTCATTTGTAAAAAAGGCAGAGGAGTTGAATCGTTACACAAATTTACAAGTTTTAAAGCATTTAAATGATAAAAATCATTTTCCAAGCAGCCCATTTAGAATTGGCGTGTAGCCTGAGTTAAACAATTGACCCCTACTCGTTAACTATAACTCTGCTTTTTCCACCCCGCACCTCCTTAAATTTTAGTATTTCCCGCTAACTGTAATTCTCATTCTACTCTATTAGGCATATATGAGGTAAAATATCATTAACAGCTCTTGACAAAGAAATGCTAATGTATTAAATTTACCACGTGAGATAGTGAAGCTGTTATCTCACGTGGTGAACCACAGTTTTAAGCTCCCCTGATGCCCGTCTCCCCTTTATTTAAAGGGGAGAATAAAAGAGGGGTTTAAGGAGGGGAAAACCCCCCTCCGCTAACGCTCCACCCCCCTTTAGGCAAAGAGGGGACTGTAAAACAAAAGCAAAACCAAAAACCTAAACACTATGTATTTCAACGAAGAACTAAATAAAGACATCGAAAAGCTCAAAGAGCTTCGCCGGCTTCACCTTACAAGAGACTACCATGTCTTTAGAGCCGAAGTCATGAAAAAACACAACATTTCCAAAGTAACGGTACACCGCCATTTGGATAAACCCACCCCGGGCTTAACACAGTCAAAAACCGCCGGTATGGATAAATCATGCGCTGTAATCACCGATAACCATTTGAATAACATATCTGAACAGCTCACCGCTGCTGAAGATGAGCGTAAGCGTGAGCGAAAGGAGTTTCTCAGCCGTCTGCGTGATATAGAGCTTTATCTCGACAGGAACGTATGCAACGAGGCAACAGACCTTTTGCAGAATTTCTTCAGAAAAATATTTGACCACGCCTTCAAAGGGCTCAAGGAAAAAAGGGGTATATTCTGCAGTATTCCAAATGAGGAATTTATTATACTCGAAGAACATATAGATGACATCTGCCTCATTTTTGCCAATGCTTATGCCCACTACAAAAACAACGCCTCTGAGATAAACCGCGACGATTATCTTAAAATGCGCGTCCGCAACCTTGTTGAACAGCACCTGAGAAATTCCGGACGCCAGTGGTTTAAAGTTAAGGATGTTGAGGCGTTTACCCGAATGTATAAACGCATCCTGCCTGATAGTGAAAAGATGACGTTAAATCTCAATTTTGTGCAGATTATCTGCAGTGAGCTGAAACCGGGAATAACCAAAAGTGAAATAATTGACATTTTTAAGAAAAAATTGCCATATTTTTCACCTAACTTTACATAATGTAGGATTTGAATCACGCAAAATATTTTTCAAGTGAAAAAAATGATGAAAATGGAAAAAAACTCGATGAACTTAATAAACACATATACGGGCGTTCAATTGAATGCCCCTACGGGGGGAGGTCTGAAAGCTTTAAACTTTACGAACTTTACAAACTTGATGAACCCCCGTTTTCACGAGGGCAGGCTTTATAAACTCCCCGAAGGGGGATTCAAAAAGTGGATTTAAATTCACGGATATTTTCATTAAATTGCGGCTAATTAGACAAAGGTTAAACAAAAAGGTATAAAATGATTAGTATTTTCATGATTTTGCTGATTATCGTTGCAATCCTGCTGATGGGGGTGGTTCTGATTCAGTCCTCCAAAGGCGGGGGCTTAGCCGGCACCTTCGGCGGCGGCGGCGATGCATCGATGGTCTTCGGCGTAAGGCGTACCGCGGATTTCCTCATCAAGCTCACAAGCGGACTCGCCACAATACTGCTTTTGTTCTCGCTGATTACCAATATCATCATCAACAAGGGCGGCGGCTCAAGCGAGAGCATCATCCAGCAAAACGAGGGGCAGAATTTCCCCCAGCCGAATGTTCCGAACCAGTTTCAGCAGCCTGTAGAAGAGAACCAGAACCAGCCGCCGCCGGTTGACCAGAATCAGCAGCAGCCTCCTCCGGGGGATCAAAACCAGCCGCCAAAATAACGGATTAAAACCAAAGGTTAATGAAAATAACCTGCAGAGTTCTTTTAGTAATGCTTTTGACTGCGCCCGTTTCATTCGGGCAGACGTTGTCATTGCGAGATGCGGAGCATCGAAGCAATCTCATAGTGTTTAATGAGATTGCCGCGCTTACTTCGTTCGCTCGCAATGGGGTTGACAGTGTTGAAGCACCCCGCAAGAAGGGTAAACCGTTCCGGATGAAGAAGTCACCCGCGATTGCGGTACTGCTGAGCGCAGTGGTTCCCGGCGCGGGACAGCTCTACAACCAATCCTACTGGAAAACGCCTATTATATGGGGACTCGTCGGCTACTTCGGATATGAGTACTTCCGCCAGAACAACCTGTACAAGGATTACCGTGACCTGTATTCCCAAAGCCAGCTTGAAATCCCGCCCGAAGGCAATCTCTCGTACAAGTCCCTGCGTGAGTTCTACCGCGACCAGCGCAACGACTTCGTGTGGTACTTCACCATCGTGTACGTCATCAACCTGATTGACGCCTACGTCGACGCCCACCTGTTTGATTTCGACGTGCGCCAGGAGAAGCTGACAAGGTTCGGCGAAGCGGAAAAAACGTACAGATTGAAGTTCAATGTTGAGTTTTAGCGGTGTGAAAAACGAAAACCCCTTTTGCTCACGCATTGGAAAGCAAAAGAGGTCTGACTTATTGAGGCGATGGATATAGGTTACTTGTCTTTCTTCTCTTCGGGTTTAACTTCGGGCTGGGTTTCAGGTTTCACTTCCGGCTGAACATCGGGTTTCTCCTCGGGAATTGCAAGGGTTATGGTTGCTGACCCACACAAATCAGACTTTATGATGTGGTCTACACCGTCTTCGGTGGTAAACTTGAACTCATAATTGCACTTGCTTGTATCATACTTTCGCTGGAACTCAAATGACCCATTGTTAGGTATTTTTTCCATGGTGTTGAGCTCCATACTCCATGTGTAAGCATCAAAGGTGGATATTCGCACCGATGTAACATTCAACCCTGTTTTGTTTACAACCTTGAATGTTTTTGTGAGTATTTGCGCTCTAGCTGCGCTGACCAACAGCAGTAAAGCCAAAATGAAAGTGCCCAAAAAAAAGTTCCCCTTCATGTTTGCTCCTTTCTGTTTAAAAAAACCGTTATGTAAATTATAACAAATCAATGCCTTTTTAGTTTCGTTGATTATTGTTAATTTTATTAATATTTCCTAAAAAAACAATTATAAAAGTAGAAAAATCTCTAATTAATTAATTATGGCACAAAGTGAGTTTGATGTTGTAGTAGTTGGCGGCGGTCCGGGAGGCTATACAGCAGCAATTCGCGCTGTGCAGCTTGGATTTAAAACTGCAATCGTTGAGTCGGAACGGCTTGGAGGTATTTGTTTAAATTGGGGTTGTATTCCATCAAAGTCCCTTCTTAAGGCCGCTGAAGTTATGCACATGATGAAAAAATCCAAAGAATTTGGCATTACTGTAACAGGCGTTGAATTTGATTTTCAAGCAGTAATCAAACGTTCAAGAGATATCGCCGGCAAGTCTGAAAAAGGGGTTCAGTACCTGATGAAAAAGAATAAAATTCCCTACTATGCTGGATTTGGTTACCTAAAAAACCATAAGAATGGTATTTTGGTTGAAGTAAGGGAAAAGGATAAAGTTACAGATGAACTTATATCAAATCATACTATCATAGCTACAGGTTCTCGGGCAAAATCATTTCCGGGAATGACAATTGACGGCAGGAAAGTCCTTTCATTTATGGAAAGCATTGTTCTTGATAAACTTCCCGAATCAATTACTATAATCGGTGGAGGAGCAATCGGAATTGAATTTGCTTATTTTTGGAATGCCTTCGGTGCAAAAGTAACTGTAGTTGAAATGCTTGACCAGACTCTACCGCAGGAAGATAAAGAGTTAAGTGATGTCGTTTCAAGAGAATTCAGAAAGCTTGGTATTAACGTTTTGACCGGAACGAAAGTTGAAAATATTACCGTAGAAAAAACCGCTCCGAATAGTAAGACGGAAAAGGTTAAAACTAAAGTCAGCGGTAAAACTAATGATACTTTAGAAAGCGACATTGCTCTCGTTGCAGTGGGTTTCACCGGAAATGTTGAACATATGGGATTAGAAGAATTAGGCATAAACGTAGATAAGGGGTTTATTAAAGTAGATAAAGATTATATAACGAATATTGAAGGAGTTTATGCAATTGGCGATGTAAACGGACCACCTTGGCTTGCGCATGTTGCTTCGGCTGAAGGAATTAATTGTGTTGAGAAGATAAAAGGAATTGAGGTTCCTGATGTTGATTACTTGTGTATTCCTTCGGTAACGTTTTGTCAGCCGCAGGTTGCATCTGTTGGATTGACTGAAAAAAAAGCGAAAGAACTTGGATATGAAATCAAAGTCGGACGTTTTCCGTTTTCTGCAAGCGGTAAGGCAAGGGCTATTGGAGAAACTGCAGGACTTGTTAAGGTTATCTTCGATGCAAAATACGATGAGCTCATTGGAGCGCACATTTGCGGATGCGAGGCAAGTGAAATGATAGCTGAGCTGACGCTCGGTAAATCGCTCGAAACAACTCACGAGCAGATAATTAAAACGGTTCATGCCCATCCAACACTTGCTGAAGCAACAATGGAAGCTGTCGCCGATGCTTACGGTGAGGCAATTAACATATAATCTTAAATAGTAAGTCATAACGTTTAAAAGAAAGGAATTTCTAAAATGGCTCTAAAAGTTGGGGTGAAAGCCCCTGATTTTACACTGCCTTCATTCACTCCTTCAAAGGATTTAACTCAAATTTCACTCGACGGCATGAGAGGTAAAAATATTGTTCTGCTGTTTTTCCCGCAGGCATTCACGGGAGTGTGCACAACTGAGATGTGCACAATGAGCGAAAATTTCGATGTTTATAAGGGAATGGATGCTGATGTCCTTGGTATAAGCGTTGACGGGACATTCGTTCAGAAAGCATTTGCCGAGAAGAACAACATCAAAATGCCCCTGCTCAGCGATTTCAACAGGGAGGTTGTTAAGCTTTATGATGTAATGAGACCTGAATTTGCCCATGGAATGAAAGGAACAGCAGAACGCGCTGTTTATGTTATCGATAAAGACGGAGTAATCCGTTACATTGAAGTTATGGCATCCCCTGGCGATATGGTTAACTTTGAAGGCATTAAAAGCGCTGTGGAGTCCCTTAAATAATTCCATAGCGAGAACCTATGTTAAAACCCGGAGATAAAGCTCCAGATTTCAAGCTTGATGCAGATAGCGGCGAAACAGTTTCATTAAAAGATTTCAAAGGCAAAAAAGTCGTTTTGTATTTTTATCCCAAAGATATGACAAGCGGCTGCACAGCCGAAGCTTGTGATTTCAGAGATAGCATTAAAAAGTTCGAAAAGAAAAACACTGTTGTTATCGGCGTAAGCGCCGATAATTCCGAATCGCACATTAAGTTTAAGGGAAAATATAACCTGCCCTTTACATTGCTGAGCGATGAATCGAAAAAAGTTCTTCACAGTTACGGAGTGTGGCAGGAAAAAAGCATGTACGGCAGAAAATATATGGGTATTGCAAGGACTACGTTTGTAATTGACGAACATGGGAAGATTGAAAAAGTTTATCAAAAGGTTAAAGTTCCCGGCCATATCGATGAAATCTTAAACGATTTATAGTTGAAATTTGCCACTTCATTGTATTCGTATTTTCCATAATGAATAAATTATCCAAATCCCGCACAGCCCCCTGCAAAAATGAACCTTGAAATTAAACTGCGGAAATAACATGCATCCCAAAATGAAAACCAAGTGCGAAAAATGCTCCCGTGAGCTGAAACTGAGCAGTTATGCTTACATCTGCATACACGAGTGCACATTTTGTGCTGAGTGCGCAAGGGAAATGAATTACATCTGCCCGAATTGCATGGGTGAGCTTCGGAAAAGAGCGAAACCAGAACCGAAGAAATGAATCCTAAGCAAATGAACACTAAGCAAAAGGCAAAACTGAGAAACCGGAAAAATCCGAAGCATGCTTTTTGGACTCGAAGGAATATCGTAATCATTGCGCTTGTTGTGATTGCTGTTATCGCGTCGTATTTCCTTTTCATCAAAAAACCGGGAGCGGGTAAGCCCGAGTGGATTAAAGAGGGCGAGGTAACGTTTCTGAGCAAAGATTCGCACAGGCAGCTTGCCAAAATTGACGTAGAGGCGGCGATTACACCGGCGGAACGCTCGCTGGGACTCATGTTCAGAAGCGAAATGGATGAGGATAAAGGCATGCTGTTTATCTTCGAGCAATCGGACATGCAGTCTTTTTGGATGAAAAACACGAAGATTCCGCTTGATATTCTGTTTATCGACAGCCGCGGCGTTATCAACACAATCCACAGAAATACCGTCCCGTATTCGGAAAAGCCGCTGCCTTCGAAGCAGAAATCGCAGTTTGTCGTCGAAGTTAATGCGGGTTTCTGCTCCAGGCGCGGAATCAACGAAGGCGATTTGATTGAATACAAGCTGACCAACGACTGATGTAAGCTTTTTAGGACACCCCTTAAAATTCCGCCGTTTTCGACGAAAAGCGATACGGCAGAAAAAAAACCGTATCGTAAATCCGATATTATGTAAAGTTGGCTCCAACCCTTCAGACCTCCCCTAAGTCCCGTTGCGTTGCTTAAAAATCGCAACAGCCCTCCGGGTCTTATTAAGGAGGGGATGGCAAACTGTTGGCTGTGTGGATGCACCATCTCCCTCCCATCTAAGGGAGAGACGGTCGGTATACAATCCATCAGGGTTACCATTGAATCCGGCAAATCAAGGTTCAGTCTACGCCTGCACAGCATTAACCTTCCCCGTGCCATTGGCAGGCGCAGCATTTCCTATTTTCTTCATATAAATCTCCATTATTTCATCTTTGGTTATGCCGGGCTTAAGCTCATTGCAGATAACCTGCACAAAATTAAGGTTTACCGAAATATTTTGTATTTCGGCTCCATACGCTTAAACATTCTGGTGAACGCTTCCACATCCTTCACGTCAAGCCACCGCTCCCCTGTACGTCTTAGCTGCTGCTCAAAAAGATTTCTGAGGCGCATTTTTATATACTCATCGCGCGAAATTTCCATATTGCTTACTTTTTAATATGTATAGGCGTTTGCCATAACCAGGCATATATCTTCGATGTATTCGGAAGCAATGACAAATTCTTCCTTTGGTATTCGGCAGATGAGCCCGCCTTCTTTCCAAAGCCCCTCATATGCGCGGGTGAACAAATCGCGGAAGAAGTTTTGAAAGAGGTCGCTTAAATGGTTGATTTTCCGCCTGTCTAAATAAAGCTCCACATCGCGCATTTGTTCCATCAGCTCTTTTCTGAATTTGGCAAGCTCCTCGCCGCTTAAGGGTTCGGGTCCTTTTATATGCATAGCGGAAGCGGGTTTTGCCTCACCGTTCGAACCGGCTGTTAATTCTCCGTCAGATTTTCGTTTGCCCGTATCAGGATTTGACATAGTCAAGCCGGGAGTCGGTTTATCCATATGCCTCATTACGGCGTCTTTGGAAAGGTTGTGTTTTTTCATTACTTCGGCTCTCAAGACGTGGAAGTCTCTGGTTAAGTGAAGCCGGCGAAGCTCTTTGAGCTTTTCGATGTCTTTGTTTAATTCTTCGTTGAAATACATAGTGTTTAGGTTATTGGTTTTGCTTTGTTAATGAACCCCTCCCCGCCCGCTGGCGGGCACTCCCCTTTAGCTAAGGGGAGACAGTCTGTGACGGAGGGTTCACTCCATTTTAAAATTGTGGTAAATATAATACTATTAAATTACTTTGTCAAGCGCACAGTATGATATTTTACCTCATATATGCCTAATGAGGTGAATCAGAGTTTTGATTAGCGGAAAATACTAAAATTTATGGAGGGGCGGTTAAGATTACTTTATTAAAACCATAGACTTTGTATCCTTAAAATTACCCGCTGTTAAAGAATAAAAATATACTCCGCTTGGCAAATTTGAAGCATCTAAACTTATTTCTTTTGCTCCTTTGGTTTGGTATTTATTTACAAGAACCATTACTTCTTCACCTAAAATATTAAAGATTTTGAGAGTAGCTATTCCACTTTTCTCCAGGTAGTAACTTATAGTTGTGGATGGATTAAACGGATTCGGATAGTTTTGATACAGTTTGTACTCTCTTACTATTTCTAAATCCTGTTTTATACCGATTACAGAAGGTCCCAGCTTTTTATATATTCCATATACAGGGGCTGGTCCCCACGCTGCGACATTTACCCAGCCCCCGGCTTTTAGGTCGCGCAGATAATATACTCCCAGACTGTCATCAACAGGTGGGGTAAAATTTCTTACAACTGATGAATGCTTCTCCTCTCTATTTGCTGTATTAGTAATATTAACAGGTGATGACCATGAGTTACCGTTATTTGTCGAGTATGCTATAAATATTTCACCTGCATTAACATTATCGCCGTTATCAACAATTTGCTTATTGCCTCTTAAAAAAGCTGTGAATGTTACATAAATATAGCCGTTAAAAAATCCAATTGAGGGGTTACTAATGCATGTAGTAAAGTATCCGTCATATTAGGCATATTATATCTTCCTGCAACTGTATCTATTCCTGTTGAAGGCGACCAATGTACAATTTTTGCTTTCTTGAACCACTTTGTATTTGGCAGAGGTAATACTTCTGAATTTGTGGAGTAAACCGAGTAAACAAGGTGTATTTCGTTTCCAACATAAATACCCTGCCTTCCACCGTCAGCATAAGATGCTAAAGTGTCAGAGCCTGAAATTAAAAAATCCGGAGGGGCATTAGGACCCGTTTTCAATGTAAAGTTTATCCCGCCATTTGTTGAAGTCCATAACTTATTTCCAAAAGCTACTGGACTTGCATAGTCAATTCCAAAGATATATACTAACCCGTTTGGTCCTGCTTCAGTGCTAAAACTGCCTGATGGGCCTCCGGTATTAGGCAGCTGTATAAGCGGTGACCAGGTTGTTCCATTGTAATATGAATAAACTCCACCTGTGCTATGAGTGCCGCAAACCACAATGTTTCCGTTGGATATTCCTGAAATTTGCGGTCACAATAAAAGCGGAAATTCTCCAATTTGTGTAAATGATTCAGCTCCAAATAGTGCATCTTTATAGACGATGGTTTTTGTTGGGACTGAAGATTCATGTAAGGATATTAACGGTTGTCCGGAATTTGTTAAGTCAACGCAGGGGGAAACCTGATTGTAAACGTTGTTTACAGGAGCTGCTGTATTCCAGTTGTTTCCGTTATCTGCGCTGTAGCTAAAATAGACATACCTTTGAGCATTGCTAGTATCTGCAACTCCCATCATAATAGCACATAAGTTTTCAGGATTGGACGGTTCTTGTATAATATATCTTATGGAACCGTAAGATTGAAAATCATAAGAAACAGAAAATAATCTTGTCCATCTTTCTCCTGGAAGAAGAGAAGGCGGCGGAACCTGTGAAAGGCAAATATTAATCGAAAATAAAATGAGAAAATAATAGAGAGTTATTTTTGTAAGCATGTTTACCCCCTTGCTTAAAGGATTTATATTAATATAATATAATAATTTTTACAAAACAGCAGAAAATAAACAATTAGAATGAAAAGGCAGCTTTTTTGTTTCTTTTTTGCATTCTCTCGAGATAAGTAATTACAACGCCAAAATGTTTATTTTGGAGTGGTGTCAGGTCTTTTTGACTTGACCTGATTGCTGTCTAAAGCCAGCAAGGGCTGCAGGCGGGTGCGTCAGGTGAGGAACACTGACACAACCTTTGAAAAAATTGTCAAGTGTAAAATGGGGCTATCACATTGAGTTTAATTCTAATCAATTTTAAAGTATTTTTGTTTGATTTTTAATTCTAATGTAATCTTAACATTTATTTAACAATATGGTGCTAATTTTAACAAAAAGATTACAATTAGAAAATTAAAAATTCATTAAAATGAAGGAAAAAATTTTAGTCGTTGACGATGAAAAGGATATTTTAGAGCTGATTGAATACAATCTTGCCAAAAACGGATACAGGGTTAAAACTGCGGTTACGGGCGAGGACGCGCTTGAGCTTGTCAAGGAAAACGATTACGACCTGATAATACTTGATTTGATGCTCCCCGGCGTGGATGGTTTTGACATAACGAAAATCATTAAAGCCGATAAGCATAAATCAAACATACCGATTGTGATGGTTACCGCAAAAGCCGATGAAGCCGATAAAGTCGCGGGACTTGAAATCGGGGCAGACCATTACGTTACCAAGCCGTTTAGTCCCCGTGAGCTATTGGCAATTGTTAAGGCAACCTTAAGGCGGCGTCCTGCCAAAGAAGAAGAGGAAAAACCGGTTATAGAACGGGGCGATTTGAAGATACACGTCGGAAGACACGAGGTTACATATAAAGGCAAGCCGATTGACTTAACGCATCTTGAGTTTCGCATACTTCTCACGCTTGCCAAAAAGCCGGGCTGGGTCATGACAAGATACCAGATTGTAGACGCTACAAGAGGCGAGGGTGTTTCCGTTACTGACCGCTCGATTGATGTACATATAGTTTCGCTCCGCAAAAAGCTCGGCGAGGAAAATGATTTCATCGAAACTGTCCGAGGCGTGGGTTATAAATTCAGGGAGATATTCTAATTGATACAAAGGAAATTCCTTTGGAAAATATTTTTTATCACATCGCTGTTTGCAGTTATTCCCTTGCTTGCCTTTGTTTTTATTTCGGATATTAAGCCAAACCTACTACTGCTCCTTTCCGTTATCATAATATCATTAATAATAGTATTCACAGCGTTAAGCATTCTTTTGGGTCCTGTTGATGTAATTAAATCAGGTGCTGAGCGTTACACTCAAGGAGATTATTCCGCAAAAATATTTCCGCCGAAGGAAAAGCATTTGAAAAGCATTGCAGAATCGCTTAACACAATGGCAAAACAGCTTGATGAACGTCTTGACATAATCGGCGAGCAGAGCAATCTCCAGCAGGCGGTGCTTGAAAGCATGAAGGAAGGCGTGCTTGCTGTTGATTACGAAGAGCGGATTTTAATGTTAAATAAAACGGCGGAGCGTATTCTGGATATCGCTTCAATCGATGCAAAGGGCAGAACGCTTCAAGAAGTTGTTAGGATTTCGGAAATTCAGAAATTTTTCAAAAAGCTACTTTCGGAAGGCAGCCCGCAGGAAGCGGAAATTATATTACAGCACGATAGAGACAAGTTTTTGCAGCTAAGCGGCACTCTGTTATATGATGTTGATAATAAAGCGCTCGGTGCGCTTGTCGTATTGAATGATATTTCAAATCTCAAACATTTGGACACGATTAAAAAAGATTTGGTTGCCAATGTATCACATGAGCTGAAGACACCTGTAACTACGATAAAAGGATTTATTGAAACTCTGAAGGAAGGCGCAATCGACGACCCCAAAAATGCTGAGAGATTTTTGAATATTGTCTCAAAACATATCGATAGGCTCAATTTATTGATTGATGATTTGCTGACATTATCGAGACTTGAGGAGATGGATGAAGAAGTCCAATTAGAAGATGAGGAAATTAAGCCATTGCTTCAATCGGTGGTCGAGGATTATGATTTTATTGCGGGCGAGAAGAAAATCACGCTGAATGTTAAATGTGATGATAACATTTTCGCCAGGACAAACAGGCATTTGATTGAACAGGCAATAGGCAACCTGCTTGATAACGCAATTAAATACAGCGATAAAAAATCCAAAGTTGAAGTCGGTGCTTTTGAACAAGACGGAATGCTGAATATTTACGTCGAAGACGAGGGTTATGGCATCGACCCGGAACACATTTCAAGATTATTCGAAAGGTTTTACAGGATTGATAAAGGCAGAAGCAGGGAAGAGGGCGGAACCGGACTCGGGCTTGCAATTGTAAAACACATTGTAAATGTGCTCGGCGGAAACATAGAGGTTGAGTCACAGCCGGGCAAGGGAAGCGTATTTACGATAAAAATCCCTAAAAACTAATTATATCCCTGATTATTAGAACTTAACATAATCTTAACATAATCTTAACCCTTTGCTTAACTTTTTAACATATTTTGCATATTATCTTAAAAAATTATTTCTAAATTTAATATTATCAATATGAAAAACTTGATGTTTAAACTGGTATTTTTTACGCTGATTTTAGCTGTTTTCGCTGTAGGGTGCGGAAAAAAAGATAAGCAAAGTTCACAGAACAAAAAATCAATTACAATCAAGGGTTCCGATACAATGGTCCATCTGATGAGCTCGCTTGCAGAGGCGTATATGAGGAAAAATCAGGGCGAACAGATTTCGGTAACTGGAGGCGGCTCCGGTACAGGTATTGCGGCACTCATTAATCAAACTACCGATATCTGCGCTTCATCGCGTGATATGCAGCAGAAGGAAAAAGACCAGGCAAAGGGAAAGGGAATAAATGTGGTTGAAAAAGTGATTGCATATGACGGGCTTGCAGTTATTGTTAATCCGGGAAATCCGTTAAACGAGCTTACGATGGAGCAGATAAAAAAGATTTTCACGGGTGCGTATAAAAACTGGAAGGAAGTCGGCGGACCCGACCAGCCTATTTCAGTGCTCTCAAGAGAAAGCAACTCCGGCACTTATGTGTTTTTCCAGGAGCATGTGCTGCTTAAGGAAAATTTTGCCCCGACGGTGAAATTAATGCCCGCATCGTCCGCAATAGCCCAGTCGGTCGGACAGGACAAATGGTCAATCGGCTATCTTGGTCTTGGGTACACAAAGGAAGGCAATGTTAAGGTTTTAAACGTCAAAAAAGATGAAAACTCGCCGGCTGTAACGCCTAATCATGCGACAGTATTGGATAAATCATATTCAATCGCAAGGCCGCTTTTCTTAATCTTTAACGGCGAGCCGCAGGGGATAAATGCTGCTTTTCTTGATTTTGCGCTCACTCCCGAAGGGCAGAAAATTGTCGAAGAAACAGGATATGTTACACTTAAGTAAATTTTGAATAAGCAGAGATTTAAAGCAAAACTTATAAAATACTTTCTGCAGAGCTGTGGTTCTTTATCTATAATCATAGTTCTGCTTATTTTTTTATTTCTCTTTAAGGAAGCAATCCCTTTTATCACTGACCCGGGAATAGGTGAGCTGTTCCATTCGGTTTGGAACCCTGTATCATTTCAAAAGGAAGAATTCGGACTCTACCCCCTGATAACCGGCTCGGTCCTTGTAACTTTGCTTGCAACGGTTATTGCAATTCCCTT